>NZ_CP126273.1:2703440-3379300 GCF_003234805.2 Curtobacterium sp. MCBD17_040
GGTCGTCGCGCGCCCGCGGCGCGGCGCCGGGCAGCGGCCGGATGACGGGCAGCGCGGTCGGAGTGGCGTCGGGCGTGGGCTGCGTGACGGAGTCGGACATGGTCCTCCAGGTCGGTGGGGTGGTCGGACGCGACGGTACCCGTGTGCGGTGGGGTGGGCCTCCCGGGCGGAACCCGCCGGTCGGTGCTCGACGGCGCGCGTCGGTCAGTGCTTGACGGCGCCCTGCGTCACGCCGCTGATCACCCAGCGCTGGGCGAACAGGTACACGACGATCGTCGGCGCCATGGCCATGAGGTACGACGCGAACGCGATGTTGTAGTTCGTGCCGAACTGGCTCTGGAAGATGTTCTGCACGACCGGCAGGGTCTGCAGGCTCGGGTCCGCGGTGATGAGCGACGGCATCATGAAGTCGTTCCACGACGCCAGGAACGCGAAGATGCCGACCGTGGCGTTCATCGGACCGAGCAGCGGCAGCACGATGCGCCAGAAGATCTGCCACGTCGTCGCGCCGTCGATGCGGGCGCTCTCCTCGAGCTCGATCGGCAGCGAGCGGAGGTACGCCGAGTAGAGCAGCACGCTGAACGACAGTTGGAACATCGCGTGCAGGATGCCGACGCCGACGGGGTTGTCGAGACCGGTCAGTGCCGTGAGCTGGATCTGCGGCAGGGCGACCACCGGGAACGGCAGGAACAGCGCGGCGAGCAGGTAGTACAGCGACCAGCGGTAGATCCGCTTGTCCCAGTTGCGGGCGATCGCGAACGCGGCGAGCGAGCTGAGGAACAGCGTCAGGACGACCGTGATCGCGGCGACGCCGAGCGACAGGCCGAACGACACCGGGAAGTGCGTGAGCCGCCACGCCTGCACGAAGCTCGCGGGGTTGAACGGCGCCGGGAACGAGAACGCGTTCCCGTCCACCGACTGCGCACTCGTCTTGAACGCCATCGACAGCGTGACCCACAGCGGGGCGAGCACCGTCAGCGACGCCAGGATGAGCAGGACGGTCAGCGGCCAGTTCGTGCGGCCGAGCCGACGACGCCGACGCGTGGTGGTGGGGCGGCCGGCGCTGGAGCCGGCCACTTGGTCGTGGTGGAGGTCGACAGAGGTCACAGTCGGATGGTCCTTCCGCGGGTGACGAGGAGCTGGGCGACGGAGATCACGACGGTGACGATGAAGAACACCGTGGCGTTGGCCATCTGGTACGCGTAGTCGCCGCCCGTGAACCCGCCGAAGATCGTCATGGCGACGCTGCTGGTCGCGGTGCCGGGGCCACCGTTCGTCAGACCGACGATGACGTCGTAGGCGCCGAGGTAGCCCTTCACGCCGAGCACCGTGTTGATGACGATGAACCCGGCGATGAGCGGCAGCGTGATGGAGCGGAACTGCTTCCAGGAGCTGGCGCCGTCGAGCGCGCTCGCCTCGTACAGGTCGTCCGAGATCGCCGTGAGACCGGCGGTGTACACGAGCAGGGCTCCGGGGATCGTCTGCCAGGCGGACACGATCACGATGGCGAGCCACGCGAGGTCCGGGTTGCCGAGGATGCTCTGCTCGAGCGGGTGGAACCCGACCGCGGTGGCGAGGGCCGGCAGCGAGTTCGAGAACAGGTAGTTGAACACGTACGCGACGACGATCCCGGAGATCACCATCGGGATGACGAACACGCTCCGCAGCGGCGCCGCGAACCGGATCCGCCGCGACAGCGCCACGGCCAGCGCCAGGGCGATCACCTGCGCGACGACGACGGTGACCGCCGCGAACCCGAGCGTGAAGCCGTACGAGGCGATGATGTTCGGATCCGTGAACAGCGTCGTGTAGTTCCGCAGCCCCAGGAAGGACCACCGGCCGTACCCGACGTAGTTCGTGAAGCTGTAGAAGATGCCGATCACGGCGGGCACCACGACGAACGCGGTGAACAGCGCGAGCGCCGGGAACAGGAACAAGGCGTAGATCGGGTCGACGCGCCGCCGCCGAGCGGGCCGGGTCGTCGGTCTCGGCGGCAGTTCATCCGCGGTTCGGTCCGACAGGGGTGCTTGCAGGGTCACGATCGCTCCTCGTCGAGGTCGGACATCGTCATGGGGGTCATACGAGTGCGTCCCGTCCGGCGAGGCGCCGCCAGTCCGCGTCGAGCTGGCGGAGCATGCCGTCGAAGTTCCCGCTCCGCGTGGCGGACTGCAGGTAGTTGCCGAGCGGGATCGAGTTCGGCATGAACGTCCCCGCGCCCTGGTAGAACGCGGCCCGGTCGACGAACGGCTGGAGGCCCGCCACCCGCTCGTCCTGCTGCGCGGGCGCGCCCTTCCGTGTCGAGTACGCCAGGTTGTCCTGGTTGTAGGCGTCGATGACCGACGGACGCATGAGGAACTCGACGAGTTCGCGAGCTTCCTCGCGGTGTGCCGTCGCGGTCGGGATGTAGAGGCCGAGGTCGATGTTCACCCGGGCCTTGCGGTCCGCCGGGTCCTCGGACACGGGCAGCGGGAACGTCCCGACCGACAGGCGCTTGTCGACGAGCGCGATCTGCCCGAGGGCCCACGGCCCCTGCAGGTACATCCCCACCTGGCCCTTGCCGAACGCCAGGTTGCCGTCGGCGTACGAGCGGACGGCATGGTCGGGGTTGAAGTACGTCGAGATCGTCTTGGCGCGTTCCATCGGGACCGCCAGGGTCTTCTCGAACGAGACCTCGGAGTCGGGTCCGACGTCCGTGCCGAGTTCCTTCATCCGCCGGAAGAACCGTCCCGTGTCGACGAGGCTGCCGACCGCGTAGTCGAACAGGCCCTGCCACAGGGTCCACGTGTCCTTGTCCGTCGCGTAGATCGGGGTGATCCCGGCTTTCTTGAGCTCCTTGCAGACGTCGACGAACTGCGACCACGTCTCGGGCACCGGCAGGTGGTGGTCGGCGAAGATCTTCTTGTTGTAGATGACGCCGGCCGCGGCGAGGGAGTACGGGAGCACGCTCGTCCGCCCCGGGTACGTCGCGTACTGGTCCGTGAGGGAGCGGATGTCCGTGCGGACGGTCCGGGCCGAGGGCAGGTCGGACATGTCGCTGAGCACGCCGCGCTTGATGTACCGGGCGAGCTCGAGGTTGTCGTTGAAACAGCCGACGTCCGCCGGGGCACCGCGCACGAACTGCGGGGCGATCACGTTGGTGGAGTCGTGCACCACCGAGATGCCCGGCCGCTCCCGCTCGAACTGGCGGAGCAGCGTGTCGAAGTAGGCGATGACCTCTTGCTTCTGTTCGTAGAACCGGAGGTGCGTGGTGCCGCCGCCGGCACCGGGCGCGGCACAGCCGGCGAGACCGAGCGCAGCGAGTGCGGTGGAGCCGACGAGGAAGGACCGGCGGCTCACTGAGACAGGACGGGACACGCGACATCTCCCTTGATTGCGGCGTGCGCGCCAATTTATAGCGCTCAAAATCGGGTGTCAAGCGGGCTGCCCGGCGGTGGCCGCCGGGGTCCGTCCCGTCCGACCAGGGAGGCCGCATACCCTCCGGAGCATGACTGACGATCGACGCCGCGAACTCGGCTCCACCGACGCGCCCGTCGAGGACGAACTCCTCGAGTCCTTCGAGGCGACGATCGAGGAGGGTGCGGAACGGTTGCAGCGGACCGTGCGAGCGGTGCTCATCTCGGGGTTCTTCGGTGGTCTCGAGGTCGGCCTCGGCGTGATGGCCTACCTCGCCGTCCTGACCGAGACCGGCAGCCACCTGCTCGCGGGCCTCGCGTTCGGCATCGGGTTCATCGCCCTGCACCTCGCGCACAGCGAGCTGTTCACCGAGAACTTCCTCATGCCCGTCGCGGCCGTCGTCGCGCGCGAGGGGAGCCTGCTGCAACTCCTCAAGCTGTGGAGCGGCACCCTCGTCGCGAACCTCGTCGGCGGGTGGGTGTTCATGTGGCTCGTCGTCCAGGCGTTCCCCCAGTGGCACCCCACGCTCAGCGAGGCCGCGCACCACTACATCGACGCCCCGTTCGACCTGCAGAGCGTCGTGCTGGCCGTGCTCGGCGGCAGCACCATCACCCTGATGACCCGGATGCAGCAGGGCACGGACTCCGATCCGGCCAAGCTCGTCGCCGCCGTGGCCGGCGGGTTCCTGCTCGCGGGCCTCCAGCTGTTCCACTCGATCCTCGACTCGCTGCTGGTGTTCGGCGCGATCCAGAGCGGTGTCGACATCACGTACGGACAGTGGCTGGGGTGGTTCGGGTACACGCTCCTGTTCAACGTGCTCGGCGGCCTGGTGCTCGTGACGGCGCTCCGCCTGCTCCGGACCAAGGAGCTCATGGAGGGCCGGCGAGAGACCTCGCACGACCACCCGGACCGCGCGGCGCACCAGCAGGAGGACTGACGGGCCCGGTGGTCGGGGGCGGGATCAGACCCCGAAGCCCTCGCCGCCGGTCACGGGCACGACCGCCCCGTTGAGGTACGTGCTCTGCGCCACCCACCGGATGACGTCCGCGACCTCGTCGGGACGCCCCACCCGCCCCAGCGGGATCCGCTCGAGGAGGGCCCGACGGTGCTCGTCCGTCATCGGGGCGAGCATGTCGGTCTCGGTCGGACCCGGTGCGACGGCGTTGATCCGGATGCCGCGGGGGCCGTACTCCCACATGACCGACCGCATGAAGCCCTCGAGTGCGGCCTTCGACGCCGTGTAGTGGCTGCTGCCCGGGATGCCGACGCGCGCGCTCTCGGACGACACGAGCACGATCGAGCCCGACCGCTGCCGGTTCATCGCCTTCGCCACGTGCTTCGTCGCGAGCATCGCCCCGACCAGGTTCACCTCGAGCACCTCGCGGATCGACGCCGCGGTCATCCGCACCAGGAGCTCCTGCGGTGCGACGGCGGCGTTCACCACCGCGACGTCGAGCCGTCCGTGCTCCACCGCCGTGCGCACCGCGTCCGCCACGGATCCCTCGTCGCGCATGTCCGCCTGGACGCCCACGACACCGGACGGGACGCCCGAACCACGGTGCGTGCCGACGACGCGATGGCCGGCCTCGTGGAACGCCGTGGCCGTCGCGGCGCCGATGCCCCGCGATGCCCCGAACACGATCACGGACAGCGGTTCGACGTCGGTCTGCACGGGTCGATTATCTGCTACGGTCCTGTTCGTGCGGGGCGGATGCCTCGTGAGCATGGCCGCTGGACAGCGGCTCAGGCTGGACGTTCTGGGGCGCGGACGCGCTCGGTCCGGCCCTGCCGTGCCCGCCCCGGGATCCCGAGCGCGGAGGCACAGGATGGCGAACACCGAGGTCGATCCCGTCGGCCGGTGGGTCGTCGTCGATCACTTCGGTGCCGTCACGACCCTGCTCGCGGTCGGTGACCAGGAGCACGCCGGGGTCAGCCCTCGGCGGAACCTGGACCGCCGCGCGCGCGAGGTGCTGCTCCCCGCACTGTCCGAGGTGATCGGGTCGGGCGCGGCCCTGCGACGCATCGTGCACCTGGGGGGCGATGCGTACCAGGTCGACGCCCGGCCCGTGATCACGCCGGACCGGTCGCACGTGACGGGCGCGTACGGCGTGTTCGTCCCGGCTGCCGACCCCGTGCCGGAGCCGCCGCTCATCGGTGCGTGGCAGTGGACGGTGGACACGTCCGGCAACAACGTCGGGTCGACGTCGTCGCAGTGGGACGCCAGCCTCTACCGATTGCACGAGTTCAGCCCGGACGAGGTCCAGTCGAGCCGGGGTCCGGTCGGCGACTGGTTGACGCGACTCCTGCCGTACGAGGAGCGTGCGCGGGTGAAGACGACCGTGGACGCCGGGCTCGCCGCCGCGAACGGGGTGCACCAGCTCCTCACCTTCGGTGCCGTCACCCGCCCGGACACGCCGAACCCCGGCCGCAAGCAGTTGGCACTCGTCGGCACGTCGACCGTCCTGCCCGACCGGCCGGGCGTGTTCTACGCCTACGGGTTCACGCGGGAGGTCCCGAAGCCGAGCACGTACCGCACGACCGGTCTCGACATCGTCGACGCGGCGGAGTTCGCCCGCGCCTACTTCGCGCTCGCGGGTGACGTCGCGTACGCCGCCGTCGACTGCCTCCAGTCGTCGACGTTCATGACGTCGCCGAGCTGGGGGCGGCTCGGGCTCCACGAGCCGTTCGAGGGCGACATCGCCTCGCTCGCGCTCGCGGAGGACCGTCCCGCCTTCGAGGAGTTCGTCGCCGCCGCGCGTCGGAGCGTCGACCACGACGCAGCCACGCACGACGTGCGACTCGTCCGCGACGACGGCTCCCCCGCCCGGTTCCGCGTCCGTGCGGCGCGGGTGGACCGGACGGTGGCGGCGAGCCGGTACCTGCTGCTGTCGTTCGAGGCACGCTCGTGAGCCTCCTCGCCGGCAAGACCGTGCTCGTCTCGGGCGTGTTCACCGAGTCCTCGATCGCGTTCCGCACCGCCGCGATCGCGCAGGAGCAGGGCGCCACCGTGATCCTCAGCGGGTTCGGGCGGCGCCGTCGCATCACCGAGGCCGTCGCACGACGGCTGCCGACGACCGCGCCCGTCGTGGAGTTCGACGCCGAGGAACCGGCCGACGTGGGCCTCCTGGCCGACCGGCTCCGCGAGCACACCGACCGACTCGACGGCGTCGTGCACTGCATCTCGGCGAGCCTGCCGTCAGTCGTCGGCGGCGGGTTCAGCGATGCCGAGTGGGACGACGTCGCCCACTCGTTCCGGGTCTCCGCGTACTCGCTGCAATCGCTCGTCCGCGGCGCGGACCCGCTGCTCGGCGCGGGCGCGAGCGTCGTCGGGTGCACGCTCGACGCCTCCCGGGCCTGGCCCGTCTACGGCTGGGCCGGCGTCGCCAAGGCGGCGTACGAGTCCGTGAACCGGTACCTCGCGCTGCACCTCGGTCCGCGCGGCATCCGCACCAACCTCGTCGCCGCCGGCCCCGTCGACTCGTTCACCATGCGGGCGATCGAGGGCATCGACCAGGTGAACGGCCTCTGGGAGGACCGGGCCCCGCTCGCCTGGGACCGCACCGACCCGACACCCGTGGCCAGGACCATCGTCGCGCTGCTCTCCGACTGGCTGCCGGCCACGACCGGGTCGATCGTCCACGCCGACGGCGGGTTCCACGCGGTCGAGTACTGACCGGCGCCGGAGGTCGACCCGGCCGGGACGTGGAAATGCCCCGGCGGACTCGGGGGAAGCCCGCCGGGGCGGATCCGCGGAGTTGGGGGGAACGCCGCGGACAGGTCGATGGTACCCCTCGCACGCCGCATCGCGTGGTCCGGAGCGCCGTCTCACCATCCCGTGTCGAGCGTGTGCTGCACGAGGAGGGCGGTCAGGACCTGGACGACCAGGCCGGACCATCGCCAGCGGGGTGAGAGCAACGCCGTCCCGACGAGCACCCACGGCGCGAAGGGCAGCCAGATGCGCTCCACCTCGGCCTTGCTCATCCCCGATACGTCGGCGAGGAACACCATGGCGGCGCCGGCGAGTGCCAGGACCACCGGGACGACGGTCGCCCGAGGGAGCCGCCGGTACGCATGGATCCAGCCGTGACCGCGCAGCACCGCGCGCGCTCGCACGAGCGTCTGTGCGACGGCAGGCCCGATCACCGGTCCCGCGCTGAAGGCGAACGCGGCCAGGTCACCCCAGACCCAGTACCCGAACGGACGCTTGTGTGCCACGCCGTTGTAGTACCGCTCGCGGAGGACCGGGTACGCCTCCCACCAGGCGAACCCCCACAGCGCGAACGCCCCGACGACCGCGACGGCACCGAGCAGCCCCCACACGAGTGGTCGCCACGAACGTGCCGCGACGAGCACCCCCACCGCCAGGACGCCGAGCAAGGGCAGCCCGTAGGAGAGCATGACGCTGCACCCGAACAGCAGTCCCGCTGCGACACCCCACGCGGCGGCGGCCCCGCCGCGCCGGCTCGTCGCCGACCGGGCCAGCAGACAGGCCGCCCAGGCGCCGCACGCAGCGAACACCGCGTCGGCGGAGACGGCCGACCACACCGCTGCGGGACCGAGGACGAGGAACGGGGCGGCACGGCGGGCGGCGGAATCGGCGCCGAGGGTACGCAGGGTGAGCAGCACCGCGACCGGCGTCGTCGCCGCGACGAGCAAGGTCATCCAGCCCGCCGCCAGGCCGGTCGTGAACCCGAGCCGGACGAGGACCACGTAGAAGAGCAACGCCCCGGGCGGGTGCCCGGCGATGTGGACCGGCCACTTGCCCGGGCCGCCCACGATGCGTGGGATGAACCCGTGGAGGGTCTGGGCGAACGGATGCCCAGCCACGGCCCGCGCCGTGTCCATGTACTCGTACGGGGTGTCGAGGACGTGACCGATGCCGTGGGAGCCGTCGACCAGTGCGAGCGCCGCGAACCACGCAACCGTGACCGCGTACGCGCCGGGCACGAGCACCGCCCAGCGCGCCCGAGCGGCCACCCGGTGTGCGAACACCACCCCGAGCACCGCCAGCGCCACCGCCGGCAGTGTCCCCGGCCCGACCCGCGGGTCCCAGTGCGCGTGCAGGGGCGGGAACGCGATGACGTGCACGCGCCAGCCGGTCAGTCTCGGGATCAGCACTGCGGCGGCCATGAGGAGGACGGCGACGGCCAGGCCGACCACCGCTGGCGTCCGCGGTCGTCGGACGTGGTGTTCAGGAAGGGACATGGATCTCCGGTTCCGGCCGTCGAGGAAGCGTCTCATGCAACCAGATCACAGGCCCGACTGGGCGGACGGCTGCACGATCGCGCGCCGCGAGCGCACGCGACGTCAGCCGAGCGACTGCTGCTTGGCCTGCACGACGCGCCGCGCGGCCGCGTCGACCTGCTGCCGGAAGGACGCGTCGGTCCGGGCCTTCGCGACGACCGCGTCGACCATCGGGTCGACCACGCTCGGATCGGCGGAGGCGAGCACGATGTCCGACCCCGCCTGGATCGCCAGGACCGCCCGCTGCGCCGGGGTCCACTGCTGCACCTGGGCGGCGGTCGAGAGGTCGTCGGTGACCACGACGCCGTCGAACCCGAGCTGGCCGCGCAGCAGGCCCTGGACCACCGTCGGCGAGAACGCGGCCGGCATCGACGGGTCGATCCGCGAGTAGTACGCGGTCGACGTCATGACGAACCGGGCGCCGTCATGGACCTCGGCGCGGAACACCTGCACGGATGGGCTGTCGGCGGTCGTCACGCTGTCGGTGACACCACTCGTGTAGTCCGTGTTGCCCGTCACGTTCCCGAGGCCCGGGAAGTGCTTCACGACGCTCTGTACGCCGGCCGCCTGCAGGCCCCCGCGGAACGCGTCGGCCGCGCCCGTGATCGTGCCCGGGTCGAAGCCGAGTTCGCGGCGGTACCGCCCGATCGGCGGGTTCGCCGCCGCGGTCGCCGGCGAGGGCAGGAGGTCCACCACCGGCCCGAGGTCGAGGTCCACCCCCGCAGCCGCGAGCTGCCGCCCCCACGTCACCGCGTCGTCGTGCAGCGCGGCCGGCGGCATCGTGCCCTGGGCGAGACCGTCCGGGATGTCCGAGAACCCCGGGCCACGGAGCACCTGCACCTGCCCGCCCTCCTGGTCCGTGGCGACCAACATCGGCAGTCCCGCGGTGGTGTCGTCAGACACCAGACCGGTGACCTGCCGGACGACGGCGGCGGTCGCGGCCGTGCCGGACGTCGAGCGGCCGGAGAGGAACACGTTGCCGACGTGGTGCGTCCGCACCGCCTCGAGCGCCTGGACGCCCGCCGCGGTCGCCGGGGTGCCCACCATGAACAGCTGCCCGACGCGTTGCTCGAGCGTCAGGCCGGCGAGCGGGTCGGGGGTCGGCGTCGGGGTCGGGGTCCCTGTGGGGCGCGACGGGGAGGCGGAGGCGGGCCGGGAGGATCGCGGCGACGGGCCTCCGGGCGTGGACGGACCGACGCACGCGCTGAGGACCGACGCGACGACGAGCGCGGTCGCGGCGGCGAGGAACGGGCGTGCCCGGCGGCGGACGACGGAGCAGGCGGGCACGGACATGACGTGGGCGATGGTAGGCGGCGCGGCGCGGGAGCGGCTGAGCGCACGGCAGCCGGCCGAACTCCGCCGGCAGATCGACCACGACCTCGAACCCCGCGGCGTCGGCGGCTCGGAGGCGCAGCCCTCACGCCTCCGAGCCCCGGTCACCGCTCCGTCGGCTCGTCCGGATCGTCGATGTCCCGCCAGTTCCCGATGACCGGGAACTCGGTGACCCGCAGCCGAGCCGATCCGTACGGCACGAGACGGAGGTCGTCGTCCGGTCCGTGGTCGAGCACCGGGCTGAACGGCGGCGTGTCCGCCTGTGCCCCGGCCATCCGCCACTCGGTCGCGCGCGCACCCGGGGCGTGCAGCACGACGGGCGCACGCCGCCGGTCCTCCAACGACCAGGGGGCAGCCGGGACTGCACCGCGGGTCACCCGCCATCCCGCAGCGTCGCGGACCTCGGCGAGCGCCCAGTTCCACGACCCGCGCGCGTGCACCTCCCACTCGCCGATGCCGGGCGCCCCGTCGTGCTCCACCCACCGCTCTCCCGGCGAGTACACCATCGTCAGCGGCCCGAGCCGCACCGCGGCGGCCTGACGCTCGCGCCGGACGACCCGGGCCCGCATCGGCAGGACGAGGACGACGTCCCCCGTCGCCGACCAGTCGCGTTCCAGGGTCACGTACCCGTCCACGATCGGGAGGCCCGCATCGGCCCCCGGCGATCCGATCGCCACACGGACACCGCCGACCGTCAACTCGGCGCCCTGCGCCCACGACGGGACGCGCAGCCGCAGGGCGAACGGCGTCGTGCGCGAGGTCGCGACCCGGATCCTCACGCTCTCGTCGAACGGGTACTCGGTGTCCACGACGATCGACACCGCATCGTCGTCCACCTCGGTCGCGATCGCGGACGGCGCGTAGGCGACGACCCGCAGCCCGTCCGCGTCGCGCAGCCACAGGTGCGACACGAACTTCGGCCACCCCTGGTGGAGGTTGGCGGTGCAGCACCCGAAGTGGGGTTCGAGTCCGAAGATCCCGGCGTCGTCGGACGAGAAACTCCACTCCCGCCGGCCGACCGACACCTCGACCTGGTTCGCCTGCTGGTGGTACTGGTGCCCACGCATCTCGGGGTCGCTCGACGCCGGGAGCAGGTTGTACGCGAGCGACTCGAGCCGGTCGCCGTCGATGCCGCGTCCGTACACCTGCGCGTGCACCTCCGCGGTGAACATCATCTCGACGACCTGACAGGTCTCGATGCCGGCCGTGGCCTCACGTCCGCCGAGCCACTCGTCGCCGGAGAACCATCCGCTCGCCTGCCCGTGCCAGCGGTCGAGCGCGGTGAACGACGCCTCCGTCCGAGCGGTGTGGCCACGGACGTCCCGGTCGCGGAGCGCCGAGACGGCTCCCGTCTTCAGACCCATGGCGACGTTCGGTCCGTGCGTCCGGTGCGAGAACGTCCGGGCCGGGCCGGTGATGAGGTCGCTCGCCAGGTAGTCGTCCCACCGGATGGTCTGCGCTGCCAGCAGGTCGACGAGGTCGAGCAGCCACGGGTCGCCGGTCCGCTCGTACAGCCACCACACGGACAGCGCGTTGTCGGCGCCCCGAGCACGTCCCCACGAGGTCAGCGGCCGGCCCGGGAGCGCGGAGAGCTGGTGCCGGAAGTACCGCTCGAGGAACGGCGGCACCCGCTCGTCGCCCGTGGCGTCAGCGTGCTGCGTGAGCACCTTGAGGGCGACCATCCGCGGCCACCAGTCGTCGTTGCCGATCGGCCCGAAGAACCCGTCGTCGCGCTGCGATGCGAGGATCCACTCGATCCACGGCGTCGCCAGGGCGAGGAGCCGGTCGTCCTGCAGCACGTGCGCGAGCGGGACCAGCCCGTCGAGGTAGTACGGCCCGCGCTCCCAGTTCTCCCCCGCTCCCCCACGCCAGCCGCTGTCCGGCCCGACGTCGGGCCAGATCGCCTCGAGCTGCCCGGTGATGTTGTCGGCCTGCAACCGGAGCTGGTCGAGCAGCCAGCCGCGTGGCGTGATGCTCCCGAGCGGCAGCGGCCGGTGTGATCGCCCCTCGGTGGTCGTGGTGGTGGTCGTGGTGCTGGCGATTGTCATTTGATCGATCCTCCGATGAGGCCTCTGGTGTAGTAGCGCTGCAGGGCGAGGAACAGCACGACCACCGGAACGGTCGCGACGCACGCGACCGCGGTGAGGAGTCCGGGGTCGATCACCGGGACCCCGGGGATCTTGAAGGACGTGCTGATGCTCGACAGCGCGAGCGGGAGTGTGTACTTGCTGTCCGTCGACAGGAACGTCACCGAACTCAGGAGGTCGTTCCAGCCGGCCATGAACCCGAACAGCGCGACCGTGACGAGCCCTGGCCACGCCAGCGGGAGCATCACCGAGCGGAGGATCCGCCCGGTGCCGGCGCCGTCGATCGCTGCCGCGTCCTCGAGTTCCGACGGGATGCCGTCGAAGGTGTTGCGCATGACGAACACCGAGAACGGGAGCTGGAGTGTCACGAGGACGAGCACCACCCCGGCCAGCGAATCGAGCAGCCCGAGCTTGCCGAGCACGATCGACAGCGGCGTCAGCAGTCCCTGGAACGGCACGACGAGCGGCGCGAGCAGGAGGATGAACACGACCGACGAGCCGCGGAACCGGATCTTCGACAGGGCGTAGGCGGCGAGCGTCGACACGAGCGCCACGAGGACCGCGACCGCGATGGCGACCACGAACGAGTTGACGATGTTCTGCCGCAGGTCCACCGACGGGTCGAACACCTTCCCGTAGTTCCGGAGTGTGAGCGTCGCGAGCGACTCCGGCCCGATCCCCCGGGCGTCGGCGTCGGCCGGCAGGAACGACCGGAACAGGATGTAGACGACCGGCGCGATGAACAGGAGCGCGAGCACCGTCCCGATGGCGACGTAGGCGACACCACTCGCGTCGGGCCCACGCCGCCGCCGCGCGGGCGCATGCGGCAGTCCGGTCCGGTTCGCGGCATCCGGTCTGGAGGCTCGGCTCGCGTCACGTCGAGGCGCCGCTGCCGTTCGCTTCGTCACGTCCGTCGTGCTCATCGCTCGTCCTCCGCACTGGTCGAGCGCAGCGCCCGCAGCTGGACGATCGCGATGACGAGGATGATCACCGTGAGGATCATCGACAGGGCGGCGCCGTAGCCGAGGTCGTACCGGACGAACGACTGCTGGTACGTGTACATCACGGTCGTCGTGGTCGCGCCGCTCGGGCCGCCCTTGGTCAGCACGTAGAACTGGTCGAAGACGAGGATCGAGCCGGACACCGCGAGCAGCAGGCAGAGCGCGAACTGTCGCCGGACGAGCGGGAACACGACGGACCCCTCGCGACGCCACCATCCGGCGCCGTCGATCTTCGCCGCCTCGATCACCTCGCCCGGCACGGCCTGCATGCCCGCCATGAGCAGGATCATCGCGACGCCCATCGACTTCCACACCGTCAGGACGACGACCGCCCAGAACGCCGTGTCCGGTGCCGTGAACCACGCGGTGTCCCCGTTGGTCACTCCGACCGACCGGAGGAGCACGTTGATCGCCCCGGTGCCCGGCACGAGCAGCACGTTCGCCATGTAGGCGGCGGCGGTGAACCCGATGACGACCGGCATGAAGAACGCCGTCCGGACGAAGGAGACGAACCGCCCCTCACCCCGGACCATCGTCGCGGCGGCGTAGCTCACGGCCATCCCGACCGGCACCGACACGACGGTGAACAGGAGCGAGAACACGAGCGAGTGCCAGAACGCCGCATCCTGGAACGCCTGTACGTAGTTCCCGACGCCGGCGGGGCTGACCCGGCCGAGGAGGGGCCAGTTCGAGAACGACATCACGACGAGCAGCACCATCGGCACGACGAAGAACACGACCGCGAGGACGAGCGCGGGGGCGACGAGCACCCATGCCAGTGTCTGGCGCCGACGGCCGGCGGAGCGCGGCCGGGCACCCATGCGCCCGTCCGCGACCCCGGCGAGCGCCGAGGAGGTGACGGCCGTCACTTCCCGACCTGGCTGTAGGCCTGCCCGATGAGCGCGTTCGCTTGCTTCTCGGCGCTCGCGAGGGCCGTCGAGGCGTCAGCGCCCTGGAAGATCACCTTCTGGGACTGCTGTGCCCACGGACCGTTGGGGTCGTTGATCACCGCGTTGTAGGCGATGCTCTTCGGGAGCTTGCCGATCGCGAGCGTGTCGACGATGTCCTTCGACCACTCGTCGGTCGCGAGGCTCTTCGCCACGGTGAGGTCCGGTGCGATCCAGCCCTGCGAGAGATCGATCCGCGCGGCCTTCTTCGAGCTGACGAGCCACTTCATGAGCGACCACGCACCGTCGCTGTTCTTCGCACCGGCCGTCATGCCGATCTCGTCACCGCCGAGGAAGGAACCAGAACCGCCGTCCACGCCGGGGATCCCGACGGCGCTGCCGAAGTCGGCCTTCTTCGCGGTGAGGGTGTTCGCGCCGGTGAACACGATGCCGACCTTGCCGTTCAGGGCGTTCTCCTGCCCGACGTTGCCCGGGTCCTGGTTCGGTTCGTCGGTCTTCTGCATGAGCCCGGACTTCCACATGTCCTGGTACCAATCGACCATGCCGACCAGGTTCTTGCTGGTGAACTCGGCCTTCTGGCTCTTCCCTGCCGCGGTGAGGACGCTACCGCCCTTCGCCCAGGCGCTCGGGAACCCCGTCCACGCCTGCCCGACGCCGCCGAGGGTCGAGAATCCGGTGACGCCACCGCCGAGCCCCTGGATCTTCTCTGCAGCGGCCTTGACCTCGGCGAGGGAGGTCGGCGGCTTGGTCGGGTCAAGCCCCGCCTTCTCGAACAGGGACTTGTTCCAGAACATCTGCGATCCGGTCAGTGCCACCGGCAGGGCGTACTGCTTGCCGTCGAGCCTGCCGATCGCGACGCCAGCCGGAGCGAGGTCGCCCTTGTCCGGCAGCTTCCCCGCCTTGTCCGTGACGTCGGCGAGCAGACCCTGCGTCGCGAGCAGCGGCGTGTTGACGATGTCGTAGCTGACGAGGTCGGGCACGGATCCCGCTCGCGCCGAGTTCGCGAGCTTCGTGAGGTACTGATCGGCCTGGATCGTGGAGATCTTCACCGTGACGTCCGGGTGCGCCTTCTCGTACGCCTTGACCTGGTCCGTCAGGTCGACACCGCCGTCACGCTGCCAGAGCGTGACGGTGCCCTTCGCCGCATCGCCGCCTCCACCGGCCGAGCCACTCGCAGAACATCCGGCCAGCCCGATCACCGCGATCGTCAGGGCGGCCGCGGCGACCGAAGTCCGCCGCGTCATCGATGTCTTCATCGTCATCTCCCGCATCTCTCCTTGCCGCACCGTTGCCGCAAGATTTGCTGTGTTTGCTGACGCTATGGCTCGCGGTGTGGCCGTGTCAATGCGCTGATCCGACCAGTATTGCGGCAATGTTTGCCGTGTGCCGTACGCTGGCAGCGGGAGGAGGACGCAGTGGTCAACCGACGTGAAGTGACCCTCGCCGACGTCGCCGCGCGAACGGGGGTGTCCGTCGGCACGGTCTCCAAGGTCCTCAACGGCCGGGGGCAGATCGCGGAGGAGACGCGGCAACGCGTCAGCGCGGCCGCCACGGAGCTGGGACTGACGGTGCGCGCCCCGGGGCGGACGGTGCCGGGCGCCGACCGTGCGGTCGCCCGACCGATGCGCGGGCTCGCTGGGGCGCCAGGGTCGGCGGGCGTGGCCCCAGGGCGGTCCTTCCTGGTGGGTGTGCTGTCGACGGACGCCTACGGCCGCTTCACCATCCCCATCCTCACCGGCGCCGAGGACACCTTCGGCCCGGGCGAGGTCTCGATGTTGCTCGCCGAGAGCCGCGGCGACCCGATCCGCGAGACGCACTACGTGCAGACGTTCCTCAACCAGCGCGTCGACGGCATCGTCGTGACGGGGCGCTCGAGCGATCCGCGCCCGTCGATCACCGAGCTGCTCGGCGTCCCCGCCGTGTACGCGCTCTCGCCGTCGCTCGACCCCGACGACGTCTCGATCGTGCCGGACGACGAAGCAGGCGCGGCCCGAGCGATCGACCACCTGCTGGGATCGGGCCGCCGCTCGATCGCGGTCATCTCGGGTGCCCGACGACACACCGCGAGTTCGCACCGCGTCGAGAGCGCGAAGCGGGCGATCGCCGCCGCCGGCGCCACACTCGCCAGCGGCGACGCGATGTACGGCGAGTGGAGCGAACGGTGGGGGTACGAGGCCGCGACCCGGTTGCTCGGGACGCAGTTCGACGGGGTGTTCTGCACCAGTGACCAGATCGCGCGAGGCGTCGTGGACTGCCTCCGTGAGGCGGGCATCGTGGTGCCGACCCAGGTCGGCGTCGTCGGCGTCGACAACTGGAGCGTCATCACCGACGCCGCGCGGCCGAGCATCACGTCGGTGGACCTCAACCTCCGGGAGGTCGGGCGCCAGGCGGCGGACCTGCTCATGCGGATGATCCAGGGTGAGCAGGTCACGGGCGGCGTGCGCACGGCGGACTGTTTCCTCGTGGCACGGCAGTCGACGTGAGCGACGAGGCCGACCCGCGGCTGCGGCGCACGTTGGCGGCAGCCGGGCTGCCGCCGACGGGGCGGTACCTGCTCAAGGCCGGCTGGGTGAGCCGTGCCTGGGTCGGCGACGAGTACGTCGTCCGGCTGAGCGACGGACGGATCCGTGACGCCTACGACCACGAAGCCAGGGTCGTCGACCTGCTCGGTGGCAGTGCCGTTCCGCACGCTCGACACATCGCGCACGGCGACGGCCCGGACGGACCCTGGTCCGTCTCCGAACGCCTTCCGGGTCGGACCCTGCACGACGCGTGGCCCTCGGCCGATCCGAGCCTGCGGCGAGCGATGATCGAGAGCCTCGGAGCCGCGTTGCGCGCACTCCACGGCGTTCCCGTACCGGACGACCTGATGCCGCCGTGGCTCGCCGACGCGCTGAACGGAGGGTCGTGGCCCGCGTACCACCCACCCGTCGTGCACGCGATGCTCCAGCTGGTCGAGGACGCCCGTCGTTCACCCACGCATGACCCGCGCCTGCTCGCGGACGTCGCCGACTGGATCGGGGAGCGACTTCCGCTGTTCACGGCCGAGCACCACGTCCTCGTCCACGGCGACCTCCACGGGTCCAACGTGATGGTCGACGGAGACCGGGTCACCGGGATCATCGACTTCGCGGAGGCACTGGCGCAGCCAGCGACCGCCGAGCTCGACACGATCCTGCGCTGGTGCGCTCGACCGTCCGAGTTCCCACCGACGCCCGACGCTCGAGGGCTCGACGGGCCATCGCTCGCCGAGGTCCCCGGTTGGCTGCACGGCGCCTACCCGGAGCTGTTCGAGCGCGAGCACCTCCGCGAACGGTTGGACGTCCACGACCTGTTCGTGGAGCTCGCGATCGCCGCGCATCATCCCGACCCCGAGGTGCGCGATGTGGCGTGGGGTCGCGTCGCCCACCTGCTCTCCGGTCACAACCATCTCGACGGACTCGTCTGGTAGGTCCGGGGGCCTCCTGATCAGGCGCACCACGCGGTGACCGGTCAGCCTGCACAGCCCCGGCGCGGCGTGGAGGAACGCGCCGGGGCACCGGCACTCAGCTGCCGTGCGCCTCCTCGGCGACCGGCTGCCATGCGCGCCACGTCTCGAGTCGGCTCGCGTAGTCCTTCTCGGCGATCCCGAGCGGCGCCGACCCGAAGAAGACGCGCAGCGGCGGCTCCTCGGCGTCGACGATCCGGAGGATCGGCCCACGGGTGGCGGCCGGGTCGCCCGCGCTGGCCGCGGCACGGCTCGCGTTGCGGGCCTCCCGGACGTCGGCGTAGGCGTCGATCTCGGCGCTCGTCGAGGACGACGGGCCGGACCAGTCCGTGGAGAACCCGCCGGGCTCGACCAGGGTGACCGTGATGCCGAAGCCGGCGACCTCCTGGGACAGCGACTGGCTGAACCCCTCGAGCGCCCACTTCGACGCGTGGTAGATGCCGGTGATCGGGAACGCGCTGATCCCGCCGATGCTCGACACCTGGATGATGCGGCCCGACCGCTGCTCGCGCATGATCGGGAGCGCCGCCTGGGTGACCCAGAGGGCCCCGAACAGGTTCGTCTCGAGCTGGGCGCGCGCCTCCTGCTCGCTGATCTCCTCGATCATCCCGAACTGTCCGTAGCCGGCGTTGTTGACGACCACGTCGAGGCGCCCGAAGCGCTCGGCCGCCTGCTGCACCGCCGCGAAGTCGGCGTCACGGTCGGTGACGTCGAGACGGATCGGGAGGAACGTGTCCGGGTACTGCTCGGCGAGTGCGACGACGTCGTCCGGGTTGCGGGCGGTCCCGGCGACGCTGTCGCCGCGTTCCAGGGCGGCCTCCGCCCACTCGCGTCCGAAGCCCCGGGACGCGCCGGTGATGAACCAGACCTTGCTCATACTTGTTCTCCTTCGTGGTCAGGGCCTCCATCGTTCTCCGGCTCCGGGGACGGCACTCAGGCGGGCTGCTGCGTCTGCCGCTCCCCACTCCGGCGCTGGTCCTCGGAGCCGACCGGTGTCCGTCCCGACCAGGGCGTTGATACAGTGCTCACACTCTTCACCCAGGCGGCCGATGGCGCCCGCCCCGAGGACACTGCTGTCCGCGGGCGGACGGCGATGCCGCCGCTGCAACGGAAGCTGGTCAACGATGCCCTCCTCACCGACACACACGCTCCGGACGAGACGGTCACGCCGTCGCCTGTTCGGTGCCGCCGTCGCCGTCGGCGCCGCCACACTCGGCGTCCTCGCGACCACCCAGACCGCGGTCGCTGCACCGAACCCGCCTTCCTCCGCGTTCGGGTCCAACGTCGTCGTGTTCTCCCCCGACATGCCGCAGGCCGACATCCAGGCGAAGGTCGACGCCGTGTACGCCCAGCAGTCCGCCAACGAGATGGGCTCGCAGCGGTACGCGCTGCTGTTCGAGCCTGGAACGTACGGATCGAGCACGAACCCGCTCGACATCCGCGTGGGCTACTACACCGAGGTCGACGGTCTCGGGCAGGACCCGTCCGGGGTCACCATCAACGGGGGCGTGACCGCGACCGGTACCGACGGCAGCGGCGCGCTCGACACGTTCTGGCGATCGGTCTCCAACCTGACGATCCACGTCGTCCCGACCGCGGACGCGTGCCACACGGGCAGCGAGATGTGGGCGGTGTCCCAGGCGGCGCCGATGCGCCGTGTCCACGTCGAGGACTACACGACGTTCATGCCGTACTGCGAGAACCCGAACTACGCGAGCGGTGGGTTCGTCGCCGACTCCGAACTGCAGGGCGGGGCGCTCAACGGATCGCAGCAGCAGTTCTACGTCCGCAACTCGGACCTCGGCGCCGGCTGGTCGAACGGCGTGTGGAACCAGGTGTTCTCCGGCGACGTCAACGCGCCGGCGCAGTCGTTCCCCCAGCAGCCCTACACGACGCTGGCGACGACACCGGCATCGCGCGAGAAGCCGTACCTCTACGTCGACGCGAACGGCGCCTACCGGGTGTTCGTGCCCAGCGCGCGAACGAACTCGGCGGGGACGACGTGGGCCACCGGGCACACGCCCGGGCAGTCGCTGCCGCTGAGCAGCTTCTTCGTCGCCCACCCGTCGGACTCCATCGCGAAGATCAACTCCGCACTCGCCCAGGGCAAGGACCTGCTCGTCACCCCCGGCGTCTACGACGTCGCACAGAGCATCGCCGTCAAGCGAGCGGACACGGTCGTCCTCGGGCTCGGCATGGCCACGCTGACCGCCCAGAACGGCGCCGTCCCGATGACCGTCGCCGACGTGCAGGGCGTCGACATCGCCGGCCTGACGTTCGATGCCGGTGCCGTGAACTCCCCGACGCTGCTCCGCGTCGGCACGGGCCACGACAAGGGCGGCAAGCACGTCGCGAGCGCCACGGACCCCACCGCGCTGCAGGACGTCTTCTTCCGCGTCGGCGGCCCCCACGTCGGCAAGGCCACGACGAGCCTCGAGGTGAACAGCGACGACACGATCCTCGATGACATCTGGGCCTGGCGCGCCGACCACGGCGTGGCGGGCTCCGTCGGCTGGACCGTGAACACGGCCGACACCGGCGTCGTCGTGAACGGGGATGACGTCACCGCGACCGGCCTGTTCGTCGAGCACTACCAGAAGGACAACGTCATCTGGAACGGTGAGCGCGGTCGGACGGTGTTCTTCCAGAACGAGCTCCCGTACGACGCCCCGAACCAGGCCGCGTGGCAGCACGACGGGGTGAACGGGTACGCCGCGTACAAGGTCGCGGACGACGTCCGGACGCACGAAGCGTGGGGCCTCGGCAGCTACATCTACACCAACGTCGACCCGACCCTCCACGCGACGCAGTCGTTCGAGGTGCCGAACACGCCCGGGGTCGTCATGCACGACCTCACGACCGTCGCGCTGAACAGCAACGCCGGGACGATCGACCATGTGATCGACGGCCAGGGGCCCGCCGCCACGAGCGCGAACACGGGGCAGCCGCAGACCGTCACCACCTACACCAACGGGACCGCTCAGTAAGGTCCAGGGCACCATCGAACGCCGATGGCCGGGAGCACACGCTCCCGGCCATCGGTGGCTCGGCGGTCGTGGTGGCGGATTCGACGAGCGCGCGACCCGCTCGAGGGCGCTCTCCGCGCCTCCCCCGCGGGACCGTCAGGACGACGTCACGCTGGTTGCGCCGGATGGGCTGCCAGCACATCGCCGAGGAGGCGGACGAGAGCGTCGCGATCGGCGGGGGACAGTGCTGCGAGGAGCTCGTCCTGCACGGCGTCGGCCTGCGTTCGGAGATCGGCGAGTCGTTCCCCGCCGTTCGCCGTGATCGTGACGATGTTCCGCCGTCGATCCGCCGGGTCAGGGGTCCGGAGCACGGACTCGTCGGCGTCGAGCCGGACGACGATGCCGTTGACGTTGTTGCGGTCCAGACCCAGCACCCTGCCGATGTCCGCCTGGCTCAGCGGGCCGTACTCCTGCAGCGCGGACAGCACCGCGAAGTCCGAACGCGCCTCGAGCGGCATGCGCGCAGCGGTCAGGCGGGTGCCGATCGTCGCCACCCGTGCGGCCTGCCAGCTGACGAGGGTGCGGAGCGCGTGAGGAGGTCGAGGATCAACCGACATGCACCGAGACTATCAGTTGGTATGGCCAACGAATCGGTGTTAGCGTTGGTGCTACCAACATTGGTCGGACCAAGGAGTTCTCATGCCATTCACCCCATCCCCCGCTTCACTCGCCGGTCGGCGCGTCCTGGTCCCCGGCGGAACCGGCGGCGTCGGCGAAGGTGTCGTCCGCGCGTTCCTCGATGCCGGCGCCGATGTCGTCGTTCCCACTCGCTCGGACGAGCGGGGCACGGAGCTGCGTGCTGCACTCGGCCATCTCGGGGTCTCGCCGTTGCTGCACCTCCCGACGCACGACTACACCTCCTTCATCGGAGCGGACGAGCTCGGCCGTCAGATGACCGAGCGGCTCGGCGGGATCGACGACGTCGTCGTGCCGGTCGGCGGATGGTGGCAGGGCGGCCCCCTGACCGGCATCCGCGAGGACGACTGGGGGGCCGCGTTCACCGGCCTCGCCACCGCGCACATGGCACTGGCACGGGCGATCGTGCCGCGGCTGAGCGGACTCGGCGCGTACACCGTGGTCGTCGGCCAGTCCGCCACGTTCCCCGTCCCGGGCAGCGGGCTGGTGAGCATGGAGCAGGCCGCGCTGCTCATGATGCAACGCGTCCTGGCCGCCGAGACGCCGGACCGCAGGATCCACGCCCTGGTCCTCGGCCCCGTCCGCACCCGATTCGTCGATGGCGAGCCGGAGCAGGTGTCCGCCGGCGAGGTCGGCGACGTGGCCATCGCGCTCTCCCGGGCCGCCGATGTCCCCAGCCGTGCCGTGCCCCTGGGCTCCAGCGGCGAGGCTCGCGCGCTCGTGACCGAACTGACGCAGACGGCCTGAGCGCGTTGCTCCACGTCCCTCTCCGGGCCACGAGCCGGGAGAGGGACGTGCTCGTCGAACGGGCTCGAGCGAAGCACCTGCTGCTCGCCACCCCCACCGATCGCTCGTGGCGATGTCGCCGCACAGGAGGGGCTTCAGCGGCTGCGAGGACGGGAACGAGGTCCGGACCTGGCCACGGCCACCGCGTCAGAGGCGACGATGAGCACGATCCCGCCCCACTGCCACGGAGCGAGTTGCTGCCCCAACACGATCAGCCCCACGGCAGCAGCGGCGACCGGGTTGAGGCTCATGACGATCCCGAACAACGACTGAGGGATCCGCCGGAGCACCACCACGTCGGGGGCGTAGGGGACCACAGACGAGAGGACGCCGACTGCCGTGCAGAGCACGCTGGTGGAGACGTCGAACCGCCCGGTCAGGAGCAGCGACAGCAGGATCGGCAGGGAGGCCAGCGCAGACGCGCAACTCGCCACGGCGGGTCCCTGGAGGCCCGGAAGCCGGCTCCCCACGACCCGGTTCAGCACGATGTACGCGGCCCAGCACAAGGCCGCGGTGCAGGCGGGCGCGACGCCGATCCAGTCGGTCGACGGACCGGGAGACACCAACAGGACCACACCCGCGCCCGCACCCACCGCGCAACCGGCCACCCGCCACGACCGTGCACCGACCAGGGCCACGGTGACCGGTCCGAGGAACTCGAGCGTGATGGCGAGGCCGAGTCCGATCCGCCCGATGGCGGTGTACAGGCTGAGGTTCATCACGGCGAACACCCCACCGAGCGACAGCGCAGGCCACCACTGCCCCCACGACATCCGGGCGAGGTTCGGTCGCGAGAGGGCGGTGAGCGAGATCGCGGCGATGAGCTGCCGCACGGCCACGACGCCCGGCGGGCCGACACGAGCGAAGGCGAGATCCCCCAGTGCCGCTCCGACCTGGTTGCTCACGGCACTGCCGAGCAGGGCGAGGACCGCCCCTCCGGGCACCTTGACCGAACCGCCCGATGTCACCACTTCTCCCGTCATGGTGAACACAGTGCTTCGCGGCTGCGCGATCGGGAAATGCAGACCACGACGATCTATACGCTGGACGCATGGACGTGACTCTGGTTCAGCTGCGCGCACTCGTGGCGCTGGTGTCGACCGGGACCTTCAGCGACGCGGCCATCGATCTCCACGTCTCGCAGGCCTCTGTCTCACGAGCGGTGCAAGCCCTCGAGGCAGCGCTCGGCTTCTCGCTCGTGCGCCGGACGACGCGCTCGCTCGAGCTGACGCCGCAGGGACGACGAGTGGTCGATCACGCCCGCCGCATCCTCGACGAGGTCGAATCGCTGCGCGACCTCACTCCGCGCGCGAGCACCGAGGTCCGCATCGGGTATGCATGGTCGGCCCTCGGCCGACACACGACGAGGTTCCAGCGCGAATGGGCGGCAGAGCACCTCGAGCCGGCACTCTCGTTCGTGCAGAGCAACACCCCGACCGCGGGGCTCGCCGAGGGCGGCGTCGACGTCGCGATCCTGCGTCGTCCTGTCGATGATCCTCGCTTCGACTCGGCTCCGATCGGCACAGAGCGACGCTTCGCGGCCCTCGCCTCCGACGATCCCCTGTCGCGACGCCGGAGCGTCACCCTGGCCGACTTCGCTGGCCGCACCGTCGGCATCGATCTGCGCACCGGGACCACAACAGCCGACCTCTGGGCAGGCATCTCGGCCCCGGCGGCGTTCCGTGACACCCGGCACGTGGACGACTGGCTGACGCTGGTGGCCGCCGGTCAGGTGACCGGGATGACCTCGGAGGCCACTGCCGTACTGCACGCTCGAACCGGGGTCACGTTCCGGCTCGTTCGCGACGCTCCCCCGATCGAAGTGCTGATGGCGTGGCGAAGAGCGTCGGCACCTCCCGCCCTCGCTGCGCTGATCGAGAAGGCTCGGGGACTCCTCGCCGATCCGATCTCCGGTACGAACGACCGTCGAGTGGGTGGTCCGTTCCCGTTGTCAGCCGCTGGATTTCGACCGTCCGTTGGTCCCTGAGTCGAGGTCTCCGGAGCGGGGCCGGGCCGCAGCATTGATGGCCACGGCGACGCCGCAGAGCGCGGAGGCGCGCCTCGCGTCGTTCGTCACAGGCCCGAGCTCCCGGTGAGTACTCGATGGGCGTGGTCGAGCCGGGCACGCGATCGCACCGCTGGGAGGCGCCCGCCGATCTCGAGCGTCGCCAGCCCGTGGACCGTGGCCCACGCGACCTCGGCCGCCGTGTCGTCCGGAGCGGGGAAGGCCGCCTTGATCGCGGCGAACCCACGTCGGAGCGCATCGGGAACGGATCCCGAGCCGAACTCGAGCCCGGACGGCATCGAGAACATCGCCTCGTAGAGACGGGGTCGGCCGACGGCGAAGTCGAGGTACGCCTGCATCCGCGGCAACGGCTCGGCAGGAGCGGCTTCGAGTGCTGCCGCGAGTTCGCCGAAGCCGTCGAGGGCCACGGCGTCGATGAGCGCCTGCCTGCCTCCGGCGAACGCGGAGTAGATGACGGGCTGGGTGACGCCGAGTTCGGCAGCGAGACGGCGCATCGTCACCGCCTCCCACCCTTCGGCTTCCGCGACGCGGCGGGCGGCGCTGACGATCTCGTCGCGCCGGTGGTCGAGGTCCGGTGCTGGTCGTGGGGACATGCTCCGAGAGTATCAGAGCAAAGTTAGATAACACGGGTAGACATCGTCGGCGAGAAGCGCTACGGTCGTTGCAGATCAGCGTTACCTAACAACGAAAGGAATCACTCGTGTTCATCGCAGCCTTCTCCGTCGCCATTGCCGGATGCCTCTTCATCCTCTTCATCGGCGGCCGGTTCCTCATCGCGCCGGCGATCGCCACAGCGGGGTTCGGCGTCGCCGAGGACCGTCGGCGCGCGTTCACGAGCATCAAGGGGGTCCGCGACATCACCTCGGGCATCGTGCCCCTGGTCGTCCTCGCCGTCGCCGGACCGCACGTCTTCGGTTGGGCGCTCCTCGCTGCGGCGATCACCCCGATCGGTGACGCGATCATCGTCGTCACCAACGGCGGCACCTTCCGCCAGGCCCTCAGCGTCCACGGCACCACGGCGCTGCTGCTCGTCATCGCCGGCCTCGTCCTGGCACTCGCGTGACCTCGGCGCCGCATCGTCCGAGGCGGCCCGGCGGCCGGTCGACCCACCCCGCCGCCTGATCTCTCCCACCACCAACACCCACACCACCGCCACGAAAGGTCCGAACCCCATGAGCACCACGAACGAGCACGACACCACCACCGCCGAGATCGTCCTGGCTTTCTACGAGCCCTTCCGGACTGGTGACACCTCCGTGTACGACGAGGTCCTGGCGGAGGACTGGATCGACCTCCCCCTCGCCCCGGGCCAGGAGCAGGGCCCGGCCGGCATGACCGCACAGATCGCGCTGTTCCGTCACGCGATGCCTGACTACAGCGTCGAGCACCAGGACGTCATCGTCCAGGGCGACAGGGTCGCTGTCCGCAACACCGTCTCGGGGACGCATCAGGGTGCGTTCATGGGTCACGAGCCCACCGGCAAGCGCATCGAGATGCGCACCATGGACATGCACCAGGTCCGCGACGGGAGGATCGTCGCCACCTGGCACCTCGAGGACTTCGCCGGTCTCATGGCCCAGCTGAACGCCCGTGTCGACGCGCCCACGCCCGCTGCTTGGGGATAGGCCTCGACCCGGTCGAGGAGCGTCCCTGCTCGGCCGGGTCGGGACCCGCGCGCGTCGTCGGACAGCACCGAAGCGTTTGACATACGTCAACAAAACGCTATAGTTGACCTCTGTCAAATTTCAGGGTGCAGAGTGGCATCCGTCCCGTCCAGGAGTCCCCGATGTCACGTTCCGACGCCACTGTCCGTCAAGATCACCCCGCCGAACCCACGGCCATGTCCCACCGCCAAGTCCTCGAGGCACTGTCCGGGCTGTTGCTCGGCATGTTCGTCGCGATCCTCGCGTCGACGGTGGTGAGCACGTCCCTCCCGAAGATCATCGGTGACCTCGGCGGGGGCGAGAGCGCCTACACCTGGGTCGTCACCTCGACGCTCCTGGCCACCACCGTCTCCACCCCGGTGTGGGGCAAGCTCGCGGACCTGTTCAACCGGAAGCTGCTCATCCAGCTCGCACTCGTGATCTTCGTCCTCGGATCCGCGCTCGCCGGCTTCTCGCAGAACCCCGGGACACTCATCACGTTCCGTGTCCTCCAGGGCCTCGGCGCTGGTGGCCTCACTGCGCTGAGCCAGATCATCCTGGCCGACATCATCAGCCCGCGGGAGCGCGGCCGCTACGGCGGCTACTTCGGCGCCGTCATGGCAGTCGGCACCGTCGGCGGTCCGCTGTTCGGGGGCCTCCTCACCGACAGCCTCGGATGGCGCTGGAACTTCTTCGTCGGCGTGCCCTTCGCCGTCGCCGCGATCATCCTGCTGCAGATCACCCTGAAGCTCCGCACGTTGCCGAAGCGCACGGTCTCCATCGACTACTTGGGCATCACGACCATCGCCGGTGGCGTCTCGCTGCTGCTCATCTGGGTCACCCTCGCCGGCAAGAACTTCGACTGGGTGTCGCCGACCTCGTTCGTGATGGTCATCGGTGCCGCGATCCTGCTCGCGGCCACCGTGTTCATCGAGCTCCGCGCGAAGGAGCCCATCATCCCGATGACCCTCTTCAAGAACCGCACGTTCTCGATGGCCGTCATCGGTTCGATCGCCGTGGGCATCGCGATGTTCGGCGCGACCGTCTACCTGGCGCAGTACATGCAGCTCGCTCGTGGCGCGAGCCCGACGCAGTCCGGCCTGTTGACGATCCCGATGATCGCCGGTCTGCTCATCGCGTCCACCGTCGGTGGCAGCTTGGTCACCAAGACGGGCAAGTGGAAGCCGATCATGCTCATCGGGTCGATCGCCCTCGTCGTCGGACTCGGCCTCATGGGAACGATCGAGTACGACACGCCATACGTCGTCGTCGCTGTCTACATGTTCGTCATGGGGGCCGGTGTCGGCCTGGTGATGCAGAACCTCGTCCTCGTCGTCCAGAACACCACCGAGCCCGCGAACATCGGTGCAGCATCCTCCGGGGTCGCGTTCTTCCGCTCCCTCGGCGGCGCGATCGGCGTCTCCGTCCTCGGCACCGTGCTCGGGACCCGCGTCGCGGACGCCATCAGCGACAAGCAGGATGCTCTGACCAAGGCGATCACCGCGCTCGGGGAGAAGGGCGTCGCGGTCGCGAAGGAGCTGTCGTCGGGCAGCATCCCCGCCGTGAGATCGCTGCCGCACAGCGTGCGCCAGATCATCGAGTCGGCGTACGGCCAGGGTGTGGCCGACGTGTTCCTCATCGCAGCGCCGATCGCGATCGTCCTCGTGCTCGCGATCGTGTTCATGCCGAACGTGCCGCTCACCACGAAGACCGTCGCCGAGCGCTCCACCGACAGTGGACCTGCCGCCGCTGCCGCTGAGGACTTCGCGGGTATCGGAACGGTGACCGGCTCGAACCCGACGATCGTCGAAGGAGATTCGCAGATCGCGAGCGGACGTCGTGCACGACACTGATGTCATGATCGACACGACCCCGGCCGCTCACCAGTGTCCGGCCCGGCCCGGCGACCCGGTGTCGGAGGAGGTCGACAGCGCGATCGTCAGCATCGAGCGGCAGGTCCTGACCCTCTTCGCCTCCTCTCGTCGCGCCCTGCGCGAGCAGGCCGCAGAGATGGAGCTGCAGCCCGCCGGGTACCGGGTGCTCCTCGAGATCGTGCTCACCGGGAGCATCGGCGCCGGCGAGCTCGCGGAAGCACTCGGTCTCGACAGGGGCGCCCTCAGCCGACAGCTCGGCGCGCTCGAAGCGCTCGGACTCGTCACGCGAGAACGTGGCTCGGGTGATCGTCGCGCCGTCGTCATCCACCCCACTCCCGACGCCGTCCGGCGGGTTCAACGCATCCGCACGAGCGCGCGCACGGCATTCCGTGAACGGCTCGCGGCTTGGCCACGCGGCGACCTCGAGGAGCTCGCCAGGCTCCTCGCCAACCTCTCGTGACCCTGGACGGCCGGGGGAGCGGCGCGGGCGAGGTGACCAGCCCGACGGCGAGGGAACCCGACGGCTCCGGCCCCGCTCCGCTCGGTCTGCGCGAACGCAAGCGGGAGGAGACCCGTCGGCGCATCATCCGAGCAGCCCGAGCCGGATGCCTCGCGGTCGGGATGGAACACCTCACGATCGACATGATCGCGCGCGACGCCGACATCTCGCCCCGGTCGTTCTTCAACTACTTCTCGAACAAAGAAGCAGCGATCGCCGGAGTCGTACCGGGCACCGTGCAGACGCTGACCGCCGACGAGCTGGACCGGCTGCCCACCGATCTCGTGGACGCGGTCGTGACGATCGTCATCGCGGTCCTCGGCCGGCAGGTCGACAGCGAACACGGGGACCTGCGCCGCGAGGTGTTCGCCCGCTACCCACAGCTCCTCGACGAGTTACGTCCGATCTGGAAGGCCTCGGTGCAGAGCGCCACCATGTCGGTCGCCGAGCTCCTCCGGCAGCGGGGCGTCGCAGCGGACCGGTCCGGGATCGTCGCGCCCACACTCGTCGCGATGTGCGTCGCGGTCGTTCGTTCGATGCTCTCGACCGGTGCACTCGACAGTGTCGACGTACCCCGAGAGATCGGTGCGGTCGTGGATGCGCTCCGATCGACGGTCGACGTCATCAACGGCAACACCTGACGACGGTCAGCAGCCCCCGGTCGACGAGCCCGCCGTGATCCCGACACGCGAACGACCGTCGGCGCCCCGGACCGGCGCGATCGGAGGCGCACCAGAGGCTCCTTGACGCGTGCGCGAGCGAACGGTTAGCGTCTGGAACGATCTCCGCGTCGACGATGACCGGAGCGAGGGAGCCACCGTGAAGCGAAGCGCACGCAACCGAGCAGGGGCGATCGTGGCGGGTACCGCCACCGCCGCCGTCCTCGCCGTTCTGGGAGGAGCCCCGGCGGCATTCGCCGCTCCGGCCCCGGACCACTTCCCGCCGGGGGTCGCCAGCAAGCAGAACCCCGTGGACACGCAGCGCGCCGTCGAGACCTACCAGGCGTTGCAAGCGAACCTCTACGACCCGGCGCACAAGCTGTACGTGAGCAGCGACGCCCGCGAGCCGTACGGCTACCTCTGGGACTACGTCAACGGCTTCGCCGCGACCGATGCGGTGGCATCGCTGCCCGGCGTGGGAGTCCGCTACGCGCGGGACCTGCAGGCCCGAGACCAGGGGATCCAGGCCTACCACGACACCCACGAGACCAGCCCCACCGGTGCCGCCCAGCCGCCGGCCTACGCGTCCGGCGTGCTGCCCCCGCTCGGCCCCGACCAGCCCACGTACTACGACGACAACGCCTGGGTCGGCCTGGACTTCCTGCAGCAGTACGCCATCGACCACCAGAAGCGGAACCTGGCGCAGGCCGAGGGCGTCTTCAAGTTCGCGGTCAGCGGGTGGGACACCGACTCGACCGGTGCGTGCCCGGGTGGGGTCATGTGGGAGGACACCGCGGACTCCCCGCGCAACACGATCTCCAACGCCCCGAACGCCGAGGTGGGCCTCGAGATCTACCAGGCCACCCGTGACCCCTACTACCTGACGTGGGCGACCCGCATGTACAACTGGGCCCGCGGCTGCATGATGAACGCGAACGGGATGTACTACGACCACATCAGCCCGGACGGGAGCATCGACCAGACCCTGTGGAGCTACAACCAGGGCACGATGATCGGAGCGGGCACGCTGCTCTACGAGAGCACCGGGAACCGCACCTACCTGCACCAGGCCGAGCAGACCGCCGCCGCCTCGGTCAGCTACTACGGCACGAACGGGAACCTGTACCACCAGCCCGACGTGTTCAACGCGATCTTCTTCCGGAACCTGTTCGGGCTGGCCGCGATCAACCACGACCCGAGCTACGCGCGGATGGCGGCCGCCTACGCCGACACCGCATGGGTGGAGGACCGCCAGTCGAACGGACTGTTCAACGACCCCGACGCCTCGGGCGGCGAGTCGCCCGTGAACCAGACGGCGCCGATGGTGGAGATCTACGCCCTGCTCGCGAAGAGCGCACCCGTCTACGCCGCGACCGGTTCGACCAACCCGTCCTCCGTGGCCGTGCAACCCGGCACGTCGGGCACGACCACGCTCAGCATCCAGTCGGTCGAGGGCCGCCCCCAGATCGTGCACTGGACAGCGAAGGCCCCGGCCGGACTGACTGTCCGCCCGGCATCCGGCACCCTCGTCGTCCGCGCGGGCGGCACCGCGAGCACGCCCGTCTCGATCACCGGAGGCACCACCGACGGCAACCAGCAGGTCACGTTCGCCTTCTCCAGCACGGCCGGTGCGGTCCCGTCGGTGACCACCTCCGTGCTCGTGGCCCGACCCGGCGACCTGGCTCCGTACTACGACAACACCGGCATCTCCGACGACAGCGCGCAGTCGACCGCCGACCTCGACGGGTACGGGTTCAGCTACTCGGCGCAGGCACTGGCAGCCAGCGGACTCACGCCTGGTGCGACCGTCACGAGTGACGGCATCCAGTACGACTGGGCGGGCACCCCCGGGCAGCCGGACAACATCGTCGCCGCCGGCCAGGTCCTCGCGGTCCCGGCCATCGCGGGAGCCACCGAGCTCGGCATCATCGGCTCGGCGACGAACGGTCCCTCGACCGGTCCGTTGACCCTCACCTACACCGACGGCACCACGCAGCAGGCCACACTCGGGTTCAGCGACTGGACCGCCAGCAGCCCGTCATTCGGCAACGGCACCGCCGCCTCCACGCAGTACCGCAACAGCACCGGCGGTTCGTCGCAGGGGCTCGGGACGCACCTCTCCACGACGAAGATCGCACTGGCGGCCGGCAAGACGCTCGCGTCGGTGACGCTCCCGACCCGCGCCGACCAGGGGCTGCTGCACGTGTTCGCGCTCGGGACGGACAAGGGGGCGCTGACGACGGCGGGCTGACGGGCGACCTCCTTCAACGAGAACGTCATCGGCAAACTGCTCCGGGACGCGGGACTCGCGTTCCACCCGCTCTTCATCGCCGAGCCGCACATCTTCGTCGCTCGGGGGAACCCGTTGGCGTCGCGAGGGCGCGCGACCCTCGACGACCTCGCCGACCTCCCCCGGCTCACGTTCGACCAGGGCGCGAAGAACTCCTTCTACCTGGCCGAGGAGATCCTCTCCACCCTGTCGAGCAAGCGGGAGATCCGCGTGTCCGACCGGCCACGATCTTCAACCTCATGACCGGGCTCGACGGGTACACGATCTCGACGGGCATCATCAGCGACGACCTCGACCCCGCGATCGTCGCCGTGCCCCTCGACGTCGACGAGCGCATCGAGATCAGGTGGATCACCCACGCCTCGATCCCCCTCACCGAGCAGGCACAGCGCTACCTGGCGGAGGTGCGGGCGGTGGTGAGCGGATTCGGGGTGGCCGTGCTGGGGTAGGCGACGAGCGCCTCCCGGCCCTGCCCTGACTCAGCTCGTGGTCAGCGCAGCGAGGAGGTCGAAGGCCTCGTCGATGTGGACGGTCAGCGGGCGCTCCGGCCCGGTCAGCCACAGCGACGCAGCGCGATGGAACGTCGCCCACCCGACGACGCTCGCGAGACCTGCTTCCTCGTCGGACGTTCCGCGCGCCCGGAGCGCCTCGGCGAGGACCGACGCCACCGCGGCGCCCTTGGCGAGGTCGCGCTCGGCGAGCGCGGGTGTCGCGGCGATGACCCGGAGCCGCCGCGCGCCGCTGGCTTCGTTCGCCTCGAGGACGTGCGCCGAAGCCCGGAACGCCGTGTGGAGCGCTTGCATCGGGGTCGCCGCGTCGGGGGCGTTCCGCACGGCCTCGGCGAGCGACGCCGCAAGGGCGTCCTCACCGTCGAAGAGCACCTCGCGCTTGTCGGGGAAGTGCCGGAAGAGGGTCCGGTGGTTGACGCCAGCGCGGTCGGCGATCTGCGCCGTGGTCGTCGAGTCGTAACCGATCTCCGTGTACAGCTCGAGCGCCGCCTGCTGGAGCCGCTGCCGCGCTGCTGCTCCACTCCTCGGCATCCCTCAAGCCTACCCGCTCACCCGGTTGCGCCAGTGAGTGGCGCAACGTAGTGTCACTTCCTGGCACTACGCGGTGCCTCGAGAGGAGTTGTCCATGCACGTCTTCATCACGGGAGGCACCGGGCAGACCGGGCCCGCGATCGTCGCTGAGCTGGTTCGCGCCGGCCACCAGGTCACGGGCCTCGCACGTTCGGACGTGGCCGCGACCCGGCTGACCGGGCTCGGGGCGACACCGGTCCGCGGCGCACTCGAGGACCTCGACGTCCTGCGCCAGGCCGCTTCGGCGGCCGACGGCGTCATCCACATGGCCTACGGCGGGGACTACGCCGAACCGGAGGCCATGATCCGCCGCGACGTCGGCGCGATCACCGTGATGGGGGAAGCGCTCGTCGGTACTGGGAAGCCGCTCGTCGTCACGTCGGGCACGCTGGTCCTGCCCTTCGGGCAGCCCGCGACCGAGACCACCGCTCCCGATCGCGCCGGGGCTGCAGCAGCCCGGCTCGCTGGTGAGGACGCCTGCCTCGCATTCGTCGACCGGGGCGTACGCGCGATCGTCATGCGGCTCGCCCCGACCGTCCACGGCCCAGGAGATCACGGCTTCGTGCCGATGCTGATCACCACGGCGCGCACGACCGGTGTGTCCGGGTACGTGGGCGACGGCTCGAACCGGTGGCCCGCCGTGCACCGCGCCGACGCGGCGGTGCTCTACCGGCTCGCCGTCGAGTCCGCACCGCCCGGGTCCGTCCTCCACGCCGTCGCGGAGACCGTCGCCTTCAGCGCCATCGCCGGAACGATCGGTGAGGGTCTCGGACTGCCGGCCACCTCCATCAGCGCGGAGCGGGCCGGGACGCACTACGTCAGCCCCTTCATGGCCCTGCTCTACGGCGCCGACGCACCCGCGACGAGCACGCGCACCCGGGAGCTCCTCGGGTGGACGCCCACACGGGAGGGGTTGCTCGACGACATCCGGGACGGCGACTACCTGGACTGATCATCGTTCGTCCATCCACCGTTCGACCGGGGCTTGCGGAGGACCCGCCCATCGCGCGTCGGGCAACTCCCTCGGTGACCTGCCGGCTCCGCCTCCAGGATTCGAACCCGGACCCCACAGCTCCAAAGGCTGATGTGCTGCCGTTACACCAAGGCGGACCACGCCCGGAGGCGCCCCGACATCATCCCATGCAGCATCCGCCGCCCCGTGCGCCCGCCGACCAGCGCCACCATCAGCCGGTCGGGAGGCCCGCCACCAGCCCGCGCCGCCCCTCCCGTCCAGCGACCGACCGGACCACCCGCCGGCCGGGAGGCCCACCACCAGCCCGCGCCGTCCCTCCCGTCCGCCGCCACCGCTGCCATGATGGACGGATGCCGCAGGAGGACGAGGTCGACCGCATCGTCGCGGCGTGGCATCGCGAGCGACCGGACCTCGACTTCGCGCCGCTGCACGTGCTGTCGCGGGTGGGGCGGCTCGCCCGGCACCTCGACCGCGCGCGGCGGACGGCGTTCGCGGCCGGGGACATGGAGTCGTGGGAGTTCGACGTCCTGTCGGCGCTGCGCCGCGCGGGCGAGCCGTACGAGCTCAGCCCGAAGGCGCTGCTGCAGCAGACCCTGGTGTCGAGCGGCACGATGACGAACCGCGTGGACCGCCTGGCGGACCGGGGGCTCGTCGAGCGGCGAACGGACCCGAGCGACGGCCGAGGCGTCCTCGTCACGCTGACGCCCGAGGGTCGGACGGCGGTCGACGCCGCGATCGCGGGACTGGTCGAGGCCGAGGCGGCGATCCTCGCGGACCTCTCCCCCGCCGACCGGACGCAGCTGGCGGGGCTGCTCCGCTCGCTGAGCATCAGCCTGGGCGACTGAATCATGCGCACGGTCCAGACGTTCCTGACCGAGACGGTCCCGCGGGTCGTCGAGCCGGTCCTCGACGCGATGCTCACGCCCGAGGAGCGCGAGTCGGTCCAGATCAGGATCGTCACCGCACTGCCGCGCAGGAGCCCGTTCCGCCAGCGTTCCGACGGCACCTGGATCCGCATCGGCGCGGAGTTCGTCCCCGACGCGCTGGCCGAGCCCGAGGAGCGCGTTCCGCTCCGGCTCGACGCACCGCTCGGCGAGAACGAGCATCTGCTCGAAGTCACGATGGCCGACGAGAGCGTCGGGATCTTCCTACAGGAGGACGAGCCCGACGACCGCTTCGCCTGGCGCTTCGCCAACGACGTGCAGGACTTCGTCGCCGAGAGCCGGTTCGCGTGGGGACAGCTCCGCCCGCTGCCGGACTGGGTGCACGACCCCTGGGCCTGACCCCGACTGCGCGCCCCGACGACAACTGCGCGGTCGTCAGCGCGGCGCACTTGTCGTCGGCACGCGCAGTCATGCCGCGCCGCGCCGCGCCCCGGCCCGCCCGGCCCCTACGCCCCGAGCAGCTCCGCCACCTCGAGCCACCGCGTCTCGAGCTCCTCGAGCTCGGTGTCCACCGCTGCGAGCTTCGCTTGGAGCTCCCCGAGCCCGGCGTAGTCCGCCTGGTCATGAGCGGCGAACGCGTCGAGCACCTGCTGCCGGTCCTGCCCTGCCCGGGCGATGCGCCGGTCGAGCGAGGACATCTCCTTCTCGGCGGCCCGCCGGTCCGCACCGCTGACGGCCGGGAGGCCCGACACCGGACCCGCCCCGTCCCTCCCGGCCGACGCCGAACCGGCACCCGCCGAACCGGCACCCGCCGCACCGACACCCGCCGAACCGGCAACAGCGCCACCGGCACCCGCGGACCCGGCGCCGCCGCGCCCGCCCGCACCGGCCGCCGCGGCCACCCGTGCCGTCGCCGCGGACGCGTCCCGCGGCGCAGCCGACCCGGCCGAACGGAGCCGCATGTACTCCTCGACCCCACCGGGCAGGTGCCGGAACCGGTGCCCGAGCACGGCGTACTGCTGGTCGGTGACCCGTTCGAGCAGGTACCGGTCGTGCGAGACGACGAGCAGGGTGCCGGGCCACGAGTCGAGCAGGTCCTCCATGGCGGCGAGCATGTCCGTGTCGAGGTCGTTCGTCGGCTCGTCGAGGATGAGCACGTTCGGCTCGTCGAGCAGGATGAGCATGAGCTGGAGGCGCCGCTTCTGCCCGCCGGACAGGTCCTTCACGGGGGTCGACAGCTGGGCCGACGAGAACCCGAGACGCTCGAGCAGCTGCGACGGCGTCATCTCCTTGCCGTCGGCGACGTACGTGGTCTTCTTGCGGCCGACGACCTCGCGCACGCGGTCCTCGGCGTACTGCTGCAGGTCGGCGAGCTGCTGGTCGAGCATCGCGATCTGCACGGTCTTGCCGGTCTTGACCTTGCCGCTCGTGGGCTGGATCTTCTGGGACACCAGCCCGAGCAGCGTCGACTTGCCCGCACCGTTCGGGCCGAGGATCCCGGTCCGCTCCCCCGGTGCGATGCGCCACTCGACGTGCTCGAGCACGGGTTCGGGCGCCTCGGGCCACTGCACGCCGGCGTCGAGCACGTCGACGACGTCCTTGCCGAGCCGCGCGGTCGCCATCTGCGACAGGGCGACCGCGTCGCGCACGGGCGGGACGTCGGCGATGAGCTCGTTCGCTGCGTCGATGCGGAACTTCGGCTTGCTCGTGCGGGCCGGCGCGCCGCGGCGCAGCCACGCGAGCTCCTTCCGCATGAGGTTCTGTCGGCGGGACTCGGTCGCGGCGGCCATCCGGTCCCGCTCCACCCGCTGCAGCACGTACGCGGCGTACCCGCCCTCGAACGGCTCGACGATGCCGTCGTGGACCTCCCACGTCGTCGTCGAGACCTCGTCGAGGAACCACCGGTCGTGCGTGACGACCACGAGGCCGCCCTGGTTCGCCGCCCACCGCTTGCGGCAGTGCTCGGCCAGCCATGCGATGCCCTCGACGTCGAGGTGGTTCGTCGGCTCGTCCAGGAACAGCACGTCCCAGTCCCCGACCAGGAGGCGTGCCAACGCCACCCGACGCCGCTGGCCGCCCGACAGGTCGTCGACCAGGCCGTCCCAGTCGACGTCCGCCACGAGTCCGCTGATCACGTCGCGGATGCGCGCGTCCCCGGCCCACTCGTGCTCGGCGAGGTCACCGACCACGACGTGGCCGACGGTCTCGCCCCCGGGCAGGTCGTCGCGCTGGTCGAGGAACCCGACGGTCACGCCGCGACGCTGGGTCACCCGGCCGCCGTCGGGCTCGATCCGCTGTGCGAGCAGGCTCATGAGCGTCGACTTGCCGTCGCCGTTGCGTCCGACGACGCCGATCCGGTCGCCCTCGTCGATGCCGAGCGAGACGCTGTCGAAGACGACGCGCGTCGGGTACTCGAGGTGCAGGTTCTCAGCGCCAAGCAGATGTGCCACCCCTTGAGGGTAGGCGGACGGGGCCGTGCGCGCGGTCGCGGCCCCGCTCCTCCCGTTCGTGCGCGTCCCGAGCGCGCGTCCCGTGCGCGTCCCCGACTGCGCGTCCCCGAGTGCGCGTCCCCGAGTGCGCGTCCCGACGACAAGTGGGCGCGTGGGCGCGCGCGCACTTGTCGTCGGCGTGCGCCGTTCCCGTACGGTGGTCCGCCCGGGAGGCGCGGGTCACCCCCCGACGCGGGTCAGGCCCGGTAGGCGCCTGCGGCGATGTCCTCGAGCAGCGTCGGTCCCGTCGGCGTCCAGCCGAGGACCTCGTGCGTCCGGCTGCTCTCGGCGGACAGGTCCATGCCGAAGAACATCCCGATGAAGCCGAAGTGCTCCTGGGCAGCGGCCGGGTCGACGGAGGCGACGGGCAGACCCTCGAACGCACCGATCGCCTCGGCGATGGCACGGGTGGGCACACCCTCCTCGGCGACGACGTGCACGATCAGGCCCGGCGAGGCCTGCTCGAGCGCGAGGCGGACCGCGCGGGCGGCGTCCTGCACGTGCACGGCCGCCCAGCGCTGCTCGCCGTCTCCGACGTACGCCGCGGTCCCGGCACGACGATCGGCGTCCGCGATCAGCGCGATGAAGCCGTGGTCGCGGTCGCCGTGCACCGTCGGCGCGAACCGCAGGCTCACGGGGACGACGCCGCGGTCCGCGAACTCGAGCGCGAGGTTCTCGGTACCGCCGCGGGGCGCATCGGGGCCGTGCGAGGGGTTCGGGTCCGCCTCGGTCACGGCGCGGCCGGGGGTCAGTCCGGCGACACCGGCGGCGACGAGGAACGGCTTGCCCGTGCCGACCAGGGCGTCCCCGATCGTCTGCACCGCCGCGCGCTCAGCCCGGTTCGTCTCGGCCTGGTTCGCCCAGTCGTGCTTGTTCGCGAGGTGGACCACGGCGTCCGCGGCCTCGCTCCCGGCCCGGATGACGTCGAGCGTGTCGAGGTCACCGCGGAGGACCTCCGCCCCCTTGGCCTCGATGGACGCGGCCGAGGCGTCCGAGCGCGCCAGCCCGATGACCTGGTGTCCGTGGGCGAGCAGTTCGTCGACGACCGCCGACCCGATCCAGCCCGATGCTCCCGTGATGAAAACGCGCACTTGTGCGACCTCCTCCTGGTCGCGTCGTCCGCGACCGTTGATGTCAGTGTGTGACGTCACGGTAGCACTCGATGTCAGCCCCTGTCATCAGTATGATCGAGGGATGGCGCGATGGGCACCGGGGACGCCGGATCGACTCCGCGCGGCGGCGCTCGACCTCTTCGTCCGCCAGGGCCTCGAGGACACGACGGTCGCGCAGATCGCCGCAGCCGTGGGCGTCACGGAGCGCACCTTCTTCCGGCACTTCGCCGACAAGCGCGAGGTCCTGTTCTCCGGTCAGGAGCACTTCCGGAGCGCGTTCACCGAGGGCGTCGCCCAGGCTCCCGCCGGGGCCAGCGCGATCGATGCCGTGCGCACGGGCGTGGTGGCCGGCTGTGCGTGGTTCGACGACGAGCGCCGCGCGTACTCGCAGCAGCGACAGACCGTGATCCTGGCGAACCCGGGCCTCCAGGAGCGCGAGCTCCTCAAGATGACGGCGCTCGCGGCAGCCCTCCGTGACGTCCTGGACGCACGAGGCGTCGAGGAACCGGCAGCCTCGCTCGCCGCGGAGACCGGCACGAGTGTGTTCCGCCTGGCGTTCCAGCAGTGGATCGCCGAGGGCGAGACCCGCTCGATGCCCGAGATCGCTCGGACGCTGTTCGCGGAGCTCGACGCCCTGTACGGAGCGCCCGCGGCTCGGGCCCGCCCTCGGGGCTGAGGCACCAACGACGCATCCGATGCGGCGATGGACGCGGAACGGGGGCGACGGAGGCGGGCTGGGCCGGGGGCCGGGGGTGCGTCCGGCGGCGGGGCTACAGCGACGCCACCCACTCGTCCGTGCCGTCGGCGAACCGCTGGTGCTTCCAGATGGGCACCTCGTCCTTGACCATGTCGACGAGCGCGGAGCACGCCGCGAACGCCTCGGCCCGGTGCGGCGAGGCCACAACCGCGGCGAGCGCGACGTCCCCGACGACGAGGTCCCCGACCCGGTGCAGGACCCCGATCCGGACCCCGGGATGCTCGGCCCCGATCACCCCCGCGACGCGGGCGATGACCTCGGCCGCGGTGGGGTGTGCCTCGTACCCGAGTGCGTCCACGCCCTTGCCGCCGTCGTGGTCGCGCACGACCCCGGCGAACGTCACGACGGCGCCGTCCGCATCGGTGGCGACCACGGCCTCCAGCTCGGCGATGGTGATGGATCGGGTCACGACATCGGCGACCACGACGGCCGGGAGGCCCGGGGCCGCGTGCGCCCCGCCGCGCTCGTCGCTCACGACGCACCTCCGGCACCGCGGGGCGCGTGTCCCTCGCCGGCGACCTGGTCGAGCAGGTGGTCGAGCACGCCGTCGATGACGTCGAGGCCGTCGCGGACACCCCCGCGCGACCCGGGCAGCGTGACGACGAAGGTCCCGCCCGCGGCGAGGCCGGCCACACCGCGGGTGAGCAGGGCGCGGGTCGATGCCTGGGCCCCGCGCCGACGGAGCTCCTCGATGATCCCGGGGATCTCGAGGTCGATGAACGGCGCGACGGCCTCGGGCGTGCGGTCGGTCGGGGTGACACCGGTGCCACCCGTGAGCACGACGATCCTGGCGCCGCCGGCGAGTTCGGCCGCGACGATGTCGGCGATCGGGCCGCCGTCGGCCACGATGACAGCGCTCTCGACACTGAACCCGCGCTGCCGCATCCAGTCGCAGATCACGGGGCCGGTGGTGTCGAGGGACTCGTCCGCGGCGGCCTGGGTGGACACGACAACGACGGCGCCGCGGCCGCGACCGGCGGACGATGCCCCTGCCCCGGACCCGGGTCCGGCCGCAGCCCCGGTCCCGAACTCGGCCCCGGCGGCGTTCGCCGGCGTCGGTGCCCCGGTCGCCGGCACGTCCCCGCTCACGACGCGCTCCAGTCGCCCGAGCGGCCGCCGTGCTTCTCGAGCACCCGGACGTCCGTGACGACGGCGCTGCGGTCGACGGCCTTGACCATGTCGTAGACGGTCAGGGCCCCGACGCTCGCGCCGGTGAGGGCCTCCATCTCGACGCCGGTGCGGGCGGTGGTCCGGACGGCGACGGTGACGACGACCCGGTCGTCCTGCCCCGTGACCTCGACCTCGACGCCGCTGATCGGCAGCGGGTGGCAGAGCGGGATGAGGTCACTCGTGCGCTTGACGGCCATGATCGCCGCGATGCGGGCGGTGCCGACGACCTCGCCCTTCGGGAGCGTGCCGTCGAGGATGCGGGCGACGACGTCCGGTCGGGTGACGAGCGTCGCCGTGGCCGTGGCGGACCGTGTCGTGACGTCCTTCCCCGAGACATCGACCATGTGCGCCGAGCCGTCGGGGCGGACGTGGGAGAGCGCGTCGGTCATCGGATCCTCCAGGTGGTCAGGACGTCGCCCGGCGACACGGTGTCCGTGCCGACGGGGACGTGCACGAGGTGCGTCGCCTCGGCGAGGTGCGCGAGCAGGTGGGAGCTCGGTCCGCCGACGAAGCGGATCGTGCCGTCCTCCACCCTGCCCCGTCGGATCTGGTGTTTCCCGGACGGTGACGTGGCGGCCTCCCCGGCGGGGAACGACTCGGCCGGACGATCGGGCAGGCCGGCGTGGCGGGCGAACACGGGGCGCAGGAACACCTCGAACGACACGAGGGCCGACACGGGGTTGCCGGGGAACGCGACGACGGGGACCGCCCGGTCGCCGAAGGGCACGGAGCCGAACGCCTGCGGCCCGCCGGGCTGCATGGCGACCCCGGTCACGGTGAGACCGGCGGGCTCCAGGGCCTCGCGCACGACCTCGAACGCGCCCATGCTGATCCCGCCCGTGGTGACGACGAGGTCGGCCCAGTCGGCGACGGCCGCGGTCACAGCGCCCCGGAACCGGTCGACGTCGTCGGGCACCCGGACCGCTCGGGTCTCCGCGCCCACCTCGGCGAGCGCGGCGCGGAGCGCCGCACCGTTCGCGTCGCCGATGGTCGCGCCCGCCACGCCCCCGCGGTCGACACCGGCACCGCCGGCACCATCGGGCGGTGCGACCTCCGAGCCCGTCGACACGACGAGGACGCGTGGTCGCCGGACGAGCGTCACCCGCTCGACCCCTGCGGCGGCGAGCAGACCGAGCAGGGCGGGCGTGCACGCCGCCCCGGCGGTCGCGAGCACCCCGCCGACCGGGAGGTCCGACCCCCGTCGCCGCACGAACGTCCCGACCGCGGGCGGCTCGGCGATGGTCACGGTCGGCAGGTCGAGCGCGGCGGGGAACCGGCCGGGCGGGACCGCCTCGACCGGCACGACGACGTCGGCACCCGCGGGGACGGCCGCCCCGGTCATGATCGGCGCGGCCGTGCCGGGCGCGAGCGGCGGCGGAGAGGCGCCGGCGGCGATCGGGGCCACCACGCGGAGGGGGACGCCGGCGTCGGTGGCGCGGAGCGCGAACCCGTCCATCTGACTGTTGTCGAACGGCGGCAGGTCGATCGGGGCGGTGACGCCGACGGCGAGGACGCGAGCGGCGCGCCCGGCGAGGGGCTCCGCGGCGAGGTCGTCGACGAGCCGGTCCTCCCGGCCGCCCGGTGCCACGGCGAGTGCCGCGAGCACGGGGGCGACGAGGTCCGCGATCGCGAGCCGGTGGTCCTCGATGGTGCGCATCGTGCTCCTCGTCGTCCGGATCGTCCGGGCTGCTGGAGACATGCCTAACGTCAGCCGAACGTCTGCCGATAGCGTAACCGGGACCACGCTCTGCCCCCGGAAGGACGCCACCACGTGGACAGCTCCACCCCGCTCGACGATCCCCACGCCGACTCTGCAAGCACACCGACCGACGCCGTGCCCATCGGCGTGATCGGCGGGTCCGGCCTGTACTCGCTGTTCGCCGAGGGCACGGCGACCGAGATCGAGGTCGACACCCCCTACGGGCGCCCCTCGAGTCCGATCACCGTCGGCACCATGGCGGGGCGCCGGGTCGCGTTCCTCACCCGGCACGGGCGGGAGCACTCGGTGCCGCCGCACCGGATCGAGTACCGGGCGAACGTCTGGGCGCTGCGGTCCCTCGGCGTGCGCGCGATCGTGTCGAGCTCGGCCGTGGGCGGTCTGCACCCCGAGTACCCGCCGGGGACCTTCGTCGTGACGGACCAGGTCATCGACCGGACGTGGGGGCGGCAGGACACGTTCTTCGACGAGGGCGGCGTCCAGCACCTGTCGTTCGCCGACCCGTTCGACCCCGTGCTGCGGCGCATCGCGGTGCGGGCGCTGACCGATCTCGGCGTGCCGCTGCAGCCGACCGGCACCTGTGTCGTCATCCAGGGCCCGCGGTTCTCGACCCGCGCCGAGTCCGTCTGGATGCGTGAGGCGGGCGGTCACACCATCAACATGACGATGTCACCCGAGGTGCAGCTCGCCGCCGAGCTCGGCATCGGGACCGTGAACCTGTCGTTCGTGACGGACGCCGACGCCGGGCTCGCGCCGGCCGAGGACGCACCGGCCGCCGACGCACCGGCCGCCGACGCAGGGGCCGACGGGGCGCCAGCCGACGACACCGGCGCCGTGACGCACCACCTCGTCATGGAGCGCCTCGCCGCGGCGAACGCGGTCATCGTCCACGCGATCGAGGCGATCGTCGGCGCGGTGCCCGACGACCACACCCCGCGCGAACTCGTCCCGGTCCAGGCGTCCGCGTCGGTCATGGCGCGGGCGGTCCGGGCATGACGGACGGCACCCCGGCCTCCCGGCCGCACGGCGAGCACCTGCTCGTGACCGGCGGCGCGGGCTTCATCGGCTCGGAGATCGTGCGGCGCGCCGTCGCCGCGGGGTCCACGGTGCGCGTGCTCGACTCGTTCCGCCCGGACGTCCACGGCGATCCGACGGGCCTGGTCGAGGAGCTCGACGCGCTCGGGGTCGAGGTCGTCCGCGGGGACGTGCGCGACGCCGACGCGGTGGACGCCGCACTCGTGGGCATCGACGTCGTGTGCCACCAGGCCGCCAAGGTGGGGCTCGGCGTGGACTTCCAGGACGCCCCGGACTACGTGTCGAGCAACGACGTCGGGACGGCGTCCGTCCTCGCCGCGATGGACCGCGCGGGCGTGGACCGGTTCGTCGTCGCGAGCTCGATGGTCGTCTACGGCGAGGGCGCCTACCGGACCTCCTCGGGGGACCCGGCGCGCCCGCCCGCACGCCGCCGCGAGGACCTCGACGCCGGCAGCTTCGAGCCCGTCGGGCCGGACGGGCACCCGCTCGTGCCGGAGCTCATCGACGAGTCGGCCGCCCTCGACCCCCGGAACGTGTACGCGCAGACGAAGGCGGCGCAGGAGCACCTGGCGTCGTCGTGGGCCCGTGCGACCGGCGGCCGGGCGATCGCCCTGCGGTACCACAACGTCTACGGCCCGGGCATGCCCGCGAACACGCCCTACGCCGGGGTCGCATCGCTCTTCCGGTCCGCGATCGCCCGGGGCGAGGCACCCCGTGTGTTCGAGGACGGCGGCCAGCGCCGCGACTTCGTGCACGTCGCCGACGTCGCGGACGCGAACATCGCCGCCATCGCCGCCACGCGCACCGCGTCGCCGGACAGCTTCGCGGCCTACAACGTGGGCTCCGGCCACGTCCACACGATCGGCGACATGGCCGCCGCGATCGCCGGTCCGGACGGGCCCCAGCCGATCGTCACCGGGGAGTACCGGCTCGGCGACGTCCGGCACGTCACGGCGTCGTCGGCCCGCATCGCGCGGGAACTCGGCTGGTCGGCGCAGGTCGAGTTCGTCGCCGGGATGCGCGAGTTCGCCTCGGCGCCACTCCGGGCCGCGGTTCCGAGGGACACCACCCCGGGCACGAGCGAGGACGATCAGGGCGGCTCGGAGGAGCCTCCCATCGATCTCCCGGCCCGCACCGAATGACCGGCATGACCGTCGACGTCGTCCTCCCCTGCCTCGACGAGGCCGAGGCGCTGCCCAGCGTCCTCACCCGCCTGCCCGATGGATACCGCGCGATCGTGGTGGACAACGGCTCGACCGACGGGTCCGCCGAGATCGCCCGCGCGCACGGGGCGCTCGTCGTCACGGAGCCCCGACGCGGGTTCGGGTCGGCCTGCGCCGCCGGGGTCGCCGCCGCCACCGCCGACGTCATCGCGTTCTGCGACGCCGACGCCTCGATGGACCCGATGGACCTCGTCCCGCTCGTCGCACGGGTCACCGAGGGCCGCACGGACCTGGCTCTCGGCCGGCGACGTCCGACCGGGTCCGGCGCCTGGGCCCCGCACGCCCGGTTCGCGAACGTCGTCCTCGCCCGGCTCATGCGCGGTGCCACCGGGTACCGTCTGCACGACCTCGGCCCGATGCGGGCGATGTACCGCGAGGGTCTCGTCGCCCTCGACCTCCAGGACCGCCGGAGCGGCTACCCGCTCGAGATGGTCCTCGCCGCGCACCGCGCCGGATGGCGCGTCGACGAGTCGGACATCGGGTACGCGCAGCGCATCGGCGACAGCAAGGTCACGGGCACCCTGCGCGGCACCGTCAACGCCATCCGCGACATGTCACGGCTCCTCCGCCGGTACCGACGGGAGGACCGGCTCGACCCCGCACGACCGACCCACCTCGACGACGGAACCGCTGCGCGGACCGCTGCCGCGCCTCCCGACCGGTCGACGGGCGTCCAGTCGGCGGGAGCGGACACGACGGAGGCGCGCGCGTGACGACCGTGGTGCTCATCTGCAAGGAGTGCGTGCCCGGCCGTGTGAAGACGCGGCTCACGCCTGCGCTCTCGCCGGTCGAGGCGGCCCGGGTCGCCGCGGCGAGCCTCGACGACACGATCGCGGCCGTGCTCGCCATGCCCGCCGAGCGACGGGTGCTCCTGTTCGACGGCGAGCACGTCCCCGCCGCCGCGGCGTCCTTCGACGTCCTGCACCAGGTGTGGGGCGACCTCGACGAGCGACTCGCGGCCATGTTCGACACCGTGGAGGGTCCCACCCTGCTCGTCGGCATGGACACGCCACAGCTCACGCGCGCGCACGTCGCCCCCGTGTTCGTCCGCGGCACCGACGGCCAGGAGGGCGCTGACCACGACGCGTGGTTCGGACCGGCCGCGGACGGCGGGTTCTGGGGCCTGTGGCTCCGCGAGCCGCGCGGCGACCTGGTCCGCGGCGTCCCGATGTCCCGCGACGACACCGGCGCCGTGCAGCTCGACCGGCTCCGCGCCGCCGGGCTGCACGTCGGTCTGCTCGACGAGCTCCTCGACGTCGACACGATCGCCGACGCCGAGGCGGTCGCCGCACTCGCGCCGGGGTCCCGGTTCGCGGCGGCGCTCGCCACGGTGCGCGAGGACGACCCGGACGCCGGACGCGACCTCGAGGAGGCACGGCGATGACCACCGACACGATGCTCACCACCGGCGGCAGCCACGGAGGCGACGACCGCGATGCCGCGTTCGGCGCCGGCGGCGACGAACCGTACGCGCAGGCCCTCGCGACCGACGGCCACATCCGGCTCCGCGACCCCGACCGCCCGGGACACGACGTGACGTTCGACGTCGGCCGCTGGAACGCTCCCGCCGACGAGGTGGACCTGTCCCTGCTCGAGGTCGTCGATGGTCCCCTCATCGACATCGGTTGCGGCCCCGGGCGGATGCTCGTCGCGGCGGGCCGGTTCGGGATCCCCGCACTCGGGGTCGACGTCTCCCCGGCTGCGGTCTCGATCGCCCAGCACGCCGGCGGCCGCGCGATCCAGGGTTCCGTGTTCGACCCCGTGCCCGACGAGGGCCACTGGGACACCGCGCTCGTGATCGACGGCAACATCGGGATCGGCGGGGACCCCGCGGCGTTGCTCGAGCGGTGCCGGGCGATCGTGCGCCCCGGCGGTCGGATCATCGTCGAGACGAACGCCGACCCGGACGCCGACCGCACCTACGACGCCCGCGTGGTGGACGCCGACGGCCGGACGAGCGCGGAGTTCCCCTGGGCAGAGGTCGGGCAGCGTGCGCTCCGCCGCGACGCCCGCGTCGCCGGGCTCAGGGAGTCGCAGCGCTGGACGGTCGCCGGTCGGTCGTTCTGCGAACTCCGCCGCCCCTGATCAACTGCACCGCCCCCCTTCCGTCCCCTTCCGTCCCCTTCCGTCCCCTTCCGCGAGATCGCAGTCGTTGCCGTTCTGGAGGTGCCCAGAGCAGCAACGATTGCGATCTCGCGGTCAGGGGAGGCCGGGGCCGGCCGGGCCCGAAGGGCCGGAGGCGCCGGCAGGGCCGGAGGCACCGGCAGGGCCGGAGGCACCGGCAGGGCCGGAGGCACCGGCAGGGCCGGAGGCACCGGCAGGGCCGGAGGCACCGGCCCCGCCGACGCGGCGGCGCCGGGTGCCGCGCACGCCCACCGCGACCGCGCCGACCGCCACGACCCCGAGCACGACCTCGGCGAGCACGAGCCGGAGGGTGTAGTCGAACGGCACCACGGTCGGGTTCTTCTCGTGGTGCGTCGCCTGGATCTCGGGCAGCACCACGAGGGCGAGCACCGCTCCGACGACGACGGCGACCTGCACGACGACGAGCGTCCACCCGGGCAGACGTCGCCCGGCCTTCCGCAGCAGCACCCCGACCAGCACGACGAACGGCGAGAGCACCCCGTCGTGGAGCACCACGGCGCCGATGAGCCACCACAGGAGCCCGACCGCCTTGTGCGGCCGCTCGACGGACCCGAGGGTCCAGGCGCCGAACGCGAGGACCGCCACCCCGACGAGCACGAGCACGAGCCGGGCGATCCAGACGCCCCGAGCGGTGGTGGGCGCGGTGCTCACGAGGTCACCTCGATGCTCGAGAGCCACTTCGTCTGCAGCACCCCGGGCCGTCCGGGCGCGATGATCCGCGCCGGGTAGCCGTGGTCGAGCGGCAGGTCCGCGCCGTTGACCTCGAGCGCGACGAGCGTCGTCGGATCGGCCGTGTACTCCGCTCCCATCTCCATCACGCGGTACCCGCCGTGTCGCTCGAGGCTCGTGACCCGCAGCGTGCTGGCCGCCGGGGCCCCGACGGCCCGGACGAGGTCGCGGATGCGGACGCCGCGCCAGGTCGCCATCTGGCTCCATCCCTCGACGCAGGCGATCGGCAGCTCGACCGTGACGAGGTCCATGGCCCGCAGGTCCGCCCGCGAGAAGCGCTTACGGACGCCGTTCGCGGACACCGTGAGCCCCCAGTCCCCCGCGCGGGCGGTCTCGGTCACCCCGGCGGCGTGGGCGGTCCGGTTCACGGGCAGGCCGGCCGGGCCGAGCCCACGCTGCCGCGGCGCGAAGAGGGTGAACGGTTCGCCCAGGCGGGAGGACTGCCCGACCGTGAGGACGACGACCGCGGCCACCGCGCCACCGACGGCGGTGAAGAACCCGCGGCGCGCCAGGCGCTGCCGGCGTCCGTCCTGCGATGCGGCCGGAGGCTGGTCGCCGTCACCCACGCGGCCTCGCGGACCTCCGGGGTCCGCGTCGATCCACCGGAGGAGTCGGCCCGTGACCCCGCGGGTCGGCGCCGCGGACGGGTGCCGGGCCTCCCGGCCGGAGCCCGCGTGAACCGGGGCGGCACCGTCGCCCGCGGGCACCGGATCGGGCACGAGCTCGCTGCGCACGGCGGGGTCGACGACGAACCGGCCCTCGGCGTCGTAGGAGTCCCGCGCGCGCCAGTACCGGACGATGAGCGGGAGCTTCGCGCCGATGTGGATCGCGAGCGAGCCGATGAGCACGTACGACAGCGCGTAGTGCGTCTGCCGGAACGAGAACGGCCACGGGTACCACTGGTACGTGTTGACGAGTCCGGTGAGCACCTGGACGACCGCCGCCGACACGAAGACCGTGATGGAGGCCCGTTCCAGCAGGTGCACCGGCCCACGGAGCGGGGGGTCCTGGACGAGCGCCGGCATGACCGTGTTCAGCTTGGCGAACAGGAGCGGGATGATCGCGATGCCGGTCGTGATGTGGAGGCCCTGCGTGAACTGGTAGAGCCGGGCCGGCTGCGTGGGGAACGTCATCCAGGGCAGCGGGTCCTGCAGGAAGTGGCTCCACAGTCCGGTCGCGAAGCACACGAGGAACGCGATGCCGAGCAGGCGCCCGAGCACGACCGCGGACCGGGCGTTGCGGTTCGGCGACGCCAGGCCGCGGCGGAGGTCACGGAGCAGCCGACGCACGGCGTTCATCCTGGCATCCCCTCCGGGCCGATCACGGTGGAACCGCCGGATGTGATGCCGACGGGTGCCACTACGCTCGTCGGACCATGCCCCGAGCCCCGCGCCGCACGAGCACTGAGCGTCCCACCCGCCTCGGCGCCGTGCTCGCCACGCTCCCGGCCGCGGTCACCGTGCTCGTGCTCGCGGGCGTCATCGCCTGGGGCATCACGCATCTGGGGTTCCTCCGTCCGGGTCATCGCACTCCATTCGTCACGTGGACCTGCATCGCTTGGGCGGTCTTCGTGCTGGGTGTCCTGCTGCTCCGCGCGGTGCCGCGGCGCGCGGTGGCGGCGGTCGTCCTGGGCGGCGCCGTGGTCGTCGGGGTCGCGGCGTTGGCCGGGCCGCCGGACACGAGCTCGGACAGCGCGCGGTACGCGTGGGACGGCATCGTGCAGCTGCACGGTCTGTCGCCCTACGCGCACACGCCGTCGTCCCACGTGCTCGCGGGCATCCGGCCGGACTGGCTCTTCGGGCACCCGACCCCGCACGTGGTGCAGAGCCCGACCGGCCCCACGTACTGCCCGGGGGACCGCATCCAGACCGCCCACGACACCGCCACGGACGCGCGCCTCTGCACGCCGATCAACCGGCCCTCGGTACCGACGATCTACCCGCCCATGGCCGAGCTCTGGTTCGCCCTGGTCCGCAGCCTGGTGCCCGTGACGGCGACGTACTGGCCGATGCAGGTCGCGGGCCTCGCCGTGTCGCTCGGGGTCACCGTCGGCCTGCTCCTCGTGCTGCGGCGCGCCCGCGCCGACCTCCGCTGGGCGGCCCTGTGGGCGTGGTGCCCGCTGGTCGCGTCCGAGGCGGTGACGAACTCGCACGTCGACGTCCTCGGTGCCGCGCTCGTCACGGTCGGCGCGGTGCTCGTCGCGTTCGGCCGTCCGGTGTGGGGCGGGATCGCGCTCGGTGCGGCGACGAGCACGAAGCTCATCCCCGCGATCGCGTACCCGGCCCTCCTCCGACGCCGCCGCTCGTGGTGGGCACTGCTCGTCGCGGTCGCGGTGTTCGCGGTGCTGTACGTGCCGTACGTGGCGACCACGGGCCTCCGCGTGCTCGGCTACCTGCCCGGGTACCTGTCCGAGGAGGGCTACGACGACGGCTCCCGGTTCGCCCTCGTGTCGCTGGTCGCCCACGGGAACGCGGCGATCGTCGTCGTCGGCGTGGTCGTGCTCCTGACAGCGGTCGTCGCCTGGCGCGTCGCCGATCCCGCCCGGCCGTGGAGCGGCGAGGTGCTCGTGATCGGGGTGACCCTGCTCGCCGTGAGCCCCCGCTACCCCTGGTATGCGCTGCTCCTCGTGCCGTTCGTCGTGCTGTCCGGGCGGTGGGAGTGGCTCGCGGTCGGACTCGCGATCACGGTCCGGCAACTGCACCCGTCGGTCGACACGTTCCGGTGGACCCTCGCGGCGGCGGCGGCGCTCGTGCTCGTCGGAACGCTGGTGCGGACACCGCGTTCGGACTGGGTACGCTGGCGCGCCCGCTTGTCCCCCGAACGCCACGCCCCCGTTCCGGGGGGTTCGGATCCGGACCGGCTCGTTTAGGCTCATCCGGACCGTTGGGGCGGCAGAGGGAACCGCCCATGATCAGGGAGTTCCGACTTGCGACCCAGCAAATTCTCAGGGGTGGTCGCTGCCGCGGCAGCCTGCACGGCCGTCGTCCTCGGCGGCCCGCTGCTGACCGTCACCAGTGCGGCGGCAGCCACCAGCACGGCCACCACGAGCACCAGCGCCACCACCACGACCACCACCGTGGGCACGGCGGCGGCGCCGTCCGCCTCCGCGACGGCCGCCGTGCCGGCGACGCCGTCCGCGAGCGCGTCGGCGTCGCCGAGCGCCGCCGCGACCGCCGCGGCGACCGCCGGCGCCACCGCCTCCGCCAGCGCCACGGCGCCCGCGAGCGCCGACGGGTCGGCCACGGGTGAGGGCGACCCGTCGCTCGCCGAGATGAACGCCGCGGGCAACCACACGATGGGCTCGACGATCGCAGCGAACACCGGCGCGAACGTGTCCGGCGGCCTCATGCACGCGAACGCAGCGAACTCGTCGGCGGTCCCGGGCACCGACGGGTTCGACATCAGCGCGTGGCAGACGAACAGCAGCATCAACTGGTCGTCCGCCTACAACAAGGGTGCGCGGTTCGTGTACATCAAGGCGTCCGAGTCGACCTCCTACACGAGCAGCCAGTTCGCGTCGCAGTGGACCAGCGCCACGAACGCCGGACTCATCCGCGGGGCGTACCACTTCGCGGTTCCGAACAAGTCGAGCGGCGCGACGCAGGCCACCTACTTCGCGGCGCACGGCGGCGGCTGGAGCGCGGACGGCCGGACGTTGCCCCCGCTGCTCGACATCGAGTACGACCCGTACACCGGCACCGACGGCACGAACACCTGCTACGGCCTGAGCGCCTCGGCGATGGTGTCGTGGATCCGGGACTTCTCGAACACGATCAAGGCGAAGACCGGCGTCCTGCCGGCGATCTACTCGACCACCGACTGGTGGAAGACGTGCACGGGCAACAGCGCGGCGTTCAGCGGCAGCCCGCTGTTCATCGCCCGCTACCCGAGCAGCCTGTCGTCCGGGGCGGGGACGCTCCCCGCGAGCTGGACGAAGTACGCCATGTGGCAGTACGCCGACGCCGGCGTGTTCGCGGGCGACCAGGACGTCTACAACGGCACGCTCGCCCAGCTGCGGCAGTTCGCGTCGGGTGGCGGTGGGTCCGCTCCGGCGATCCCGGCCGTGACCACGGTCGGCAGCTCCCTCAGCGCGGGTGCGCAGCTGAACGGCGGGCAGGGCATCACGTCGGCGAACAAGCAGTACACGCTGAGCATGCAGGCCGACGGCAACCTCGTCGTCTACGGCATGAACCGCGCCCTGTGGTCCAGCCGCACGAGCGGCAAGCCCGGCGCCTACCTGAAGATGCAGGCCGACGGCAACCTCGTCGTGTACCTGGGGAGCAAGGCGATCTGGGAGAGCCACACCTCGAACAAGCCGGCGAACAAGCTCACCATGGAGGACAACGGGGACCTGCGGCTCGAGAATGGCAGCACGCTGTACTGGCACACGAACCGTCCGGGTGCCGACACGATGACGCCGACCTCGACGCTCACCGCCGGCCAGTACCTGCTGTCCCAGAACGGCAAGAAGCAGTTCATCGTGCAGGCGGACGGCAACGTCGTGGTCTACAGCAGCGGCAAGGCGACCTGGGCGTCCCAGACGTCGAAGAAGGGCGGCACCACGCTGACCCTCCAGGCCGACCAGAACACGGTGCTCTACAACAGCGCCGGGTCCGCGCTGTGGTCGACGAAGTCGAGCAAGTCCGGCGCGACGCGACTGGTGATGCAGGACGACGGCAACCTCGTGCTCTACAAGGGCACGAAGGCGGTCTGGGAGTCCCACACATCCGGACGCTGACACGCTGACCCGCTCCGACCCACCTGGTCGGGCGGTCGCCCAGGAGGCCCGGCCCCGCGCACGCAGCGCAGGGCCGGGCCTCCTGGCCGTCGCGGCTGGGACAGCGCCGCCGGGACCGCGACGTAGGCTGACGTCATGGTCATGCTGGGGATGCCGCACACCGGTCTCGTCGACCGCTTCGGTCGGCGTGCGATCGACCTGCGGGTGTCGCTGACCGAGCGGTGCAACCTGCGGTGCACGTACTGCATGCCGGCCGCGGGCCTCCCGGTCTCGCCGAGCGACGCGATCATGACGGCGGCGGAGATCGCCCGGCTCGTCGGCCTCGGGGCCACACGACTCGGCGTGCGCAAGGTGCGGTTCACGGGCGGCGAGCCCCTGCTCCGGGCGGACCTCGTCGACGTGGTCGCTCGATGCGCGGCGCTGCCCGACCGTCCCGAGCTGTCCCTGACGACGAACGCGATCGGCTTGGCCTCACGCGCCCAGGCCCTCGCCGACGCCGGCCTCGACCGCATCAACGTCTCGCTCGACACGATCGACCCCGAGACCTTCACGACGGTGACCCGGCGGCCGTTCCTCGCGCGGGTGCTCGAGGGCATCGCCGCCGCGGACGCCGCCGGGCTGCGGATGAAGGTGAACGCGGTGCTCCTCCGCGGGGTGAACGACACCCACGCCGCCGACCTGCTCGCCTGGTGTCTGGAGCGCGGGTACGAACTCCGGTTCATCGAACAGATGCCCCTCGACGCTGGGCACACGTGGGACCGCGCCGAGATGGTCACCGCCGCCGAGGTCCGGGAGCTCCTCGCCGAGCACGTCGTCCTGACGCCGCACGCCGCACCGCGGGACGGTGCGCCGGCCGAGCGCTACGACGTCGCGGAGCGCAGCGCGGCGGGCAGCGCCGGACGGCACCTCGGCACGGTGGGGATCATCGCCAGCGTGACGGAGTCGTTCTGCGCCGACTGCACCCGGACGCGGTTGACGGCCGACGGCAAGGTCCGGAGCTGCCTGTTCTCGGACGAGGAGACCGACGTCCTCACCGCGATGCGTGCAGGCGCCGACGACGACGAGGTCGTCGCCATCTGGCAGCGGGCGATGTGGGCCAAGCCGCGGGACCACGGCGTCGACCGCGCGGACTTCGTGCAGCCGGCCCGCTCGATGAGTGCGATCGGCGGATGAGCGTGACGCGCATCCGGTTCTTCGCGGCGGCACGCGCGGCGGTCGGGCGCGACGCGTTCGACGTCGACGCCCGCACCCTCGGTGCCGCGCTCGACGCAATCCCGGTCGAGGACGCCGAGCGCTGGGCCGCCCTGCGGGGTCGCTGCTCCTACCTCGTCGACGGCATCTCGACGAAGGACGCCGCGACGCCCCTCGTCGGCGTGGGGCTCGTCGACGTCATGCCGCCGTTCGCCGGGGGCTGACGCTCTCGGACTCCTCGGACTCCTCGGACCGCTCACGGAGCGCGGGGCAGTGCTCGGGCGTCGGGTGGTACGCGATGTCGATCATCCGGTCGAGCGCGTCGCGCGCCGCGCCGAGGGACGCCATGGCCTCGGTGATCCGGTTGCGCTCCGACTCGAGCAGGGCGAACGCCTCGGGCGACGACGCCCCGCTGTCGACGCACGGCAGCAGCTGCAGCACCGTCCGGCTCGACAGCCCCGCGGCGAAGAACTGCTGGATCAGCTGCACCCGCTCGACGGCGGAGTCCGCGTAGACGCGCTGACCGCTCGCCGTGCGGATCGACGCGAGCAGCCCCTGCTCCTCGTAGTAGCGGAGCGCCCTCGGGCTGACCCCTGCTCGCCGTGCGACCTCGCCGATGCGCATCGGACGCCCCTTCCTCGGACACCGCTGGTGGGCGGGTGGCGGTCGCCACTTGCCCTTGACGTCGACGTCAACTCCTAGCGTAGCTCCGGCGGTGCCGATCGAGCCCGCCGCCAGATGGAGGAACCAGCATGGACATCACCGGACAGACCGCCCTCGTGACCGGAGCGAACCGCGGCATCGGCCGCCAGTTCGTCCTCGAACTGCTCGACCGCGGCGTGAGCACGGTCTACGCGACCGCACGACGCATCGAGGCGCTCGAGGTCGACGACCCGCGGGTCGTCCCCCTGCACCTCGACCTCACCGACCACGCCTCGGTCATCGCCGCCGCGGCCGCCGCCCGGGACGTGACGCTGCTCGTCAACAACGCGGGCATCTCGACCGGCGCGAGCCTGGTGACCGGCGACCTCGCCGAGATCCACCGCGAGATGGACACGCACTTCTGGGGCACCCTCGACGTCGTCCGTGCGTTCGCCCCGGTCCTGGCCGCGAACGGGGGCGGTGCGATCGTGAACGTCCTGTCCGCGCTGTCCTGGTTCGCGTTCGGCCCTGCCTCCGGTGCCTACGGCGCCGCGAAGGCCGCCGAGTGGAACATGACGAACGGCATCCGCCTCGAACTCGCCGACCAGGGCACGTTGGTGCAGGGCGTCCACCTCGGCGCCGCCGACACCGACATCATGTCCGGGTACGACGGCCCCATGATCGATCCGCGGGACGTGCCGCGGGCCTCCCTCGACGGACTCGCCGCCGGCTCGATCGAGGTCGTCGTCGACGACTGGAGCGCGATGGTGAAGGCGTCGCTCGCCGGCGACCCGGCGGTCTTCTACGCCCAGCTCGCGTCGATGGCCGGCTGACGTCAGGCGCGTGGCGGTGCCCGTGGTCGCCGGACGGGGCGACCCGTCCGACCGTCACCTCCCCGGCGACGACGGGAACACCGTGACCTCGTCGGCCGGGAGGCCCACGGTCACCTCCGCCCCGACCCGCACCGCGGACGCAGCGACGGCCGCCACGGTGGCGTCCACGACGAACTCCCCCGCGACCACGCGGACGAGCCCGTCGCGCGGCTCGATCCGATCGACGCGCCGGACGATGCCGGACGGCGGACCGGTCCGGACCTCACCGGGCCTCCCGAGCCGCGCGGCGGTGGGGTGGTAGACGGCGAGCGCCGCCGCTCCGGGTCCGGCGTCGACCGCGTCGGCGTGCAGGACCTCGCCGCCCGCGAGCCGGATCCCGCCGACCACGGCATGTCCGTGGACCGGGGTCAGGCCCGAGAACGCGGCGCCGAACGCGGAGGTCGGGCGTCGGAGCACCCGCTCGACGGGACCCCCCTCGACGACACGGCCGCGCTCGAGGACGACGACGCGGTCCGCGAGCGCCATCGCCTCGAGCGGGTCGTGCGTGACGAGCAGCACGGCCGTCCCGCCCGCCGCGCTCGCGTCTCCGCTCCGGACGACGGCGGCGAGCGCCTGGCGGACCTCGCGCTGCGCCTCCACGTCGAGCGCGGACGTCGGCTCGTCGAGCAGGAGCAGGCGGGGTGTGGTGGCGAGCGCGCGGGCCACCGCGACCCGCTGTGCCTGGCCGCCGGAGAGCGACGACGGCCAGCGGGTGGCGAGGTGTTCGGCCCCGACCGTCGTCAGTGCGGCGAGCGCGCGTCCGTGTGCGGCGCGTCGGCCGAGGCGGGTGGCTCGGGGCCCGTACGCGACGTTCTCGAGCACGGACCGGTGCGGGAACAGCACGGGGTCCTGCCCGACGAGCCCGACGCCGCGGCGGTGCACGGGGACCAGGGAGCGACGCCCGCGGACGACGGGCTGCCCGGCGATGAGGACCTCACCGGCGTCAGCGCGGACGAGTCCCGCGGCGACCCCGACGACCGTCGACTTGCCGGCGCCGTTCGGGCCGACGAGCGCGACGACCTCGCCGGGGGCGATCGTCAGGTCGACCACGACGTCCCGTGCCGTCACGCCGAACCGGAGGACCGTGGCGGTCACGCGATCGCCCGACGACCGAGCAGGGACGACGCTCCGATGACGACGATCGCCACGGCGACGAGCACGAGCGCCAGGGCGACCGCCGTGTCGGGGTCGATCTCGCGCTGCAGGTAGATCTCGAGCGGCAACGTGCGCGTCACACCCTGCAGGCTGCCCGCGAACGTGAGCGTGGCGCCGAACTCCCCGAGTGCCCGCGCGAAGCACAGGACGAGGCCGGACAGGATGCCCGGCACCGCCCGTGGCGCGGTGATCGTGACGAGCACCCGCGCGGGTCCGGCACCGAGCGTCGCGGCGACCGCCTCGGCCCGGCCGTCACCGGCCCGGAGCGCACCCTCGATCGCCGTGACGAGGAACGGCATCGCGACGAACGTCTGCGCGATGACGACCGCGATCGTGGTGAACGCGATCCGGACGCCGTGTGCGGCGAGGAACCCGCCGACGGGGCCGATGCGTCCGTACGCGGCGAGGAGCGCGAGTCCACCGACGACGGGTGGGAGCACGAGGGGCAGCAGGACGAACGCGCGGAGGACCCCGACCCACCGCGCGTCGGACCGGGCGAACAGCACGGCGAGCGGGAACCCGAGCAGGAACGCGGCGCCGGTCGCGGCGAGCGCGGTCCCGAGACTGAGTCCGAGCGCGGTCAGTGACGCCGACGTGGTGACGAGGTGGCCGAACGTCGACCAGTCGACGGCTCCGGTCATCGCGACGACGGGCACGAGGACGAACAGGCCGCCGACGACCGCCGGGACGGGCAGCCACCACGGCACGGCCGCACGCGGCCCGGACGCGGACCGCCCGGAGCCCCGGGCGGTCACGGCCCGCCGAAGCCCGCGCGCGCCAGGACCCGCTGCCCGGCGGCGGACCGCACGTAGGCCACGAACGACGCGGCGAGCGCCGGGTGCTCGGTGCCCTCGAGGACGCCGATCGGGTACGTGTTCACGGCCTTCGCGCTCGCGGTGAACGGGACGCCGTGCACCTTCGATCCGGCGGCCTCGACGTCCGTCGCGTACACGACACCCGCGTCGGCCTGGCCGGCCTCGACCTTGCCGAGCACGTCGGTGACCGACTGCTCCTCGCTCACCGGGTGGAGGGTGACGCCGGTGGCCGACTCCACCTTCGCGGTCGCCGCACCGCACGGCACCGGGGTGGCGCAGACGACGACCTGGAGGCCCGACCCGGCCAGGTCGGAGAACGTCGCGATCCGCTTCGGATTGCCCGGCGCGGTCGCGATCTCGAGCACGTTCGTCGCGAAGTCGTGCGTCGCGCCGTCGATCGACCCGCCGGTCCGCAGGGTCCCCATGGTCGCCTCGTCGGCGGAGGCGAACACGTCGGCGGGGGCGCCGGCCTGGATCTGACTGACGAGGTCGCTCGACCCGCCGAACGAGAACCGGACGTGGGTTCCCGGGTGTGCGGCCTCGTACCGCGCGCCGAGCGTCGTGAAGGTCTGCTGGAGCGACGCGGCCGCGTCCACCGTGAGCGTGCCGGTCGGGCTCGCGGCGGCCGAGGCACTCGCGGCGGGTGCGCTCGGTGCGGAGCCCCCGCTCGACGAACACCCGGCGAGGGCGACCGCACCGACGAGTGCCACGGCGGCGACCGCGGCGTGGCGGAGGTGGGACGACGGACGGGTCATGGGCGTTCCTCCCGGACGGCGCCGTCGACGGCGGATGCCGGCGCGGGGGCCTCGACGGCGACCATGGTGGCCTTGACGGACGCGACGGCGACGGAGCCGACCTCGAGGCCGAGGTCTCGTACCGCTTCGGCGCTCATGAGCGAGACGACGCGGTGCGGGCCGCACTGGAGCTCGACCTGCGCCATCACCCGGTCCGCGACGACGTCGGTGACGATCCCGACGAACCGGTTGCGCGCGGAGCTCTGCACACCCGACGCGGGGTCGGCGAGCGCCGTGCTGCGCTCCTTGGCGTACCGCGCGAGCTCACGGCCGTCGATGACCGCCCGGCCCGCGTCGTCGGTGGCACGGGTGAAGGTCCCGCCGTCGACGAGTCGCCGGACGGTGTCGTCGCTCACGCCGAGGTAGGTGGCGGCGTCGCGGATCCGCAGTTGCGTCATGGTGTTGCGATCCTAGACGCAGATGCCGCTCAGAGCCGACAGCGGGTGTTGCTCGATGGTCAGCGGGTGTCAGCGGTCGGGAACTCGAGGCGGACCACGAGACCGCCGCCCGGCCGCTCCTCGAACCGGAGTGCCGCGTGGTGCAGGTCGGCGACCCACCGGACGATGGACAGCCCGGTGCCGGTGCCGACCCCGGGTCCGCCGACGACACCGGGGTCGATGCCGTCGACCCGCCCGGCGAGGCGTTCCGGCACGCCGCTGCCCGAGTCGGCGACCGCGAAGCACCGGTCCCGCACGGTGATGCGCACCGGGCCGTCCGTGTGCCGGATCGCGTTCTCGACGAGGTTCCGGACGGCGTGTTCGACGAGGTCCGCGTTGCCCCGGACCACGGTCGGCACGGCATCCACGGACACCAGGGCACCACGGTCGAGTTCGTCGACCGTGACCTCGACGAGCTGGTCGAGTCGGAGCAGCCGCTGGTCGATCTCGCCACCGGACTCGGACCGCGCTCGCGCGAGCAGGCTGGTCACCACGCCGGTCATCCGCTCCAGCCGACCCTGGAGGTCCCGGAGCGCCTGGTCGGCGGTGTCCGGATGCCGGATGCCCGACTCCGCGATGAGGCCGAGCGTCGCGAGCGGCGTGCGCAGTTCGTGCGCGGCCTCGCGGAGGAACTGCTCCTGCCGTTCCACCTGCCGCACGGCGGGACGCATCGCGCGACCGGAGAGCACGTGCCCGGTGACGGTCCCCACGAGCACCAGCACGGCGACCGCGAGGACGAGCCCCAGCACGAGTGTCCGACGGCTGAACGGCGCCGCGGCCGGCGCACCCACCATCGTCATCGCGACGTCCGATGGGTCGAGTGGCCGCGCCACCCACCGCATCGCGACCCCGTTCCGCCCGGACACCGTCTGGAAGACCGACGCGTGCGCGCGCCGCATGCCGGCGTACATCGCGCTGATCACCGCCGAGGACGGCAGGGACGACTGCCGCGGCGAGGCGTACTGGATGCCCCGCGCGTCCACGAACCCCGCCGGCATCGTCCCGATCGCGGCGAAGCCGGCGCCCGACGCGGGCGTCGTCCCCGTCGCGAAGCTGAAGTACCGGCCGTCGTGCGTGACACCCTCGGACACCAGGCGGGCCTGGGTGCGGAGGCCGTCGTCGACCCGATGGCGCGCGGCGGCGTCCGTCGCGGCGAAGAACACCGCGAGCGCCACCATGCAGGCCGCGGTCGTCAGCGCGAAGAACAGGGTCATGCTCCAGCGGATCCGCTCGAGCCGCCGCCGGGCCGCCGGGCTCGGTCGGGACCCGATCGCGACCTCGCGCGTCCTCATGATCGGATCCGGTAGCCGACGCCGCGGACGGTCTCGATCAGGTCCGGCTCGCCGAGCCGCCGCCGGAGTTGCGCGATCACGACGTCCACGACGTTCGACAGGGGATCGCTGCGCTCGTCCCAGCACCCCTCGAACAGCGCGCTCCGGGACAGCACGGCGCCGTCGGCGGTGAGGAGCATCTCGAGGACCCCGAACTCCTTGGGCGTCAGACTCAGGAGGACGCCGTCGTGCGTGACCTCGTGCCGGGGCACGTCCATGACGACCGGACCGGCACGGAGGACGGGGACGCGGAGCGCCGCCCCGCGCCGGGTCAGGGCCCGCAGACGGACCTCGAGCTCGGCGAAGGCGAAGGGCTTGACGAGGTAGTCGTCCGCGCCCTCGTGGAACCCGTCGACGCGGTCCTCCACGGTGTCGCGGGCCGTCAGCACGAGCACGGGGACGGTGTCGCCCGCGCGCCGCAACGCGCGGAGGAACGTGAGCGAATCACCGTCGGGGACCGTGCGGTCGAGCACGAGGCCGTCGTACGACGTCACCGCGACGGCTTCGTCGGCGGCGGCGAGGTCGGTCACGTGGTCGGTCGCGAACCCGGCCCGCCGGAGTCCGTCGAGGATCCGGGCGGCCAGGTCGAGATCGTCCTCCAGCAGCAGCAACCGCACGTCCACGTCCCTCCGACTCCGAGCGACACCTTCGCAGGACCGAGATGAGGAAGTCGTGAGACCGGCCGGGGACGGTCTCATCTCGGCCTCACGGTCGGCGCGGCACAGTGGAGGCATGAACCGCTCCGATCCACGGCACCGCCTCCTGGTCGTCTCGACGACGGCCGCGCTCGTCGGGCTCACCCTGACGGGCTGCGCCGCCCCGCACTCCGACGCCGCGCCGCACCCCGCCGTCACCCGCACCGCCTCGGCGACGCAGACGACGGCGACACGGACGCCGAGCCGTCCGCCGGCCACCCCGAGCGCTGCGCCGTCCGCCGCGGGCGCCCCGTCCGCGCCCGCCGCGAACGCGGCATCGACCCCCGCACCGGGCGCGGGGGCCGCCGCGGGACCGGGAACGCGCTCCGGGATGTGCACGACAGCACAGTTGTCCGCACGACTCGGCGAACAGGGCGGGAACCCCCCGGGGAGCGGCGGCGGGATGTCCAAGGAGCAGCTCGCCATCATCCTGACGAACACGAGCCCCACGACCTGCACGCTGCAGGGCTGGCCCGGCGTGTCCTACGTGGGTGACGGCAACGGCACGCAGATCGGTCCCGCCGCGACCCCGGACCGGGACGTGCAACACCCCACGGTCACGCTCCAACCCGGCCGCGCCGCTCAGGCCTACATCATCATCGAGGTCGCTGCCGCCTTCGATCCGGCGACGTGCAAGCCCGTGCACATCGACGGTATCCGCGTCTACCCGCCGGGCAGCAGGACGGCGCTCTTCATCCGCGGCGGCAGTGGCGCCGGCGACGGCACGGCGTGCTCGGCGGGCGAGCTCAGGCAGACCATCGTCGAGGCGGTCATCCCCTACCCGTGAGCAGCACGCCCGCCACTACCCCCGACCGGGACGCTCGGCGGTCGGCCGCGCCTCGGCGAGCCATGCGGTCATGCCGCCGTCGAGCACGGTCACGGTCCGACCGTCGCCGTTCGCCGTGGCCCACGCGTCCGCGCGTGGGCCACGGGCGCAGTACACGACGACCTCGGCGCCGGCGGGCACGGCGTCCGGCCGCACCGCGCCGGGGACGACGCCCGTGGCCTCGAGCTCGGCGTCCGTGCGGACGTCCACGAGCACGAAGGCGTCGCGACCCTGCGTCCGCAGGGCGAGCCGGGCCTCCAAAGCGGCGGGCGCGATCCGACGGACCGGCTCCGACGGCAGGGTCGGGAGGGCCGGCGGACGTCGCGACGCCGGCCCACGACGCAGCGGACTCTCCACGGTGCACCACGTGCGCGCGTCGACCGTCACGACGCGGCCGAGCAGGGGGTCGCCGACGCCGGTGACGAGCGTGAACACCTGGCCTGCCATGACCGACCCGACCACCCCGCAGAGCGCGGGGACGACCCCGTCGAGCGCACACGAGCCGTCGTCGTCGAACGGGTCGGGGTGCAGGTCGTGGAAGTCGACTGCGGCACCGTCCGGAGCGGCGTCCCAGAACACGGACACCTGGCCGTCCGAACCGAGGGCACTGCCCCACACGAGCGGGACGCCGGCTGCGGCGCAGGCGTCGGACGCCGCCCGTGTCACGAGGACGCTGTCGGCGGCGTCCACCACGACGTCGTGTCCCGCGACGACGTCGGGGGTGAACGCGGCGACGACGGCGACCGCCTCGGTCTCGGGGTCGACGGCGCTCGCCCGCTCCGCCGCGACACGTGCCTTCGGTCGGCCGACGTCGGCGGCCGTGAACAGCGTCTGCCGCGCGAGGTTCGACGGGTCGACGACGTCCGGGTCCACGATCGTCAGGCGCGCGAGGCCGGCCCCCGCGAGCAGGGCGACGACGGGCGACCCCAGGCCTCCGGCACCGATGACGAGCACGCGCGCGGCGGCGAGGCGACGGATGCCCTCGTCCCCGACCCCGGGCAGCGGCGAGGTCCGCGAGCCGAGACGCCGACGGGCGGCGGAGGCGGTCGGAGCCGGTTCGACGATCGGACGCATCCCGTCATTATGTGTGTCGCACCGAAGACACGAGTGTGAACTCTCAGCGGCGACCGCGCGAACACCCGGGCGCGCTGCCAGTGGGGCTGGGTAGCGTCCGGGCGGTGCGTTCTCCGCAGACCGGTGCCATCAGCATCCGGCGGCCGACCCGGGTCCCGTCCCTCCGGCGGTCCGTCCGGGGGCTGTCCGGCACGCTGTCGATCGCCTCGGCCCGCTCGCCGGAGCTCACGATCGCGGCGCTCGGCGTGCTGCTCGCCGCGGCCTTCGCCTGGGTGCCGTCCCTCTGGTACGACGAGGGCGCCACCGTCACGAGCGCGACCCGGACCTGGGGGCAGCTCTGGAGCGAACTGCACCACGTCGACGCCGTGCACGGGCTCTACTACGCCTGCATGCACGTCTGGTTCCGCCTCGTCGGCTCCACCCCGTTCACGCTGCGGTTCCCGAGCGCGCTCGCCGTCGGGCTCGCCGCCGGGCTCGTCGTCGCGCTCGGCCGTCGGATCGCCGGTCGCCGGGTCGGCGTCGTCGCGGGCGTCGTGTTCCTGCTCCTCCCCCGCGTCGCCTGGGCCGGCGTCGAGGGCCGCCCCTACGCGACCATCACCGCGCTGTCGGTGGGCCTGACACTCGTCGGCCTCACCGCGGTGCGACGCACGCGGCACGGTACCGGACGGCGGTGGTGGGTCGCGTACGGGGTCCTCGCCGCGGTCGCGGTGGTGTTCAACGTCTACCTGTCGCTCGTCGTCGTCGCCCACGCCGTGGCGCTCGCGTGGACGCGCCTCGCCGACCTCCGAGCCGGCCGCGCCGCACCCATGACGCATCGCGCTTCCGCCCCGGTGCCGATCGTGCCGCGGCACATCCTCGGCGCGTGGGCGATCGCCGCGGGCTGCGCAGCCGTCACCGTCGTGCCGTTCGTGGCCGTCGCCACGGGCCAGTCGGAGCAGGTGAGCTGGATCGCCGGGATCGGGCCGGGCACCGTGCGCCAGGTGTCGACGACGGCGTGGTTCCCCGGGTCGGTCCCGTTCGCGACCGCCGCCTGGGTCGCGATGGCGGCCGGCGTCGTCCTCGGCCTGCGTGGCGCGCGACGTCGCGCCACCGCCCGGACCGCCCGGGAGGCCCTGCGCGCCCAGGCGGTCCGGGTCACCCTGCCCGTCGTCGTCGTCCCGACGGCACTCCTCGTCGGCGCGACGACCCTCGGGGAGCACCTGTACTCGCCGAAGTACGCCACGCTGAGCCTGCCGTTCGTCGCGGTGCTCATCGCCCTCGGCCTGACGTCGATCCGCCCGCGGGTCCCCGCCCTCGTCGCGGTCGGTCTGCTCGTCGCGCTGGCCGTGCCCGCCGCGGTCGCCGTGAAGACCCCGTACGCCAAGCAGGACTCGCACTGGGCGCAGGCCGCCGCGATCGTGAGCCGGCAGCGCTCGTTCGCTCCCGATGCGGACGAGGGTGTCGTCTACGGCAGCGTGTGGCACCACCCGACGACGACGACGCAGATCATCCGCGACGCCTACCCGCGGGCCTTCGCCGGGATGACCGACCTGGCCGCGGTCACGAGCGGCCCCGCCACCGGTCGGCTCTGGGACACGAACGGGGACGTCGCCACGACGGTGCCCCGCCGTCTCGGCGACATCGACACGGTGTGGTTCCTCGGGGCGCCGTCCCGCGACGTCCGCCCGGCGCTCACCGCGACACTCGAACGTCATGGGTTCCACGTCGCCGGCACGTGGCGCACCGGCACCGTCATCGTGTCCGAGTACAAGCGCACCGGGCACTGATCCGGCGGCAAACCTCCTGGTCGGTATCGTTCGGGGTACAACCGCGTCCCCCGCATTGGGGGCCTCAGAGTTCTCGAGAACCGCTCAGACTGATGGGGCCGCACGGTGTCGTCGTCCGGGCGTCGTTCCGCAGCCCGATCCTGCGTCCGACGATCCACTCCGACGGGGTACACCGCGAGCGACCCGATCCGACCCGAGGAGCCCGCCGTTGTCCCACGTCCTGCCCACCAGCCCGAAACGCGTCCGGTTCACGTGGTTCGCGATCGGCACCGGGGTGCTCGCCGCCGTGCTGCTCTCGTTCTCGATGTCCGGGACCCTGTCGGGGTTCGTCGCGTCGATCACGAACAGCGGTGACACGGCCGTCACCGGCACCCTCGTGATGCAGGAGTCCACGACCGGCGCGAACGCGGCGACGTGCACCTCGACCGACGGCGGCTCCGTCTCGACGAACACCGCGACCTGCACGTCGATCGACCAGTTCGGCGGGGCCGCCATGGTGCCCGGCGACACCGTCACCACGGCGATGACGATCAAGAACACCGGATCGGCCGCCGCCCGGACGTTCACCCTCACCCCGGGCTCCTGCGGGCAGCTCGCGAACGGCTCCGTCAACGGCACGGCGAACGACCTGTGCTCGCAGATGACGGTGGTCGTCAAGAACACGACCGCGAACACCACGGTGTTCTCGGGCACCCTCGCCGCCCTCGGCAGCACGACCACGCCGTTCTCGCTCCCCGCCGTCCCGGGCGGTTCGTCCACGGCCTTCAGCTTCGCCGTCTCGCTGCCGAGCACCCTCGGGAACAGCTACCAGGGCCTCCAGGCCACGGTCCCGCTGACCTGGTCGTACGCCAGCTAGCCCCCACCCCGTCCGACGCGGCGGGTCCCGCTGCCGGACCCGCCCCTCCCGATCCGTGGAGGCGACCGCCATGACCGCGACGCACGTCCGCGCCGTCCGGCCGGCCGACGGCGTCCGGGCGGTGCGCGGCAGCAGGGCCGTCCACGGCCTCCGGGCCATCACTCGCCGTCGTCGTCGGACCGGACGGCGAGCGCTCACCGGCGTCCTGCTCGCGATCATCGCTGTCGTGGTCGTCGCAGCGACGGCGTTCCACGCCACCGGCGGTCGGTGGTTCGTCGTCGAGACGCCGTCCATGGGCACGGCCGCGCCCGTCGGCACGCTCGTCCTCACCGTCCCCGCCGCCGCGACCGACCTGCGCGTCGGCGACGTCGTCACGTTCCACCCGCCGACCGCCGCCGCCGAGACGTACACGCACCGGATCGCCGCGATCGACGACGGACGGATCACGACCCGCGGTGACGCGAACGGCGCCGTCGACCCCTGGCGTCTCCGCGCCGCCGACGTGGTCGGGGTGGTCCGGACGATCCTGCCCGGGGTCGGATGGCTCGTCCGTGCACTGCCCCTGCTGATCGTCGGTCTCGTGGCGCTCTGGCTCGTGACGAGCCGCGTCCGTCGGCCGACGCACCGCTCCGCTGCCCGCGTCCTCGGGGTGTCCGTCCTGCTCTCCGGCGTCGCGTTCGTCCTCCGCCCCTTCGTCGGGACCACGGTGCTCCAGACCGCGACCGTGTCGGGCGGCACGGAGGCGACCGTCGTGTCCACCGGGATGCTGCCCGTCAAGGTCGCCGCCCCGACCGGCGCGCACGTCGACCTCGTCGCCGGCGAGGTCGGGCGCCTCACCGTGCCGGCGCACGGCATCGCGACACCGCACGCGGTCCACCACCTGACGACCGCGCTGCACCTGCCGCCCTGGGGATGGGTGGTCGCGGTGGGCCTGTGCGCGGTGCCGCTGCTCTGGACACTCGTGGTGGGCCTCCCGGGCGACGAAGCGGGCCCGCGCCGCCACCGCCGGACCCGAGGACTCCACGCATGACCCCCCGGCACCGCGAGCGACCCCGACGGCGGTGGCCCCTCGTCGGGGTGGCGCTCGCCGCCGCGGCCGCCGTCGGTGTCGCGGCGCCCGGGACGACCTCGGGGTGGACCGCGGCGATCACGGACCCCGCGGACACCGCGAGGACGGCGCCGTACTTCCACTGTCCGGACGCGCTCACCGTCGACGCCGGCTCGGCGCTGTTCCAGTACCCGCTGACCGAGGACGCCGGCTCGACCACCGCCCGGGACGTGTCCGGACACGGGAACGACGGCACGTACCAGGGCAGTATGACCACGAGCACCGAGACGCCCATCGCCTGCCCGAGGGACGGTGGCAGCGCGTACGTGCTCGACGGGTCCACGAGCTACGTGTCGATGCCGACGAAGACGGCGCCACCGGCCACCTACAGCGAGGAGGTGTGGTTCCGCACGGCCACGGCAGCCGGCCGGTTGATCGGGTTCGGCACCGCCCGGACCGGCACGTCCGGACTGGAGGACCGGGCCGTCTACGTGAACACCGACGGCGGGGTCACCTTCGCCACCTACAGCAGCAGGAACCAGATCGTGACCAGTGCAGCGGGGGTCGACTACGCGGACGGGGCCTGGCACCAGGTGGTCGCGACGCAGAGTCCGAGCACCGGCATGGCGCTCTACCTCGACGGGACGCTCGTCGCCAGCAACAGTGCGTACACCGGAGCCGAGGACGACGGAGGCGGGTACTGGCGGATCGGCTACGACAGCCTGTCCGGGAGCTGGGTGGGTTCCGGCTCCGCCTGGTACGTGAACGGTGCCATGCGGTACGCGGCGGTGTACACCACGGTGCTCACCGCGCAGCAGGTCGCGACCCACTACGCCGCGGGCAAGTTGGTGACCGGGAACTGAGGCGCGGGGGGCTCGGGCTCGGGCTGGCTCGGGCTCGGGCTCGGGCTGGCTCGGGCTCGGGCTCGGGCTGGCTCGGGCTCGGGCTCGGGCTCGGGCTCGGGCTACCGCGGTACGACGCGCGCGCCGTGCACCGGACCCGTGGCCCGCACCACGGTCAGCCCGGCGGCACTCAACTCGACCTGCAGGTCGAGCGCGGCGTCGGAGTCCGCGGCCAGGAACGCGACGGTCGGGCCGCTCCCGGACACGATGCCCGCGAGAGCGCCGGCGCGCTCACCGAGTTCGAGCGTGCGCGCGAGCGTGGGTTGCAGCCGCATCGCCGGAGCCTGCAGGTCGTTGTGGAGGCAGTCGGCCAGCAGCTCGGCGTCGCCCGCCCGGAGCGCCTGCAGCACGTTCGCCTCGACGACGGGGGCGTCCCGGACGGGCGTGATGTCGGCGCGGTAGCGGTCGCGATGCTCGTCGAGGGCGGTGTACACCGCGGGCGTCGAGAGTCCCTCGTCCGAGAGCACGAGCACCCAGTGGAACTGACCCGACGCCAGGGCCGGGCTGAGCTCGTCGCCCCGCCCGGTGCCGATCGCGGTGCCGCCGGAGAACGCGAACGGCACGTCCGCGCCGAGCCCGGCCGCGAGCCGCAGGAGTTCGTCGCGACCGAGCGACGTGCCCCACAGGGTGTCGACCGCCAGGAGCGTCGCCGCCGCGTCCGCGGAACCGCCGCCCATGCCCCCGGCGACGGGCACCTGCTTCTCGATCGTCAGGTGCACCCCGCCGCGGTAGCCCGCGCGCTCCGCCACGAGCCGGGCGGCCCGCAGTGCCAGGTTCGTCTCGTCCACCGGGACCGCCGACGTGTCGATGGGGCCGGTGAACCGCACGGTGAAGTCGTCGGCCGCCTCGGCGACGACGTCCTCGTACAACGACACGGCCTGGTACGCCGTCGCGACGTCGTGGTACCCGTCCGGCAGCAGCGTGCCGACAGCCAGGTAGACGTTGATCTTGCCCGGCGCGCGCGTCCGCACCCGGGTCGGTGCGGCGAGCGACGTCATGGACCCAACCTATATCGGTCGCGATGGCCACCGCGCGACCCCGAGGGGCACCGCGGTGGCACGGCGCGGTCGTGCCCCTCAGCCCGCGGTGGTGCCGGCCACGAGCGGGATGACCTGCTCGCCGAACCGCTCCATCTCCTCGAGCTGTGGCGAGAACTGCAGCAGGAGCGTGTCGACGCCGGCGTCCTGGAACGCCCGGATCCGCTCGGCGACCTGCTCGGGCGTCCCGACGAACCCCGGCCGCAGGCCACGGTTCGACACGGAGTAGTCCTCCAGGCTCGGCACACGCTCGAGCTGCGACTTCGAGATGAAGTCCTGGTACGACTCGTACGCGGCCCCGTGCTGCACGTCGGTGATGCGGGCGAGCTCGGCCTGCGCCTCCGCCTCGGTGTCACGGACGATCGCGTAGGCGGCCATGCCGAACGCCTCGAACGGCGGCAGTCCGGCGTCGACCCGCCGCTGCTTCATCTCGTCGATCTTCGTGCGCAGCTCGTCGACCGTGCCGCCGTGCGTGACGTAGGCGTCGGCGTAGCGCGTGATGCTCGCCTTGCCGGCCTCGGACTCACCGCCGGCGTAGATGCGCGGCTGCACGCGGGGCTTCGGCTCGAGGTGCGCGTTCTCGATGTCGTAGTACTCCCCGTGGAACGAGTACGGCGTCTCCGTCCACATGCCCTTCATGATCTCGACGAACTCGGCGGTGCGGCGGTACCGGTCGTCGTGCTCCGAGAAGATCCCGCCGTACTGCTTGGCCTCCTCGGCCCACCAGGCGCTCACGACGTTGAACGTGAACCGACCGTTCGAGATGTCGTCGATCGTCGCGGCCTGCTTCGCTGTGACGGCGGGCAGGTGGTAGCCCGGGCGCATGGCCGCCATGATCTCGAGGCGGTCGGTCGTCGCCGCGATCGCCGCCGCGAGCGCCCATGCCTCGAGGCTCGGCGCGGCCGTGCCCTTGATGTCGTTGAGGTTGAGCTCGGGGACGAGCGTCAGGTCGAAGCCGATCTGCTCGGCCCGCTGGGCGAGGCGCTTGACGTAGTCGAACGTGACGGGCATCTGCTCGTCCTCGACGTTGCGGAGCCAGCCGCCGAACAGCGGGGTCCAGTATCCGAATCGCACGTGGTTCTTCCGGTTCGTTGGGGTGGGACGGTCGGGAGGCGCGGTGCCGGTCGGGCCGGCGCCGTGCCTCCCGGGGTGGTCGCGGGTCGCGGTGGTCGCGGGTCGCGGTGGTCGCGGGTCGCGGTGGTCGCGGTGGTCGCGGGTCGGAGCGGCCGAACCGGTGCCTTCCGTTCGAACACCGCGATGCGGCGGTGCGAACGGAAGGAGCCGGTGCGATGCTCAGACGGCGAGCAGGGCCTGCTCGCTCGCGAGGAGCGCGCCGAGGTAGCGCGCGATGCTGCGGGGCCCCGACACGGGGCTCGTCTCCTCGACCGCGGGGTTGTAGTTCGTGTTCGTGTTGATGTCGTAGACGACGGTCCGACCGTCGACGGTCTCCATGAACTCGATGCCGGCGACGCCGATGCGCTGGTCGGCCAGGAACGCCTCGAGCCGCTGGACGATCTCGGACCCGGCCGTGATCTCGGAGCGGATCGAGAACGCGCTCGGCTGGCCGGCCGTCGGCACGTCGCACGCCGCTCCCGCGAACGTCTGCTCGGGGCCGGTCTGCTCGGGGCCGGTCTGCTCGGTGCCGGTCTGCTCGGTGCCGGTCTGCGCCGTGCCCGTCTGCGCGGTGCCCGTCTGGGCGAGGTCGCTCTGCGGCTGCGCCGCCTGGCCGGGCAGCGGGACCTCGCACGCATCGGCCGGGCAGAGCTCGAACGATCCGGCGCTCGTGTCGACGCGGACGGCGTAGACGAACCGACCGCCGACGAACTCGACGCGGGTGATGAACGGCGCGCGCGCGACCAGGTACTCCTGGATGAGGGTGATGCCGTCGACCGGCTCCTCGAACTCCGGACTCTCGACGTACGCCGCGAACTCCGCGACCGTGTCGAACCGCCGGACGCCCAGGCCCTTGCCGCCCTGGTTGTGCTTCGTGATGAACGGCGCACCGGGAGTCGACGCCTCGGCGACGAAGCGCTCGGCGGCGGCGACGAGGTCGCGGTGACCGAACACCGCCGTCGTGCGCGGCACGTCGAACCCGGCGTTCCGGAGCAGGCCGTGCTGCGCGACCTTGCTGACCTCGAGCTCGAGCACGTGGCTGCCGTTGACGACCGAGCGGCCGGCACGCTCGAGCCAGCCGAGGACGGCGCGCGTGTACTCCTTGCTGTGCTCGTGCCCGCGGGTGTGGCTCGACGCGGACATGCGCGACCAGTAGACGCCCGGCGCAGGATCGGCGGCGAGGTCGATGGAGCCGTCCGTCAGCAGGAGCTCCTCGACCGGGACACCCTCGGCCTCGAACGCGGCGGCGAGCGGTGGGAACCACTCGGGGTTCTCGTGGATGACGTACACACGGGGAGTGCTCACCGCAACAGCCTAGGCACGGTCCCCTGCGCGCGCCACGCCGGTCGTCACAGAAGGCAACCGCGGAGGGGCTGACTGCCCCGTTGCCGTCCGGGCGGAGGTCTCGGTTCCCTCGGACGGGGTCGGGCCGAACCGCTGCTCGCCGAGCACGCCGAGCAGCGCCAGCCGGTCTGCCGCCTCGGTACCGGGCTCCGCGGTGAACACCAGGAGCGCCTGCGCCCGGTTCTCGGTGAGCAGCACCTGACAGTCGACCTCGAGTCGCCCGAGCTCCGGGTGCAGGAAGGTCTTGTGGTCCGTGAACCGCTCGGCGACCTCGTGTCGCTCCCACACCGCCACGAACTCCGGGCTCCGGGCGGTCAGCCCCGCGACGAGTTCCCGTGCACGGCGGTCACCCGGGCCGGCCGCACCCACCGCGGCCCGGAGCGAGGCGACCTGGATGCGCGCCTGCCGCTCGTGCTCCTCCGGGGCGTAGCGCTCGCGCTCCCGACCGAGGAACCACCGCCACACCTGGTACCGCTCGGGCCCCGGCAGCCCCACCGTCGCCCCGAGCAGCGCGACGGCCCGGCGGTTCTCGGCGAGTGTCTCCCCGAGGTCGCTCACGACGATCGCCGGATCCGCGTCGAGGCGGTCGAGCACCCGGAGCAACGGCGGCGCCACGTGATCGGCACGCCGCACGCGCACCGGGGCGTTGTGCCCGGCGAGGTGGAACAGGTGGTCCCGCTCCGCCACCGTCAGCCGCAAGGCCCGGGCGAGCGCCTGGAGCATCTGCTCGGACGGCTGCGGACCGCGTTGCTGCTCGAGCCGGGTGTAATAGTCCGTCGACATCCCGGCGAGCGCGGCCACGTCGTCACGCCGGAGGCCCGGCGTCCGGCGGCGCGGACCGGCACCGAGGCCGACGTCCTCGGGCTGGATGCGCTCCCGCCGGCGCCGGAGGAAGTCCGCGAGCCCGTCCCTGTCCACGCCGTCCCGTTCCACCCCGTGATCCTCGCACCCGCGCGCGCCCGCGACCAGGGATCGCCGATCCCCCGATCGACGCGCTCTGCCCCGCCGGCCCGGACTCCGCGATCGTCGGGGCATGGACATCACCACCAGCACCGTCTTCATCCCCGGCGCGACCTCGGGCATCGGCCTCGGGCTCGCACGACGCCTCGCCGACGCGGGCAGCACCGTGGTCGTCGGCGGTCGTCGCCGGGCCCTCCTCGAGGAGATCGCGGCGGACGATCCGCGCCTGGACACCGTCGTGCTCGACGTCGACGACCCCGACTCCATCACCGCGGCCGTGCGGACCGTCGTCGAGCGGCACCCCTCGCTCGACGCCGTCGTCACGATGTCGGGGATCATGCGCCCCGAGGACCTCCGTGATCCTGCGCACATCGCCGCTGCCGAGGCGACGATCACCACCAACCTGCTCGGCACGATCCGCCTGGTCGACGCCGTCCTGCCGCACCTGCTCACGCGGCCGGCCGCGACGCTCATGACCGTGTCGTCCGGGCTCGCGTTCACCCCGCTCGCCGCGACACCGACCTACAGCGCGACCAAGGCGGCCGTGCACTCGTACACGCTGTCGCTCCGGGCACAGCTCGCCGACTCCGGCGTCGAGGTGCTCGAGCTCGTGCCGCCGGCCGTCGCCACGGACCTGCTCGGCGGCGCCGACTTCGGCGGCATGCCCCTCGACGCGTTCCTCGACGAGGTCGTCGCCCTCCTCGCGGCCGGGGCCGGGGCGGAGGTCCTGGTCGAGAACGTCCTGCCCTTGCGCTGGGCGGAGCGGAACGGGAACCAGGCGGACCTCATCCGGGCCCTGGTCGCGGGCCACTGACCCCTGCCGGCACCTCTGCCCAGCGGAACCGCCTCGTTCGACGATCCCGCTGTCGTTCCCCGACAGGTTCGTCGCCACATGCACGCACATCAGATGCGGGTGCATGCGGCGACGATCCCGATGTCGTTCGACACGCGCTCCGTCGTCACATGCGCGCATCGACAGCGCTCGGGTCAGCGGCGCTTCTTCGCCGCCTTCGCCTTCTTGGCCGGCGTGACCTTGGTGTTCGGCGGGTACACCGCACCGCTCGACGAGCTCCAGTCGGTGAGGTTGTAGACGACCACCAGCGCGATGCCGCTGAGGAACCAGAAGCGACGCGCTCGACGGTCCTTGAGCACGCCGGTGATCAGCGGCAGCAGGACGTAGAGCAGCCCACTGTTCTTCTCGATCGCACCGTGTACCGCGAACGGGACGGCGGGGATCGCGGCGGACGGCTGATCGGTCACCGCGTTGAGGCCGCCCTGCACCAGCCCGAACAACCGGAACAGGCGACGAGCGCCCGGACGGAGGCCCAGCGCGCCCGGCAGGAACAGGTTCGCGGCCGTGAACCCGTAGTCGATGCGGCCGTGGAGTTCACGGCTGATGGGCTTGGCGGACACCTGCTGCTTCGTCTTCGGCATGGTTCCAGAGAACTCCTCGGCGGCTGGTGGTGCACCACATCGCCGTCGAGATCGGACCCGGTTCGTGGGTGGTGCCACGGAGGGATCGGCTGAGCCCTACGCGGCGGCGAGCACCGTGCGACCGAGGCGCGTGAAGTCGTCGACCGTGAGCTGCTCGCCGCGCAGCGTCGGCTCGATGTCCGCAGCGGTGAGGGCGTCGGAAGCTCCGGCACTCCCACCGAGGAGTGCGGACAAGCTCTGTCGGAGCATCTTCCGCCGCTGCTGGAACGCTGCGTCGACGAGGGCGAAGACCTGGGCCCGGAGCGTCTCGTCGCCCGGTTCCTCATGGCGCTCGAAGCCGACGAGCACACTGTCGACGTTCGGTACCGGCCAGAACACCTGCCGACTGACCTGCCCGGCGATGCGCCACGAGCCGTACCAGGCCGCCTTGACGCTCGGCGATCCGTAGACCTTCGACCCCGGGTCCGCGGCCAGCCGGTACCCGACCTCGGCCTGCACCATGACGAGCGCCCGACCGATGGTCGGGAACGTCGGCAGCAGGTGCAGGAGCACGGGAACGGAGACGTTGTACGGGAGGTTCGCCACGAGGTGCGTGGGCCGCGCGCCGTCCGGCAGGTCCCCGGCCCGGAGCGTCAGGGCGTCCTGGTGCACCACGCGGAGCCGGGCCTCGGGTTGGAGCATCCGGACCGTGTCGGGCAGCTGCGTCGCCAGGCGCCGATCGATCTCGACCGCGAGGACGTCGGCTCCGGTCTCGGTGAGGCCGAGCGTCAGCGACCCGAGCCCGGGACCGACCTCGAGGACGATCGCGTCGGCGTGCACACCACCGGCGGCCACGATCCGGCGGACGGTGTTGGCGTCGTGGACGAAGTTCTGGCCCAGCTTCTTGGTCGGTGTGACGTCGAGGCGGCCCGCGAGGTCGCGGATCTCGGCGGGGCCGAGCAACGCACCGGGACGCGACGGGCCGGGAGCCTCGCTCACTCGTTCACCGTGACGGGCTCGTGGTCCCACCGCCCGTACACGATCTCGGTGTTCGACGAGATCTGCGCCGCGAGCATCGAGGGGTCGGTCCCGATGGTCTCGGCCATCGAGCGGAGCGTCAGCGGCACGAGGTACGGCGCGTTCGGGCGACCGCGGTAGGGCACCGGGGTCAGGAACGGCGCGTCGGTCTCGATCAGGATCCGGTCGCGCGGGGCGACGCGGAGCGCCTCGCGCAGGGCCTCGGCGTTCTTGAACGTCACGGTGCCCGCGAAGGACATGTACCAACCCCGCTCGGCACAGAGCCGCGCGAGGTCCGGGCCACCGGAGAAGCAGTGGAATACGGTGCGCTCGGGCGCACCGACGCGGTCGAGCGTCGCGACGACGTCGTCGTGAGCGTCACGGTCGTGGATCTGGAGGGCCAGCCCGTGCCGCTTGGCGATCGCGATGTGTTCCTCGAACGAACGCACCTGGGCGTCGCGCCCCTCGGGACCCGTGCGGAAGAAGTCGAGCCCGGTCTCGCCGACGGCACGGACGCGGGTCAGGGCAGCGAGCGCGTCGATGCCCGCGAGGTGTTCGTCGAGGAGGCCCCGCTGCTCGAGTTCGGGCGCTTCGTTCGGGTGGAGCGCCACCGCCGCGAGGACGCGCGGTTCTCGGGCGGCGATCTCGGCGGACCAGCGGGAGGTCTCGAGGTCCGTGCCGACCTGCACGACCCCCCGGATCCCGACGCTCGAGGCGCGGTCGAGGTGCTCGCGGTACTCGATCGGCCCGTCCCCGCCGTCGCCGACCCCGTCCGCGATCTCCATGTGCGTGTGGTTGTCGTACACGGGCACGACGAGCGCCGGGGGCAGCGGCGGATAACTGAGGTCACGCTTCTGCCCGGCACCGTCGCTCCCCCGCGCGCGGACGTGGGCGTCGGACGAGCTCACGCTGCGCCCTGCTCCGAGGTCTCGATGCGCGGGAACAGCCCGGCCTCGAGCGGGACGACGCGCTCGGCGCCCGCCCACTCCCACGCGCGGTCGATGCGCTGATCGCTGATCGAACCGCCCGCTCCGATCGCAGCCCAGAGTCGATCGGCCGCCTTCGGAACCACGGGCGCGAGGAGGACTCCGACCGTCCCGAGGCCGCGCAGCGCCGTCGTGAGGACCGTGCCCAGACGCTCACGCTGGTCGGGCTGCTTCGCCAACGCCCAGGGCTCCTGCTCGGTGATGTAGCCGTTCAGCGCGTCGACGAGCTCCCAGACGGTGGCGATCGCCTCGTGCGGGGCGAACCCGGCGATCGCGGCGTCGGCTCGCTCGGTCACCGAGACCGCGAGCTCGTCGATCGCACGGTCGGCGTCCGTGAGCGCTGCCCGCTCGGGCACGACGCCGTCGTGGTACCGGCCCAGCATCGCGACGATGCGCGACGCCAGGTTCCCGAAGCCGTTCGCGAGCTCGGCCTGGTAGCGCGCCGCGATGTCCTCCCAGCTGAAGTTGCCGTCCTGCCCGAAGGTGATCGCGCGCAGGAAGTAGTACCGGAAGGCGTCCGACCCGAACGTGTCCGTGATCTCGGACGGGGCGATGCCGGTCAACTTGCTCTTCGACATCTTCTCGCCGCCGACGAGCAGCCACCCGTGGCCGAACACGCGCTTCGGCACCTCGAGCCCGGCGGCCATGAGCATCGCGGGCCAGATCACGGCGTGGAACCGGGCGATGTCCTTGCCCACCAGGTGCACGCTCGGCCACAGGCGGCGGAAGGCCTCGTCGTCGTCGCTGCCGTAGCCGAGCGCGGTGATGTAGTTGAGCAGGGCGTCGAACCAGACGTAGAGCACGTGGTCCGAGTCCCATGGGATCGTGATGCCCCAGTCGAAGCTCGACCGCGAGATCGAGAGGTCGCGCAGGCCCTGCTTGACGAACTGCACGATCTCGTTGCGGACGCTCTCGGGCTGGATGAACTCGGGGTTCGACGCGTAGAGGTCGAGCAGCGGCTGCTCGAAGTCCGACATGCGGAAGAAGTAGTTCCGCTCAGCGAGCACCTCGACCGGGATCGAGTGGATCGCGCAGACCTGCTGGCCCTCGTAGGCTCCGGTGCCGGGGACGAGGTCGCTCGGCTGCTTGTACTCCTCGCACCCCACGCAGTAGAAGCCCTCGAACTCGCCGGCGTAGATGTAGCCGTCGTCGTACAACTTCTGCAGGAACGTGGTGACCCCGCGCACGTGCCGGTCGTCCGTGGTGCGGATGAAGTCGTCGTTCCGGATGTCGACGGTGTCGAGCAGGGGCTTCCAGGCCTCGGCCACGAGACGGTCCGCCCACGCCTGCGGGGTGACGTCGTGCGAGGACGCCGTCCGCAGGATCTTCTGTCCGTGCTCGTCCGTGCCGGTCAGCAGCCAGGTGTCGTCGCCACGCTGCCGGTGCCACCGCGCCAGCACGTCCGCCGCGACCTCGGTGTACGCGTGCCCGATGTGCGGCACGTCGTTGACGTAGAAGATGGGCGTCGTGATGGAGAACGCGGTGCCGTCGGACATGCGGACCATCCTACGGGCGCGTCCCATCAGGTGACGGTGGCCCGGGACCCCTGTGGAGACCGGCGTGACCGGGCGCGGACGTGGAGGACGGGCCTCCCGTCAGCGGGCCGCGAGCGCGCCCTCGTAGAGGTCGCGGCGCGACAGTCCGGTGGCCTGCGCGACCGCCACCGATGCCTCTTTCATGCGGACGCCGGCGGCGACGCGCTCGAGGACCAACCGCACCCCCGCCTCCAGGTCGACCGGACCCTCCGCGGACGGAGCGCCGGCCACGACGACGCAGATCTCGCCACGGACACCGTCCGCCGCCCAGGCTGCGAGCTCACCGAGCGGCCCACGCCGGACCTCCTCGTGCAGCTTGGTGAGTTCGCGGCAGACGGCAGCGGGGCGGTCGGCACCGAACGCGTCGGCCATGTCGGCGAGGGTGTCCGCGACGCGGTGGGGTGACTCGAAGAAGACGAGCGTGCGCGGTTCCCCGGCGAGCGCGGCGAACACGCGACGCCGTTCACCCTGCTTGCGGGTCGGGAAGCCCTCGAAGGCGAACCGGTCGGTGGGCAGCCCGGACACGGCGAGCGCGGTGAGCACGGCGCTGGGCCCGGGGATCGCGGTGACGGTCACGCCGGCGGCCGCCGCCGCGGCGACGAGGGGGAACCCGGGATCGCTGATCGCCGGCATGCCGGCGTCGGTCAGGACGACCACGTCGTCGTCGCGGGCGAGGTCCACGACCTCCGCGGCACGGTCCCGCTCGTTGTGCTCGTGCAGGGCGATGAGGCGCGGCCGGTTCTCGACACCGAGGGCGCGCATCAGGTGGACGGCGGTCCTCGTGTCCTCGGCAGCCACGACCGAGGCGTTGGCGAGGGCCTCGATCAAGCGCCGGGAGGCGTCGCCGAGGTTGCCGATGGGAGTCGCCGCGAGCACGATCACCGGTCCATCATCCCGCCCGGGCGGGCGACCGCTCGCCACCCGCCTCGTCCTCCACAGGCCGCTCCTGTCCACCGTCACAGGATCCGGACCCGGGAGGCCCGATGCCGCTTCCCTAGGATGCTGGGGTGACGACGGACCTGGCCGAACGCGGCTCCCCGCGCGACCTCGATCGTCCCCGCGGGTCACGACTCGACGACTGGTGGGCACGCGTGCTCACCACGTCGACGCGGGTCGCGATCTGGCGATGGACGGGTCCGCTCGCTGTGACGCTGCTCGCCGCGGTCCTGCGCCTCTGGGACATCGGCCGACCGGACAGCCTGGTCTTCGACGAGACCTACTACGTCAAGGACGCCTGGTCCATCGTCCACCTCGGGTACGAGGGCTCGTGGCCGGCGGACGTGGGCAACGACGGCCCCACGACGGACCAGCGGTTCGCGGGCGGCGCCACCGGCATCTACACCGACGTCGCGGAGTTCATCGCACACCCGCCGCTCGGCAAGTACCTCATCGGGCTCGGCGAGCTCCTGTTCGGCGGGGCGAACGCGGTCGGATGGCGCATCACGGTCGCGGCCGTGGGGATCGCGACGGTGTTCCTCGTCGCCGTCATCGCCCGGTCCCTGTTCCGGTCGACCCTCGTCGGCACCCTCGCCGGGTTCCTCATGGCGATCGACGGCCAGGCGATCGTGATGTCCCGTGTCTCCCTGCTCGACGGCATCGTCGGCTTCTTCGCCCTGCTCGGGTTCGGGGCGCTCCTGCTCGACCGCCGGTGGACGGAACAGCGGCTCGATCGATGGCTGACGCGCCGCGAGGACGCGGGGCGGAGCACCCTCTGGGGGCCGTCACTGTGGTTCCGGCCCTGGTTGTTCGCCATGGGACTCGCCTGTGGCCTGGCGACCGCGACGAAGTGGTCGGGCATGTACTTCCTGGCGTTCTTCGCCGTGTACAGCGTGCTGACCGACATGATGATGCGGCGTCGCGCGGGAATCGAGTTCTGGAGCAGCAGCGCGGTCCTCCGGCAGGGACCGGTCACGTTCCTGCTGACCGTCCCGGTCGCGGCCGTCGTCTACCTGGCGTCGTGGAGCGGTTGGTTCCTCACGCGGAGCGGGTACGACCGGACCTGGATCCAGAACGGCGGGCACCGCTGGACCGGTCTGCTCGCGTGGGTCCCCACCAGCGTGCAGAACTGGTGGCACTACCAGACCGAGATCTACGGCTTCAACATCACCCTGCACACGCCGCACGCCTACGCGGCGAACCCGTTCACGTGGCTGCTCATGGTGCGCCCGACGAGCATGTACTACCAGGGCACGGACCTCGGGCAGGACGGCTGCACGTCGGAGCGGTGCGGAGCCGCGATCACCGACATCGCGAACCCGTTCATCTGGTACGCGGCGGTCATCGCGGCCGTGGTGCTGCTCGTGCTGTTCGTGCGTCGGCGGGACTGGCGGGCCGGGTACGTGCTGCTCGGGGTGGCTGCCGGGTACCTGCCGTGGCTCCTGTACGCCGGGCGCACGGTGTTCCAGTTCTACACGATCGCCTTCGAGCCCTACCTCGTCATCGGACTGGCCGCCGTGCTGGCGATGCTCCTCGGGTCACGGGACGATCCCCGGCCGAGGCGGACCCGGGCGATCGTCTGGGTGATCGTGTACTTCGCCGTGGCGAGCGCGGCCACCGCGTACTGGTACCCGATGTGGACGGCGATGCAGACCTCGTGGGACTTCGTCCGGTCGCACTACTGGTTCTCGTCCTGGCTCTGAGCGGTCGGTGGCCCTGAGCAGTCGGGGGGGCCCTGAGCGGTCGGGGAGGGCTGAGCGGTCGGGGGGCTGAGCGGTCAGGTGGCCCTACGCGGTCAGGTGGCACTGAGCGGTCAGGCCGGAGCCGCGTTCAGCGCGAGCTCGAGCTCCTGACGCTCGAGGGGGCGCCCGCGCAGCGGCGACTCGACGGCGGGCGGGCAGACCCCGTCGATGAGCATCTGCCCGTACCGGCGCCAGAGGTCCGGGTCGCACGCGCGGGTGCGGTCGGCCACGGCACCCACCATGACGACGAGCATCGGCACGTCACGCGCCTGGAAGCCCTCTCGCAGCGCGCCCTCGCGGTGGGCGCGATCCACGAGCGCGGTCATCTCCGCGTCGATCCGGTCCCGGTCCCGTCGCAGCGCGGGCGACGCGGGGTGGGCCCGGACGATCACATCGGCCAGTGCCCGGTCGCTCGCGCGTAACTCGAGCGCGCCGAGCAGGTACGCGCGCATCGCCTCGCGTCCGGTGGGGCAGGCGGCGGCGCGCTCCACCAGCGCGGACAGGGTCTCGAACTTCGCCGACAGCAGGGCGTCCACGAGGGCGTGCTTGTCGGGGAACCGTCGGTAGACCGTGCCGACGCCCACGCCCGCCTCGTGCGCGACGTCGTTGAGCGTCACGCTGATCCCTCGTTCGGCGAAGAGCCGTCGCGCGGTGGCCAGGATGCGCTCTCGGTTCCGCAGGGCATCCGCGCGGAGTGGTCGCGCCTCCCGGTCCGGATGGGACGTGGTGGGCATGTCGGGAACGTTAATCCCGAATTCTGGGAATAAGCGGATGCGGCGCATCCGTTTCGCTCTACACTGAGCGAGGCGTCCGACGGTGCGCGCCTCCACATCCACTGCATCCGAGTGACGGAGGACGCCATCATGACGTCAGAACAGACGGCGACGACGCCGACCGGGGCGGTGCCCACGAGCACCGCGGGTGCGGCGCGCCGCACCGAGGGCGGGGTCCGCAACCCCTCCCCCATCGACAAGAAGGACCACCGCTGGATCGTCCTGACGGTGATCGGCATCGCGCAGATCATGGTCGTGCTCGACGCGACCATCGTGAACATCGCCCTGCCGTCCGCGCAGCAGGACCTCGGCTTCGGCACCGACCAGCGCCAGTGGGTCGTCACGGCCTACTCGCTCGCGTTCGGCTCCCTGCTCCTGCTCGGCGGGCGACTCGCGGACCTCTTCGGCCGGAAGAACACGTTCATCATCGGGCTCATCGGGTTCGCCCTCGCCTCGATGCTCGGCGGCCTCGCGGGCACGTTCGGGCTGCTCGTGGCCGCCCGCGCGCTCCAGGGCGTCTTCGGCGCACTGCTCGCACCCGCGGCCCTGTCGCTGCTCACGACGACGTTCACCGACATGAAGGAACGTGCGCGCGCCTTCGGCATCTTCGGCGCGATCGCCGGATCGGGTGCCGCGATCGGTCTGCTCCTGGGCGGCGTCCTCACCGAGTACGCCTCGTGGCGCTGGTGCCTCTACGTCAACCTCGTGATCGCGGCGTTCGCGTTCGTCGGCGCGTTGCTGTTCATCCCGCGTCCGGTCGCCGCACCGCGGCCCCGCATCGACTACCTCGGGGTCGTCACGATCACGGCCGGCCTGGTCGGCATCGTCTACGGGTTCTCGAACGCCGAGACCAACGGCTGGAACGACGGCCTGACCTACGTCTGCCTCGCCGCCGGCGTGGTCCTCATCGCGCTCTTCGTCCTCATCGAGACCCGTGTCGCACACCCGCTCATGCCGCTCCGCGTCGTGCTCGACCGTGATCGCGGCGGTTCGCTGCTCGCCATGGGCCTCGTCGCCATCGGCATGTTCGGCATCTTCCTGTTCCTGACGTACTACCTCGAGCAGACGCTCGGGTTCTCGTCGCTCAAGACCGGCCTGGCGTTCCTGCCGATGCCGCTGTCGATCATGTTCAGCTCGACGATCCTCGGGACCCGCCTGCTCCCGCGCGTCGGGCCGAAGGTGCTCATCTTCATCGGTGGTCTGGTCGCGGCGGTCGGTCTGCTGCTCCTCACCCGGACGCAGCTCGACAGCGCGTACGCGCCCGTCGTGCTCCCGGGCCTCATCGTCATCGGTCTCGGCATGGGCCTGATCTTCTCGTCGGCGTTCTCCACCGCCACCTCGGGAGTCGCCCGACAGGACGCCGGCGTCGCCTCGGCGATGGTGAACACGATGCAGCAGATCGGCGGGTCGATCGGAACCGCGCTGCTGTCGACGATCTTCGCCGACGTCGTGCGCGACCAGCTCACCGGGACGAAGGGCAGCCAGCTCGACCAGGCCCGCGCGGCCCTCGACGGCTACCACACGGCGTTCTTCATCTCGTCGGGCGTGCTCGTCCTCGTGGCACTGGCGGGCGGTCTGATCATCAACCGGCAGCGGGTGCGCCTGGCCAAGCTGCAGGCGGCGTCGTCGGACATCACGGGTTCGATCCCGACCGCCGCGCACTGATCACACTCCCGGCGCTCGTCGCCGCTGACGACGCGGGGTCGTCCGAGCGTCCACGACGCCGGATGACCTCGCGTTTCGGCGTGTTGCCGGAGCTTGTGGAGCGTCAGTGGGTGCGGGTTATGTTGTCGGCATGTCCCCGCTCCTGACGTCGCCCCTGGTGTCGACCCAGTGGCTCGCCGACCACCTGGGGTCGGACGACCTCGTGGTGATCGACGCGACCGTGCGCACGTCGGGCATCGGCCGCGGCACCCGCTGGGAGTCCGCGCACGACGCGTACGTCGAGGACGGCCATGTGCCGGGTGCGGTGTTCGCCGATCTCGTCGACGACCTCAGCGCTCCCGGAGCGGCCATCCCGTTCACCCGTCCGGACGTGGCGCGGTTCGAGCGCGCCGTCTCGGCGCTCGGCGTCTCGAACGGGTCGACCGTCGTGGTCTACGACGCCGCCCAGGGCGAGTGGGCCTCGCGGCTCTGGTGGCTGTTCCGCTCGTTCGGCTTCGACACCGTGGCCGTGCTCGACGGCGGGTTCGGCAAGTGGTCGCGCGAGGGGCGCCCGATCCGCCTCGGGGCGCTCGCTCCGCGGTCGTCGACGTTCCTCGCGACCGAGGAGCGACCGATGTGGGCGGACCGCGACCGCGTCGAGCGCGCGGTGGACGGGTCGGAGCCAGCCGCCCTGGTGTGCGCCGCCGACGAGCGCGCGTTCGGTCCCGCCGTACCCGAGCTCATCCCCGGGACGACCGCGATCCCCATCGACCGGGTCATCGACGAGGACACGAACGCCTTCCTCCGCCCGCGGACCCTGTCGACGGTCTTCGCCCCCGTGCTCGACGCCCCCGAGGTCGTGACCTACTGCGGTGTCGGTACCGCCGCCTGCGTCGACGCGTTGGCCCTGACGGTCCTCGGTCACGACCACGTGCAGGTCTACGACGGCTCCCTGGCGGACTGGTCGCGGGCGCCCGAGCCGGTCGCCTCCTGATCCTGCCGGTGGCTCGCTCCCCCTCCCGACGGCCGGGAGGCCCGGTCCGGTCCACAGGGACCGGGCAGCGGTCCGACCGTGGGGACGGCACGGGATACCGTGACGCCATGCACAGCACGACGACCACGACCTGGTCCGTTCGCCCGGTCGAGCCCCAGGACGAGGCACCGTGGCGGGCGCTCTACCGCGGGTACCGCACGTTCTACCGCCTCGACCACGACGACGCGGTGGTGGACCGGACCTGGCAGTGGATCGTCCGGGGCGACCACGGACTCTTCGGCCTCGTGGCGTCCAGGCCGGACGGGACCCTCGGCGCGTTGGCCGACCTGCGCTGGTTCGCGCGGCCCTCCAGCGCGACACTCGGGCTCTATCTGGACGACCTCTTCACCGCCGCGGAGCACCGCGGACTCGGGCTCGGCCGCATGCTCCTCGACCGGGCTCGGTCGGTCGCGGCCGACGGGGGTGCGTCCGTGGTCCGATGGATCACCGCTGCCGACAACGCGACGGCGCGGTCCTTGTACGACGCCCACGCCACGGCCACACCGTGGATCACCTACGACATGGCACCGGGAGCGGCACGATGAGCGCGCGCCGCGCAGTGGTGCTCGGCGGCACCGGGGGCATCGGGTCGGCGATCGTCCGGCAGCTGCTCGACGCGACCGACGACTGGCAGGTGGACGTGGTGGCGCGACGGGGCGGTGCGGCGGCCGATGCGCTCGTCGCCCGTGGTGCACGCTTCGTCCCGGGAGATCGACGGGACGGGGCGCTGCTCCGCGACGTCCTCCGCGACGGAGCCGACCTGCTCGTGGACGGCGTCGCGGCGACCGCCACGGACGCCAGGCAACTCACCCCGTACCTCCCCGACGTCGCCTCGACCGTGCTGCTCTCGACGAAGGCCGTGTACGCCGACGAGCGTGGTCGCCACGCGAACTCACTCGAACGTCCGGTGTTCCCGGTGCCGATCACCGAGGCCCAGCCGACCGTCCCCGCGTGCGAGGGCGACCCGACCTCCCGAGACGGGTACGCGGCGAACAAGGTGGCCGCGGAACAGGTCCTGCTCGACCACGGGGCCCCGGTGACGGTCCTGCGTCCGTCGAAGGTGTACGGGGTCGGGATCGGCCGGCCGCGCGAGTGGTGGGTCGTCCGGCGGGTGCTCGACGATCGCCCCCACATCGCCCTCGCCGACGGCGGGATGAGCATCGACCACACCACGGCCGCCGCCGGCGTCGCCAGCCTGGTGCGCCTCGTCGCCGACCTTCCGGATCGCCGGATCCTCAACGTCGCGGACGAGCCCGCTCCGACGGTGCTCGACATCGTCCGGACGATCGCCGGGCACCTGGGACACCGGTGGGAGGAGGTCCTGCTCGACCAGGAGGGCTCCGCGCTGACGGGCCGCAGTCCGTGGTGGACGCCCTCGCCGGTCGTGCTCGACACCTCGGCCGCCCGAGCCCTCGGCTGGCAACCGCCCCGGTTCGAGGACGCCGTCCTGCCCGAGGTCGACTGGCTCGTCGAGGTGGCCCAGTCGACACCGGCCGACGGGGACGTCCCCTGGGCCACCGATCCCTTCTTCGAGCGCCTGTTCGACTACGGCCCCGAGGACGCGGCACTCACGCTCTTGTCGTTACGCGAGTGACGCCGGGTTCCACGCCCGTCGCTCGTCACCGTCCGGGTCGTCGACCTCGGTGATCGTGTCCGCGAGCAGGGCCGTGGTCCGCTGATCGAGGTCGTAGGGACGCCACGGCGCGCGCCCGGTGCGCACGAACGTCACCCAGGCGTCGTGCACGGTGCGCGCGGCCCGCTGTGACGGATGCGGTCCGATCCGAGGGGCGAGTTCCGGAAGCGTCACCGTCTCGAACACGAAGGGCGTGTCCGCGGCGTGGCACGAGCCGAGGCCGTCGTTGTCGCGGGCGTCCACGGCGTCGAACCGGTACATCCAGGTCCCGGACGACCCCTGCGCTGCTGTCGTGGCGCTCTGCTCCACGCCGCGCGCCGCGAGCGCCTCGGCCAGGGCGACCGTCGGCATCCGGAACCGTTGGTCGCCGCCCACGGCCACGAGCAGCTCGCCCGGCGTCGCCCCGGGTCGCCTCCGCCGGTACACGTCGAGGCCCTCCGCTGGCAGCCCCCACCGCTCGGCGGCGGCACGGAGCCCCGCCTCGTCAGTGGCGTCGACGAGTCCCGTGGGCCGCGCGAACAGTTCGTACTCGTCCCGCGTCGTCCCGAGCAGGACGGGAACGTCCGCGGCGATGCCGGCATCGACCGCGTCGACGGGTCGCAGTGGCACCAGGTCACCGTCGATGACGGGCGCGAACGGGACACCACCACGTGGGATCGATCCCCATCCGCCGGCACTGGCGCGGGCGACGACGCCGCTCACGGCCTCCACGAGCGTGTCGGACGGGACTGCGGCGAGCGCCGCGGTGGTCGGTGGGATCCCGAGGTCCGCCGCGAGCGCGTCGGTCAGTGCCCGTCCCTCCTCGACCGGGAGCAGCTGGCTGCCGGCACCGCTCTGGATCACGGCCGCGGCGAAGAGGCCGCGTGCGGACGGCATCGTGAGCAGGGTGGCGACGGATGCTGCTCCGGCGGACTCCCCGGCGATCGTGACGCGGTCGGGGTCGCCGCCGAACCCCGCGATCTCGTCCCGCACCCATCGGAGCGCGGCGACCTGGTCCTGCATGCCGAGGTCCGGCGAGCCGTCCTCCGTGCCGAGGGATCCCTCGGCACCGAGCCGGTAGTTGATGGTGACGCAGACGATGCCGTCGCGGGCGAATGCGGTGCCGTCGTACTCCGGCAGCGAGCCGGAGCCCTGGAGGAACGACCCGCCGTGGATCCACACGAACACGGGGAGGCGGTCCGCGCCGACCGGCGTCCAGACGTTGCAGTTGAGCCACTCGTCGCCGGGGATCGTCACCTCGGGCAGGATCGGCACGACGGGCGCCGGGTAGCTCCCCTTCGGCGCCGTCGGGCCGTACACGGTGGCGTCGCGGACGCCCTGCCATGGGACGACCGGCTGCGGCGGTCGGAGTCGGTTCCGGCCGACCGGAGCGGCGGCGTACGGCACGCCGAGGAACCGTCGGATGCCGTGTTCGGCGGTCCCCCGGATGCTGCGGCCCGACACGTGGACGACGTGTTCCGCCTGCTCGTTCTGTTCCATCGCTGCTCCTCCACGGTACTGTGAGTGGTCACTCACAACTTACGTGTGAGCGACCACTCACACAAGTGACAGCACGGACTTCAGGAGGGCGCCATGGCCGGTCGCGGAACCGCCGACGAACGACGCGATCAGATCCGCCGAGCAGCGACCGTGGCGTTCGCCCGCTCGGGACTGCACGGGGTATCGATCGACACCATCGCGCGCGAGGTCGGCATCAGCGAGGCGTACGTCTTCCGGCTCTTCGGCAACAAGCGCGCCCTGTTCATCGATGTCGTCGTCGCCGCCTGCGACCGCCTCACCGAGGGCATGGTCGCTGCGGCGGCGGGAGCCACCGGCCCCGATGCACTCACGGCGATGGGCGACGCCTACGTCGAGATGCTCGGGGACCGGGACCGGCTGTTGCTGCAGATGCAGGGGTTCGCGGCGTGCGCGGACCCGGCGGTCCGCGCGGCGATGCAGGACGCGTTCGGCCGATTGTGGGGCACGGTGGCCGAACGGTCGGGGATGGAGGACGTGCCCGTCAAGACCTTCATTGGGCTCGGGATGCTCATGAACACCCTCGCCGCGCTCGACGTCGGGACGCTCGACGCCGAGTGGGCACGTGCTGCTCGGTCCTTCGTCCCGTTCGGTCCCGCTGGCGCCATCTGATCGCGGCGCGCGCCGGTCCGCGACGACCGGACGGAGTTACCGGAGGCTGCCCTCCTCGGTTCCCCGCACGACGTCCACAGCGTCGGTCGGACCGGTTGCGGTCCACAGCGCGCGTTGGCCTGGGACCACGCGCGCGGCCTCGGTGCAAGGCTGGGCCCATGAGCGACAACCGTCTCGGCACCGCCGTCAGTCCCTACCTGCGAGCCCATGCCGACAACCCCGTGGACTGGCGGGAGTGGGGCACGGAGGCGTTCGCCGAGGCCGCGGAGCGCGACGTCCCCGTGTTCGTGTCGATTGGCTACGCCACCTGTCACTGGTGCCACGTCATGGCCCGTGAGTCGTTCTCCGACCCGGCGATCGCCGACGAACTCCGTCGGGACTTCGTGTCGGTCAAGGTCGACCGCGAAGAGCGCCCGGACGTCGACTCCAGCGCCATGATCGGCGCGAGCGCGTTCACCCAGAACCTCGGCTGGCCGCTCAGCGTCTTCATGACACCGGGGGGCCGGGTGTTCTACGCGGGCACCTACTTCCCGCCCGAACCCGTGCAGGGCCACCCCTCGTTCCGGCAGGTGCTCGGCGCGGTGCGCGAGGCCTGGACGGACCGGCGGGACGAGGTCGACCAGAACGCCGACGGCATCGCCGCCGCCATCACCGCACAGTCACAGGCGGGTGGCGGCGCGGACGACGCCGGTTCGGAGGCTCGGGGCGGCCCCGCCACGGCCCTCCCGGATCCGTCGGCGGTGCACGCGGTCGTGGACCGACTGGCGGAGGCCGAGGACCGGGAGTTCGGTGGCTTCGGGTCGGCCCCGAAGTTCCCGAACGCGCCGTTGCTCGAGTTCCTCGTCGATGCCGGTGCCGACGGCGACGCGCAGGCGCTCGACCTGGCGGAACGAACCCTGACCGCGATCGCCGGGTCCGACCTCCTCGACCCCCTCGACGGCGGCGTCTTCCGCTACGCCACCCGGCGTGACTGGAGCGTGCCGCACTACGAGCGGATGCTGTACGACAACGCGGGGCTGCTCGCGACCGCTGGTGCCCTCGCCCGACATCGCCCCGGGGGCATCGCCCCGCAGCTCGCGCGCGGCATCGCCCGGTTCCTGCACGCCGTGCTGCGGACGGCGGACGGTGTGTTCGTCGCGGCGCAGGACAGCGAGAGCACCATCGACGGCCGACGCGTCGAGGGTGCGTGGTACCGCGAGGACGCCGCGGGTCGCGCTCGGCTCGACCCGCCGCCGCTCGACGACCACGTGCTCACCGGCTGGAACGGACTCGCCATCCGTGCCCTCGCGATCGCCGGGGCGGCGCTCGCGGATCCCACCATGATCGAGGACGCTCGCAGCGCCGCTGACCGTCTCCTCGCGACACACCTCCGCGACGGTGCGGTCGTCATCCGGTCCTCGACGCCCCGGGGACCCTCCGCCGCGGGACCCGCACTCGAGGACATCGGGCTGTTCGCCGAGGGGCTGGCCGAGCTCGCGCTCGCCAGCGGAGAAGCCCGGTACGCGACGGCGGCGCGGACCATCGTCGACGATGCCGTCACGCTCGACGACACGGGCCGGGCTCGGGTGGTGGTGGGTGCGGATCCGGTCCTCGCGGCCGCAGGCACCGATGCCGGCGAGCAACCCCAGACGGCGCTGCGGAGCGGCTCGATGGGACTCGCGGGTGCGGCTGCCCGCCTCGCGGAGTTGACCGGCGACTCCCGGTACCGCTCCATCGCCGCTCAGCTGGTCGCCGGCCGGGCGAACGACGGACTGCGGCAACCCCTCGGCCACGCCGATGCACTCGCGCTCGCGCTCGAGCTCGCTCGTCCGAGTCGCGAGGTCGTCGTGGTGGTCGAGCACCCCGACGACCCGATGGCCCGTCGCGGCGTGGCCGAGCGACGTCCCGGCACGCTCGTCGCGGTGGTGACACCCGAGCAGGCCCGCGCCTTCGCCGCTGCGGGCTTCGAGCTGTTCGTCGACCGCGATGCGCTCGCCCCCGCGGCCTACGTGTGTCACGACATGGTCTGCGCGTTACCGGCGCGGACGATCGACGCACTCGCAGCGAGCCTGTCCGCCTGACCGGACCGCTCCCCGGCCACCGCAGGCCGCCACGACCCCGCGGACCCCCGGGTGGAGCCACGCGACGTAGACTGGAGGGCTCATGCCGACCACCCCGATCGCGATCTCGTACCCGCCGGACCTTCCCGTGTCGCAGCGACGCGACGACATCGCCGCCGCGATCCGCGACCACCAGGTCGTCATCGTCGCCGGCGCGACCGGGTCCGGCAAGACGACGCAGCTGCCGAAGATCTGCCTCGAACTCGGACGCGAGCACATCGGACACACCCAGCCACGGCGGATCGCGGCGCGGACCATCGCGGAGCGCGTGGCCGAGGAGCTCGGGAGCGACCTCGGCGACCTCGTCGGGTACCAGGTGCGGTTCACCGACAAGGTCTCGGCGAACACCCGGGTCAAGCTCATGACCGACGGGATCCTGCTCAACGAGATCCACCACGACCGCGACCTCCAGCGCTACGACACGATCATCATCGACGAGGCGCACGAGCGGTCGTTGACGATCGACTTCCTGCTCGGGTACCTGAAGCGGCTGTTGCCGCGGCGCCCCGACCTCAAGGTGATCATCACGAGCGCGACGATCGACCCCGCGTCGTTCTCCCGGCACTTCGACGGGGCTCCGATCATCGAGGTCTCGGGCCGGACGTTCCCGGTCGAGATCCGCTACCGGCCCCTCGTCGCCGAGGACGGCACCGACGCCGACGCCGACGTGGACGCCGAGCTCGACGAGGACGACGCACGCACCGGTGACGCCGGGCGGAGTACCCGCGTCGGCTCCCCCGACGACCGCGACTTCCTGCAGGGCATCACGGACGCGCTCGAGGAACTGGCGCGCGAGGAACCCGGCGACGTGCTCGTGTTCCTGTCCGGCGAGAACGAGATCCGCGACGCCCAGGACGCCATCGAGGGCAAGCGGTACCCGGGCACCGAGGTCCTGCCGCTGTACGGGCGGCTGTCCGCGGCGGACCAACATCGGGTGTTCCAGCGGAGCAGCACGCCGGGCGTCCGCAGGCGCGTGGTGCTCGCGACGAACGTCGCCGAGACGAGCTTGACCGTGCCCGGGATCCGATACGTCGTGGACACCGGCACCGCGCGCATCTCGCGGTACTCCCCACGTGCGAAGGTGCAGCGGCTGCCGATCGAGGCGATCTCGCAGGCGAGCGCGAACCAGCGGTCGGGCCGGTCCGGCCGCACGAGCCCGGGCATCGCGATCCGCCTCTACTCCGAGGACGACTTCGCCCGCCGCCCCGAGTACACGGACCCCGAGATCCTCCGCACGAACCTGGCCGCGGTGATCCTGCAGATGATCTCGCTCGGCTTCGGCGACATCGGCGCGTTCCCGTTCCTGCAACCCCCGGACTCGCGGGGCGTCAAGGACGGCCTCGACCTGCTCCGCGAGCTCCAGGCCGTGGACAAGCAGGGCGCGATCACCCGCACGGGCCAGCAGCTGACCCGATTGCCGATCGACCCCCGCCTCGGACGCATGGTGCTCGAGGCGGGCCGGCAGGGCGTCGGCCGCGAGGTCATCGCGATCGTCGCCTCCCTGAGCATCCAGGACCCGAGGGAACGCCCGCTCGAGCAGCGGGCCCGTGCCGACCAGCTGCATGCACGGTTCTCCGATCCGACGAGTGACTTCCTGACCCTCCTGACGCTCTGGAACCACATCGAGGACCGGCAGACGGAGCTCAGCTCGAGTGCGTTCCGCCGCGAGGTCCGCTCCGAGTTCCTCAACTACCTGCGGATCCGCGAGTGGCAGGACCTGTACCGGCAGTTGTCACGGGCCGCCAAGCAGGTCGGGGTGCACGTCGGGACGGAACGCAAGGACGACCCGGACGCCGTCCACCGCGCGCTGCTGTCGGGCCTGCTCAGTCAGATCGGGTTGCGGGACCGAGAGAAGCGCGACTACCTCGGTTCGCGCAACACCCGCTTCGTCCTGTTCCCCGGGAGCGTGCTGGCGAAGAAGCAGCCGGATGCGGTGATGGCCGCCGAACTCGTCGAGACGAGTCGCCTCTTCGCGCGCACGGTCGGGAGGATCGACCCGGCCTGGGCGGAACCGCTCGCCGGGGACCTCCTCAAGCGCACCTACGGGGAACCCCACTGGGAGAAGAAACAGGGCGCCGTCGTGGCCTACGAGCGCGTGACGCTGTTCGGCGTGCCGATCGTCGCGCGACGGCGCGTGCAGTACGCCCGCATCGACCCGGTGCACGCACGCGAGCTGTTCATCCGGCATGCCCTGGTCGAGGGCGAGTGGGACTCCCCGCAGGCGTTCGACCGGGCGAACCGCAGGCTCCGGAAGGAACTCGAGCAACTCGAGGAGCGCACCCGCCGCCGCGACATCCTGCTCGACGACGAGCGCGTGTTCGACTTCTACGACGCCCGGGTACCCGCCGACGTCGCGACCACCCGGGGGTTCGAGGGCTGGTGGCGCCGAGAGCGCCGGGACCGCCCGGACCTGCTGACGATGCGCCGAGAGGACCTGCTCGACGAGTCCGCCGCCGAGGCTGCGCAGGACGAGTCCGAGTACCCGACGCAGTGGCGACAGGGCGACCAGCGTCTGGCGCTCCGCTACCGGTTCGAGCCGGGCGCCGAGGACGACGGCGTGTCCGTGCAGGTGCCCCTGCCGCTGCTCCCCCGCATGCGCGAGGACGGCTTCGACTGGCAGGTGCCGGGGCTGCGGAAGGAGCTCGTGACGGCGCTCATCCGGGCGCTCCCGAAGCAGATCCGCAAGAACGTGGTGCCCGCGGCCGACTGGGCGGAGAAGCTCGTGGCGGTGCTGCCGGACGACGCGCCGGCCGAGCCGACCGAGTCGTTCCGCTCGACGCTCGCCGCGGCGATCCAGCGCATGGTGCACGTGCCGGTGACCGAGGCCGACTTCGACATGGAGCGCGTGCCACCGCACCTCCTGCCCACGTACACGGTCGTCGACGAGCGCGGCCGCCGCGTCGGGTCCGGCAAGGCGCTCGGGACGCTGCAGGAGCAGCTCAAGGAGCGGACGCAGGCGAGCGTCGCGCGGGCGGCGAGCCGTCCCTCCCGATCGGGAGGCGCGGCTCCGGTCCCCGGGACCGCGGAGCGCTCCGGACTCACCACCTGGCCCGAGGCCGACCTGCCCCAGGTGCTGGACACTCGCCAGGCCGGCGGCACGATCCGCGCGTACCCGGCACTGGTCGACGAGGGGAAGTCGGTGGCGGTCCGGCTGCTCGCGACGGCAGCCGACCGGGCGGTGCAGATGCCAGCGGGGGTCCGTCGACTCGTCATGCTCGCCGTGCCGAGTCCGGTGAGCTACATCCAGTCGCACCTGACCGCGCAGGAGAAGCTCGCCCTCGCGACGAGTCCGTACCCGTCGACGACGGCGCTCTTCGACGACGTCCTCGCGGCGGTGGTGGACGCCGGCGTGCGGCGACGGCACCCGGACGGGCTGGTGTTCACGCGTGCGGAGTTCGAGGCGACCCGGGACGCCGTGTCGGCGACCGTGGTGGACACCATGTTCGGAGCGGTGTCCGAGGTCGCGGCCGTCCTCACGGCGTGGCGTGGTGCCGAGCGCGCGTTGAAGGCCGCCACGTCGATGGCCCTGCTCCCGGCGCTGACGGACATGCGGCAGCAGATGGAACGGCTCGTGTTCCCGGGCTTCGTCGCGGCGACGGGGATCGACCGGCTGCGTCGACTCCGCGTGTACCTGCAGGGTGTCGAGGCCCGGGTGGCGAAGCTCCAGCAGAACCCCGGCCGGGACCGTGCCTGGTTGCGGGACGTCGAGACCGCCACGACCCGGTACCTCGAGGCCGGGGGGACCTTCCCGCCGCAGCCCGGTGCGCCCGCCGAGCTCGTGCACGCACGGTGGATGCTCGAGGAGTTCCGGATCTCCCTGTTCGCCCAAGAGCTCCGGCCCGCCGAGACGGTGAGCCTGCAGCGGATCGCGAAGGTGCTCGCGTCGGTCTGAACCCCGATCGGCGTGCCGGACGACCTGCCGTGTCAGCCGTTCTGGGGACCCGTGCCCCCCGTCGGAGCGCCGTCACGACCCCCGCTTTTTCCGGCATGTGTCCGCGTCTTTCGGGGGTGTTACGTCGGGCCGTGCGGTCACCGAGTCTTCGTCGCCGAGCGACTGTCCGGCCGTCCAGTCGGTCTAGCGTGATGAGCACGCCCGGTGGTCGGGCGGCGTCCGTGCGCGGACGTTGTCGAGCTCCGCTACGGGGAACGGAACCGAGATGGCCTTCGCACTGCACCGCTGGAACCGCGCCACACTGCTCGCGCGCCTCGAGGCGAACGAGGCGATCGACGACGCGTCCAGCATGGATCCCGCGCAGGCGGCGCGGGAGCGGCTCCGACTGCTGGCCGTCGGCGACCGGTTCGAGGCAGCCGTCATCTCCGACGACGAGGCGATCGCCGAGTTCCGTCGGCTGCGTGACGACGCTCGGCGCATCGCGGTGGGTCAACCGGTCCTCGACTGAGCGCGGACGCGTCCGCCACGAAGCGTGCGAGCACGACCGGGGCGACCGAGCGGGCGGTGGTTCAGGGCGTCCGACCGGCCGCTCCGGTCGCGTGACCACGTGCGAGGCTGTCGGCATGCAGCACGACGAGCACCATGACCGGAACGCCTTGTCGTTCGGCGCCATCGCCGACGTGTACGAACGGGGGCGTCCCGGCTACCCCGCCGAAGCGATCGCCTGGGTGCTACCGCCTGGCGCGTCGCGCGTGGTCGACCTCGGTGCCGGGACCGGCAAGGCGACGAGGGTGCTGACGACGCTCGCCGCCGAGGTCCTCGCGGTCGAGCCCGATCCCGGTATGCGTACTGCACTCGCGCGGGTGCTCCCGGACGTACCGGTGCTCGAGGGCACGGGCGAGGCGATCCCGCTGGAGGACGACTGGGCCGACGCCGTGGTCGTGGCCCAGGCGTGGCACTGGATGGACCCGGTCGCGGCGTCGCGGGAGATCGGCCGGGTGCTCCGGCCGGACGGCACGCTCGGGCTCGTCTGGAACCTCCGGGACGAGACCGTGCCGTGGGTCGCACGCATGAGCGCCCTCATGCACCAGCCGGGTGAGCGCGTGATGGGCGTCGAGCACCCGGCGTTCGCGCCGCCGTTCGCCAGGCACGAGCGGCACGAGGTCCGCTGGGTGCACGAGCAGAGCCGGGAGGAGTTCCTGGCGATGGTGGCGTCCCGCAGCTACGTGAGCACGCTCGAGGCGGCGGAGCGCCAGGCCTTGCTCGGTCGGATCGAGGACCTCCTGGACGGTGACCCCGCGCTCTCCGGTGACGTGATCGCGGTGCCCTACGTCACCTACGCGCACCGCGCCTCCCGGTAGCGACGCCCGAGAACGAGCACGCGGGAACGCGCGCGCACGGACGACGAGTGCGCGGTCGTCCGACCGCGCACTCGTCGTCGGCACTCGCCCCGGCGACGGGGAGACCCGACCGCCGGGGACGCAGGGTCAGACCGTACCGCTCCGCCGCATCGGGCCCGGCCGCCGCTCGCGGAGCCGGTTCGCGGTGACGAGCAGGGCGCCGGCGAGCACGAGGAGCAGCGCGCCGAGGCCGACCATGCCGACCGCGATGTCCGACCCGGTGAACGCGAGCTGCCCGACGGACACGACCGCGGCGACCGCTGTCCGGGCGACCGCGTCGTGGATGCCGAGTACGACGCCGTCGGGGTTCAGCGCCTCGACCCGGTACGAGTACGTCGTGTCGGGGTCGAGGCCGGTGAACACGGCAGTCGTGGCACCGGCACCGAGGGTGCGCGACGCGACCGCGTGGGCGAGGTCGCTGCTCGCGGAGACGACGATCCGGTAGGCCGTGGCACCGGGGATCGGCTTCCAGGTGGCCGTGAAGGACCCAGTCGCCTTCGACGGGACCACGATCGGCTCGACCGTGTGGATCGCCGTCACGACGATCGCCGTCGTCGCCGACGAGGGTCCGTACGAGTCGTCGCCCGTGTACGCTGCCGCGACCGTGTCCGAGCCGGGCACGATGCCCGCGGTCGAGCACGTGGTGTGCGGGAGCGTCAGCGTGCAGAGCACCCGGTGGTCGACGCGCAGGGTGACCGTACCGGTGGCGTGCGCGGGCAGGCCACCGATCGCCAGGGTGACCGTGTCGCCCCACGTGGTGCTCGACGCTGCAGCGTGCACCGTGACCGCGGTCGCGGCCCGCGCCACGTGCATGGTGATGGGCGTGCCGGTCGAGCCGTCGTGATCGGCGTCACCCGAGTAGACGGGCGTGACCTGGTGTGTGCCGGTCGGCAGGTCGGTGACCGTGGTGCAGCTCGTCGCGCGCCCGAGTTGCACGGTGCAGAGGGTCGTGCCGGCGTCGTCGGTGAACGTGACCGTGCCCGTGGCGCCGGCGGGCAGCCCGGTCGGGGTCAACACCACGCCGGTGCCGTAGGTGGTGTCGATCGTGCCGAGACCAGCGCCGCTGCCGCCGCCCGCACCACCGCCACCCGAGCCGCTCCCGCTGCCGCTCCCGGTCCCGCTGCCGCTCCCACCCCCGGCGCCCGTGCCACCACTGCCCGGCACGACGGCGACGGCCGTGGGCGCCTTGGCGACCGTGATCGTCAGGGTCTGCGTCGCCGTGGCGGGCGCGTGGTCGTCGTCGCCCGGGACGAACGTCGTCGTCACCGTGTGGGTCCCGGCGCCCAGCGCGGCCGAGGTCGTGCACGAGAGCGCGGGGAGCTGCACGGAGCAGAGGACCTGGTGGTCGTCGTCGGTGAACGTCACGGTCCCGGTGGCACCCGGAGCGATGCCGGCGACGGTCAGGGTGACCGGCGTGCCGTGGACGGGATGGTCGTCGCTGACGCTCGCGGTGATGCTGCTCGACCTCGCGGCGACGACGAGCTGGACCGCCGGGCTCGTGCTGCCGACGTGGTCGGTGTCGCCCGTGTACGTCGCGGTGATCGCGTAGCTGCCCTTGTGCAGGGTCGACGGTGTGACCGTGGTGGCAGCTGCGCCGTCGCGCACGTCCGCCGAGCCGAGCGCCAGCCCGTCGCTCGTCGCCCACGTGACGGTGCCCGACGCACCGGCGGGCAGGTCCGTCACGGCGAGCGCGGCCGTGTCGCCGTAGTCCACGGAACTCGTGCTGCCGCCGTCGATGGTCGCCCCGATCGCCGTGGTGGCGCGCTGGACGACGAGCGTCACGACCGGGCTGTCGACGGCCTCGTGGTCGTCGTCGCCGACCCAGTGCGCGATGACCCGGTACCTGCCGGCGGTGAGGGCGGCGTCGGTGTCGATGCTGGGCCTCCCGGCCGTGGCCGTGCCGAGCACGGTGCCACCGGTCGTCGCGAACCGGATGACGCTGTCGCTGGCGGCGCCGCTCGGGAGGCCCGTGGCGGTCAGGCGCGCGGTCGTCCCGTAGGTCACGGTGTCGGCGTCGCTCGTGTGGCCGTCGGCCGTCACGCCGATGGCGGCGGTGGCCTTCGCCACGTGCACGGCGACCGGGTCGCTCGAACCGCCCACGTGGTCGGTGTCGCCGTCCCAGCTCGCGCTGACCGTGTGGTCCCCGGCGGCCAGCGCGGTCGTGGTGCACGAGGTCGCGGGCAGGTGCACGGTGCACAGCGGGGCGCCGCTCTCGTCGGTGAACGCGATGGTGCCGGTGGCTGCGGCGGGTGTGCCCGTCGCCGACAGGGTGAGCTCGTCGCCGAAGGTCGGGGTCGGGTCGCTCACGGTGGTGGTCATCGGGACGGCCGGCACCCGGTCGACCGTGAGCGTCGCGACGGAGGACGTGCCGCCGGCGTAGTCACCGTCGGTCGTGCCGGCGTAGGTCGCGACGATGCGGTGCGCACCGGCGTCGAGCGTGCTCGTCGGCGTGCAGGACGTGTCGGGCAGCGTCACCTGGCACAGCGCGGGCGCGTCGGCGGACCCGGTGTCCGCGGACGCGTCGCGGAACGACACGGTGCCCGCGGCGTCGGACGGGAGGCCCGTCACGGCGAACGTGGGGACGTCACCGTACGTCGTGGTCGCGGTGGTGTGACCGTCGACGGTCGTGGCCGAGCTCGTGGCTGCCTGGCCGACGTGCACGGTCGCGGTGTTCGTGGCCGTGGAGGCGGCGGTCGCGCCGTCGCCGGAGTACCGGGCGGTCACGACGTGGTCGCCGAGCGGCAGCGTGGTGGGCTGCGTGCACGAGGGCGTCGTGGTACTCGCGTCGGCGGTGCAGGCGGCGGTGCCGTCGACGAGGAACGTCACGGTCCCGGTCGCACCCGAGGGCAGCCCGGTCGCGCTGTAGGTCGGCTCGACGCCGACGCGCGTGGTCTGAGCCGGTGAGGCGCCGACGGTGAACGCCGAGGAGCGGAGCGCGACGTCGACGGACGCCGTGCCCGTGGACCCGGAGCGTGTGGTGTCGCCCGAGTAGGTCGCGGTCACGACGTGCGGACCGGCGGCGCTCTCGACGACGGAGCACGACGCGGTGCCGTTCGCGACGGGGACCGCCCTGCACACGGTCGTGCCGCCCTGCGTGAACGTCACGGTGCCGGTCGCGGCCGTGATCGTGCCGCTCGGGCTGCCGGTCGTGGTGACGGCGGCCGTCACCGTCGTGGCACCCCCGGCCGTGATGGAGGCCGGCGAGGCCGAGACCTGGAGGGCCGTCGGGACGTGCGCGACCGTCGCGGTCGCGTGGGCGGACGCGGTGGTGAGGGCGTCGGTCGACGCGACGGTCGAGGTGATCGTGGCGGTCGTGCCGACGGCGCCGCTCACGGTGTACGGGATGTGGATCGCGGGGAGGGCGGTGCCGGGCTGCGTGCCGGCGGCCGAGGAGTCCGTGCACGCGACGGTCTGACCGCTGGAGTCGGACGGGTCCGTCGCGCAGCTCCAGGTGCCGTCCGAACCACCCGCCGCGTTCGGCGTCGCACCCGCGTCGAACCGGGTGGTGACCTTGACGAGGCCCTGCTCGGCACCGCCGCTCGCGGCGACGGCCGGCGTGACGGTGTAGGTGTCGCTGTCGCCGCGCTGTGGCGAGGGGTCCGACACGGACGCCGTGGCCGCGAGCTGCGGCACCGCGCCCGTGAGCGAGGTCGCGGTGAACTGGTTCACCTCGTGCTTGTCGTAGGAGCCGCCGGTCGACCCGACCCACCCGTAGGTGAGCTTGTACGGGTACCCGGTCGACGGATCGATCCAGCTGGCGGGGAACGTGGCACCGGAGGTGGTCACGTTCGGCAGGGTGCCCATGAGGGTCTGCGGCCCAGCGGTGGCGTCGATCGAGTCGTACACGATCGCCCAGTTGCCCGCGGGGACGGCGGTCCTCGGCAGGACCGAGCTGCCGTTCGCGCCCGTCATCCCCTTCGACATCACCGTCGCCGTCGAGGTGTTCACGACGATCTCGACGGGCACGTCCGCGTCCGTCCGGCTGGACACCGTGGCCTTGGTCAGGGCACCCGAGGGCTGGGAGCTCGCGATGTAGCAGTAGCCGACCGTCCCGTTGCCGGGGCCGCGGACGGTGACGTTCGCCTTGCCGTTCGTGGTGTTCGAGGCGACACCGGTGGTGCAGTTCGTCCCGCTGTACGTCGTGGTCTTGTAGTTGCCGTACGCGTCCAGTCCGAGCCCGAGGTACCCGTAGGGCAGGCCGCTCGCCGTCGAGCCGTAGTCGTGGTTCGCGCTGTAGCCGAGCGATCCACCCGTCGGACCGGTCTGGGTCGGCGGCTTCGGCGCGTAGGGGTCGGTGGCAGCGAGGTAGAACGCGATGCCGTCCGCGCCGTTGCCGCCGTACTGGTAGGAGTCGAACGTCACGTCGAGGCCCTGGGCGATCGGGACGGCGCCCTTGGCTCCCACGCCGCCGACCTTCGTCCCCGTCGCGTCCGTCAGGCGGAGCGCGCCGTTGCTGCTGTCGACGGCCGTGGTGGCGCAGCCCGGGACCGGGGTCTGCGACGTGTCCGTCCCCGCCGTGAGACAGGCGATGTTCGTCCCACCGGGCAGGGTCGGCTTCATGAAGGAACCCGAGTCCGCGATCGAGGGGCCCGTGAACGCCTCCTGCGCGTACTGCGTCGTCGCCGTCGTGGTCGCCGCCTGCGCCGCGGTCGTGGCGAGCCCGACGGACACACCGCCGAGCATGAGTGCGACGCCGAGCACGGCGAGGCGGCGGGCGGTCTTCGGGCGCGCGCGATGGCGCGCGGTCGCGGCAGCGAACACGGCGGCGGTCCTGTCGGATCAGGGGGTTCGGGTCGGCTCGGTCGCAGCGGCTGATGCCGGGGTTCCGAGTCCTCCCAAGGTACTGACGCCGCCGGTTCCATTCACCTGCATCGAGACCCCCAGTGCGGGGCACGTCCCCCGTGTGGAGGACCGGGCGGGGTCACGGGAGCTGGTCGACCGCTCAGAGAACGGACGGCCCGGGTCTGAGCCGCGCTCACGCGCGCGCCGTTCCGGGTCCCCGCGGGCGATAGGCTCGACGGCGATGCGTCCGACGGTGCGGGACGTGGCCGCCCTCGCCGGGGTGTCGCCAAAGACGGTGTCCAACGTGATCAACGGCGGTGTTCCGGTGCGCCCCGACACCCGGCAACGGGTGGAGGCGGCCCTCGCCGAACTCGACTACGTCCCGAACCTGTCGGCGCGGGGGTTGCGCAACGGCCGGTCCGGCACGATCGCGCTCGCACTGCCCGACCTCGGGACGTCCTACTCGGCCGAGCTCGCCCGTGCGTTCGTCGAGCTGGCGCGCGGGCACGGTTGGGCGGTCCAGATCGACCAGACCGGGTCGGACCCCGCGCGCGAGATCGACCTCATCTCGCGGGCGCGGGCCCACCTGGTCGACGGCCTCGTGCTCAATCCGGTCACCCTCGGCGAGAGCGTCGTGGCGAACGGGCGGGGTCTGCCGCCGACCGTCGTGATCGGCGAGGTGGAGCCGCAGGACATGGACCAGGTCCACGTGGACAGCTTCGCGGCCGGCCGCGACGTCGGCCGTCTGCTCATCGCCACCGGGCATCGACGGATCGTGCTGCTCGGCACCTCGGACGACTCCTTCCGCACCGCCTCGAGCGAGACCCGACACGAGGGGCACCGCGCGGCGCTCCGCGAGGCCGGCCTGCGCGAGGACCCGACCCTGTCGATCGCCGTCGGATCGTGGTCGACCTCGGCCGCCGCCGCAGCGATGTCCCGGTTCCTCGACCAGCACGGGTCGCCGGATGCCGTGTTCTGCTTCACGGACTCCATGGCGCTCGGTGTGCTCCACGTCCTCGCCGACCGTGGCGTCCGCGTGCCCGAGGACGTCTCGGTGGTCGGGTTCGATGACATCGAGGAGGCCTCGTTCGCGGTGCCGTCGCTGACCACCGTCTCGTTCGACAAGCGCGCGATCGCCGAGGCCGCCCTGACCGCGCTCGAACGCCGGATCGAGGACCCCGACGCGCCGCGGATCGTGCAGGTCGTGCCGCACCACATCGTCGAGCGTGCGAGCGTCGCCCCGCGCCGGGGCTGACACCCCCGGATGAGCGGGCCGGCCGGCGGGATGCGCGGCCCACCGCGGAGCCCCGACGCTCGCCACCGTCGGCACGACGCGCCGACGGTGGCTTGTGGAGGCGAGTTACAACGATGTAAAACGGGAGCGACCACCACCACACGACGACGTGAGGACCACATCGCGCATGTCCACCGCAACCATCACCGTCGACCGCGAGTTCATCGTCGGTCCCGTTCCGCGCCGACTGTTCGGCTCGTTCGTCGAGCACATGGGCCGATGCGTCTACACCGGGATCTACGAGCCCGGCCACCCGAGCGCCGACGAACACGGGTTCCGCCGCGACGTGCTCGACCTCACCCGCGAGATGGGCGTCTCGATCGTCCGCTACCCGGGCGGCAACTTCGTCTCCGGCTACCGCTGGGAGGACGGGGTCGGCCCCGTCGAGCAGCGTCCCCGCCGGCTCGACGGCGCCTGGCACACGGTCGAGACGAACGCCTTCGGTCTGCACGAGTTCGCCGCCTGGGCCAAGGAGGCGGGGGTCGAGGTCATGGAGGCCATCAACCTCGGCACCCGCGGCGTCGAGGAGGCCCGTGCCATCGTCGAGTACGCGAACCATCCGGGCGGCACGGAGTGGTCGGACAAGCGTCGCGCCAACGGAGCCGAGGAGCCGTTCGACATCCGCGTGTGGAACCTCGGCAACGAGCTCGACGGCCCCTGGCAGATCGGCCACAAGACCGCCGACGAGTACGGCCGCCTGGCGCAGGAGGCCGGCAAGGCGATGAAGCTCGTCGACCCGACGATCGAACTCGTCGCGGTCGGCTCGTCGAACTCGCACATGCCGACCTTCGGGTCCTGGGAGCACACGGTCCTGTCGCACGCCTACGACGAGGTCGACTACATCTCGATGCACGCGTACTACCAGGAGCACGACGGCGACGCGCTGTCGTTCCTCGCGAGCGCGAACGACATGGACTACTTCATCGAGTCCGTCGTGGCCACGGCCGACGCCGTCAAGGCGAAGCGCCAGTCCTCCAAGGTCGTCAACGTCTCGTTCGACGAGTGGAACGTCTGGTACCAGCGCGGGCTCGAGACCGAGGACCAGCCGCACGTCGTCGGCAAGGCCCAGTGGCGCGAGCACCCGCGGCTCATCGAGGACCAGTACAACGTCACCGACGCGGTGGTCGTCGGTACCTTCCTCAACTCGCTCCTCCGCCACGGCGACCGCGTCACGATCGCGAACCAGGCCCAGCTGGTCAACGTGATCGCGCCGATCCGCAGCGAGGAGAACGGTCCCGCGTGGCGTCAGACCATCTACTGGCCGTTCGCCCGCACCGCGGAACTCGCCCGCGGTGACATCCTCCGCACCGTCGTCCGGAGCGACCGGTTCGCCTCGTCCCAGTACGGGGACGCCGACGTCGTCGACGCGAGCGTCACGTACGACGCCGACCGCGGCCGCGTCGCGGTGTTCGTCGCCAACCGCGGTCTCGAGGAGGCGTCGGACGTCACCGTGGCCCTCCGCGGCTTCACGGCCGGCCAGGTCACGCGTGCCGAGGTCCTGACGATCCCCGAGGGCGGGGACCGCTTCACCGCGAACACCGAGGCGGCGCAGGACGCCGTCGGCCTCACACCGCTGCAGGCGTCGGTCCAGGACGGCGCGCTCCGCACCACCCTGCCGCCGCTGTCGTGGGCGGTCCTGGAGGTCGAGGTCACCCAGGCCTGACCGGTCCGGGCGGTCCCGGCCACCGTGCCGAAACGACCGGCCAGATCGCAGAACATGCCGCTCACGTTCACACGTGAGCGGCATGTTCTGCGATTTCGAGGCTCCAGAGGACCGGGAGCCCGGCGACCGGTGGTCAGCGGCGAGCAGCCCCGCGCCCCGCGAACCGCGTGTAGATGAACAGCACGATGACCGCGCCGATGATCGACCCGATGATCCCGGCAGGCTGGAAGAAGCCGTCCATCGGGTCGTGCTGGAAGATGAGGAACCCGAGGAACCCACCCACGAACGAGCCGATGATGCCGAGCACGATGGTCGCGATGATGCCCATCGACTGCCGGCCGGGGATGATGAGGCGGGCGAGCGCACCGGCGATCAGGCCGATGATGATCAAGCTGATGATGAGACCGATCAAGAGGTCCTCCTGGTGTTGCGTTAGTCCGCTACGCCACGGCGGGTTCGCCGTAGCGGTGATCAGCACCCGAGTCAACTCCGAATCCGCCCGACCTGTTACGCCGCCGTGCGCCGCGTCGGGTCAGCCGTCGCGGCGCAGCGTCGTGTTCGGGGCCTCGCCGAACTCGGCGGCGTAGGCCGCGGCGAAGCGTCCCTTGTGGCCGAATCCGTGCGCGCCCGCGATCTCGGCGACGGTGTCCGTGCGGTGGTCGGCCGCGAGCAACCGGTCCCGCACCATGCTGAGCCGAACGCGACGGAGGTACGTGGTGGGCGTCATCCCATGCGTCCGGTTGAACGCCTCCTGCAGCCCGCGCATGCTCATCCCGGCCGCGGCGGCGACGTCGGTGATGCCGATCGGGCTCGTGGCGTGCTCGCGGATGAAGCGCTCGGCGGCAGCGACCCGGGCTTCCGCGGCCGTCCCGACCCCGTCGGGGTCCGTCGCCGGCACGACCGGCCAGTGCGGGAACGCGGCCAGGAGGCCCTCCGCAGCCGTCCGCGCCAGCTCGCGCTCCGCGTCGAGCGTCACGGTCGCGGGACCGCTGATGAGCGTCACCGCGACCTGCCGCACCATGGCCCACCACGCCGAGCGGGCGTCGCCCGTGGGGATGTGGTCGTGGTCGAACCCGAGCGGTCCCGGAGCCCAGCCCCCGCGTTCCGCCGCGACCTCCTCGACGATCGACCGGTCCACGTGGAGCAGGTCCTTGTCGAAGCCGTCGTAGCGGAAGGGGAACGACCCGGTCGGGTAGAGGACGGGTTCGCCCTCGGACACGTCGAGGCCCGCGATGGAGCCGCTGCCCTCCTTGAGCCACGCGACGACGTACTCGTCGGCCGACGTCTCGAGTTCGCCCGACACCATCCCGGTCAGCCGGGTGGACGCGAGCGACAGCAGTCCGGTCCCGGTGACGGTGTGTCGGAAACCGAACGGCCGGCCGTCGGCGTCGGGCTGGACGTCCCAGCCGACGGCGTGATGCGTGGTCTGCAACAACACCCGCGCCTGCTCGACGTCCTGGCTCGTCGCGACCCTGCGCTCCCGGGTGATACGGGCGGTTCCTTCCATCGTCCGCTCATCATCACGGGCACGCGAGGGTTCGGCAATTCCAGAGACGCACGATCCAGCCAGACACCGTACTGCCCGCGCTTCGCGGACAATCGGCCGGTCAGACGGCGGTCATCGTGCGGCTCGTTCGGGCATCAGGACGTCGACGACCAGGTCACTGCGGCTCCGAGGACACCGCCGGGTCGACGGCGTCGAGCACGGCCCGGTAGGTGCGCGGATCACTGAGGATCCGGAAGTGCCCGCCGACGGGCAAGCGCTCGTTCTTCGCCCCGACGAGGGCACTGCCCTCGGGGATCATCGTGTCGAAGACGCCGTAGACCGAGGTGATCCGGCCGTTCGCGTGCACGTCCGCGAGGAGCGCGGCCAGGGTCGGGTCGTGCACCGAGAACGCCCGGAGCGTCGCGTTCGGCGCGAACCGTGCGTACGACGAGCCGCCGAACGGGGCCGACACGGCGACCATCCGGTCGACGCGACCACCGCCGTCCAGCAGGGTCATCGCGTACTTGCCGATCAGTCCGCCCTTGCTGTGGGTGACGAGGAGCACGTCGTGGAGGTCCTCGGCGCGGATCTGGTCCATCACGAGTCGGGCACCGGCGCGCACCGACTGCCGGTTGTGCCGCAACGCCGTCACGACGAACACCGGGTGCCCGTGATCGTGCAGCGCGTCCATGAGGGGCCGCATGAAGTGCCACGTCTCGTACACGCCCGGCACCACGACGATCGGCTGGCGGTCACCGCTCCGGTAGTCGTCGGCCGTCGTCGGCCCGAGGCTCCGCAGCTGCCACACCGCCGCGTACCACCAGTCGAGGAGGAACCATCGCGCGTCGCGCAGGTGCACGGCCAGGCGGGGAGGTGGGTCGGGCGTGCTCCGCGCCTCCCGGTCCCGCCACCCGGTCGCGCCCGTCACCGGAGCTGCCCCACGGTCTGGACGCGGATGAACTCGTCGACGATCGCCGCGACGGCACCGGGGTGGGCGTCCTGCACGTGGTGCGGTCCGGGCAGCTCGATGAACGCGGCTTCTCGCGCGACCCCGGCGACACGGGCGGCCCAGCCGCGGCGGGCGACCGGGTCCTCGGTGCCGCGCATCACGAGCACGGGGACCTCGAGCGCAGCGACCGACCGCAGCGTCGGGTACCGCATCATCACCCGGAGCTCCCGCAGGTACGTCGGCATGCTCCGGAGGTAGTCGGTGAGGAGCGTCGCGTTCATCGCCGGTCGCTCGCGGATGCCGTCGACCGCGAGCGAGAACCCCTGCTGCAGGAGCGTCCGCCGCCGGTCGTCGATCACCGGGCCGATGAGCCCCACCGACGTCACGAAGCCCGGGTCCTGGAGTGCCATCCCGACGACGACCTGCGTGCCCATCGACTGCCCGATCGCCAGACACTGCTCGACGTCGCAGGCGCGGAGCGCGGTGATGACGAGTCGGGCGAGGTCCTCGATCTCGAGTCGGCGACCGGGAGACGGGGAGTCGGCGAAGCCGGGCAGGTCGACCGCGATCGTCCGGTACGAGCGCGAGAGCACCCGCTGCACGCGTTTGAACGACCGGTGCGACATGCCGATCCCGTGCACCAGGACGATCGTCGGCGCCAGGGTGTCGCGAGCACGGCCGGCGGGGGCCAGGGTGCGGAGCCGGAGGACACACCCTTCGACGTCGACGGTCTCGACGAGTGGGCGCATGGAGATCACGCTACGCGGCACGCCCGACGGGATGACCATCCGCGACATCAGCGTCGTCCTCGGCGTTCCCCACCAGCGCGTGCATCAACCGCTGCACGTGGAGGCGCACCAGCCGCCGCGCGTCCTGAGCCCCGGCGGTCACTCCCGCCGAACGCGGGTCGCCAGGTGCAGCGCCAGCCGGGTCTCGGGATCGGCGAGGTCGACCGCCAGCAGCCGCTCGACGCGTGCGATGCGGTCGGCGACGGTGTTGCGGTGCACGCCGAGCACGGCGGCGGTCTCGGCGAGCGACGACTCCGCGTCGAGGTAGGCGGCGAGGGTGACCCGGAGTGCGCCGCCGCCGCGCTCGAGCGGTGCCAACAACTGCTCCGCGGCCGGGAGGAACGTGTCGGTCTCCGTCCACGCGAGCAGGAGCTGCGCGAGGCCGAGTCGGTCCACGTGGACGAAGTGCCCCGACTCCGGCCGGCCACCGGCGAGCCGGGCGGCATCGGTCGCCTCGCCGAGGGTCCGGACGAGCCCGACGAGCCCCGCTTGCACGCTACCGACGCCGACGGCGGTGTCGAGCCCGGGGCGGAGCGCCGCCTGCGCACGGCGGACGGCGGTGGCGACGGCACCGATCCGTAGGTGGTCCGGCTCGTCGAGGTCCGACGTCCAGAGCCCCCATCCATCACCTTGTTCGACGACGTCGACCTCGAGCCCGGCGGCCGCCATGGCGACCTCGACCTCGCCGCGGAGGGCGACCTGGTCGACGGGGTGCCGGGTGACCACACGGATGCCGACGTGCCAGGCGTCGAGCTGCCACCCCGCCGCGAGCGTCCGCTGCACGAGGCCCGGCTCCGGGCTGCCGTCCGCCGCGCGGAGCTCGTCGAGCATCGCGGTGCGGTAGCGGGCGTCGCGTTCGTCGTCGAGCCGGGTGAGCACGAGCCGGTGCCCGACGGCGACCGCGGCCACCCGGAGCGCCACGGCCATCGTGGTGCGCTCGGCTCGGACCGGCGCGGTGAGCCCGACGCCGAGCCACGCCCGCGCGCCGATGCCCGTCCCGACGGGGACGAGCACGAGGGTCTCGTCGCCGTCCGTGACCGTGATGGGGTCGCTGCCGCCGGCGGCGCGGGCGAGCATCCGCACGGCCCCGGCGCCGACCCCGGGTCCGCGGAGCGGCCGGCCGGCGGCGTCGAGGAAGCGCACGGGTGCGCCGAGCTGGCGGTCGAGCTGCCGGAACAGGTCGTCGAGGTCGGGTCCGGCCTCGAGCCCGATCCGCGCGACGGCCACCGCGGCACGGGCTGCCGGGGCCTCTCCCGTGCCGACGAGTTCGTGCAGGCGGACGGAGGTGGACCACGCGTCGTCCGTGGCGAGCACGGCCACACCGAGGCGGTCGGCGAGCGCACGGGTCCCCGGGCCGGGCATCGGGGCGGAGTCCGGGACGGCCGCGGGGTCCGGCCGGACGACGAGCGTGCGGACCCCGACGCCCGCGGCGCGCCGCAGGAGGACGTCGAACCGCGCGTCGAACCGGGCGACCGGTGTCAGGAGCACCACGGCGCACCCGTCACCACCGGCCGTGCCGGAGAGCTCGCGACCGACGACGTCCACCGCTCCGACGAGTCCGAGCACCCGCGCGACACCGGGGTCGTCCGGCCCCGCGAGGAGCCGGACCTCGGACGTGGCGGTCGACAGCATCGCCAGCAGTTCGCGGAGCGGGATCACCGCACGCCCGCCGGTTCGGGCACGACGTCGGCGTCCACTCCGTAGGCCCGGGGCGCGACGCGGCCGAGTCGCACGGGATCGGCCCACCACCAGTCGGCGCCGGGCAGCACGAGCACCGCGAGTTCGTCCCCGGTGCGGATGCGATCCGCCGCGACGGGGTCGAGCGACCGGGCGTCGACCACGACGATGAGGCTCGGGGTGCTCGCGACGGGCTCGCCGTCGACCAGGCAGTGCACGTACTCGCTCCCGGCCTCGATCCGGGCGACCGCACCCGTGCGGGTGTCCACGATCGCGGTGGTGCTGTGCACGAACGCCATGGCGTCACCCGCGCGGTCCACGTCGACGACGCGGCCGAGGGCGACGACCCGCCCGCCGACCGCCCGCGCCAGGGCCTCGGGGTCCGCGGCAGCGGCGAGCGCCCGCCCCGTCCGCAGGGCACGTGTGACGCTCCCCGCAACGGCTCGTGCACGCAGCGCGGCGATGGGCACCGGCCCGATCGCGAACGCGGCCCAGCCACCGCTGTGGGACACGGCCTCACGCCAGACGGTCTCGAGGTCGCCGGGACTCGGCGCGTCGACGACGATCCGGAGGCCGCTGCTCGTGGCTGCGGCCGCGGTGACCGGCAGTGCTCCGGCGGCGAACAACGTGAGCTGGTCGAGGCGGGGGGTCGCCCGGCCGACGAGGTCGGCGTCGACGAGCGGCCGCCCCACCAGGTGCGCGGTGAGCGCGGCCGCCGGCCCGGTCACGCCGCCGATCTGGGCCGGGAGGACCGCGTCGGCACGGTCGCCCGTCCAGCGTTCGACGGCGGCGAGCGCGTCCGGGAGCTCGCGGCCGCTCGGCATCTTCTCCTCGAGCACGGTCGTCGAGCCGACGAGGCCCACCGCCGCGACCCGTTCGAGTCGGGGGTCGTCCAGCGACAACACGGGAACCCCGAAGCCGGGGCCGACGCGCCGGATGGCGCTGACGGTGTGGTCGACGCGACCGCCGCCACCGCAGCCGAGCAGGGCGGCACCACGCCCGAACGCGGGCACGTCGCCGGCCTGGAGGCGCGTCACGCGCTGACCGTGCCCGTCGCCTCCGTCCATGGCTCCATGCTCCCATCGGGCGCCGCGTCCGCCCCCGCCGCCGAGCGCATCGGTGGACGCACGTCCCCGACGGCCCCCTGTGGATGGAGCACCTCGACGGGCGTGAACGCGTCGTCGAGCCCGAAGCAGGCCGGCCCGAACACGGCGAGCGCCTCGGGCGTGCGCATGAGCGCGGGCGTCGACACGCCGACGACGCGGACCCGCTGCCCGTACCGGAGCCGTTCGGTGGTGATCGGTTCCGCGGTCTCGGCGTCGAGCACGCAGATGAGATCGGGGACGACGGCGAGGAGCTCGTCACCGCGACGGGCGACGAGGTTCTCGTTCTGGAACACGATCTCGACGTCGCCGGCCGCGCCGCTGATCGTCGCCCGTCCACGCGCGAACCCCTCGACCGTGTGCCGCTCGACGTCGACGACCTTGCCCTCGTGCAGCTCGCGCAGGTGGGTGTAGATGGTGCGGGAGAACGCGGTGGCGAGTTCCGCGACGGGGTCGCGGTGGGCCTCCCGTGCGTGCCGGACGGCCCGGCCGACCGCCAGCGCGAGCGACAGGGTCCGCGGGACCGCGGTGTCGCGCACCTGCCTGCCGGTCATGGCGTACTCGGCGATGCAGGCGACGCCGCCGAGCCGGATCGTGACGCCGCGCGCGAGCCACTCCATCTGCCGGTTGTCGTGCCCGGTCTCGATCACGACACCGTGGCCGCGCTCGTCGCTGATCGCGAGCGGCGATCCGGGCACGCCGTACACCGAGAACGTCTCCATCTGGAGCTCGGGGAACGCGCGCCCCATGCCGTCGGCGTCGACGACCGGGAGGCCCCCGGTCGCGCCGACGAGGAGGGGGATCATCGAGTTGATGCCCCCGCACTCGATGGGCATCGTGGCGGTCGCGGTGCGTCCCAGGTGCGCCTCGAGTCGCCGCAGGGCACCGAGGGGCTCCGGGCCGGCCGGGATCCGTTCGAGCACGACCGTCGGGGCGCCCATCTGCGCGGTGGGGATCACGAACGCGTCGTCGTCGAGCTCGTCCGGGTCGAGGATCGTGACCGGGCCGTGCTCCTGCATCGCGGCGCGGACGAGCAGCATCCCGATGGTCGGGTCCCCGCCGCCGCCCGTGCCGAGGAGCGCGGCGCCGCGGGCGAGGTCCGGGAGGTCCTCGATGCCGAGCAGCCAGCTCACGCGCGCACCCCCGGGCTCGTCGTGCCGTCGAAGCGCACCGCGTCGAGGTCGTACCCGAAGTACCGCGGACCGGCGAGTTCGAGCGCTGCGGGGCTGTGCCATCGGGGGTCCGCCGGCGCGGTGACGATGCGGACCCGGGCGCCGAAGCGGAGCCCCTCGGTCGTGATCGGCTCCCCCGTCTCGGCGTCGAGCGTGATGACGAGGTCCGGTGTCGTGGCGCGGGCGCGGCCGTCCACCTCGACGAACAGGTGCTCGTTCTGGAACCGGAGCACGGCCTCCCGTCCGGTGTCGTCGGCCATCCCGGCGATGTGGGCCGTGCCGCGCGCGAACCCGGTGACGGTCTTCCGCTCGACGTCGGTGACCTTGCCGGCGAACACGACCTGGCCGCCGAGGACGTCGGCGACCGCGGCGACCGGGTCCTCGTTCGCGGCACGCGCGTCGACGAGGGCCTCGCCGAGCCGGACGCACAGCGACAGGCTGCCGCGGACGTACGACTCCTTCATCTCCGCGCCGGACATCGCGTACTGCGACGTGATCGCCGAGCAGCCCATCTCGACCGTGGCGGTGCGGGCCAGCCGTTCCGCCCAGCGGTTGTCGATCGTGTCGAACACCGCGGTGTTGCCCTTCTCGTCGGACAGGGACATCGGCGTCGCGCTGATGCCCGACAGCGTCGGCAGGACCATCTGGACCTCGGGGAACGCACGACCCATGCCGTCGCCGTCGACGAGGGGGAGACCGAGCTCCGCGGCGGCGACGATCGGCGTCGTCGAGTTCACCCCGCCGACCTCGATGCAGGCCAGGTGCGTGGGCGTCACGCCGCGGTAGGCGGCGAGGCTGCGCACCGCCTCGGCGAACTGCGTGGCGGACGGCAGCTTCTCGACCATGACCGTCGGCGCGCCGATCATCGCGACGGCGAGCACGACCGCGTCGTCGGGCAGGTCCTCGATCTGCACCACCGGGACCGGCCCGTGCTGCCGGACCGCGGCCTCCGCGAGCAGGCGGCCGATGTAGGGGTCACCACCACCGCCCGTGCCGAGGATCGCGGCGCCGCGGGCGAGCGCCGAGCAGTCCTCGCCGATCACGGTGAGCGGAGCGACGGGCGTGGTGTCGATCGCGCTCATCGGACGAGCGCCCCGAGTGCGAGGTCGCCGACGGCCTTGGCGCGGATCCGTGTCGCGTTGCCCGGCAGGTACGGGATCGGGACCTCGTCGAAGTCGACGATGTCGACCGTGGACGGGTCCGCGCCGGCCGCGATCGCCCGGTCCACGGCCTCCTGACGGGCGTCGTCGACGACACTCGCCCGCTTGCCCTCGCTGATCGCGTAGACCTTGTCGATCTCGCCGCTCACCTGTGCGATCGCGGCGCCGATCGCGTTCGCGACCGAGAAGTGCTCGGGCCGGTGCACCACGCCGAGGCCCTCGAGCTCGTCCGGCAGCAGCACCGAGCCGCCACCGACCGCGACGACCGGCAGGGGCGCCGAGGAGGTCCGCATCCGCTCGACGACGTCGGCGACGCGGGCGGCGATCACCCCGAGCGCGCGCTGCGCCACCGCGTCGGACACCCCGGCGACGAGCGAGGCGTCGCCGATCACGCCGCGGCCGCCACGGACGGCGACGTCCGTCGCGGTCAGGGTCGTCCCGCCGAACACGAACGCCTCCTCGGCGAGCCGGTAGCCGACCGAGTCCGGGCCGACGAGGGCGCCGTCCTCGCGGATGCGGGACCCGCCGCCGATGCCGATGGACAGGACGTCCGGCATGCGGAAGTTCGTCCGGACCCCCGCGACCGCGACCTCGCCCGTGGCCTCGCGCGGGAATCCCGCGGTCAGGACCCCGACGTCGCTCGTCGTCCCACCGACGTCGACGACCGCGCACGTGTCGAACCCGGACAGCACCGCGGCGCCGCGCATGGAGTTCGTCGGGCCGGACGCGAAGGTCGCCACCGGGTAGCGACGGGCGTACTCGACGTCCATCAGGGTGCCGTCGTTCTGGCTGAGGAACAGCGGGGCGTCGATGCCGCTGCCGGTCACCGACGCGGCGAGGCCGTCGACGATCCGCTCGGCGAGCTCCCGCAGGGCGGCGTTGATGATCGTGGCGTTCTCACGCTCGAGCAGTCCGATGCGGCCGATCTCGCTCGACAGCGAGAACGCCACGTCCGGACCGAGCTCGGCGGCCATGATCTCCTGCGCGCGCTGCTCGAACTCGTCGTTGATCGGCGAGAACACCGACGAGATCGCCACCGACCGGATCCCGGCGGCACCGATCGCCGCCGCGTGCCGCCGGAGCTCGTCCGGGTCGAGCTCGGAGATCGTCCGACCGTCGAACTCGTGGCCGCCGTGCGCCAGGAACGGTCGTGCGCCGACCGCGCCGACCAGGTGCTCGGGCCAGTCCGTGAACGGCGGCAACGACGCGGTGGCCGGCAGCCCGAGCCGGACCGCCGCGGTCGGGGCCAGTCCCCGCGCCTCGACGAGGGCGTTGATGAAGTGCGTCGTGCCGATCATCACGCCGTCGATGTCCTCGGACGTGAACGCCCGCTGCTCCTGCAGGCCGGCGAGCGCGGCGACGATGCCGGACGTGACGTCCGCGCTCGTCGAGCGCTTCACCGCCGCGGCGACCGTGCTGCCGTCCATGAGGACCGCGTCCGTGTTCGTGCCGCCGACGTCGATGCCGATGCGCATGGGGTTCCCTTCGGTGGTGCTGGTGGTGCGTGGGTGGTGCGGGTGGGCGGGGTGGGCGCGGGTGGCGCGGTCCCGTCGGCGCCGGGGGCGGGCCTCCCGGCCGGGAGGCCCGGGCTCAGCGGGCCGGGACCGGTGCGGTCTCCGTGTGGCTGACCCCGACGCCGCGGACCAGGCCGGCCTTGCCGGCGATCACGTAGAGGACGAACGCGATGACGACCGAGTTGATCGAGGGGATGCCGATCGTGACGAAGTAGCCGATCAGGGCCGCGATGGCCCACACGACGAGCGTCATCGGCACCCACGTCGGTGAGGTCGCCGGGACGTCCGCGGCGGCGCTCAGCTCGCGGCGCCAGGTCTTCACCACGAAGTACTCGGCGACCATGATCCCGGCGATCGGCGGGAACACGACGCCGAGGACGGTGAGGAACGGCGTGAACGCGCCCAGGAACCCGACCGCCGCGAGCACCGAGCCGACGACGCCCATGACGAGCGTGACCACGCCCCGGTTCACCTGTCGACCGAACACGGCGTCGATGAAGTTCGTGACGCCGAGGCTCGAGCTGTAGATGTTCCAGTCGTTGATCTTGAACGTGCCGAGCAGGATCACGAGCACGCCGACCCAGCCGACCGACGACGTGATCACGCGCGTGATGTCCGAGGACCCGACCGCGTGGGCGAGCAGGACGCCCGCCAGGCCGATCACGTACTCGCCGAGCGTCACGCCGAGGAGCGTCTGCTTGACGACGTCGCCGGTGCTCTTGTTGAACCGGGTCATGTCGGGGGTGATCACGGCCCCGACGATGAACCCGCCGGCGACGAGCGTCGTGCCCGCCACGAAGCCCATGTGCGGACCGGCCGGGGCCTTGGCGGCGAGCTCCGCGATCGAGTGCTTGCTCAGCTCGACGGTGATCGCCCACCCGACGAGGACCAGGAACAGCGGCACGGTGATGTTCGCCAGCCACTGCATCGAGTGGAACCCGCGGAGCACGATCGCCGTGACGAGCAGGCCGAACACGAGCGACCACGCCCACGCCGGCAGGATCGGCAGGATCGCGACGAGCCCGGACGCCGAGACGCCCGACTGGATCCCGAACCACCCGATGAGGCTCATGCCGATCGCGAGCCCGACGAGCGCGGAGCCGCCCTTGCCGAACCCGGTCCACCGCGCGATCACGGAGGTGTTGAGGCCTTCGCGGACCCCGATCACGCCGACGAAGACCGACACGATCTCGAGGATCACCGCGCCGAGCGTGATCGCCCAGAACGCGGCCCAGAAGCTCATGCCGAAGCCGAGCGTCGCGCCGAGCAGGAACTGCGACAGGGCCGAGATCTGCCCGAACCGCTGCACGGCCACCTGGAACCACCCGTAGCGGGCGGACTGCGGCACACGGCGGAGGGAGTAGTCGTCGACGGCGACCGTCGCCGACGATGACGAGACGGGTGGTGCCGAAGCTGCGGTGTCGCTGGCCATCTGTGGCTCCTCGGGTCAGACGGGCCCGGAACGCGGAGTGCGTCGCCGGCGCGGGGTTGCGCCAACGCTAGGAGTCCGGACACCGGCCGACCATGTGCAACATGTCGTTACCGGGGTGTGAACCGGTGCGAGATGCACACCGCCCCGACCTCGACCCGACCGCCTCCGCACCAGGACGAATGTCACGCCGGATCCATGACGGACCGCAGACGTCCCGCGCCCGCGGTTCCGCCACGCTGGCCGCATGAACGAAACGCCGATCATCCAGCTGGCCGGACTGCACAAGCGGTTCGGTGCGGTGACCGCGGTCGACGGTGTCGACCTGACGATCCACCGGGGCGAGGTCGTCGCCCTCCTCGGCCCGAACGGGGCCGGCAAGACGACCACGGTGGACCTCGCGCTCGGGCTCGCCACCCCGACGGCGGGCAGCGTGCGGCTCTTCGGCGGCGCGGCGCGTGACGCGATCGTCGACGGCCGCGTCGGTGCGATGCTCCAGGGCGGTGCGCTCCTGCCCGACCTCACCGTCCGGGACTCCGTCGCCCTGGTCGCGAGCGCCCACCGGGCCCCGATGTCCGTCGACGAGGCACTCCGCCGCGCGCGCTGCACCGAGATCGCGGGCCGCCGCGTGAACAAGCTGTCCGGCGGGCAGCTCCAGCGCGCCCGGTTCGCGGTGGCCGTGGTGTCCGACCCGGACCTGCTCGTGCTCGACGAGCCGACCGCGGCGATGGACGTCGAGGCCCGGCACACCTTCTGGTCCTCCATGCGCGAGTTCACGGACACCGGCCGCACGGTCGTGTTCGCGACGCACTACCTCGACGAGGCCGACACGTTCGCCGACCGGATCGTGATCATGCGCGCCGGACGGATCGTCGCCGACGGCACCCCCGCCGAGATCAAGGCGATCGCGGCCGCCCGGACGATCCGGTTCACCGGGGTCGGCCCCGCGGACCACGACGCGCTCCGCGGTCTGCCCGGCGTCAGCGGTCTGGAGGAACGGCACGGCACGGTCACGCTCGTCACCGACCGATCCGACACGACCCTGCGCGCCCTGCTCGCGGCGTTCCCCGCCGCGCACGACATCGAGGTGGTGCCGTCCACGATGGACGACGCCTTCCTCGCCCTCACCCGCACCACGGACGAGCCGTCGTCCGCCGAGACGACCGGAGCCCGATCATGAGCACGTCCATCCCCTCCACGCCCGTTCGGGCCACCGACACCGCGGCGACCTCGCCCACCGACGACGCCCTGACCGCTCCCGTCCCGCTCCGGACCCGGGGTCGCCTGCCGATCCGGTACGTCGCCCTCGAGGCCAAGCGGCAGCTCCGCAACGTCCGGTCGCTCGTGTTCACGATCGCGGTGCCCGTGGTGATGCTCCTGGCGTTCGGGTCCGCCTACGGGTCGAGCGGTCAGGTCGACCCCGCGACGAAGCTGCCGTGGCTCGTCGTCACCACGCTGCAGATGGCGTCGTACGGCGCCATGATGGCGGCGCTCGGGCAGGCGTTCACGATCGTCACGGAACGGTCCATCGGGTGGAACCGGCAGCTGCGGATCACCCCGCTGTCCGGGGTCGGGTTCCTCGTGTCGAAGGTCATCGCCGCGATGGCGGTCGCTGCGCTCGGCATCGTCGTCGTGACGCTCGTGTCCGTGCTCGCGCTGCACGCCGACCTCGCACCCGGCCGCTGGCTCGTCGCCGGCGTCGGCGTGTGGGCCGGGGTGGTGCCGTTCGCCCTCATCGCGATCCTCATCGGGCAGTTCGCCCGCCCCTCGTTCGCACAGCCGCTGTTCATGGTCGTGTTCATGGGGCTCGCGATCCTCGGCGGCCTGTGGGTCCCGCTGTCGATCATGCCGGCGTGGATGAGCACCCTCGCGCACGGGGTCCCGTCGTACTGGCTCGACCGGATGGGCCAGATGGGCGCCGGCGCGGACGGAAGCATGCTCGAACCCGCCCTGGTGCTGGCGGCCTGGGCGTTCGGTCTCGCCGCGGTCGTCGTCTGGCGCTACCGCCGCGACGCCGCACGGCAGTGACCGGACCTACGCTGGATCGCGTGACGGACGCGACCCAGACGACCCAGGTGCGGCGCACGGACGACGTGCGCCGCACCTCCCGGTCGTTCCCGTGGTCCGGCGCGCCGGGCATGGCGGAGGGCGACCTCCGGACGGCCCGTCGACGCTGGTACCCGGGGGCGTTCTTCGGGCTGGCGTGGCAGGTGCTCCTCGTCCTCGCGGTGTTCACGGACGGCGGCTCGGTCCGCAAGCACGCGGTCGACAGCGTCGTGCTCGCCGTGGTCTACGTGGCGTACCTCGTCGCGCCGGAGCTCATGTGGCGACGACGGCTGCCCGGCCGCATCGTCGTCCTCAGCACGTTCGCCCTGCTGAGCGTCCTGCCCCTCGTGCCGCTCGGCGCCGTCGCCATGTGGACGTGGTTCCTGCTCGCGTCACTGGTCGGGTTCGTCGCGGTGCGGATGTGGGTGGCCGCGGTGGCCATTCTGGCGATCGCTGCCGCGCAGGTCGTGATCTGCGGCATCGCCGGATGGGACGTGAGCTCGAACGACGGCCTGCTGTTCGCGCCGCTCGTGACCGTGTCCATCGGCGCGTCGATGACCTTCTTCGGGCGCCAGCGGGCCGCCGAGCAGGAACTCGGCGTCGCGCAGGACGAGATCACCCGTCTCGCCGTCGTGGAGGAACGGGCCCGGTTCTCGCGGGACCTCCACGACGTGCTCGGCCACTCCCTCACCGTGGTCGCGATCAAGTCGGAGCTGGCCGGGAGGCTCGTGGACCGCGATCCCGCCGCCGCGCGCAGTGAGATGGCCGACGTCGAACGGCTCGCCCGCGAGGCCCTGCAGGGTCTCCGGCAGGCGGTGAGCGGGTACCGCGAGGCCGACCTCGACGCCGAGCTCGTGTCCGCCCGGGCCGCGCTCCAGGCCGCCGGGATCGACGCCGACCTCCCCGCGAACGCCCACGCCGTCGTGGCCGACAGCAGGTCGCTCTTCGCGTGGGTGCTCCGCGAGGGCGTGACGAACGTCGTCCGGCACGCCGCCGCCACGCGCGCTCGGGTCACCCTGACCCGCAGCGCGATCACCGTCGAGGACGACGGCGCCGGTGCGTCGGACGACCTGGCCGACGGGGTCGCGCCCGTCGGGGCACCGCTCGGCGGCAACGGGCTTCGCGGACTCCGCGAGCGTGCGGACGCGGTCGGTGCGACCATGACGACCGGGACGAGCGACCTCGGCGGGTTCCTCCTCCGCGTCGGGCGGGGGCGTCGGTGAGCGCCGCGGAGACGACCGGCGTGACGGCGTCGGCGGCGATGCCCGGCTCGTCGACGATCCGGGTCCTCCTCGCCGACGACCAGGCCCTGGTCCGCGGCGCGCTCGCGTCCCTGCTGTCGCTCGAATCGGACATCAGCGTCGTCGCCCAGGTCGGCCGCGGGGACGAGGTCGTCGACGCGGCGCGGGCGTCGGGCGCGGACGTCGCCCTGCTCGACGTCGAGATGCCGGGCGCCGACGGGCTGCGGGCGGCACGCGACCTGGCCACGGCCCTCCCGTCCTGTCGATCGCTCATCGTCACCACGTTCGGCCGACCGGGCTACCTGCGCCGCGCGCTCGAGGCCGGCGCGTCGGGGTTCGTCGTCAAGGACACACCCGCGGAACAGCTCGCCGACGCCGTCCGCCGGGTGGCCGCCGGGTTCCGCGTCGTCGATCCGGTGCTCGCGGCGGAGTCGCTCGCCGCCGGCCCCTCGCCGTTGACCGCACGCGAGACGGAGGTCCTCATCGCCTTCCGCACGGCGCCGACCGTCGCGGGCGTGGCCGCGCAGCTGCACCTGTCCGAGGGCACGGTGCGGAACCACTTCAGCGCTGCGATCGGCAAGACCGCGGCGCGGAACGCCACCGAGGCGCTGCGGATCGCGGCGGACAACGGGTGGCTGCTCGGCTGAGCCGTCGTCCGACGCCCGCGCGCCGGATCACGCCCCGAGCAGCAACCGCACCCCGAACGCGACCATCACGACCGCGATGCACGCGTCGAACACGCGCCACGCCCCCGGTCGGGCGAACACCGGGCGGAGCATCCGGGACCCGAACCCGAGCGCGGAGAACCAGCAGCAGCTCGCGGCCACCGCGCCGCCGACCCACCACCACCGTTCGTCGACGCCCTGCTCGTTCGCGACGGACCCGAGGAACACGAGTGTGTCGAGGTACACGTGGGGGTTGAGCCACGTGAACGCCAGCATCGTCAGGACCGCGCGCCGAGCGGTCCCCGCGGTGGTCCCGTCGTCGGTGCCGACCGCGCGGACGTCGAGGGCGTCCCCCGCGGGCCGGATCGCCCGGCGTGCCGCCAGCACCCCGTAGGTCAGGAGGAACGCCGCGCCGACGAACCGCACCACGACGAGAGCGACCGGCGCCCGCTCGACGACCGCGCCGACGCCGAGCACCCCCGCCAGGATGAGGACGGCGTCGGACCCCGCGCAGATCCCCACGGCCGCGGCGACGACGCGTCGGGGTGCGGTCACGGCCAGGCGGAGCAGGAACGCGTTCTGCGCGCCGATGGCGACGATGAGCGCGAGTCCGGTGCCCAGCCCGTTCAGCGCCGGGAGGACCGTGGTCGCGATCGTCATGCCCCTCACGGTAGGAGCGGGACCGCCCCGAGTACAGCGCGCTCCGGTGCCGGGTGCGTCTGGCCCCGTCGGGCTCCCGGCGTGGGCCGCGTGGTCAGACGTGGGCGGGGTCGACGATCGTGCGGCCGACGTGGGACGGCGGTGGCCCGCCGCCCTCGTTCGGCGGACGTGCGGCCGAGGCGGGCAGGGTGGACCGATGGACACCGCGAGCGCCGCCTCGAACCGACCGTCCGGGCGAACACCGGGGCCCTCGCGCGACCGGCGTCCGCGACGCCGTGGTCGTCGACCTGGTGCCGTGCTGGCGGTGCTCGTCTCGTGCGGACTCGTGGCCGTGCTCGCCGCCTGTTCGGGGTCGACCGCTCCGTCCGCGTCCGCCACGCACGCCCGCACCGGCTACCGGGGCCACGCGGTCACGAAGGCGGCGGAACCGGGGGACGCGCCGCCACCGCCCGTCACGCCGGCCGGTCGGGTCGTCCGACTCCCCTCCGGCGCCCACCCCTGGGGCGTCGCGGTGGCCGACTCCGTGCACACCGTGTACCTGGCCGAGCGGAAGCAGGACCGCCTCGCCCGCTACGACATGGACACCGGCGCGGTCACGACCAAGGCCGTGCCCGGCTCCGCTCGGATGATCGACCTCGCCGATCCCGACGGTCCCCTGTTGCTCCCCGCGGAGGACCGCGATCGTCTCTACACGCTGGCGCTGCCGTCACTCGACCTCGTCAGCTCGGCGTCGACGGGCCGGCACCCGCACCAGGCGGTGCGGGTGAACAGCACCACGTTCGTCACCGAGGAGTTCGGGCATGGCGTCCGGGCCCTGCGGAACGGACGGACGGTCGCGCACTTCACGCAGCCCGTCCAACCCGGTGGCATCACAGCCGTCGGGAACCGGGTCGCGGTGGTCGACGTCGCGGCGAACCTGCTGTTCGTCTACGACGCGACGACGCTGCGGCTCGTCGCCGCCCTGCCCGCCGGCGCGGGCCCGAGCCACGTCGTGCCGATCGGCGGGGACCGGGTGGCCGTCTGCGACGTGCGCGGCAACGCGGTGCTCACGTACGACATCGGTGGGACACCCCGGGCGCTCGGTCGCGCGGCCGTCCCCGGCCGCGCCTTCTGGATCCGCGCCGACGCCGCGACGGGGACGATCTACACCGCGCTCGCGAACACCGACGAGATCGCGCAGCTCCGCGTCCGTGCCGACGGCGCACCGCAGCTCGTGCGGACGGTGCCGACGGTCCGCCAGCCGGTGTCGTTCGATCGGGACCCGGCGACCGGCGACCTGTACGTCGGCGGGTACGCGGACTCGCAGCTGCAGGTCATCCCCGCGTCGGCGTTCCGCTGACCCGCGCCGGGCGACCGCGTCAGCGCGGCGCCGCCGGGCGCGTCCGCACGGGCCCGAGCCACCGCACGATGATCGCCGCGGTCACGGCCCCGGTCGCGATGATCGCCGCGAGGACGACGATCTGGAACCGGCCGGCCTCGACCGGTGAGACCCCGCCGAAGATCGCCCCGACGAACGCTCCGGGCAGCGTCACGAGTCCGGTCGTCCGCGTCTGGTCCGTCGACGGGATGAGCGCCGCGTGCACCGCCCGACGGGCGAGGTCCCGGGTGGCCGTCCGGGGCGGTGCACCGAGCGCGAGCCAGCCCTCGACCTCCTCCCACCGGTCGTCGACGAGCTCGAGGAACCGGCGTCCGGCGAGCGTGGCGACGGTCATCGCGTTGCCGACGACGATCCCGCCGATCGCCAGGGCGTACCGCGCGTCGAACGCGATCGCGCCCGTCACGAACACGACGGCGAGGGACAGCAGGATCCCCGCACCCATCGCGGACGCCACCATCGGCGCCGTCCGTCGCAGCGGGCCGAGCCGTCGGGAGGCCGTGCTCACCGCGACCGTGAACATCACGACCAGGGCGGCCGCGACCCACCGGACGTCGTGGATGACCCCGCTCAGGACGACGCTGATGACGGCGAGCTGGAGCGCGCCACGCAGGACGGCGAGCGCCGGCGCGACGGGACTCGGGGCCCGGACGAGGAGCAGCACGACGGTCGCGACGACCACGAGCACCCCGACGCCGAGGAGACTCGGGCCGATGTCCGAGGACCAGGTCATGACCTGGGACCGTAGCGTGCGTGGCTGCCGACGCGGGTCACGGCGCGAGGCTGTCGGCCGGCCACTCCCGGGTGTCGAGGTCGGCCCGTCGGCTCTGACGCACGCTGAGCACCGCGACGCACACGACGATGAGCACGGCGAGCACCGCGCTGATGGGTCCGGTGCCGAACCCGAGACCGCCGCGCGCGGACGACACGGCGCCCCAGTCGGCGAAGGACGCCCCGACGGGCCGGGTCAGGACGTACGCGACCCAGAAGGCGGGCACGGCGGCGAGCGCCCGCCCGAGGTACAGCGCGATCGGCACGCACATCGCCGCGACGAACACCGCCCCGCCGAGCAGGTACCCGAGGTGGAACCGCGACGCGACGAGGTCGCCAGCGGCGGTCCCGAGGGCGAACGTGGCGACGACCGCCGCCCAGTAGAAGGCCTCGCGGCGGCGGGTGTCGATCGCGTGGACGTCGACGGTGCCCTCGACGACCCGCCACGTGACGAACACGGCGACGAGGAGCACGAGGAACACCGACGTCGACACCAGGTACGGGACGCCGGCGACGACGTGGGTGAAGTCGGCGATCATCGTCCCGAGCACGCCGACGAGCACGACGACGAGCCAGTACAGCCACGGCACGTACCGGCGGACGGTGAACTGGGCCACGATCGCGGCGGCGAACAGGACGGCGGTCGCGAGCACGGCGCCGACGGGGTCGACGTGTCCGACGAGGAAGTCCGACAGGGTCTCCCCCATGCCGGTCGTCAGGATCTTCGTCACCCAGAACAGCAGGGTGATCTCGGGCACCTTGTTCCGCAGCATGCCGTGACGATCACACCCCCGGTCCAAGAAGCCACCAAGGGAGCGTCGGTCTTGGCCGTTCCTGGGAGCCGCACCCGGAGGATGGGCCGGTGCCCCTCGCGATCCACCTGTTCGACGCCGCCTCCATCCTGCACGCGTTCGGGCCGTGGGTGCTCGTCGGCCTCGCGGTGCTCGTGTTCGTGGAGTCGGGGGTGCTGTTCCCGTTCCTCCCGGGCGACTCGCTCATCCTGACCGCGACCATCCTGGCCTCGGCACTCGGCATCACCCCGTGGCAGGTCGCGGTCGTCGGGTCCCTCGCCGCGATCGCGGGCGACCAGGTCGGCTACCTCCTCGGGCGCCGGTTCGGGCGTCGGCTGTTCCGCGAGGACGCGCGGGTGCTCAAGCGTGCGCGCCTGCGCGAGGCCGAGGCGTTCTTCGTCCGGTACGGCGGCCTGTCGCTCGTGCTCGGGCGGTTCGTCCCCGTGGTCCGGACGTACGTGCCGCTCGCCGCCGGCGCCGCGGCCATGCACTACCGACGGTTCATCGTCTGGAACACCATCGGCGGCGTGGGCTGGGTGGCGGTGTTGACGGTCGTCGGGGTGCTCCTCGGCGGCATCCCGTTCGTGGCGCACAACATCGACGCGCTCATGGTCGTGGTGGTGGTCGTCTCGGTCCTCCCCGTCGTCATCGGGGTGTTCCGGAAGCGGAGTGCGGCGCGGCGTGCGGTGCGCCGGTGACGCCGACGGCCAGGATCGGCGCATGACGGAGCCGGCACCGCGCCTCCTGCTCGTGGAGGACGACGCGCGCCTCGGTCCGATCGTCGCCGACGTGCTCGGTGCGGACTGGGACGTCACCCTCGTGACCGACGGCGAGCAGGCGGTCACGGCCGCCGTCGAGCGGTACTTCGACGTCATGGTCGTGGACCGCAGGTTGCCGGGCATGGACGGCGTGGCCGTGGTCGGGGAGATCCGCCGACGCCGCATCAGCACGCCGATCCTCATGCTCACAGCGCTCGGTTCGCTCGACGACCGCGTGTCCGGCCTCGACGCCGGGGCGAACGACTACCTCGTCAAGCCGTTCGAGTTCGCGGAACTCGGAGCCCGGCTCCGCGCCCTCACGCGCGACTACGCGCCCGAGGGCGAGGCGATCGCGATCGGCGGGTGGACCCTCCACCCGGAGACCGGCACCATCACCTCGCCGTACGCCGGGAGGATCGGGCTCACCGAACGCGAGACCGCGCTCGTCCGCCTGCTGGCCCGGGAGCCGACGCGCACGTTCTCGCGGGCGCACATCCTGACGGCCGTGTTCGACAAGGGCGAGCAGCTCGGCACGGTCGACACGTACGTCCACTACGTGCGCCGGAAGACCGACCGGGACCTCATCGCCACCGTTCGTGGGGTGGGGTACCGCATCGGCACACCCTGAGCGTCGTCGGCGGGACCCCGGGGACCGACGGCCTACGGTGGGCGGTCGGAGGAACCGATCGATGTCACTGCTGGACCTGCCCCATCCCCTCGGACCCGTCGACTTGGACACGCTCCGCGCGGCCGTCACGGACTCGCGCCGCCGGATCGTCGTGATCGACGACGACCCGACCGGCAGCCAGAGCATCGCCGATCTCCCCCTCGTCACGGCGTGGGCGGACGACGACATCCGGTGGGCGTTCGACCAGGACACCGTCGGGTTCTTCGTCCTCGCGAACACACGGAGTCTCGAGCCGGACGCGGCCGAGCGGGTCGTCCGCGAGGTCCACGACCGCGTCTCCCGCATCGCCGCGGAGCGCGGGGAGGACGTCGTCCTGCTGAGTCGCGGCGACTCGACGCTGCGTGGGCACTTCCCGCTCGAGACCGACGTGCTCGTGGCGGCCGAGGACGCCACCGGCCGCACGGTCGACGCCGTCCTGCTCGTCCCCGCCTACCCGGATGCGGGGCGCATCACGGTCGACTCCGTCCACTACCTCGCCCAGGGCGACGCCTGGATCCCCGTGGGCGACTCCGAGTTCGCGCGCGACGCGAGCTTCGGGTACCGATCGTCCTCGCTGCCGGACTGGGTGGCCGAGAAGACCGGCGGGCGGGTGCCGGCCGGCGAGGTCGTCCGCATCACGATCGACGACATCAGGAACGGCGGTGCGGCCACGGTCGCTGCGGCGCTCCGCTCCTGCCGGGACGCCCGGGTCGTCGTCGCCGACGCGGTCGACGAGGACGACCTCCGCGTCGTCGCGCTCGGTGCGCTCCGCGCCGAGACCGACGGCACGCGCATCGTGTACCGCGTCGGTCCCTCGTTCGTCCGGGCCCGCTGCGGGCAGGACGTCCACGGTCCCATCGCGGACGCCACCCTCGCCGAGTCCTTCACGCACGCTCCCGAGGGGCACGGGCTCATCGCGGTCGGGTCGCACGTCGGACTGACCGGTCGACAGTTGGACGGACTGCTCGCGGCCGACCACCCCGCGGTCGTCGAGCTCGACCTGGCGCGTTGCCTCGAGTCGACCGAGGCGATGCGGGACGTGGTCGCGGCGGCAGCGGCGCGCGCGGCGTCCCTGCTCGACACGACCGAGGTCGTCGTGATGACGAGTCGCACGCTCATCCGGGGCGTCGACGCCGACGACAGCTTGCGCATCTCCCGTGTCGCCTCGGAGTCCCTCGTCGCCACCGTCCGAGCTGTCGTCGAACGCCGACGGCCGTCGTTCCTCGTCGCGAAGGGCGGCATCACCTCCAACGACCTGGCGACCGAGGCGCTGCACATCGGGCACGCCCACGTGATCGGCACCCTCCTGCCCGGCATGGTCTCGCTCTGGGTGGCGGCCGACGGACCCTCAGCCGGTCTGCCGTACGTCGTGTTCCCCGGGAACGTCGGGTCCGACCAGTCGCTCGCCGTGGCGGTCCGGCGCGTCGCCGACGCAGCCGCACTCGACGGCCTCATGTAGGAGACGGCCGCCAGGGGAAGCCGGAGGCGGTGATCGTATAGGCTCCGCACATGGACGACCGGCCGAGGACACCGACGAGGACATCCCTGGCCGACGGCGTCTACGAGGTCCTCATGGCCCAGCTCATGGACGGCGAGCTCCGCCCCGAGCAGCAGCTCAACATCGACGGACTGGCGAAGTCGCTCGCCGTCTCGCAGACACCGATCCGCGAGGCGCTCGCGCGACTCGAGTCCACGGGCCTCGTCCGGCGCGAGGCACTCCGGGGATACCGGGTCGCACCCCTGTACACGGATCGCGAGCTCGACGACCTGATGGACGCACGGGCCGTGGTCGAGCCGTCGAGCACCTACTTCGCGACGACGCGGATGCCCGACGCGGCCCTCGACCCCCTGGGGGCGAGCATCGAGGCGCTCCGGACGATCCCGCACGGCCCGGACCACCACGACGTGCGGGCGTACTGGCGTGCGGACGAGCGGTTCCACGACCTGATCGTGCGCGGCGCCGACAACGTGTTCCTGCTGAACGCCTACCGCTCGTTCGGCGGGACGGTCCAGCGGTTCCGGCTGTTCTCGGAGCGCGGGGTCACCGACGCCGACGCGGCGGTGCACGAGCACTCCGCGGTGCTCGAGGCGATGCGGCGCCGGGATGCCGACGGCGCTCGCGACGCCATGCGCCGGCACATCCTCGCGGTGAAGGCGCGCGCCCGCCAGGACCGCGACGCGTTGCGCTGACGGGATCCGCGTGGAGCACCTGTTCAGGCCGCGGCGTAGCCTATAGGATACATGAATGCCGAGGCCCGACTCGGTACGACCACGACGAGGTGTCAGCCCCCGCGACTCCAGCGGAGACGGGCGATGCCGGCCCAGGTCGGTGTGATCGCGGCCGTCGCCGCAGAAGGAGCGCGAGCATGGCCCAGCAACGACCCCGTGTCGCCCTGACCCTCGGAGATCCGGCCGGCATCGGTCCGGAACTCGCCGCCAAGGTGCTGTCCCGTCCCGGCACGCTCGACGCGAACGAGGTGCACGTCCTCGCCGACCGCGACGAGTTCGAGCGCGCGTTCGCCGACGCGCGCCTCCCCGCCGTTCCGCTCGGGGACGAACCGCGGCCGGGGGTGGCGACGCTGCTCGACGACCACAGCGCCCCGCCGACCCCGATCCCGACCGGCGTCGTGAGCGAGGAGGCCGGTCACCGCGCCATGCACCAGCTCCGGCGCGCCGTGGCCCTCGCCGCCGAGGGTCGGGTGGGCGCGATCGTCTTCGCGCCGCTCAACAAGACGAGCCTGCACCTCGCCGGCATGCAGGAAGAAGACGAGCTGCGGTGGTTCGCCAAGCAGATGGACCACCACGGCACGACGTCGGAGCTCAACGTGCTCGAGGATCTGTGGACGGCGCGGGTCACCTCGCACATCCCCCTCAGCGCGGTCGCTGCCCGGGTCACCCCCGAGTCCGTCCGAGCGACCATCGGTCTGCTGCACCAGGTGCTCACCGACGCCGGCATCGAGCCGCGGCTGGGGGTCTGCGCCCTCAACCCCCACGCGGGCGAGAACGGGAACTTCGGGCGCGAGGAGATCGACGCCATCGCCCCGGCCGTGGCGGCAGCGACCGCGGACGGCATCGACGTGCGCGGCCCGTTCCCCTCGGACACCATCTTCCTCGCCGCACGACGTGGCGACTTCAACGGGATCGTGACGATGTACCACGACCAGGGACAGATCGCCATGAAGCTGCTCGGGTTCAGCGGGGGTGTGACCATCCAGGGCGGTCTCCCCGTCAGCATCGCCACGCCCGCACACGGCACCGCGTTCGAGATCGTCGGCCAGGGCGTCGCCGATCCCACCTCGATGGCGAACGCCTTCGACATCGCGGCGGCAGTGGCGGCCCGGCGACAGGCATGAACGCCACCGAGCCCTGCACCAGCGCCACACCCACGGACGACGACGTACCACGGAACGAGGCTTCTTCATGAGCAGCACCACGACCACACCGCGACGCTCCCGAGTACGGCTCGGGGTCTTCGGGATCCTCTGGATCCTCGTCCTCCTCAACTTCGTCGACCGATCGGCGCTCTCCATCTCGCTGCCGTTCATCAGCGACGACTTCAAGCTGTCACCCGCCGTCAACGGCTGGGTCCTCGGCTCCTTCTTCTGGACGTACCTGCTGTTCCAGATCCCGGGCGGCTGGCTGCTCGACCGGATCGGCGCCCGCAAGGTGGTCCTGTTCGCCGCCGGACTGTGGGGTCTGTTCCAGGTCCTCGGCGGTATCGCCACGGGTGGCATCATGCTCGTCATCTCGCGGCTCGGCATGGGGATGTCCGAGGCGCCCGTCTACCCCGCCGGCTCGAAGCTCAACTCGAAGTGGCTCGCGTCACGGGAACGCGCCCGCGGCGCGACGTTCATCGACGCGGCGAGTCCGTTCGGCAGCGCGGTCGGCGGCCTCATCGTCACCGGACTCATCGGCCTCTCGGGCAGCTGGCGCTGGTCGTTCATCATCACCGGGGCGATCACCGTCGCGGTCGCCGGGCTGTACTACCTGTACGTCCGCGACGACCCGGAGCAGCACCCGAAGGTGAACGAGGCGGAGCTCGACCACATCCACGGCGACGACGTCGTGGCTCGTGAGACGGAGACCGGACCGCTCCCCGGTGTCGCGGACTACGCCCGGTCGTCCTCCTTCTGGTCGATGTGGCTCGGACGTCTCGGATGGGCGACCGTCTGGTGGGGGATCATCTCCTGGTCTCCCTCGTACCTCTCGACCGCCCTGCACTTCAGTCTGGCGGGCCTCGGGTGGGGCACGTTCTTCATCTACGGCATGGGCGTGCTCGGTCAGGTGGTCGCAGGGTGGTCGACCGATCGTCTCCGCGCCCGCACCACGAACTACAACGGAGCGATGAAGCTCGTGCTCGCCGTCTCCGGCGTGGGGACGGTCGTGTCGATCCTCGCCCTGCCGCTGACCCACAGCGGGTACGCGGCACTGGTCGCCCTGGCGCTCGCGGTGTTCTTCAACCAGTTCGGTGGCGTCTACTGGGCGATCCCGTCCTGGCTCTCCCCCAAACCGCAGGTCGGACGGGTGGGCTCGGTCATGAACGTGGCGTCGAGCCTGGGTGGGGCGATCGCACCGGTCGTCATGGGATACGCCATCGCCGCGAGCGGTGGTGGGTACACCGGCGCGTTCGTGTTCCTCGCCGTCGCCGGCATCGTGTACCTCGGCGGATCGATGTTCATCGACTTCAACCGCCCCCTGGCCGTGCGCCGGGCCGCGTAGGGAGGCACAGGACGTGGCCCGCTACTCCGGTCCGGTGATCGACGCGCACCACCACGTCTGGGAACCGTCGCTCGGCCGACAGCCGTGGCTGCTCCCGGACGCGCACATCCCGTTCCGCTACGGCGACTACGAGCAGATCAAGCGCGACTACCTGCCACCGGACCTCCGACGCGACGCCGGTCCGCTCGAGCTGGTCGGTTCGGTCTCGATGGAGACCGAGTGGGACGACGACGACCCGATCGGCGAGATGGAGTACACGCAGGCGGTGTCGGAGCGCTTCGGCCTCCCCACCGCCTCCGTCGCCCACGCCCTGTTGGACGACCCGCAGGTCGGCACGGTGATCGAACGCCTCGCCGCGATGCCGCGGGTCCGCGGCGTCCGCCACAAGCCGGGAGGCGCGCCCTCACCACGCGGGGCCGCGTCCCGTCCGACCCTGCTCGAGGACCGGCAGTGGCAGGCGGGGTTCGCGCTCCTGCACCGCGCCGGACTGTCCTTCGACCTCCAGGTCGCGTGGTGGCACTTCCCCGAGGCCGCACGGCTGGCAGCGGAGCACGAGGACACGACCATCGTCATCGACCACACCGGGCTCCCTGCCGACCGTTCTCCCGACGGGCTCGCCGGGTGGGCCGACGCGCTCCGGCTCATCGCGCGGCACGACAACGTCGTCCTGAAGATCTCCGGCCTCGGGCTGGCAGGCAGGCCGTGGACGGTCGCCGACAACCGCGGCATCGTGACGACCGCCGCCGAGGTGTTCGGTCCGTCGCGGATCATGTTCGCGAGCAACTTCCCGGTCGACGGCATCGTCGCGACCTACCAGGAGATCTACCAGGGCTTCCTCGAGATCACGACGGACTGGTCGGCGTCGGAGCAGCGCGCTGCCTTCGCCGGCAACGCCGCCCGGGTCTACCGACTCCCATCAGAGGTCCTCGGGGATCCGACGTGAGGGCGGACCTCAGGACAGGGGGAAGCGATCGGCGAAGGCCTGCAGCCGGAGCGGCGCGGGGTCGCCGGCGGGGTTGAGGACGACACCGGCGTGCCCGTCCTCCTGCGCCACGCGCGCGACGTTCGCGAACCCGGTCGGCCGGGCGTCGAGGTCGGGCGCCCAGGCCCAGACCTCCGCCGGCGAGGTGAACACCGGCGAGTACGTCTCGCCCTCGGGGCTGCGGATCGTCGGGACACCCACACCGGTCACCTCGCCGCGCTCGTCCCGGTGCACCTGCGCCCCGATGAACACCACCGGGGCCGCGGCGGCCAGGGCCACGAGTTCGTCCTCCGGAGCACCGACGGCGATGGCGGTCTTCAGCGGCTCGTTCACGGCCGGGTCCTCCGTGAGCCCGTTGCGGATCTCGTCGGCGTAGGCGATGCAGAGCGTGTCCGAGGAACCGGGGTCGATGGCGATGCCCTCGTACGGGGCGGTGGCCGCCATCTGGAGCGTCGCCGCCGCCGGCTGCACGAGGGACCGTGGCGGCGTGGGCGACCCACCCCGACGGCGGTACTCGGCGAGCCGCTCGTTGTCGGTGAACGCGACGAGGAGCCGCTTGCCCGCGTTGTCGACCTGGAACCCCACCGCCAGCTGGTCACCCTCCTGGAAGGGACGAGCGGGATCGCGGGTCGTCGAGTCCGACGCGTCGAGGAGCAGATCACCCGTCACGCACTCACGGAGCACCCCCGAGATCGTCTGCGCGTCCTTCCGGACGGCCCACGCGGCCAGCGCCCGCTGCACCCGTCGGTTGACGACGAGCCGGTCCTCCGGTCGCGCGGGTCGGTCCGACGACGGCTCAGCCCCGCCGCGCTTCCTCGCGAAGATCCCCATAGAGCGACGCTAGCGCGCCCGCACCATGGGTTCCACGCCGCTTGCACGGCGACGGGTGCGACGGCGTGCGAGTGCGGGCACGGCTCCGTACAGGGCGTCGCGGAGGGTCCGGTGCTGCCGCCACTCGCGCCAGGTGAGCACGATGATCGCCGCGTCGAACGCCGAGAGCACCCCGACCCCGAGTGACGGGTGCACGACCATCTCGACGAGCTGGGCGACCAGGAACGCGGCGAGCGCAGCGATCGCCCAGGGGTGCACGCGCTCGGAGCCGCGGACCAGCGCGATGACGACGACCACCTTCACGAGGCCGTGCACGACGAGGTAGACGGCGGCGTAGAGGGCAGCGTCGGCGCCGAGTGCCGCGGCACCGTGCAGGATCAGGTGCGCGATGAGGTCGTGCGGGTCCTGTGCGAGCTCGTGCGCGGTGAGCAGGTGGGCGACGGCACTGATCTGTGCCGGGCGGAGGAACAGCAGCGGCAGGCCCAGGAGCAGCTCGGCCGCTCCGTCGATGCCCTTCAGGGCGATCCCGACGAGGAACACCACATCGAGGATCCGGCCTCGTCCCGTTCGCGTGCTGTCCATGGCTCCAGCATCGAGATCCGCTGCCCAGAAAGCGCCAAGAGGGCTCAGGGAACTCCCAGCAGGCGTCCGGCTTGCTGGGTCCTTCCTTGGAGGGCGCGGCGCAGCCTGACGTCCGGAGGTCTTCATGTCCACAGTGCCGCTCCGTGGCGGGTCCATCGACGCCCGCACGATCCGACTCGACCCTCGCCACCGCGCCTGGCTGCCGCCGGTCGTGGTCGGGCTCACCGCCACGGTGATCGCCGTCGCGTTCGACTGGGTCCCGTCCGTCTGGTACGACGAAGCCGCGACCGTGGTGTCCGCGACCCGTCCCTGGCCGGCGCTCGCGCGCGAGGTCCAGCACGTCGACGTCGTGCACGCCACCTTCTACGGCCTCATGCACCTGTGGTTCCTCGTCGCGGGATACGCTCCGTTCACGCTCCGGCTGCCGTCCGCGGTCGCGGTCGGTGCGGCGGCGGCGCTCCTCGTCGTGCTCGGCCGGATGCTCGCCGACCTCAGGACCGGCGTGGTTGCGGGCGCCCTCTTCGCACTCCTCCCGCGGGTCACGTGGATGGGCACCGAGGGGCGCTCGTTCGCCCTCGGCACGCTGCTCGCGGTGGCGGCGACCATCCTGTTCCTCGCCGCGCACCGGCGGAGCGTCACGGGCCTCCGTTCCTGGCCGTGGTGGGTCGGGTACGTCGCGGTGTCGCTGCTCGGCGGGGCGGTGTTCCTCTACCTCGTGCTCGTGACCGTCGGGCACGGCGTCACGGCGGCGGTCCCACTGGCGCGTCGGACCGCCCGGACCCGCGGGGCGCAGCGGGCGCTGCGCTGCTGGCTCCTCGCCGCTGCGGTGACGGTCGTGGCCCTCGTGCCGCTGGCCCGGGCCTCCGCGACGCAGTCGGCGCAGATCGACTGGATCCAGCACATCAGCCGCCACACGGTCGAGGAGGTCGTGGTCACCCAGTGGTTCACACTCAACCCCGCGTTCACGGTGTTCGGCTGGCTCCTGGCGGTGGCCGGCGTCGCGGTCGGGCTGACCTCCGCGCGCGGCCGATCCCTGCTCGCGGTCGCGCTGCCGTGGGCGGCGGTGCCGACGGTCGGGCTCATCGCCGCGTCGCTCGTGACGAACCCGCTGTACTCCCCGCGCTACGTGTCCTTCGGCGCTCCGGCGGTGGCGCTGTGCATGGCGCTCCCGGTCGCCGCGCTCCCGGACCGGTTCTTCGCCCGGGTCACCGCGGGCGTCCTCCTCCTCGCGGTCGCGCTGACCGCCCCGACGTGGGTCCAGCAGCGGACGGTCACCGCGAAGGACGACTCGGCGTGGAACCAGGTCGCCCGGCTCGTCCGCTCGGAGCGGGCCCACGAACCGGCCGGGCAGGTCGACGCCGTCGTCTACGGGCCGGTCGATCGACACCCCCTCGCGACGTCGCGGATCATCGCCGAGACGTACCCGAGGGCGTTCCGCGGCCTCCGGGACCCGTTGCTCGTCCGCCCGGCCTCCGCGTCGGCGGGGCTGTGGGAGACGCAGCGTCCGATCAGCGACATCGGCCGGACCGCGGACGGCGCACGGGTCGTCTGGTTGCTGACGGGCACGGCCCACGACGAACGGAGCACCGTCTCGGCGGCCCTGGCCCCCGAGGGCTACCGCGTCGACGGCACCTGGGTCCGGGCGAGCACCGAGGTCGTCCGCTACGTCCGCGCCGTGCGCTGAGCCAGCGGCAACCGCAGGAGGAACACCGTGCCGTCCGCGCCCGTGTGCTCCACCCGCACCTCGCCGCCCGCCCGGACCGCGATGTCCCGCACGAGCGCGAGGCCGATGCCGTAGCCCGACCGGGTGGTACCGGTCGGCCGCGAGCCGGCCGCACGGGCCGCGTTGCCGTGGGCGAACCGGTCGAAGACCCGCCGCGGGGCGATCCCCGTGATCCCCGGGCCCTCGTCGCGGACCCGGATGGCGACCCAGCGCTCGGCACGCTCCGTCGTGACGGTCACGGTCCCGCCCGTCGGCGTGTGCCCGATCGCGTTGTCGACGAGCGCGACGATGCAGCGCCGGAGCTGTGTCGACGGGAGGGACACGACCGCGTCGCTGTCGCCGACGTCGAGGCGCACACCCCGCGCGTCGGCCAGCACGCCCATGTCGTTCGCGGCACCGGCCAACTCGGGTCCGAGCGGTGTCATCGGGTGTTCCCCGGGCCTCCCGGCCGCGACCTCGAGCAGGTCGTTGACGATGTCGATGAGCACGCGGGTGTCCGCCTGGAGCTCCTCGACGATCCCGTGACGCGGATCGTCCGCGTCCATGCGGAGCTCGAGCTGCTGCACACGCGCGTTGAGCACGGTCAACGGCGTGCGGAGCTCGTGGCTCGCGTCGGCGACGAACGTGCGCTGCATCCGCGACGCCTCCGTGATGGGACGGACCGCCCGCCGGGCGATGATCCACGTCGCGATCCCGGCGAGCACGACCGCGAACCCGCCGACGCCGACGACCGCGATCGTCAGGTCGATCGTGTCGAGGTAGACGTGCACGTCCTCGGGGCCGTGGTACTCGTGCTGCTGCTGCGGGGTCAGCTGCCAGACCACGTACACGACGACGAGCAGGATGATGGACGCCACGAGCGCCGCCGACACGACGGCGACCTGGAGCCCGATGCGGACGGCGGACCGCCGCGAGGCGAGGCGGTCCGGGTCCTGGTCGCGCCGGCCGGACACCCGGCCCCGGACCCCGTCGGTGCCGAGCGTGAGCCGATCGATCAGCACCTCGTGCACCGACGACCACCACACGCCCACGGGACCGCTCCTTCCGTCACCTCGACGGTCGACCCGCCGCCCCCCAGGATCCACCAAGACGGCGGCGGGGTCGCGCCTACGCCTCGCCCGGCGTCTCCGCGCTCGCCACGAGCGTCGCCCGGCCGAGGATGTGCGATGACATGGTGAACCCGAGGTAGGCGGGCGTGGCGTCGGCCGGCACTCCGATGTCCGCGACGTCGAGCGCGTGCACGACGATGAAGTACCGGTGCGGACCGTGGCCCGCGGGCGGCGCCGCCCCGACGAACTGGGGCGCCCCGGCGTCGTTCTGCAGTTGGATCGCGCCGTCCGGGAGGCCCGCCCCGCCCGCAGCCCCCGCTCCGGTCGGCAGCGTGGTCACGTCGGCCGGGATGTTCGCCACGGCCCAGTGCCAGAAGCCGGACATGGTCGGGGCGTCCGGGTCGTACATGGTCACCGCGAAGCTCTTCGTGCCCTCGGGAGCGCCACTCCACGTGAGCTGGGGCGAGACGTCCTCGCCGCCGGGGACGCCCATCATCCCCGACCACTGCGGGGGCCGGAACTCCTGGCCGTCCTGCACGTCGTCACTCGTGACGGTGAACGCGGGCACCTCGGGCAGGCGTCGGAACGGGTGGTTGTCGGTCATGCTCGTCCTCCTCGGTGGGCGGTCGGCCCGCCCCGTGATCGATCATGCCGCGCGGGCCTCGGCCGCGTTCGCGGTCGCGGTCGCGGTCGCGGTCACGGTCGCGGTCGCGGTCACGGTCGCGGTCGCGGTCACGGTCGCGGTCGCGGTCATTACCGCGTCCGCGGTCAGCGCAGCCGGGGCTGCGCCGAGGCGAGCCGCTCCCAGGACCGCTCCCGGGCCTCCCGGTCGAGCGACGCGTGGTGCAGGACGGCGGCGCGTTCGTGGAGGACCCGAGGTGCGGGGGTCGTCACGGCGACGCGTGCGAGACGGCGTGCGCGGCGGTCCGCGCGAGCGGTGCTCCAGTGGACGAGCCCGAGCCCGATGCGGTGGGCGGCTCGTTCGACCGGGTGGACTGACGTGACGGGCACGGTCGCGTTCATGGTCACTCCTTGGGGACGTCGAGGACGGGGAACAGGTTGTAGTTGACGAACACCCGACGCGCAGCCGGGTCGGGGTGGCGCGAGGCCGGGTCGTTGGCGCGGAGGTACCGACCGATGAGGTCGTTGATCCCCCGGTCGAGCTCGGCGAGTTCGTCCGGGGTCATGAGGAGCCAGGCGGTCGAGAAGTCACTGACCTCGCGCCAGGCCTCGGGCAGGTCGTCCGACGAGGCGAGGGCGTCGCGGATGAACTCGGCCGTCGTGTCCTGGAAGCTCATGCTCGCGAGCACGGTGGCCGTGCGCTCCGCCCGGCTCTGGTCGGTTCCGTGGTCGCCGAACTCGAGCGGGCCGGCGTAGCGCCGCCACCAGCGGTCACGGCCGCTGCCGAGTTCGGGAGCCTCCTCGACAATGCCGTGCTTGGCGAGCTGGCGCAGGTGGTAGCTCGTCGATCCGGATGACTCGCCGATCCGGGCGCCGAGCGCGGTGGCCGTGGCCGGGCCGTGCGAGGCGAGCTCGTTGAGCAGCCGGGTCCGCACGGGGTGCGCGAGGGCCTTGAGGGCCTCGACCCGCAGGACGCGGGGCTCGGGGGTGTTCGTCGCCATGACTCCGAAGATACCTTTGCAAAGTGCTCTTTGCAATGCTTTCTTTGCGGTGGTGTCGTTGCGGTCAGCCCAGTCGGGTTCCGGATGCTCCGGCACGGGCCGATGCAGCCACCTGCACGACCGCGGCGATGACGATCCCCGTCGCCATCACGGCCCCCATCGCGACCGCCGTCCCCCCGAACCACCCAGCCAGCGGTGTGCCGAGGCCGCCGAGCCCGAAGCTGATGCCACCCTGCAGCGCTGCGGCGGTACCGGGCAAGGCCGCACCGATGGCCTGCGTCCGCGTCGTGGACCCGGTGATCACGAAGCCCCAGGCACCCGTCACCACCGCCAGGCAGACCCAGACCACGATCGGCCCGAGGCCTGCGAGTGCACTGACGAGCACACCGACCGCGCCGAGGGCACCGACCACGAGTCCCGTCGTCAGGAGCGCGTCCTCGCTGAAGCGTCGGACGAGCCGCCGGAACGCCAGGGTGGTGAGGATCATGCAGCTGGCGTCGACGGCGAAGACGACGGTGTACCCGGTCTCGCTGAACCCGAACTCGGACTGGAACACGAACGAGCTCGTGGAGATGTAGGCGAAGAAGCCGATCGTCGCGACGCACGAGGACACGAGGTACCAGTCGAAGCGCGGGATGGCCAGCAACGCCCCCATCCGGCGGAGGTTCGCGCCGAGACCGATTCCCGACGACCGGTCCTGCGGCGCGAGGGTCTCGGGGATGCGGACGAGCACGATCGCGAAGAGGACGAGGCCGAGCACCCCGAGCGCGACGAACATGATCCGCCAGTCACCGACGAGCAGGAGTGCGCCACCGGCCAGGGGCGCGACGACCGGTCCGACGGCGTTGATCGCGGCGAGCGCCGCGTAGATGCGTGGACGGTCGGCAGGAGGCGCGGCGTCGGTGACCACCGCGCGCCCCGCGACCGCACCGGCGGCACCACCCAGGCCCTCGACCACGCGCGCGATCACGAACACGGCGTTGTCCGGGGCGACGGCGCAGGCGAACGACGCCACCGCGAACAGGGCGGTCCCGCCCAGGAGGATGGACCGGCGCCCCACCGAGTCGCTGAGCGGTCCCACGAGGATCTGACCGACCGCGAACGCGACCAGGAACGCCGTGAGCGACACCTGCACGGCACTCGTGGAGGTCCCGAAGTCCCTCGCGAGCGCAGGCAGCGCGGGGATGTACATGTCCGTCGCGAACGGCGAGATGCCGACGATGACGGCCAGGGGCACGATCGGCGGGAGGGGACGGGAAACCATACGGCGGATGGTATTCCGTCGGTGGGGTGCGGTCCGGGCGAGCGGGGCGCGATGGGGACCGGGTCCGCGGCGGGTGCGGCGCGGTCCCGGGTGCGGCGGGTGCGGTGCTCCGGCCGGGGTCAGGACCTCGCTTCGATATCGAACACGACCAGGTCGGCGCTCGCCCCGCCGAGGAACGCGGCGACCGGCTGGTGGTCGGGGTGCGGCAGGTAGCCGTCGAGCGCGGCGCGGTCCCGGAAGCGGACGACGAGCATCCAGTCGAACCGCCCCTCGAGCCCTTCGCTGCTCACGCTGGGTCCGGCATCGACCGATGTCACCCCGTCGATGCCGGGGAGGTGCTGCCGGACGAGCTCCGCGGCGCGCTGTTCGGATGACGCGTGGTCCCCGTTCCACTGGACGAGGACGACGTGGACGATCTCAGACATGGGTCGAGGCTACGGCGTCGGAGCTCCGACGCCCGGCCGGCACCGCAGCATCCTGTTGTGTGCGGACAGGGGTGTTCGATGCGGCACACAGCGGAGCCAGCAACCGCTCAGACGGCCGCCGCCCGGCCCTCGGCCGATGGGCGCCTCGCCGCGGCGTCGGCGTACCGGCGGGCGTGACGGAGTCCGAGCAGTGCCAGCACCGCCATCACGACGGCGCCGGCGTACGCGACGACCGCGCCGATGAGCGCGAGCGTGGCCATGGTGTCGAACGCGTACGCGTTGAGGAGCAGGCCGCGGAGGGTCTCGCCGCGGAACACGGTGTCGACCTCGGCGGCGAGTGCGGCGTCCTTCGGGTGCGCCTGCGCCTCGGCGGACAATTCGGAGTACGTCTTCCCGCCGGTCATCTCCCGCAGGTGGACCGCGATGTAGTGGTCGGCCCAGGCCTTCGCCTGTGCGCCGGTCTCGAGCTGCTGTCCGGCGTAGCGGTTGAGGTACGGACCGATGTCCTTGCTCTTCAGCGCGTCGCTGCCCTTCGCCGGGAACTGGATCTTCTCGGCGACGAGCTGGTCCCGCACCTGGTCGTGCACGTACACGTGCGCCCAGGTCATGAGGACACCCGCCAGGAGCAGGACGAGGGCGATGACCGCGCCGCTCGCGGAGAGGAGTCGGTCGAGTACGGTGCGGTTCACGGTTCCTGCCTTCCGTCGGTGTGCTGCCCGCTGTCACTGCCGCCGCGACGCTGGGCCGCCAGCCGGTGCTCCGCGCGCTCGCGCGCGTCGCGCTTCAGGCGCTCCCACTCGTCGGTGGGGAGTCGTCGGACCTCGTCGCGCTCGGGCATGGAACCAGGGTCCCGCCAGGACCGGCTGGTGCAGGAGGGCACTTGGTCCCGACCGCGTCGGGACGACCGGGAGGCCCGCGACGGTCAGCCGCGCCGGACGCCGTAGACGGCCGCTTGCGTCCGACTCTCGAGATGCAGCTTGCCGAGCAGGACGGTCACGTTGTTCTTCACGGTCTTCTCGGCGATGTGGAGTCGTTCGCCGATCTGCCGGTTCGTCAGGCCCTCGACGATGAGGTCGAGGATCTGCTGCTCACGCCGGGTGAGTCCGGCGTCGGGGTCGGGGCTCGCGGGGACGACCGCGGAGCGCACGCGCCGTCCCGCGTCGGCCGGGAAGAGGGTCTCACCCGAGGCGGCACGGCGGATCGCCTCGACGAGTTTGTTGCCACGGATGTCCTTGAGAACGGAGCCGCTCGCTCCGGCGAGGACCGCGGCCGTCGTCGCCTCGTCGTCGTCGTAGGCGGTGAGCATGAGGCACGGGAGGTCCGGATTGGCCGAGCGCACCGTCCGGCACAGGTCGATGCCGCTGCCGTCCGGCAGGCGGACGTCGAGCACGGCGATGTCCGGCCGGGTCGCGGCGATACGCGGGACGGCCCGGCCGATGGTCTCGGCCTCGCCCACCACCTCGAGGTCGGGCTGCGCGTCGATGATCCGCGCCACGCCCTGCCGGACGAGTTCGTGGTCGTCGACGAGGAACACGCGGATCGTCATGCTGCCTCCCCCTCGATCACCGGGACCCGCCAGGTCATCGTGGTGCCGCCTCCGTCGCGGCCGTCGAGCGCGTAGTGGCCGCCGCGGGCGGCAGCCCGTGCGGCGAGGTTCGCGGTGCCGCTCGCCCGGCCCGGGCGGCCGAGCCCGCGGCCGTCGTCCTCGACGAGCACGGTCAGGTGGTCGTCCTCGAGCAGCACGCGGACGTCGGTCGTGGAGGCGCGCGCGTGGCGCCCGACGTTCGTCAGCGATTCCCGGACGACCGCGACGACGTCGTCGGCGAGTTCGTCCGGGACGAGCGCGTCCACCGGCCCACCGAAGGTGACGCTCGGCGGCCCGGCGAGCATGGGTGTGACCTCGGCGATCGTGTCGAGGACGCGGTGCCGGATGGTGGTCGGGGCCGTGCGGGGCGGTGTCTTCAGCGCGAACACCGCCGTGCGGATCTCGGCGATCGCGGTGTCGATGGCGTCGATCTGGTCCGCGAACTCCTGACGGACGGTCGCGGGAACCGCGGGCTCGAGGCTCTGGAGCGTCAGGCCCGCCGCGAACAGCCGCTGGATGACGTGGTCGTGGAGGTCACGCGCGATCCGACTCCGGTCCTCGATGCGCTGGAGCTCCTGCCGGTCGAGCCGTCCGCGGGCGAGCTCGAGCGCCACGCTGGCCTGTGCCGCGAACTCCGACGCCAGGTCGAGTTCGGAGCTGGCGAACGGCGGACGTCCTGCTCGACGCGCGAGCAGGAGCGTTCCGAGCGGGGCGGCCGTCGCGGCGAACGGCACCGCGGCGGCCCATCGGAGTCCGTCCGGCCAGTCGACGGAGTCCTCGCGGAGGTCACCCGTGGTGACGTGCCCGCTCTCGATGGACCGGCCGGCGATCGTGTCGTCGGCGTCCTCGATCACCGCTCCGAGATCGTGTGCGTCGACCCCGCGGGCGCCGTCGACGCGGAAGCCCGTGTTGTCCGGGACCAGCACGCAGGCGAGATCGGCGTCGACCAGCGGGGCGACGCGGTCCACGACGACGCCGAGGCCGTCGACGGCATCGGACGACAGCAGCGCGGTCGTCACGTCGGCGAGCGCCACCGACCACCGCTGGCGGCGTCGGGACTCGTCGAAGAGGCGCGCGTGGTCGATGGCCGCGCCGGCGGTGGCGGCCAGGGAGGCCACGAGTTCCTCGTCCTCCTCGCTGAACACGCCGGACTCCCGCGTCAGGTACAGGTTGCCGAACAGCTCGTCCCGCACGCGGATCGGCACCCCGAGGAACGCCTCCATCGGCGGGTGGTGCTCGGGGAACCCGGCTGCTCGGGGATCCGCTGCGAGGTGCTCGAGCCGGGTCGGGGTCGTGGTGGTCAGGATCGCGCCGAGCAGCCCCCGGCCGCGGGGGAGGTCCCCGATCGCGGCGACCTCCGCGTCGGACATCCCGACGTGGACGAACTGCTCGAGGGTGCCGTCGGGGGCGATCACCCCGAGCGCGCCGTAGCGGGCGCCGGCGAGTTCGACCGCGGCCTCGACGATGCGCCGGAGCACGACGGGCAGGTCGAGCTCCTCGACCACGAGCCGGTTCGCGCGGAGGAGCTGCCGGAGACGCCCCTGGGTCGCGAGGACCTCGTTCGCGCGATCGACGAGGTCGCCGATGGTGCGCTCGAGTGCCGTCCGCGGCGCGTTCGGGAACTCGAGTCGGTCCTGCTCCTGCCCCACGCCGGTCCTCTCGCTCGCCCCCCTCACCCTATGGGGCGGCGCAGCCGCGGGAGCCGGGACCTTGGTCTCTGGGTCCGGTCCGCCGCAGCACGGACCATCGAGGAGGAGGCGGCACATGGGTGAGCGGTACATCGTCGGGTTCGACGACTCGCGGCCGAGTCGACGCGCACTGGACTGGGCGCTCGACCGCGCCGCGCGAGACCACGGGTCCGTCGTGCTCGCCCACGTCCGCACGGTTCCGGACGGCCCACCCTCCGACCCGGACCTGGAGGCCGCGGTCACCCGTGCTCGCACCCGCCGTCGCGATGTCGCGGTGTCGCTGCTGCGGATCGACGGGGACGACGTCGTGGCCGCCCTGCTCGGGGTAGCCGAGGACGAGGACCTCCTCGTGGTGGGCACGCACAAGACGGGTCACCTGCACGGCCGGGCGCTCGGCACGCGGGCACTCGCCCTCGCGGCTGGCGCGCGCTGTTCGGTCGTCGTCGTCCCGGACACGGACCTGCGGTTCCGTCGCGGTGTCGTCGCGGGCGTCGGCGGCGGTGCAGGGGCGGCGCACGTGTGCGAGACCGCGGCCAGGGAGGCCGAACACCGTGAGGAGGAACTCGTGCTCGTCCGGGCGCTCGAACCCGACGGCTCCGGCGACGACGGAACCCCGCTCGGCACCACCGGCGGACGCGTCCAGGACGCCCACCCGCTCCTCGAGGTGTCCGCGCGCACCGCTTCCCGTCCAGCGGCGCCCATGCTGCTCGATGTCGCGCTGGGGCACGCGCTCCTCGTCATCGGCGCGCGCCATCCGGCCCAGGCGCGGGCCGGGTACGTCGGCGCGGTGCTCCACGACGTGCTCATCAACCTGACCGCACCCGTGCTCGTGACCCGCCACCGCGACCTCGTCGCGACCGCGGCAGCGAGTGGTGCGGCCACTCGACCGGACCCCATCGAGGAGAACGCATGACCGACACGACCATCAGCAGGACCGACACCACGGCGACCGAGGCCTTCCGGCGCGGCAACGGAGCGGAGGTGGACGAGCCCACGATCGACCGCCTCGACGCGTGGTGGCGAACCGCCAACTACCTCTCCGTCGGGCAGATCTACCTGCTCGACAACCCGCTGCTCCGACGGCCGCTCACCCGTGACGACGTCAAACCGCGCCTCCTCGGTCACTGGGGAACCACCCCCGGACTCAACTTCGTCTACGCCCACCTGAACCGGGCCATCCAGGAACGCGATCTCGACACGCTGTACGTCACGGGGCCGGGGCACGGCGGCCCGGGCATGGTGGCGAACGCCTACCTCGACGGCACCTACACCGAGGTCTACCCACGGATCGGGCAGGACGAGGACGGCGTCCGGCGCCTGTTCCGTCAGTTCTCCTTCCCCGGCGGCATCCCGAGCCACGCGGCACCCGAGACCCCGGGCTCGATCCACGAGGGCGGGGAACTCGGCTACGCCCTGTCACACGCGTACGGCGCCGCCTTCGACAACCCGGACCTCCTCGTCGCCGCGGTCGTCGGCGACGGCGAGGCCGAGACCGGCCCCCTGGCGACCAGCTGGCACTCCAACAAGTTCATCGACCCGCTCCACGACGGCGTCGTGCTCCCGATCCTGCACCTCAACGGGTACAAGATCGCGAATCCGACCGTGCTCGCCCGGATCCCCGAGGAGGAGCTGCTGTCGCTCATGCGCGGGTACGGCCACACCCCCTACGTCGTGTCCGGCGGGTTCGACGGCGAGGACCCGCGGGCGGTCCACCGCCGGATGGCGGAGACCCTCGACCGGGTCCTCGACCACGTCGCCGAGATCAAGGCCGCAGCCGCCGCGGGCACCCTGGAGGGCCGCCCCGCCTGGCCGATGATCGTCCTGCGCACACCGAAGGGCTGGACGTGCCCCGCCGAGATCGACGGCAAGCCCGCCGAGGGCAGCTGGCGTGCCCACCAGGTGCCGCTCGCGAGCGCCCGGGACACCGAGGAACACCTGCAGGTGCTCGAGGGCTGGCTCCGCTCCTACCGACCCGAGGAGCTGTTCGACGACGAGGGCCGGCCCGTCGCACTCGCGACGGCGCTCGCCCCGACCGGCGACCGGCGGATGAGCGCCAACCCCGTCGCGAACGGCGGGCTGCTCAAGCGGGACCTCGTGTTGCCCGACTTCCGCGACTACGCGGTCGACGTCCCCACGCACGGCGGCTCCATCGACGAGTCCACCCGGGTCCTCGGTCGGTGGCTCGCCGACGTCGTCCTCGCGAATCCGGACACGTTCCGGATCTTCGGCCCCGACGAGACCGCGTCGAACCGCCTGAACGCCGTGCTCGACGTGACCGACAAGCAGTGGGACGCCGAGGTGGTGCCGTCGGACGAGCACCTGGCGCGCGCGGGCCGCGTCATGGAGATGCTGAGCGAGCACCAGTGCCAGGGGTGGCTCGAGGGCTACCTGCTGACCGGACGGCACGGACTGTTCACCAGCTACGAGGCCTTCATCCACATCGTCGACTCGATGCTCAACCAGCACGCGAAGTGGCTCAAAGTGAGCAAGACCATCCCGTGGCGGCGGCCGATCGCGTCGCTCAACTATCTGCTGTCGTCGCACGTGTGGCGCCAGGACCACAACGGGCTGTCGCACCAGGACCCGGGTTTCATCGACCACGTCGTCAACAAGAAGCCAGACATCGTTCGGGTGTACCTGCCGTTCGACGCCAACACGTTGCTCTCGACGTACGACCACTGCCTCCGGAGCGTCGACTACGTGAACGTCGTCGTGGCGGGCAAGCAGCCGACGTTCAACTGGCTCCCCATGGACGAGGCGATCGCGCACATGACCCGCGGCCTCGGCATCTTCGACTGGGCCGGCACCGAGGTCGACGGCGAGGAGCCCGACGTGGTCCTCGCGTGCGCGGGCGACGTCCCGACGCTCGAGACCCTGGCGGCCGCGTCGATCCTCCGCCGTGAGGTCCCGTCGCTCCGGGTCCGGGTCGTCAACGTCGTCGACCTCATGCGGTTGGTCAGCGAGGGCGAGCACCCGCACGGGCTGTCCGACGCGGAGTTCGACGCCGTGTTCACCCCCGACAAGCCGGTCGTCTTCGCCTACCACGGGTACCCGTGGCTCATCCACCGACTGACGTACCGCCGACATGGCAGCGGCAACCTGCACGTCCGCGGCTACACGGAGGAGGGCACGACGACGACGCCCTTCGACATGGTCATGCTCAACGACATGGACCGGTACCACCTCGTCATCGACGTGCTCGACCGCGTTCCCGGGCTCGCGTCCCGCTCAGCCGGACTCCGTCAGCGCATGCAGGACGCCCGCATGGCTGCCCGCGCCTGGACCCGGGAGCACGGGGAGGACATCCCCGAGGTCGCCGACTGGACCTGGACCGACGACGGTGACGCGCACCACGACGCCGCCGCGGTCCGTTCGGCGAACGTCGGTGTCGACACCGTCTCGGCCACTGCTGCCACGGGTGGTGACAACGAGTGAGCGAGCGCCGGAACGACCCCGAGCCCGTCCCGACCCGCACCTCCGACCGGCCCGGCGCCCACGCGTCGACCGCACCGGTCGAGGAGCTCGTCTTGGTCCTCGATCCGGACCAGTGCTGGACCCGACTGCGCGACGCGAGCACCGGGCGGGTGGCGTTCCGCACCGACGAGAGCATCGAGATCCTGCCCGTCAACCACCTCTCCGACGACCGCCAGATCGTCTTCGCGACCTCGAGCCACGCGATCCTCGCCGCCGTGGCCGACCGACGTGAACTCGTCTTCGAGGTCGACCACCACGACGGGTGGACCGCCTGGAGCGTCGTCGTCCGCGGGCCAGCCCACACGACCCAGGCGAACGACGGCACGGCGGGGCGACTCCGGTCGATGCTGCCCACGCCGAAGATCGCGACGGTGGTCATCGAACCGACGTCGGTCACGGGGAGGCTGTTCGACCAGGCCACGCCCTGACGCGGCCACTGCGGTCAGCGCGCGCTCACTTGCCCGCGCCCATGGTGAGCCCGGCGACGAGCTGCCGCCGCGCGAGCAGGTACAGCACCAGGATCGGCAGCGCGGAGAGCACGACCGCCGCGAGCGTCGCCGGCACGTTGATGCTGAACTGCCCCTGGAAGTTCCACAGCGCGAGCGGCAGGACGCGCTTGTCGTCGCTCTGCGTCAGCACGAGGGGCAGCAGGAACCCGTTCCAGACCTGGAGCGCGTCGTAGATCGCGACCGTCGCGATGGACGACCGCGAGAGCGGGAGCACGAGGCGCCACAGGATGGCCCACTGCCCCGCACCGTCGACCCGCATCGCCTCGAACAGCTCCCCCGGGATGTCGCGGATGAAGTTGACGAGGATGAGGACCGTGATCGGGATCGCGAAGGCGATCGACGGCAGGATCACCGCGGCGAGCGTGTCGTACAGGCCGACGCGGCCGAGCACGAAGAACAGCGGGATGACGGTCGCCTGCAGCGGGATCGCCAGGCCCAGGAGGAACAGCGAGTAGGTGCTCCGGACGATCCACCGCCGCGACCGCACGATCGCGTAGGCCGCGAGCAGGCAGACGGCGGTCGTCACGACGACGGTGACGAGCGAGACGATCACGCTGTTCGCGAAGTAGACGCCGAAGCCGGACTGCAGCACGAGCGCGTAGCTCGCCAGGGTCGGGTGCGTCGGCGGCGCGAGGGGGTTCCGCGTGTAGTACGAGCCCTGCGCGGTGATGCTCGTGATCACGACGTAGTAGATCGGCAGGAGCACGACGGCGAGCCAGACCCAGGCCGCGACCGCGCCGACGACGTTCCGGTTGGCCCGTGTGCGCCGTGGCCGACCGGCGCCGTTCGTGCGGGTCGTGGTGGATCCGCCCACGGCGGTGTCCCGGACGCTTGCGATCGCCATCAGGCGCCTTCCTGCTCGCTGGTCATGCGGTTGAACCCGCTGAACCGGGTGAGTGCGAGCGCGATGACCAATCCGATGACGACGAGGATGACGGCGAGCACGCTCGCGTCGCCGAGGTCGCTGGCGGAGAAGCCGGTCAGGTACATGTCGAGTGGGAGGATCCGGGTCGCGTACCCGGGGCCGCCCTGCGTGAGGACGTACACGATGTCGAAGTAGGTCAGGGACCCGACGATCATGAGCGTCGAGGACGTGATGATCGTGTTCCGGAGCTGCGGCAGCGTGATGCTGAAGAACTGGCGGACCCGTCCGGCCCCGTCGATCTGCGACGCCTCGTAGAGCGACGCCGGGATCTGGCGCGCGCCGGCTTGGTACAGCAGCGAGTGGAACGGGATGAACTGCCACGCGATGACGAAGATCACCACGTACAGCGCCGTGGCGGGGCTGCCGAGCCAGTCCTTCGACAGCGCGGGCAACCCGAACGCGTGACCGACGCCGTAGTTCGGGTCGAGCAGCGCCTTGAACGCGATCGCGATCGCGGCCGACGACAGGATCAGGGGCAGGAAGTACAGCGCGGCGAGGACGGCGCGGTACCGCTGCTTGCCCGACACGAAGACCCCGACGAGGATGCTCATCGGCGTCTGGATCACCCACGAGATCACGATCACCTGCAGCGTGAGCCACAGCGCGTGGTAGGTCAGTGGATCGCCGAGCTGGGTGATCCAGTTGCGGATCCCGTTGAACACGGGAGCGGTGAGGCCGTCCCAACTCGTGAAGCTGAGGCCCAGCGCGATCACCAGCGGGATGATCGCGAACGCCAGGAACATCGCGAGTGCGGGGATGACGAACCAACTGCTCGGGGCCGATCCGTCGATGACGGCCCCACCGTTCCGTGTGCGCATGCCTACTTGCCGATGGTCGTGTTCATGTGGTCGGAGAACTCCTTCGGCGTCTCCGACTGGTTGAAGAGCAGGTCGAGCTGGGTCCAGAACTCCGTCGAGGCGGCGGGGCTGAGCGCGAGGTCCCAGGACTGCTGGAAGTGCGGCGCGTCCGTGATCATCTGCTCCGCCTGCTTGGCGAAGTCGCCCTTGAGCTTCGACGACACCCCGGTGACCGGCGGGATCTGCCCCTGCCCGATCATCGTGTTCACGTACGAGTCGTTCCAGACGCTCTTGGTCACGTACTGCAGCGCGGCCTTCGTCTGGGCGGCGGACGCCTTGGACGACACCGACCAGTAGACCGAGGGGTTGCCCGCGATGTCCTCCGGGTCGCCCTTGCCGCCGGAGACCGCGGGGAACGGTGCGACCTCGAGCTTGCCGCTCTTGACGAAGTTCGGGTCGATCGACGAGATACCCGAGTAGGCCCAGGTGCCCTGGAGGAGGAAGCCCGCGCGGCCCGTCACCATGAGCGCGAGGTCGGCGTTCGTGTCGGCGGACACCGACGCGAACCCGTCCGCGAAGCCCCCGGCCTTGATGAGCTGCTGGATCATCGTCGTGGCCTGGATCACGGCGTGGTCGGACCAGGCGTTCGGCTTGTTGTCGAGGATCGCCTGGAACGGAGCAGGGCCGCCGATCCGGTCGACGAGGTACTCGATGTACATGAGGTACGGCCACTTGCTCTGACCACCGAGCGAGATCGGGGCCACCCCGGCCGCGCGGAGCTTCTTGACGTCCTTGAGCAGGTCGTCCCAGGTGGCCGGAGCCTCGCTGATGCCGGCCTTCTGCAGCACGTCCTTGTTCATGTACAGGACCACGGGCGCTGTGGAACTCGCAGGGATCGCGTAGGTCTTGCCGTTCACCTTGCCGGTGTCCGCGATCGAGGGGACGATCTTGTCGGTGAATGACGCGTCCGACTTGAGGTCGCTGCTGAGGTCCTTGACGAGCCCGGCCTTGACGTACGACTTGAGCGTGCCGCCGCCCCAGTTGTAGACGAGCGTGGGCGCCTGCGGCGAGTTGATCGCGGTGCGGATCTTGTCCTTGAAGTCGTTCGTGCCGAAGTACGAGTCGGTGATCTTCTGGTCGGGGTGCGCCTTGTTCCACGTCGCGATGGACGGTTGGATGTTCGGCTTGTCGGCGGTGGTGCTCCAGGCCGTGATGGCGCTGCTGGACGAGCCGCTGCCGCCGGCGCTGCACGCGGCGAGGGAGATCGCGACGGCTGCCGCGGCGACGGTGGCGGCGGTCCGGCGGATCAGTCGTCCGCGGGTGATCGGCCGCGACGATGCGGGGATCTTCATGGGGGTACTCCTCAGGAGTCTCGGGATGGTGTGTTGCGGGGACGTCCGGATGGACGGGCCGAGGCCACGAAACGGGCGACGGGAGATCAGGGGACGACGACGGCCTTGAGCGTGTCGGGGCGCGTCGCCGCGTCGAGCGCGGCCTCGACCTCGTCGAGGCCGAACCGACCGGTCACGAGTGCGTCCACGTCGACGAGCCCGGCTGCGATGAGCCGGATGGCGATCGGCCACGTGTTCGCGTACCGGAACACGCCGGTGACGACGAGCTCGCGGTTCTGGATGCGGGACACCGGGAGCCGGATCTCGTCGGCGCCCATGCCGACGAGGACGACACGACCCGCGGGCGCGACGGCGTGGATGCCGGCGCGGACGGCGGGTTCGGCGCCGGACGCGTCGATGAAGGCGTCGACCTCGTAGTCGGCGGTGGCGACGTCGACGACCATCGGGTCGACGACCTCGGTCGCGCCGAAGCGGAGTGCGACCTCCCGGCGTTCGGCCACCGGGTCGCTGACGATGATCCGCGTCGCGCCGAACGCGCGGGCGACCTGCGCGGCGATGACACCGATCGGCCCGGCCCCGGCGATGAACACCGAGCTCCCGGGCGTGGTCTGCGCCTTCTGGTTGGCCCAGATGCCGACGCTGAGCGGCTCGCAGAGCGCCGCGGCCTCGATCGACATCGTGTCCGGGATCGGATGGGCGTAATCGGTCTGGATGGCGGCGTACTCCGCGAACGCGCCGTCGATCGGCGGCGTCGCGTAGAACTCCATCGAGGTGCAGAGGTTGTAGCGGCCGTGCTTGCACTGGTCGCAGTGTCGGCAGGCGCGCTGCGGCTCGATCGACACGCGCTCACCCACGCGGTCCGGCGAGACCGCGGCCCCGACGGCGACGATCGTGCCCGCCGACTCGTGGCCGAGGATCATCGGCTGCTCGACGACGAACGAGCCGATGCGGCCCTCGTGGAAGTAGTGGACATCCGAGCCGCAGACGCCGACGGCGGCGATCCGGACCAGGACCTGGTCGGGATCGAGTCGGGGCACCGGCACGGTGTCGACACGGACGTCGCCCGGGGCGTGCAGGACGCTCGCCCGCATGTGCTCCGCGACGGAGGCGGATGGTGCAGTCATGTGGACCTCTCCGGCCGCGCCATCGCGGCTCCTCGGACCCTCACAGCATCGATGCTGAGTGGTAACGGTTCCAACAATGCGCACGCGCGCCGAGGGTTGTCAACTCCTCTGGCCAAGAAATATGGCGGAATTGGGCCTCCGAGCCCGCCACCATTGACAGCGCCAGCGCGTTCCTCCTACTGTTCGATGTGGAAACGGTTCCACTTTCTGTTGCCTGCCCGAGGAGGGACGCGATGCCACGCAACGCCGCTGCCCCCGCTCGGGACGTCGTCCCTGTCGCTCTGCGCTATGCAGGGCACGCGGCGAGCGCCGCGTCAGGGAGGAGCGACGGATGACCGACAGCACGCAACGCCCCAAGCGGGGCCAGGTCACGATGCGCGAGGTCGCCGAGGCGGCCGGCGTCGGCATGGGCACGGTGTCGCGGGTCTTCTCGAACGTCGGAGCGGTCGCCCCGGCCACGCGCCAGCGGGTGGAGGCGGCGGCCAAGGACCTGCATTACCGTCCGAGCGCGCTCGGTCGCGACCTGAAACGACGGACGACGAACAACATCGGCCTCATCGTCACCGACATCTCGAACAACTTCTACGGGGAGTTCGCCCAGGGGGTCCTCGCGAGCGCCAAGGAGCTCGGACGCCACGTGATCCTCTGCGCCAGCGGCGAGGACCCGGCGACCGAGCGGGAGTACATCGACCTGCTCGTCGAGCAACGCGTCGACGGGATCATCGCCTTCCCCACGGGGAGCAACCTCGACGCGTGGGAGACCGCGCGGGCGATCGGCATCAACGTCCTGTTCGCCGACCGGACCATGGCCGACCTCGACGTGCCGTCCATCCTGGCGGACAACCTCGGCGGCGCCCGTCGGCTGACCGAGTACCTCCTCGCCCTCGGGCACGAGCGGATCGGGTACCTCGGTGGGCCCTCCCAGCTCACGACGGGCAGCCAGCGCGAGGCGGGGTACCGGCTCGCGCACGAGCGGGCCGGCGTCCCCGTGATCGACGACCTCGTCGTCCGCACCCGGTTCACCCGGGACACCGCCTACGCGAGCGCGATCCGCCTCCTCGACTCGGCGGTCCCGCCGACCGCGCTGCTCGCCTCGAACAACATCCTCGGCGAGGCCGTGCTGGCCGCGGTCCGCGACCGTGGTCTCCGCGTCCCCGAGGACCTGTCGTTGGTCATGTTCGACGACGTGCCGTGGGCGCGTCTCGTCGACCCGGCGATCACCGTCGCGGCACAGCCGGCCTGGGGCATGGGCCAGTCGGCGGCGCGGATGGTGCTCACACTCGACGACGACACGCGGTCCCAGGTGGTCCCGGTCGACGTGGTCATCCGGCGCAGCGCCGCTGCCCGGTTCATGGACACTCCCGTCATCGGGAGCTGATCGACGGGTCGGACCCGTCACGTGCCCACGGCGCCGTGGGAGGAAGAGCGACACATGGAACGCGGTATCTACTTCGACGGCTGGTACCCGAACGAGCACTGCTACCACCCGAGCATGCCCCCGCGGCGGCTCACGATGGCGGACGACGTCGTCGAGATGGGTGGGACGATGCTCGTCTGGGCCGGCCTCGGCGGCGGCGTGATCAGCCTCCCGTACCTGGAGGACGAGGCGTTCGGACCGATCCCGCAGCGGTACCGCCAGCACGGGTACGTCAACGAGTCGGAGTTCATCGCGTACACCAAGGAGCGCGGCGTCGACCTGTTCGGCATCGTGTTCGAGGCGCAGGCGTGGGAGTTCCCCGCCGAGGTCGAGGACGGTCGCGTGCTGGCCCAGAACCAGCTGCGGGACGTCGGCACGCGGACGACGATGGGCCTCCGCGAGTTCTCGACGGACACCGGACCGGCCGACTGGAAGCCGTTCCGCCACTACTTCCCGGAGGGCCTCGTCAACAGCGACGGCGACCAGGTCACCGACCTGTGGGAGGAGGTCGTGTCCCGCGACCTCGAGGGCCGCCCCCTGCACGCACACTGGGTCGAGGTCGACGGCAAGGGCCAGTCCTGCTACCTCGCCGACCGGAACAACCCGGTCTGGCGCGAGTACCTCAAGGCGGTCATCCGCATCCAGATCGACGCCGGGGCACCCGGGGTCCAGCTCGACGAGACCGACGTGCCGCTGCTCGCCCTGCGCTACGGCGGGTGCTTCTGCAAGGACTGCGTCAAGGGGTTCCGGGCCTACCTGCAGACCCTCGACACGCCGCCGGTGGAGCTCACCGGCGTCGACCTCGCCACGTTCGACTACCGGCAGTGGCTGCTCGACCAGGGGTACCGGACGGGGACCGCCCCGCAGACGTACCCGCTCTACGCCGAGTACTGCCGCTTCCTGCAGATCGCGATCACGGACACGTTCCACGAGGTCGCCTCGTACGTGAAGGAGTATGCGGCGTCGCAGGGCAAGCAGGTCCGCGTCGCCGGCAACTTCTACGACTGCGCGCCGTTCTACGAGGCGATGGTCGACGACGTCGACGTACTCGTGACCGAGATGCGCGAGACGAAGTACCAGCAGCCGTGGTACTTCCGGCACGGCGTCGGCATGAGCCGCGGACGCCCGCTCGTCGCCGTCGAGAACCCGTACGGCGGCATCACCGAGGACCTGCTCCGCCGCATCCAGCGGGGTCGCGCCCACGACCTGTTCCGCCTGTCGATCTTCGAGGCGAACGCGATGGGCGCGAACATGTCGCTCCCGTACGGCTCGTGGCTCGGGACCGAGGTGAAGGACTCCTACTGGGTGCCGAAGGACCTGGCCGTCGAGACGGGTCAGGTGCTCGTCGGGCTCGACGCCGTCACGTCGAACGTCTCCGCGCACAGCACCGCGGTCGTGTACTCCGTCCCCAGTGTCATGCGGGCGATGATGGACTCGGACATGTTCAGCGACGACGGCCGCTGGTTCGAGCCCGTCGAGGCGGTCGACGCACGCGCCTCGTCGTACTGGGAGACCATCGAGTGCCTCAGCCGGTCCGGCCGCACCTTCGACGCGATCGTCCTGCCGGACGAAGGCCTCCGCCACGACGACACGGCGGCAGCGACCTTCGCGCCGTACGCGACCGTCGTCGTGCCGGACGCGTGGAACATCAGCGCCCGGCAGCACGAGGCACTCCTCGGCTACCTGGACCAGGGTGGACGCGTCGTGGTCAACGGCGCGTACGGCACCGAGTTGCCGGCGGCCGACCGGGAGGCCCTGCTCGCCCACGCCGGGACGACCCACGTCGACGACGTGCGTGCGATCCCCGCGCTGGTAGCGCAGGACGTCCTCGGCGAGTTCGATGAATCGATGGCCGTCAACATCCACCAGCTGCCCGACGACACCCTCGCCGTCCACGTCGTCAACTTCGACTACCGCGAGGCCGACGACGCGGTCCAGCGCCGGCTCGACTTCGAGATCGGCGTCCGCACGGACCGTGCGATCACGACCGCGACCGTCCACCGGCCGGGCCTCGCCCCCGAGACCGCGCCCGTGCACCTCGCCGACGGCGTCGCGCGTGTGACCATCCCGACCCTCGACCTCTACGCGGTGGTGCACCTTGCCTGACCGACCCGAGCCGCACGACGCAGCGGACGACGCTGCACGAGCCGACTGGTCTGCTGCCCCCATCCGCCTCGCCGCGAACCAGCCGCCCGCTCGCCCGTACCGGGGCGGCGCCGGCATCGCGCGGTTCCGCGGCCTCCCCGAGTCCGAGGTGGACCCGTACACACCCGAGGACTTCGTGGCCTCGGTCACGACCGTGCACGGGTCCGACCACGTGGGCCTCACCGAACTCGCGCCGGGACTGATGCTCCGCGACGCCGTCCGGGCCGACCCCCAGGGGTTCCTCGGCCCGGAGCACGTCGCCCGGTTCGGTGCCGAGACGATGCTCCTCGTGAAGCTGCTCGACACGGCGGAGCGCCTGTTCGTGCACTTCCACCCGGACGACGACCACGCCCGCACCCACCTCGGCGAGCCCCGCGGCAAGACCGAGGCGTGGATCGTGCTCGCGGTGGCGGACGGCGTCGACGGCTACGCGTCCCTTGGGTTCACCCGCGAGGTCTCCGAGGCCGACGCCGCAGCCTGGTTCACGGAGCAGGACGCCGGCGCGATGCTCGCCGCGATGCACCGCGTGCCGCTGCAGCCCGGGTCCGTGTTGCTCGTGCCTGCGGGGGTGCCGCACGCGATCGGCCCCGGCATCACGCTCGTGGAGCTGCAGCAGCCGGCGGACCTGTCGATCCTGCTCGAGTACGACGGCTACCCGGGACTGGACGCGTCCACGGCGCTCATGGGGAACGACCTGCACGAATCGCTCCAGGCACTCGACCGGCGCGCGTGGACCGCGGAGGACGTCGCCCGGCTGGTCGGCGACCCCGCCGCACCGGACGACACCACCGCCTCCGTGTTCCCGCCCGCCGCGGACCCGTTCTTCCGCGCCGAACGGATCCGCACGACGGAACCCGTGCGCCTGCCGGCGACGTTCGCGGTCGTCGTGGTCGTCGGCGGCAGCGGGACGATGGGGTCCGGGTCGGGCACGCTCCCGCTCGCCGCGGGTGACACGGTGCTCGTGCCGTTCGCCGTGGGCGACGTCGAGCTCTCCCCCGGGCTCGACGTCATCCGGGCGCTCCCGCCGCGGCCGTGAGTCCGGGCACCGATGGGGGCGCCGTGACGCTTCACCGCGACTGCGTCACGTCGTCACCGACCGGGTCGCCGCCAGCGAACAGCGATGCCAGTGCGTGGGGAGCCCCGGTGCCGAACACCAGATCCACCGTCTCACGTGCGGCGACGGCCTCGGCTTCGCTGCGCTCGAACATGACGGCCTCGTACGAGGCCAGCGCTGCCTCCAGATCGTCCGGCTGTGCGGCGATGGCCTCGCCGAGCTCCGCCCCGTCGAGCATGGCGATGTTCGCGCCCTCGCCACCGGGCACCGTGACGTGCGCGGCGTCACCGAGGAGTGTCACGCCCGGGACCCGGACCCAACGGTGCCGGTCGGGGAGCTCGTGGATGCTGCGGAGGACGGGCGCCGTGTCGCTGTCCGTGACGAGCGCGGTGAGTTCCGGTGCCCATCCATCGAACTCGGCAGCGATGCGGGCGCGAGTGACGTCGGCGTCGGCGAAGTCGATGCCGTCGAACCATGCCAGCGGGTGGGACAAGATCACGTAGGTGTGGATGACGTCCCCGGCCTCCCGGTGTGCGAGGAAGCCCGTTCCGGGCTCGAGTGCGTAGAGGGCGCTTCGTCAGGAACGAGACGTTCCTGTTCGAGTGACGTTGCGGCGACCCAGCTTGGGTCGTACTTGTTGCTGTCTGACGCACGGCAGCTCGGGGACGCCCCCGCCGACGTCGAGCGCCGCGGCGAGTGGACCCGTCTCGCTGCGGAGGTGGACACCTTCCGGGCTCGGTACCCCGTGGACGCGGCCGAGACCCAGGCGATCCCCGCAGCCTTCCGTGAGCAGAAGATCGGCAGCTCGCCGCCCGGGTCACGGCTACGGGGAAGGCCGCGAAGCTGACGACGCGGCCACCGGCCACGGTAGAGGACCGGCAGCGCGAGGCCCAGCGGGCCTCGCAGGCAGCCGCTGACGTTCGCGCCGCAAAGCAGGGCATGACGACTGCCGCGAGCCCGCGGGTCACACAGGGAGGAGCCGCGATGAGCGACGCAGGGGAAGAGGCGTTCGGTCACGTCGGCCGGGCGATCGGTCGTGTGGCGAAGGCGGCCACCAACGAGGTCACGAAGGCGGCCGACCGGACGCGTGCCGAGCGGGAGCGCGACACGATACGCGCCGCCGGTGTCGACCCGGACGCCGGCGTGTCTCCTGAGGCGAAGGAGCGCGCAGCCGGGCAGCGCGAGCAGCAGCAGGACGACCGTGGCCGCGATCGCGGCGATGAGGGCCGCGAGCGGTGACACCGGGCCGTACGGCATTCAGATGGTGCGAAACGGTGCCGCGCTGGCCCGCTTGTGGCCCCAGCCGTGCTCACCGACCGACATCGGCGGCTGCGCGTTGCACAATGACCTGCAGGAACGGCAGGTAGGAGCTTTTGGTCGGATCTACAAGGCCTCTTTCGGAATCGTCGGGCGCTCGGATCGAACCGCAAAATACGCTAACCGAGCCTCCGCCGCTGCTTTGGCGCCTCGTAGTGGTCGCCACAGCAAGTGGCTCTATGCTACGTGCATGAACCAGGAACCGGGCTGGTACGACGATCCGGACCCGTGGTATGTGCGGTACTGGGACGGGTCAGCCTGGGCGGGTCGCAGACCAAGGTATCCGGCGGACTTTCAGGCGGAGTCTTCCGCGCACCAGTCGGTCCCAGTCCCTCACGCTGCCACCAAGGCAACTTGGGCACTCGCAGTCTCCGCACTCTTTGCGCTGAACGATGTCGCCGTTCTCCCGATTGGTTATTCGCCGCTGAGCGACACGAACTGGGCTTTGATTTCAGCTATAGCAGTCCCAGTAGGAACAATTGCCGCGTTACTCCTGCTCATTCTATATGTCCGCGGGCTACGGCTAGAGTGGGCGAATGGGCTTGCAATATGCATCGGTCTAGTCATGGTGCTATCTTTCCCGATTGGAATGCTCGTCACAAGCGGATTGCATTCCTTTGGAGTGACCGGTCCGTGACGCCTAACAATTAGTGAGGGTGTGCCCGGCATTTTGATGCCGCGCACACCCTCACTAATATGTTATTCTATGCAGTTATGAGGCGTACCTACAAGTGTAAGACGCGTCTTCCGGTGACAGCGAGACCGTCGGCGGCGCTCCGCGATTGACCCATGCCCCGGTATTCTCGTCGATCTGATACCAGTCTCCGTCCGTCGCGACAAAGTCCAGGAAGTCCACCCGAGTACCCGCCATGTCGGGCGCAGCGAGGGATCCCGAGTTTCCGTCCGTGAGATCCTCGGGGGCCCCCCAGGCGGTCATCAGGGTCCCCTGATGGGCGGTGATGGTGCCGATGCTGCGATCCATGCTGAGGCTCGTGATGCCGTCGAGAGTGGTGTCGGCGCTCGCATCGTTGTCGGCCGCGTCCCAGAGGTCGTCGTCGAAGGACCAGATAGTGTCCCCGGTGAGTCCCCAGGCGTAGCCCGCGCTCTGAGCGACCTGGTCAAACTTCACGCCGCCCGTGTCGTACTGCTGCCAGGTGTAGTGGTAGTAGTGGCCGTCGTTCGGCGGATTATCGGGGTCGTTCACCCGACGCCAGACGTTGCCGTCACTGTCCAGACCGATGATGGCGCCTTGGTCTATCGCGACCTGCGTGAAGTTGATGCCGGAACTGATCGGCGTCGGGCTCTGAATGTAGGACGGGTCGGCGCTATACGATCTGTTGACGAAGTCTGGATTGCGACCCCACACCTGAATGTCGCCGCTACCGGCGATCCCGACCGCGGTACTGCCATCAAGATCGAAACTTCTCCACGTTCCCGGGATCGTCTCGGGCCCGTTGCCATTCGTCCAGGTGATCAACGAACCGTCCCCATTCAGGACGTACCCGGTCTGCTGTGCGTGCAGCGCGGGGTCATTCACCCCGTGGATCTTATAAGGGTTCACGAAATCGTTGACCGTACAGGAGCTGCTGCCGTTCGCATAGGCCCCGAGGAGTGATGCGTTGCCCGAGCCCCACAACTTGCCGCTTTTGGTGAGGCCGAACTGGCCGGCGACCGTAACCCACTCGTCCGTAGAACGATTCACCTGGGCGGAGATGACTTGCGCGCACACTGTCGGGTTGGTGCTCGGCGGGTCACCCTTGAGAATCACGATGGGTAGGTCGTAAATGCCGGCAAGCAGGCAGTAGAGGTGGGTGGCAGTGCTGTGGAAGAGGTTTGTCCAGGTGGTGGCACCATTCCAGCTCACCCACGCTTCGTGAGAGGGCATCGTGAATTGCCAACCGCTGATTCGTGTCAGGCCCGTCGCGTACATGTCCAAAGCTGCCTTGTAGGTGATGGAACCAACCTCCTTCAAGTGGGGGCAGAACGGATCGTTAGCTACATGGTTGATGAGAACCCGGGCATAACCGTTACTGAAGTCAGTGTCCTTTGCGAACGTGATACCAGTGATGGGTGCCTGTCGCTGGGCGAGAACTGAGCCGTCGTCGGTGCTGAGGATGCGGGTGTAGCCGGTGTCTGCCCCGGTGTCGACGGTCTGATCGTTCCAGTCAACGTTGACGACGGCTTCGGTGCGGTAGGGGTGGTCGTCAGAGGCGGCGGGCTGCTGAAAGCCCCGGCCGTCGCCCTTGAACGTCTCGGCCGCCGCACTCGCGAGGGCGACAAGTGGCGCTTCGTGTAAGTCGAGCACGTTGTACTCGGCGATACAGCCGTCAGCGATGGTTTGGTCGCTGGCGTCGCCGCCGTCCGCAATTGTGGTCCAGGGGATGAACGTCCGATAGTTCACCGCGGTCGACGCGACCGTCGCCGGCACCGCGGCCGTTGCTGCAAGCCGTCCAGCCCTCAGCGACTGCGTGACCGGCGCTGCCGGCGTCTTCACGGAGAGATTCTGGGTCGTCGAAAACGCTGGCGCCGTCGCCCCGGTCGTGGTGCTGTCGAAATCATCGGCAGGAGCCGGCGTTGGGGTGTCGGTCGGAGCCGGCGTCGCCGTGTCGGTCGGAGCCGGCGTTGGGGTGTCGGTCGGAGCCGGCGTCGCCGTGTCGGTCGGAGCCGGCGTCGGGGCTGGGGTGTCGCTGGGTGATGGGGACGATCCGTTGTCGGCAGCATCGGCGTCGAGTGCTTGGTTGAGATCGGCCTTCCACTTGTCGAGGTCAAAAACAGTTGCCTGCGTCTCCTTCGACGGCGACGTGGCAATCATCTGAAGCGCGTAGGACGTGCCGGGCGTGAGTCCCGTGGCGACGAACGAACCGGTCGGCTGTGTTCCGAGGGAGTCGCCGTCGACAAGAAGCTGGAACTGGTCGGCATCGGCCTGCGCCTTCCATGCCACGGAAACGGTGGTCGGAGTCGCAGCGACGATGGTCTGGACGGACTTGTCGCCCGAGGTGGGAGGAGTCCCCGATTCGGTCACATCCAAGCCGGAGTAGATCGTCTCATCGAAGGGATCGCCGCCGACCGTTGTTCCGGTAACAACGCGGGCGTCATCGGTGGACCCCGAGTCGGACGAAACCGTGAGCGGGTTTCCGTCTGTGTCGACGAAGGTCCCTGGGTGATCGATGTCGACCTTCACCGCTGGGTGCAGGTCATCTGCATGCGCGGCTGTGGTCGCAGAAAGTGAACCGGCTACCAGCAGCAGGGTTAGCGCGCCCTTGAGCGCATTGATACGTCGCACAGGTCCCCCCAAGGTGATGAATCCTTGGAACCTAGCGGTTGGCTTCTCCGCCCTGATACCCCCCAAACGAGGTGTAGCGTGAGCGCCGATAATATAAATTATGTCAGTTCGAGACGCTGTACCAGGAACCCCGGCGCGAGGTCTTAGGGATCAAGCGTGCAGCGTGAAGAACGGCACGATCGATCGGTCACCGTCTGCGCGGTTGTACCGCATCCAGCCGGTCCGCTCATAGAAGCCCGCTGCATCTCCGTGCACCCAGAGGTCTTGGCCGCTGTAGCGCTCGACCATGAGTTCGACGGCGCGGCGACCAATTCCCTGGCCCTGCCGATGAGCGGCTACTTCAAATCGCGCTAGCTCCATTGGATGCACGAGGCGTCCCAGGCCGACATGAGCTGCTTGTGGTGCATGCGGCAGCAGCATCGCCCTGGCAACCTCCTCACCGCTATCGAAAAACGACAGCGCATCCGCCTCGTCCCGACCGCTTTCGCGCCAAGTACGAATCCACCAGCCGTCGTTGAAGCCCGGCAGCCTCGGCTCGAACGGTGAAGCCCACGCCGATGTCGGCGGAAGCTGTTGCAGGATCAAGCCGGGCATGGCGCCATCGTAGGGACCCACCTGGCGCATACGCGCTAGTGACCTGTCCCGGATTTCCCGGACGCTCTCTTTGTGTTGATCATGCCGCGGTTTCGGCGGCGGTGTAGAGGTTCTCGAATTCGATGGGCGAGTAGTAGGCGAGCGCGGAGTGGCGTCGGGTGGGGTTGTAGAACGCTTCGATCCACTCGAACATCGCCGACGCGAGCTCGGCGCGGGTGGGCCAGTCGCAGCGGTCGAGCAGCTCGATCTGCATCGAGCCGAAGAACGATTCCATCAGCGCGTTGTCATACGCGGACGCGACCTGTCCCATTGAGCCGAGGAGCCCGGCTTCGCGGAGCCGGCTGCCGAATAACCATGACGTGAATTGCGCTCCACGATCCGAGTGGACGATGGTTCCCGTGGGCTGGCGGCGCCAGGTGGCCATCTGGATCGCGTCGACCACGAGCTCGGTGCGGAGGTGGTCCGCGATCGACCGGCCCACGCAGCGGCGGGAGAACACATCGATCACCGCCGCGCAGTACACCCACCCCTCGCCGGTGCGGTGCTGGGTGATGTCGGTGACCCACAGCTTGTCCGGCGCGTCTGCGGCGAACACCCGCTTCACCCGGTCTTCGAACACGGCCGGCAGCCGGCCCGAGCCGCTGGTGCGCCATCTCCGATGATGGACTCCCTGCAGCCCGGCAAGGCGCATGAGCTTTTCGACCCGGCCGTGCCCGATCCGGCGCCACTGCCCGAGAACCAGCTCCGCGTGCACCCGACGGACCCCGTAGGTGCCGCGAGAGCGAACATGTATCTCCCGAATCTGGTCGATCAGGTACGCGTCGTCTATGTCGCGGTCCGAGGCACGGCGGGATCGCCACTCGTAGTAGCTCGACGGCGAGACTTGCAGGACCCGGCACGTCACCGCGACGGGCACCCCGTCATCGGCGAGCTCGCGGACGAGCCGGAACCCTATTTTGGGAGCACGTTCTCCCGCGCGAAGTGTGCGCTGGCCCGCTTCAGGATCTCGATCTCCATCGCTTGCACCCGGTTCTCCCGACGCAACCGAACCAGCTCAGCTCGTTCGTCACGGGTCATCCCTTCGGCGCGGCCCTCTTCGACGGCCGCTTCGCTCATCCAGCGGCGCAGGCCCGACTCGCTGATCCCGAGGTCCTTCGCGATCTCACGGACCGGTTTCTCACCCTGCCGGGCAAGCGCCACAGCGCGGCGACGGAACTCCTCAGGCTTCGCAGCAGGCATCACGGACTCCTTCTCCGGGACGATCATCGCCCCAACTCAGGTGTCCGGGAAACCCGGGACAGGTCAGGGCTGGGTGAAGTAGGGGTGCAGTTCGATCTGGTTGACGGCGGGCACGACGGCGGTGTGCTGCATGAGCTTCGTGAGGTGGTGGGGCATGAAGTTGCTGACGCCGATCGCGCGGACCTTCCCGTCCGCGAGTAAGCGCTCAAGGGCCCGGTACGCGTCGATGGTCGCGTCGAACCGCTGCGGCATCGGCTGGTGGAGGATCAGCAGGTCGATCATGTCGATCCCGAGCTTCCCGACACCTTTGTCGAACGCGTGGAGGGTCTGGTCGTAGCCGAAGTCGACGGGCCAGATCTTCGTCTCGATGAGCACGTCGGACCGGTCCAGATCGGACCGGCGAATCCCCTCGCCGACTTCGCGTTCGTTCTGGTACGCGGCGGCGGTGTCGATGTGGCGGTATCCGACAGCGAGGGCCGTCTCGACGGCGGCGGCCGTCTCGTCGGGCGGGCTCTGGTACACGCCGAGGCCGATGGCGGGCATTTGGACGCCGTTGTTCAGGGTGAGTGTTGCGCTCATGAGAGCGACGGTAGCCGCGTCGATGGCGCCGAGAGAGGGGCTGTTGGACCCCCTTATCGCCCTCACATGGCGGGGGCGGGCGTCCTTCTGTTCAGAGCTTCGCGGGGAACGCGGAGCGGCGGCCGACCATGGTCAGAAATACCGCGATGGTCCCGAAGACGATCATCACGACGGCGAGCACGAGCCCGTCGAAGGCGGTCAGGAGCGCGGCACCGAAGATGCCGGCGGCGAAGATGGCGATGTTGAACGCGACAGGGAGGAACGCGCTGGCAACGTCGGCGTTCTCGCCCCCAGCGGTGGTGAGTGCCGCCTGTAGCTGTGTGGATGCGCCGCCGAAGCTGACTCCCCACAGCACCGCTGCGACGAGGATCGCGATCGTCGAGGTATGAGCGACGAGGAGGATCACGCCGGTGATGACGAACAGGCCAGCACTGAGGTGCAGCAGCGGACGCGGGTGGCGGTCCAGGAGCGCGCCGGTGATGATGACTCCGGCGATCGCGGCGATGCCGTAGACGAGGAGCATCAGGCCGGCGCTGATGCCGGTGTCGGTGGCCCGCAGGTACGGGGAAATGTACGTGTAGATGGTGTTGTGGGCGAGCATCCACGTCGCGATGACGGCGAGGATGATGGCGATCCCGCGGATCCGGAAGACCTTCGCGACGGAGAGTTTCACGGCGCTGGTCTGGCCGGGGGCGTCCGGGACGAACAGGGCAATCAACGCCAGGACGATGAGCCCGATGATGCTCAGGCCCCCGAAGGACCACCGCCACGTCAGCGCGTGACCAAGGAAGGAACCCAGGGGGGTTCCGAGCGCGAACCCGACGGGAGCGCCGGTGGACACGATCGCGAGTGAGACACCAGCGAAGCGGGGCGGGCTGATGCGGCGGGCGTAGGTGGCGAACATGCCCCAGATCGTTCCCGACATCGCACCGGCGATGAAGCGGGATATCAGCGACACGGCGACGTCCGGCGAGAATGCGGTGACGGTGTTCGCCAGCAGCAGGACCCCGATTGCGGTCATGATCAGCGGCTTCCGGCGCAGGCTCCGGGTGAGGGCGATTGCAGGGACGGTGGCGATGACGGTGCCGATGGCGTATGCGCTGACGAAGAGGCCGACGGTGCCTTCGCTCGTGTGCATGCTGTCCGCGATGACGGGCAGGAGGCCAGCGGGCATCGTCTCCATCGCAACGAGGACGAACCCGATCGCAGCAAGCAGCGTGAGAGGAAACCACGGCAGTCGGCCCTCGGCGACGTCTTCGGTCTGTGGTTGGTCAGTGGTGGAGGTCACGAGAGCGCTTTCGTCGAAGGTGTAGGCGCGGCGGGGCACCAGTGCGAGCAGGGTGCCCACTCACCGCGTCGGCGGCGGCCGCAGCGGCAGAAAGGTGCCGGCTTGCCGGCGAGAAGAGCCGTCAGGCGCGTGAGGTGGCGGCGGCTTTGTCGGTGATGCGCTCGGTCGCCGCCCAAGACGCGAGGAGTTTCAGCGCGTCAGCAGATGGGGTGCCGGGTGCTGCGGGGTAGACGGTGAGGCTGTGCCCGGGCACGTCTTCGAGCTCCATGACCTGGTAGGTGAGTTCCAGCATGCCGACGGCGGAGTGGTTGAAGCTCTTCGCGCCGGAGTAGTGCCGGCGGACGTTGTGTGCAGCCCAGCGGATGCGGAACTCATCACTGCGCACCGAGAGCTCGCCGACGAGCGCGGCGATTCCGGGATCGTGGGGGTTCCTGCCGGCGTCGCGGCGGAGGATCGCGACGTTGACGTTCGCGGCTCGTTCCCAGTCGGGGTAGAAGTCGTAGGCGCGGGGGTCGAGGAAGATGAATCGGGAGTGGTTCGCTGGCCGCGCCGTCCCCCGGTACATGTCGGAATAGAGCGCGTAACCAAGCGTGTTCGCGGCGACGATGTCCATTCGGTTGTTGCCGATGAAAGCCGGCGCTTCCGTGATGGTGTCAAGCATGAACTGCACTGCGGGGGGCAGACCGGCCGGGGCTGGCGCCTTGGCCCGCGCACGGACGGTCGTGGCGTTGGCGTCGCGGGCGAGGTCGAAGAGGTGGTCATGCTCGGCACGGTCAAGGCTGAGCGCGGAAGCGATGGCGTCAAGGACGCTGTCGGAAGCGCCGGTGAGGTTCCCGCGCTCGATGCGGGTGTAGTAGTCGACGCTGACTCCGGCGAGGCGGGCGACTTCTTCGCGGCGGAGGCCGGCGACGCGGCGACGGCCGCCGAACTGCTCGACGCCTGCCTGCTCGGGCGTGATGCGTGCACGGCGTGACGACAAGAACTCACGCACCTCAGCTCGGTTGTCCATGACAGCCACGGTAGGCGGTTCCGTCGACTCGAAGACAGGTTCTGCTGGACCCCGTTTACGCAGAGCCTCACTACCGTGTGAAGACAGCCGTTTGATGGTGATGACCACGAATCACCCGAACGATTGGATCCGCATCTGATGCGCGCCACGATCATGCATGCCGCCCGCGACGTCCGCGTCGACGAGCGGGAGAAGCCGACCATCCAGCAGCCAACCGACGCGATCATCAAGCTCGTTGCGGCCTGCGTTTGCGGATCGGACCTTTGGCCGTACCGCGGTGAGGACGCGATCGATGAGCCCGTCCCGATGGGTCACGAGTACGTCGGCATCGTCGAGGAGGTCGGCGCTGACGTGCAGAACGTCGCACCGGGTCAGTTCGTTGTCGGCTCGTTCTTCGCCTCCGACAACACGTGTGAGATCTGCCAGTCCGGCTACCAGTCCGGCTGCGTCCACCGTGAAGGTGTCGGCGGAGCGCAGGCCGAGTACATGCGAGTTCCGCTCGCCGACGGCACCCTCGTGGCAACGCCGGGCATGCCCGACGCGGACAAGATCCCGTCCCTCCTTGCCGCATCTGACGTCCTCGGTACCGGCTGGTTCGGCGCGAAGGCAGCCGAAGTTGGTCCGGGTAAGACCGTCGCCGTCGTTGGTGACGGCGCTGTGGGCCTGCTCGCAATCCTCGCGGCGAAGCAGATGGGCGCGGAGCGCATCATCGCGATGTCCCGCCACGAGTCCCGGCAGAAGCTCGCCCGCGAGTTCGGCGCCACCGACATCGTCGAGGAGCGCGGCGAAGCCGGCATCGCGAAGATCAAGGAACTCACCGACGGTCTCGGCGCGCACTCCGTCATCGAGGCGGTCGGCACGCAGGAGTCGATGATGCAGGCCATCCACTCCACCCGCGCCGGCGGCCACGTCGGCTACGTCGGCGTCTCCCACGACGTCGACCTGCCGGGCCTGGAACTGTTCTTCTCCCACGTGCACCTGCACGGCGGCCCCGCCCCGGTCCGCGGCTACCTGCCGGAGCTGATCGACCTGATCCTCAGCGGTGCGATCGAGCCGGGCAAGGTCTTCGACATGGAACTGCCCCTCGAGGACGCCGCCGAGGGCTACAAGGCGATGGACGAACGCCGCGCCATCAAGGTGCTCCTCCGCCCATAACCCACAGACCGGGCCTCGGCAGCTCCCCCCAGCTGCCGAGGCCCTTCACTCCTGCCCTACAACCTGCGAAGGGGATGCATCATGACCACACTTGCCATCATCGGAGCGGGCCCCGGGCTCGGCGCCGCCGTCGCGCGCCGCTTCGGCCAGGAAGGCTTCTCCGTCGCGCTCATCGCCCGGAACCGGACCCGCGTCGACGAGCTCGCCGCGACGCTCACCGCGGAGGGCATCACCGCCGCCGGGTTCACCGCGAACGTCCGCGACCAGGACTCGCTCCGCACCGCCCTCGAGCAGGCCAGCGAGCAGCTCGGCCCGATCGAGGTCGTGCAGTACAGCCCCCTGCCGGCGAAGGAGTTCATGCGGCCCGTCCTCGAGACGGTCGCTGCGGACCTCGTCGGCCCGGTCGAGTTCTCCATCTACGGCCCCGTCACCGTCGCGCACCAGGTCATCCCCGGCATGCGCACGCTCGGCGGCGGGACCATCGTCTTCATCAACGGCGCCAGCGCCGTCCGCCCCGGCGCCCGCGTCACCGGAACCTCGATCGCGTTCGCAGGTGAGAGCGCCTACGCGCAGCTGCTCCACGACGCCCTCGCCCCCGAAGGCATCCACGTCGGCCAGCTCATCATCCCGCGCGGCATCGGCGGCGGAGAGCCCTCCCACGAGCCCACCGTGCTCGCAGACACGATCTGGCGCATCCACACCGAACGCGGCGACTTCCGCACATACGCCGCGGACCTCGACAACTGAATACCATCAGGAGGACAGCATGACCAGCACCAGCACCGACCGGTTCACCGGCAAGGTCGCGTTCATCACCGGCGCCGGCAGCGGCATCGGCCGCGCCACCGCTCAGGCGTTCGCCGCGGAAGACGCCCGAGTCGCCCTCGCCGACACATCCGCTGACAGGCTGAACGAGACAGCGCAGCTCATCCGCGACAACGGCGGAGAAGCCCTCACCCTCACCGTCGACGTCACCAACGCCGACGACGTGCAGCAAGCGATCGCGGACACCGTCAGCGCGTTCGGTCGCCTCGACATCGCGATCAACAACGCCGGCATCGAGCAGGAGCAGACGCCGACCGCGGACCTCCCGGTCGAGGACTGGGACCGGATCATCGCGACCGATCTGCGAGGAGTGTTCCTCTGCATGCAGCAGGAGATCCCCGCGATCATCGCCGCCGGCGGCGGCTCCATCGTTAACACTTCTTCCGGGGCAGGCGTCATCGGAATCGCGGGGCAGGCCGCTTACGCTGCTGCCAAGCACGGGCTGATCGGCCTGACGAAGTCCGCGGCGCTGGAGTACATCGACCAGGGCGTCCGGATCAACGCCGTCGCGCCCGGCGTCATCGACACCGCGATGATGGGCCGCGTCACCGGTGGCACCGACGAAGGCCGGCAGACGATGACCGCGCAGGAACCCATCGGCCGGATGGGTCGACCGGAGGAGATCGCGTCGGCAGTGCTGTGGCTGTGCTCCAAAGGTGGTGCGTTCACCGTCGGCCACACGCTCGTCGTGGACGGTGGGCAGACCGTTGGGTAACCGCCTGCACCGCGCAGCACTCGCACTCCCCGTCGTCACCCTGCTTGGCGTCCTCGCCGCGGGCTGTTCCAGCCAGGACCCTGCCACGTCGTCCGACACCGACACCGCAGGGGCCGCACCGAGTACGGCATCCGCCACCGCGAGCAGTGCAGCAAACACTCCGATCCAGATCCGCATCGGCGACACCGTGATCAACGGGTCGCTGAACGACACCGCCCCCGCACAGGCGCTCCTGTCCCGGCTGCCCCTCACCCTGAACTTCGAGGACCTGAACGGCGAAGAGAAAATCGGGCACCTCGCTCAGGAGCTGCCCATGACCGGCATGCCGGCCGGCGACGACCCGATCCCCGGCGACATTGGCTACTACGCCCCCTGGGGCAACGTCGTCTTCTACTACGGCGACGTCAGCCGCTACGACGGCATCGCCCGCATCGGCACCCTCGAGAAGACAGCCCCGATCCAACGCCACGACGGCGATTTCTCCGCCACTATCCAACGCGGGAACTGACATCGCGCCGCACTCGCTCCGGAGAACGATCTCATCTCCCCCCAGAACAGAAAGCGTCACTTCATGACTCACCCCCAGGTCTGGTTCATCACCGGAGCAAGCCGCGGCATGGGCACCGAGTTCGCTCGCGCAGCCCTCGACGCAGGCCACCACGTCGTCGCCACCGGCCGCGACGCACAGCGAGTCCTCAATACAGTCGGCGAGCACGACAACCTCCTCGCCGTCGCACTCGACGTCACCGATGAGACCGCCGCCACCACCGCGGTCGCCGCCGCGACCGAGCAGTTCGGACGCATCGATGTCCTCGTCAACAACGCTGGCAGCTTCCAGGCCGGCTTCTTCGAGGAGCTCAGCGCGAAGCAGTTCCGCACGCAGATGGACACCAACTTCTTCGGCGCCCTCAACGTGACCCGAGCCGTCCTCCCGATCATGCGACAGCAGCGTTCCGGCCGGATCATCAGCATCAGCTCGACCGCGGGCATCGTCGCCAACGCTGGCGGCAGCGCCTACTCGGCCTCCAAGTTCGCGCTCGAAGGTTGGATGGAAGCACTCCGCGGCGAGGTCGAGCCGTTCGGGATCTACACCACCGTCGTCGAGCCCGGTTTCTTCCGCACCGACCTCCTCGCCGAAGGAAACTCGACGTTCTGGGGCGACGTGCACGTCGACGACTACGCACCCCTGTCCGACCAGGCCAAGGGGTTCTTCCGCAGCATGGAAGGCCAGCAAAGCGGCGACCCCGCGAAGCTCGCCCAGACCATCATCAAGCTCGCCACCATGGCCGAGCCGCCGCTCCGACTCCCGGCAGGCGAGGACAGCGTCGACGGGATCGTGCAGAAGGGCACGCAGCTCGCCGAGCAGGCCCGTGCGTTCCCCGAGCTCTCCAACGACCTCAACCACGAAGGAGGAGCAGCATGACTGATCAGCCGAAGCAGATCGGCGGCGGCCGGAACATGTTCGGCGACTTCGCCCCGAAGCTCGCCGAACTCACCGATGACGTCCTCTTCGCCGACGTCTGGAACCGACCGGAACTGTCCGCACGAGACCGAAGCCTCATCACCGTCGCGGTCCTCACCGCCGGCGGGAACACTGAACAGCTCCGCTTCCACCTCGGCCGCGCAGTCGAGAACGGCGTCACCCAAGACGAACTGATCGAAGCCATCACCCACGTGACGCTCTACGCCGGCTGGCCCAACGGCATGGCAGCGATGGGCGTCGCGAAGCAACTCTTCGCACCGGAGGAACAGTGAACATCGAGCCCGCAACACCAACCTTGAAAAACCCGCCCGAGCAGTTCGCCGGAGACGTCTGGCTCGACCCCATCGCGCTCCCCCACGAGGACGGGCAGCACATGGTCGTCGCGACCGTTCGCTTCGCCCCCGGCGCCCGCACAGCGTGGCACTCCCACGAGAAGGGCCAGTACCTCCACGTCACCGCGGGCATCGGCCGCTTCGGAACACGCGACGGTCAGATCATCGACGTGCACCCCGGCCAGACGATCTACACCCCGCCCGGCCAAGAACACTTCCACGCAGCAGCCCCCGGAGTGTTCATGGAGCACATCGCGATGCTCGAGAACGGTGACGATCCCGCCACCACCACGACGTGGTTCGAACACATCACCGACGACGAGTTCAACGGGCACTGACCCACACCACCACCAACGAGCGAGACCCCTGCGCAACGCAGCGGTCTCGCTCGTTCCATTTGACGATCGTCTAAGGAGACTGGCGCAGCCGGTCCAAGAACCGACGCACCACAGAGCGCCCTTCTCGCGGCGGCTCGACCGGCAGCAGCGGCCACTGATCCCATCCGATCACCTTCCGGTTCGACCCAGTCGTCGCGGAGAGGGTCTGCAACGACCCCTTGTAGTCGGTCCCGAAGCCGATGACCGTAACCTCCTCACCGGTGTCCGTCGCCACGATGTCACCGATCTCTGCCGAATAGTCGAACGGCCACCGATACGCGTAACCGTGCATGCCGCTCCCGTCGAGTCGCGCGTACCGGTTGAAGCTGACGCGAACGATCGGCATCCCGCTTGCGATTCTCCGCATGATCCCAGTTTGTCTGACCCCACGCACGTGCACGACTCCATCGACGACCGGTCCGGACCCGATCATGGTGGCGGTCACACGGCAAACGGGCGTCTGATAGCCGGTCCTCCAGTGGCCGTCCTGATGTTTACAGGTGGCCCCGACTCCTGCCGCCCTAGTCCAAGGCGTGCCCCGTCTCACATAGGTGGTCCGCGACCTTTTGCAGTTGGCGCACGCCATTCGGACGCCTCGCGACGAATGAAGGCTTGGCCGACCCGCCGTGGACGTGCGCCGCCCGCGCTGCCAAACAACGTGTCCGTCTTCGTATTTCAGACACGTTGAGTGGCAGTCGGACAAGTTAGCTGGCGGACGACAAGGGCGGCCCACGGCTTATCGACGAACCGCGAGAACATTCCGTGGGGTGCCACCGTGATCGTGTGCCGACCCCTCGAGAGCGTCCGAGTACCACGGAGCCGCGCAGCGCTGTACCGTCGCGACCACCGCGTGCGTCCTCAGCCCGCAGGACGCTGCGCTCCTGGCTCGAGCTCGCCGGCTGCCTACGCCCAATCTCGGATGACGTCACCCAGAGTCGGTTGTGCCACGAGCGGCGATTTACAACGTTTGGTGCAAATACTCAATGATGGGTGCCATCCAACACTCGGGCTCGGAGCGGCGGAGCGCTGACGCCGCCGGATCAGCGAGCGCTCGGGATCAGAAGTCCCAGTCCTCGTCCTCGGTGTTCACGGCCTTGCCGATGACGTACGACGAACCCGACCCCGAGAAGAAGTCGTGGTTCTCGTCGGCGTTCGGCGACAGGGCCGAGAGGATGGCCGGGTTCACGTCGGTGATGTTCTTCGGGAACATCGGCTCGTAGCCCAGGTTCATGAGCGCCTTGTTGGCGTTGTAGTGCAGGAACTTCTTGACGTCCTCGGTCAGGCCGACGCCGTCGTAGAGATCCTGCGTGTACTGCGCCTCGTTGTCGTAGAGCTCGTAGAGCAACGAGAACGTGTAGTCCTTCAGGTCCTGCCGCTCGGCCTCGGTGACGAGCTCGAGCCCCTTCTGGAACTTGTAGCCGATGTAGTACCCGTGCACGGCCTCGTCGCGGATGATCAGGCGGACCAGGTCGGCCGTGTTCGTCAGCTTGGCGCGCGACGACCAGTGCATCGGCAGGTAGAAGCCCGAGTAGAACAGGAACGACTCGAGCAGGGTCGACGCGACCTTGCGCTTGAGCGGCTCGTCGCCCTTGTAGTAGTCCATCACGATGGACGCCTTCTTCTGCAGGTTCGGGTTCTCCACCGACCAGCGGAAGGCCTCGTCGATCTCGGGCGTCGACGCGAGGGTCGAGAAGATCGACGAGTAGCTCTTGGCGTGCACCGACTCCATGAACGCGATGTTCGTGTAGACGGCTTCCTCGTGCGGGGTGAGCGCATCGGGGATCAGCGAGACCGCGCCGACCGTGCCCTGGATGGTGTCGAGCAGCGTCAGGCCGGTGAACACGCGCATGGTCAGCGTCTGCTCCTCGGGCGTGAGCGTGTTCCACGACTGCACGTCGTTCGACAGCGGCACCTTCTCGGGCAGCCAGAAGTTGTTGACGAGGCGGTTCCAGACCTCGACGTCCTTGTCGTCCTGGATGCGGTTCCAGTTGATGGCCTGGACCGAATCGATGAGCTTCAGCTTCTCGACCAACGTGGGTTCCTCGTTCGGGGGTTGTGGGGATGCGCGGATGGGATGTGGTGGTGGGAGCCGGAGTCTGGAGGGACGGTGCGGGCTGGCACCGTCCCTCCAGACCGGAGGTGGTCGCGATCAGCGGCCGGCGGCTACAGCATGCAGCTGACGCAGCCCTCGACCTCGGTGCCCTCGAGCGCGAGCTGACGGAGGCGGATGTAGTAGATCGTCTTGATCCCCTTGCGCCACGCGTAGATCTGCGCCTTGTTGATGTCGCGGGTGGTCGCGGTGTCCTTGAAGAACAGCGTGAGCGACAGGCCCTGGTCCACGTGCTGCGTCGCCGCCGCGTACGTGTCGATGATCTTCTCGGGGCCGATCTCGTACGCGTCCGTGTAGTACTCCAGGTTGTCGTTCGTCATGAACGGCGCCGGGTAGTAGACGCGGCCGAGCTTGCCTTCCTTGCGGATCTCGATCTTCGACGCGATCGGGTGGATCGACGACGTCGAGTGGTTGATGTACGAGATCGATCCCGTCGGCGGCACGGCCTGCAGGTTCTGGTTGTAGATGCCGTGCTCCTGGACCGAGGCCTTGAGCGCGGCCCAGTCGGCCTGGGTCGGGATGTGGATGCCGGCGTCGTCGAACAGCGCCTGCACCCGAGCGGTCGCGGGGAGCCACGCCTGCTCGGTGTACTTGTCGAAGAACTCGCCCGACGCGTACTTCGAGTCGGCGAAGCCCTCGAACGCGGTGCCCTGCTCGATCGCGATCGTGTTCGACGCCCGCAGTGCGTGGTACAGCACCGTGTAGAAGTAGATGTTCGTGAAGTCGATGCCCTCCTCGCTGCCGTAGTGGACGCGCTCACGGGCGAGGTAGCCGTGCAGGTTCATCTGCCCGAGGCCGATCGCGTGCGACTTGTCGTTGCCGTCCTCGATCGAGCGGACCGAGCGGATGTGCGACTGCTGCGACACGGCGGTGAGGCCACGGATCGCGGTCTCGATGGTCTTGCCGAAGTCGGGAGAGTCCATCGTCAGCGCGATGTTGAGCGACCCGAGGTTGCAGGAGATGTCCTTGCCGATCGTGTTGTACGACAGGTCCTCGTTGTAGGTCGTCGGGGTGTTGACCTGCAGGATCTCCGAGCACAGGTTCGACATGTTGATCCGGCCCTTGATCGGGTTGGCCTTGTTCACCGTGTCCTCGAACACGATGTACGGGTAGCCCGACTCGAACTGGATCTCGGCGATCGTCTGGAAGAAGTCGCGCGCCTTGATCTTGGTCTTCTTGATCCGCGGGTCGTCGACCATCTCGCGGTACTTCTCGGTCATCGGGACGTCGCCGAACGGGATGCCGTAGACGCGCTCGACGTCGTAGGGCGAGAACAGGTACATGTCCTCGTTGTTCTTGGCGAGCTCGAAGGTGATGTCCGGCACGACGACACCGAGCGACAGCGTCTTGATGCGGATCTTCTCGTCGGCGTTCTCGCGCTTGGTGTCGAGGAACCGCATGATGTCGGGGTGGTGCGCCGACAGGTACACCGCGCCCGCACCCTGACGGGCACCGAGCTGGTTCGCGTACGAGAACGAGTCCTCGAGGAGCTTCATCACGGGGATGATCCCGGACGACTGGTTCTCGATCTGCTTGATCGGTGCGCCGGCCTCGCGGATGTTCGAGAGCAGCAGGGCGACACCGCCGCCGCGCTTGGACAGCTGGAGGGCGGAGTTGATGCCGCGCGAGATCGACTCCATGTTGTCCTCGATGCGGAGGAGGAAGCAGGAGACGAGTTCGCCGCGCTGGGCCTTGCCGGTGTTGAGGAACGTCGGGGTCGCCGGCTGGAACCGGCCGCCGATGATCTCCTCGACGAGGTTCACCGCGAGGTCCTCGTCACCGTGGGCGAGCCCGAGCGCGGTCATGACGACGCGGTCCTCGAAGCGCTCGAGGTACCGCTTGCCATCGAAGGTCTTGAGCGTGTAGCTCGTGTAGTACTTGAACGCCCCGAGGAAGGTCTGGAACCGGAACTTCTTGGAGTAGGCGAGGTCGTTGAGCCGCTGGATGAACTCGAGCGAGTACTGGTCGATCACGGCCTGCTCGTAGTAGTCGTTCTCGACCAGGTAGTCGAGACGCTCCTTGAGGTTGTGGAAGAAGACCGTGTTCTGGTTGACGTGCTGCAGGAAGTACTGCTTGGCGGCCTCGCGGTCCTTGTCGAACTGGATCTCGCCGCTCGGACCGTAGAGGTTGAGCATGGCGTTCAGGGCGTGGTAGTCCATCCCCGTCGCGGGCGACGTCAGATCGACGTCTGCAACTGCTGCGTCCAAAATGCATCCAATCCTGAGTTGACCGCCTGCACGTCGTCAGGGGTCCCGAAGAGTTCGAATCGATAGAGCACGGGCACGTGGCACTTGGCGGCCACGATGTCGCCGGCGAGTCCGTAGGCGTCGCCGAAGTTGGTGTTCCCGCCGACGATGACGCCGCGGATCAACGACCGGTTGTGTTCGTCGTTGAGGAAGGAGATGACCTGCTTGGGCACCGCGCCGCGCCCGTTGCCACCGCCGTACGTCGGCAGGACGAGCACGTACGGCTCGTCGACGCGGAGCGGCGGCTCCTTGGCGAACAACGGGATGCGGACGGCCGGGCGTCCGAGCTTGTCGACGAACCGCGCCGTGTTGCCCGAGACGCTCGAGAAGTACACGAGCTGGCTCATGACGCGCCTCCGACGAGTGGACGGGCGAGGAGCGGGCGCGGTGCCCTGCAGGTGGGTGCGGTGGGTCAGCCGATCTCGGCGACGAGGCCGGCGATCTTGTCGGGACGGAAGCCGGACCAGTGGTCGTCGTCGGTCACGACGACCGGCGCCTGGAGGTACCCGAGGCTCTTGACGTGCTCGAGCGCGGCGGGGTCGGAGGAGACGTCGTGGACCTCGTACTCGATGCCCTTGTTGTCGAGCGCGCGGTACGTCGCCGTGCACTGGACGCAGGACGGCTTGGTGTAGACGGTGACGGCCATGATCTCCCCAGAGGTGGTGTCCCGGACGGGCTGTCCGGCGGTGGTTCTCGGTGTGCTGCTACTGGTGCGTGTGGGCCCGGATCCTGGTCCGGACGGCCGGTCCGTGATGGCCCCGGTGAGGGGCGTTCCGGCCCCGTGCGGGGCCGGTCTGTCCCGGCTGGTCGATACTACATCTTGTGTCCGACACCGGAGTCGACCACAAGAGGAAGTGTTACACCCGTGTAGTTCTCCACAACAGTCCCCACAGGTGGGGCATTCCGGTGGAGCCCCTCGGAGGCCCGGATTTCCGCCAGTCTCCGCCCGGCCACCGACATCTGTGCACAACGGTGGAGGGCGTGTTCCACAGGGTGTGGGATTCGCGGTTCGGCGTGTCGCGCGTCGGGTCCTGGGCAATGCCCCCTCCCCCGTTGTGGAGGTGGCGGACGGAGGCTCCGACGTGGCAACCGACGACCGTCCGAGGCCCCGCCGGTCGTCGCCCCCGGGAGGTGCGCGACCGGCCATCTGTGGACGGCGGGCCGCTCTCCACGGCGCGTGTCGACCCTCCCGGCCGGCACCGTCGCGTCCGTACACTGAGGACGGTGAGCGCGTACGGGAACCTGCTGCGGACTCCGGGGGTCGGCCGCGTCATCGCGGCACAGCTGACCGCCCGGTTCCCCTTCGGGATGCTGTCGCTCGCGTACCTGCTCCACGTCGAGCGCGTGGCGCACTCCTACGGCGCCGCTGGGCTCGTCCTGGCGGCCTCGAGCATCGGACAGGCGATCGCCGGTCCGCTCACCAGCCGGTGGATGGGCCAGTGGGGGATGCGGCCGGTGCTCATCCTCACGACCTCGGTCTGTGCGGTGAGCATGGCCGCCGTCGCGTTCGTCCTCATGCCCGTTCCCCTGTACATGCTCGTCGGGTTCGTCGGCGGTCTCGCCGTGCCGCCCGTGCAACCGGCGGTGCGGACGATCTACCCGAAGATGGTGACGTCGGCGCAGCTGACCCCGCTGTTCTCGCTCGACGCGTCGGCGCAGGAGCTCATCTGGGTGGCCGGCCCCGTCATCACGACGTTCGTCGCGACGCAGATCAGCACCGTGCTCGCGATCGTGATCGCCATCGCGTTCCTCGTCGTCGGCGGCATCTGGTTCATCGCGTCCCCCGAGGTCGGCCGCGTGCGCATCCCCCGCTCGAAGCGCGCGTTCGGCACGGTGCTCCGTCGCCCGTCGGTGCTCGTCGCCACGTTCACCGGGTTCCTGCTCATCGGCGCGTGCGCGGCGGTGGAGGCCGGCGTGACGAGCGCGTTCGGTGACGGCAGCCCGAACGCGGGCATCGTGCTGGCCCTGTTCGCGATCGGGTCGCTCGGCGGTGGGCTGGCGTTCGGGCACCGTCCGATCGCGCCGAACGGACTGTGGATCCGGATGGTCATCGTCTTCGTGGGGCTCGTCCTCACGACGGTCCACCCGAGTTTCTGGTGGCTGTGCCTGACCCTGCTCATCGCCGGCGGCGGCATCGCCCCCGCACTCGCGGTCATGTTCGGCTCGGTGTCGTCGACCGTCAAGTTCAGCGACACGGCTGAGGCCTACGGCTGGATGGGGACCGGGCAGCTCATCGGCGCCGCGCTCGGGTCCGCGGTGGCCGGCTTCCTCATCGACGCGCACGGTGCCGTCGGCGGCTTGGCGGTCGGCGCGGTCACGGCCTTCGTCGGGGTGCTCGTGCCGCTGTTCGCCCGGCGGTGGTTGCCCGACCTCCGTGGGCGGGACGCATCGCCGATCCCGGACACCGAGCCGGTCGACCTGCCCACCTGAGCCCGCCCGCACGCGGCCTGCCCGGGCCACCCGCTGGCCCCACTCCCCGCCGGCCCGCCTGTCCGACACACCGCGGGCGTCGTCGGACAGGGGAGATGTCGTCGTATCCACGAGCATCTGCGCGCCCGCATGAACCGACGTCGCGGGCGTCGTCCGACAGGGGGGATGCCGAAAACCAGCGGGAGGCCAAGGACACCAGTGGCACCAGCGGCACCAGCAGGAGGCCAGGGGTACCAGCGGAACCAGCGGGAGGCCAGGGGTACCAGCGGAACCAGCGGACGGCGTCGCGGGCACCATGGACCGCATGGTCGATCCCGCAACCGTCCCCACCGTCGCCCTGCTCGACGGCAACACCATCCCCGCCGTCGGTCTCGGCGTGTACAAGGTCTCCGACGACGAGGCCGAGCGTGCCGTGCGCGAGGCTCTGCACGTCGGCTACCGGCACGTCGACGCGGCCGAGATGTACGGCAACGAAGCCGGGGTCGGCCGGGCCCTCCGGACCGCCGAGGTCGACCGCGACGAGGTGTTCGTCACGACGAAGGTGTGGAACACGAACCAGGGGTTCGACGCGACGATGCGGGCGTTCGACGCATCGCTCGACCGGTTGGAGCTCGATCGGGTGGACCTGTACCTCATCCACTGGCCGGCGGCGGCGAACGACCGCTACGTCGACACCTGGCGAGCGCTCGAGCGGATCCGGACCGAGGGGCGGGCGACCTCGATCGGCGTCTCGAACTTCCAGGTCGAGCACCTGCAGCGGCTCCTCGACGAGACGGACGTGCTCCCGGCGGTGAACCAGGTCGAGCGGCACCCGTGGCTGCCGCAGACGGAGCTCATGACCTTCCACGCGCGGCACGGGATCGTCACGGAGGCCTGGTCGCCCCTCGGCCGCGGACGCCTGGTGGACGAACCGACCTTGGCGCGCATCGCGGCCAAGCACGACGTGTCCGTCGCGCAGGTGCTCGTGCGGTGGAACCTGCAGCAGGAGGTCGTGGTCCTGCCGAAGTCCGTCACGCCGGCGCGGATCGCGTCGAACATCGACGTCGGACGCTTCGGGCTCGACGACGACGACATGGCGGCGATCGCGGCACTCGAGAACGGGGAGCGCATCGGGTCGCACCCGGACCGCGTCGCCTGAGCGCTCACTCTTCCCGCGGGCAGGCCGTCCCCCGGACCCGTAGCGTCGCCTTCGTGACCGATCCTCGCGATGATCCGAGTGCCCGCGACCAGGTGACGCGCGAGCTCGAGCCCGGCGAGCGCCTGCTCTGGAGCGGTCGCGGCGACCCGTCGGTCCTGTTCACCGGGCGCGATGCGTTCCTCGTGCCCTTCAGCATCATGTGGTGCGCGTTCGTCACGTTCTGGCTCGCAACGGCGGTGTCGTCCGGCGCCCCGTGGTTCTTCGTCCTCTTCGGCGGGGTCTTCGCCCTGGTGGGACTGCACATGCTGCTCGGACGGTTCGTCGTCAAGTGGCACCGCAAGCGGGTCACGGCATACGCGATCACGGACCGTCGAGTGCTGGTCACGGCTGCGGGCCGGAAGCGTGAGACCCCGGTCCGTCGCACGGAGCACACCACGTCGTGGTCCCGCGACCGGAGGCACTGCAGCGTCGAGTGGACGAGCGTCGTCGCCGGAGGCACGTTCGGCAACCGAGCGGTGAACGCCCAGGTCTACCGGAACACCGGGCTCGACGGCCTGTTCGGCCCGCAGGAGCTCGCGTTCTGGGACGTCGCGGACGGTGATGCGCTCGTGGCCGCGCTGCGGACCGCCGAGCGCGGCCCCGCCTGATCGTCATCCACAGGTCGGCCGGGAGGCCCGGGGCACACCGCCGAGGTCGGGTACCGTGGTCCGGCACTCGCTAGCACCTGGAGGTCCCGTGACGATCGTCGCCGCCGCTGACGGCTCCGCCCTCGGCAACCCCGGCCCCGCCGGCTGGGCCTGGTACGTGGACGACGACCGGTGGGCCGCGGGCGGATGGCCGAGCGCCACGAACAACCAGGGCGAACTGACCGCCGTGCTCCAGCTGCTGCGTGCCACCAAGGCCACGGGCGAGCCGCTGCACATCCTGTGCGACAGCCAGTACGCCATCAAGGCCTGCACCGAGTGGCTCGCCGGCTGGAAGCGCAAGGGCTGGCGCAAGGCCGACGGCAAGCCGGTGCTCAACGTCGAGATCATCAAGGAGCTCGACGCCGAACTGCAGGGCCGGAAGGTCACGTTCGAGTGGGTCCGGGGGCACGTGGGCCACGAGATGAACGAGGCCGCCGACACTCGCGCCCGAGCCGCGGCGACCGCCTACCAGCGCAGGTCCGAGGTCCCGCACGGGCCGGGGTGGCCCGGGGTCGAGGTCACCGACCCGGCTCCGTTACCCGAGGCCACGCCGCCCGCGACGCTCTTCTGAGCGCCCGCCCGAGCATCAAGTGACACCGGGAGATCGCGCGGGGATCATCCGGGTGACGCCCTCCGTCCGCCGGTTGTCCCGGTCGCGCGCGAGCCGTTAGGCTCCGGCTGACGAGGGGGGAGCCATGGGGGCTCGTGCGACCGGCGTTGCCGTCGCGGCGCTGGTGACGTTCGCGCTCGCCGGTTGCAGCGTGTTCGGTGCCGGTCACGGGGCAGCACCCGCGCCGCATCCGCGCGACGCGCACGCTTCGGCGAGGCCGTCGCAGCCGGCAGCACAGGCCACGACGGCTCCCGACACCACGGTGGACGAGCACGAGCACACGTCCCTGCCGAGCGGCACGGTGGTCGTCGAGACGGACGTCACGTCGCCCAGCGGCGACACGTCCGCACACGTGCGCGTGGTCTCGGACGGTGACGGCACGTTCACCGCTGAGCTGTCGGGGTTCCGGACGACGGTGTCCCAGCCGATGTCGCTCGAGTTCCGCCCGAGCGTGGCGCACCAGGGGGACGGCTACGACTTCGGGGCGATCGGTCTGGTCCAGTGGGGCGCCGGGGGGCAACCGCCGATCGTGGACGACCTGTCCGAGGCCGGGAACGACCCGAGCTTCCTGCGGAGCGTGGTGCTCGTTCCGGTGAACACCGACGCCGAGGCCGCCACGAACACGATCCCGTCGTGGGCGAACCACGTCCTCGCCGCCGCGCCCCTGACCTGGCACGTGCCGTCCCCGTACCCCGGGTTCCACCTCGGCACGATCGCGCCGGCGGTCCCGTACGCCTACGGCACGATCGTCCGGGACGCCTCGGGCACGCCGATGCAGTACTTCGTGGCACACGGGGACCGCGCGGTGACCGTGGCGAAGCGCCTCGGGATCACGGTCGCGCAACTGCGGTGGCTCAATCCGCAGAGCGGGTTCCACGATCGGGACTGGCTCGACGAGGGCGACCTGCTCAACCTCGACCCGAACGGTCGGTCGTCGGCGTTCTATCCCGCGCAGGGCTGACCGCCCCGCGCAGGGCTGACCGCCGGCCCGACCTCAGTCCACGTCGACCTCGGTCCAGCCGTCGAACCGGCCGATCTCGGTGACGCGGACCACGGCCTCCCCGGCCTCGTCCGAGGCGTCGAGGTCGACGGTCGCGACGATCCCGAAGTCGTTGTCGCCCTCGGGGTCGGCGAAGATCTGCCGGGCGCGCCAGGTCCGCCCGGGCCCGGCTTCGTCGAGCACGAGGTACCGCATGGAGCGGGCGTCGGCGTCGGTCCCGATGCTGTCGTGCTCGGCGTAGTACTCCTCGAGCACGGCGTCCCATGCGCGCCAGTCGTGACCGCCGGCGGCGTCGAGCTCCCCCAGGGCCTCGGCGTCGTCGAGGGCGGCGAGCTGCACCCGCCGGAACAGCTCGTTGCGCACGAGCACCCGGAACGCGCGGGTGTTCGTCGTGAGGCGGTTCGGTGCGGGCGGGGCGATCTCCGCCTCGGGGGCGTCGCCGACGAGGTGCGGGGCGACCATGGCCTCCCATTCGTCGACGAGCGAGGAGTCCACCTGCCGCACGAGTTCGCCGAGCCACTCCACGATGTCGGTGAGCTCGTCGGTGCGCATCTCGGTCGGGATCGTCTGCCGGAGCGCACGGTAGGCGTCGGAGAGGTAGCGGAGGACGAGTCCCTCGGAGCGTGAGAGCCCGTAGAAGCGGACGTAGTCGCCGAAGGTCATGGCGCGTTCGAACATGTCGCGGACGACGGACTTCGGGGACAGGGCGAAGTCGAGCACCCAGGGCTGTTCCCGGCCGTAGGCCTCGTACGCGGCCTCGAGGAGCTCCGCGAGCGGCCGCGGGTGGGTGACCTCCTCGAGGAGCTCCATCCGCTCCTCGTACTCGATGCCCTCACGCTTCATGGCGGCGACGGCCTCGCCACGTTCCTTGAACTGCTGCGCGCCGAGGATCGCACGCGGGTCGTCGAGCGTGGACTCGACGATGGACACCATGTCGAGGGCGTAGGTCGGCGACTCGGGGTCGAGCAGCTCGAACGCGGCGAGCGCGAACGGCGACAGGGGCTGGTTCAAGGCGAAGTTCGGCTGCAGGTCGACGGTGAGCCGGACCGTCGGGGGCTCCCCGGGCCTCCCGGCCGGGACCCGCTCGATGACGCCGGCGGTGAGCAACGTCCGCGCGATGGTGAGCGCGCGCCGCGCGAGCGCGAACTGACGGGCGGGAGGCTCGTGGTTCGCGAACACGAGGTCGCGCACGGCACCGAAGACGTCGCCACCGCGACCGACCACGGAGAGCACCATCGCGTGCGTGATCCGCATCCGGGACACGAGCGGTTCGGGTTCCGCGGCGATGAGCCGTTGGAACGAGGCCTCGCCCCAGGAGACGAACCCGTCGGGGGCCTTCTTGCGCTTGACCTTGTTCTTCTTCTTCGGGTCGTCACCGGCCTTGGCGAGGGCACGGGCGTTCTCGATGTCGTGCTCGGGCGCCTCGGCGACGACCGTGCCCTCGGTGTCGTACCCGGCTCGTCCCGCGCGACCGGCGATCTGGTGGAACTCCCGCGCGCTGAGTTGTCGCATCTTCGTGCCGTCGAACTTCGTCAGGCCGGTGAACAGCACGGACCGGATGGGCACGTTGATGCCGACGCCCAGGGTGTCGGTGCCGCAGATGACGGGCAGGAGGCCCCGCTGCGCGAGCTGTTCGACGAGTCGCCGGTACTTCGGGAGCATCCCCGCGTGGTGCACCCCGATGCCGGCGCGGATGAGGCGGGACAGGGTCTGGCCGAACCCGGCGCTGAACCGGAAGCCGCCGATGGCGGCGGCGATCTCGTCACGGCGTTCGCGCGAGGCGACCGTGATGCTCGTCAGGGACTGGGCGCGTTCGAGCGCCGCGGCCTGGGCGAAGTGCACGATGTAGACGGGCGCCTTGCCGTCCGACAGGAGCGCCTCGACGGTCTCCTGCACGGGCGTCATGACGTACTCGTAGTCGAGCGGGACCGGGCGGGACACCCCGGTGACGCGCGCGGTGACGCGGCCGGTCCTCCGGGACAGGTCCTCGGCGATCGCCTCGATGTCGCCGAGCGTGGCGGACATGAGCAGGAACTGCGCACGGTGCAGGACGAGCAGCGGGACCTGCCACGCCCAGCCGCGGTCGGGCTCGCCGTAGAAGTGGAACTCGTCCATCACGACGACGTCGACGTCGGCGTCGGGGCCCTGCCGGAGCGCGGTGTTCGCGAGGATCTCGGCGGTGCAGCAGATGATCGGGGCGTCGGCGTTGACCGAGGAGTCGCCCGTGACCATGCCGACGTTCTCGGGGCCGAACAGGTCGACGAGCTGGAAGAACTTCTCGGACACGAGCGCCTTGATCGGGGCGGTGTAGTACGACCGCTTGCCCTCGGCGAGCGCGGCGAAGTGCGCGCCGGCTGCGACGAGCGACTTGCCGGTCCCGGTGGGGGTGCTCAGCACGACGTTCGCGCCGGAGACGAGTTCGATGAGCGCTTCGTCCTGCGCGGGGTAGAGCGGACGGCCGGTGGACTCGGCCCACTCGGCGAAGGCGGCGTAGACGGCGTCGGGGTCACCGGCCGGCGGGAGCGCGGTGAGCAGGGGTGCCGGGGCGGTGACGTCGGTCATGGTGGGTCGATCCTCCCGCATCCCGCCTGGGGCGGGCGGCCACCCGCGTCGCGAGCGTCATCGACCGGGGTGTGGTCCGGCCGAACGGATCGCGCGTATTTCCATGCGAACGCAACGACCGGACGGGTTAGGCTCGGGTCCGTGCTGCGCGAACTCGGGTTCCTGTCCTTCGTCCCGAACCACGGCGGGCCCGCAGGGGCGGCCGCCGCGCTCGAGGACGGCCTGCAGCTGTTCGAGCACGCCGAGGGACTCGGATACGCCACGGGCTGGGTCCGCGGCCGGCACTTCGAGCCGTTCCTGACGAGCCCGATGACGTTCTTCGCGGCGGCGGCACAACGCACCCGTCGCATCGGCTTCGGCACCGCCGTGCTCGGCATGCGGTACGAGGACCCCATCCGGCTCGCCGAGGACGTCGCCACCGTGGACCTCCTGAGCGGTGGCCGCGTCGAGCTCGGCATCAGCACGGGGATCCCGCAGTCCGGGCCGGTGCTCGATCCGCTGTTCGGCGCGGTCGACCGTCCGTTCCGCGAGGAAGCGGAGGCCCGCGCGGCGCGGCTCCTCGAGGCCCTCCGCGGCGACGCCCTCGGCACGAGCGGCGGCGGGTACGAGAGCATCCCGGCGGGCACGGACCTGGTCGTCGAGCCGCGCAGCGCCGGTGTGCTCGATCGCGTGTGGTGGGGCGGCGGCAGCACGGGCACGGCGGTGCGCACCGCGGAGCGGGGGCTCGACCTCCATCTGTCGACGCTCAACACCGAGGACACCGGGGCGCCGTTCGCGGACGCCCAGGCCGCGCAGATCGTCGCGTACCGCGAACGCCTGGCGGAGGCGCACCCGGGTCGGACCGGCCGGGTCGCGATCGGTCGGATCGTCGTGCCGTTCGAGACCGAGGCCGACGCCGCCACGCACCGCGAGTTCATCGAGAGCTACGCAGCGGGCATGGACGACGAGGGTCGTCCGCGCTCCGGCACCCCGCCGTTCCGGTTCAGCAAGGTGCTGGCCGGCGAACCGGAGCGGATCGTGGAGGCGCTGCTCGGGGACCCCGCGGTCGCCGCGACCGACCAGCTCGTGATCACGCTGCCCGCCAACGGCGACGCCGCGTCCCATCGTCGGATCCTGTCGCTCGTCGCCGACCGGATCGCGCCGCGCCTGGGCTGGACGCCCGCCGACTGAGCGACGCGGACGCCCGACCCGGCGACGGGGACCAGGACCGTCCGGCGATCAGGGAATGCCACTCGCCGGGGTTGACCTCGGCGGGAGAGGCGGCGTGGTGAGGACCCCTCCCCCGCCGAGGCGCCCATCCCGGCCCTGATCCGAACGGGATGGTGCGTCCATGATCGCATCGCGCTGTGCGTTTGTCACCCGTCAACAGTCCGATCGCGGAACAGTACGCATCCTGGCTGCTCTCCGTCGCTCCGCGGCCCGAACACGACGATGCGCCCTCGTGGAGACCACGAGGGCGCATCGACACACCGAAGTCGATGGGGCACCGACAGCCGGATCAGGAGGCTGCGGCGCGCTCCGAACGACCACGTACGGTGCGGGCGTCACGGTAACCAGCCGTGTCCACCGAGGTGCATGTTACTGATACGACCGCATCGAAAGCCAGATCACGCGGCCGATTCTCCGGGTGGAGCCGGAATGCGCAGGACCGGGCATGATTGGACGGGCGGCCTGGGGCCGCGACCGGGCTCGATGCCCGGTGGGACTCGACGACGAGGAGGCGCGATGACGCGCGTAGTGGTGACCGGTGGCAGCGGCAAGCTCGGGAGGGCCGTGGTGCGCGAGTTCGACGCGCACGGCTACGACGTGGTCCTGCTCGACCGGGTGCCGTCCCCGGACAAGCCCGAGGGCGTCGCGTTCGTCCGCACCGACCTGACCGACTACGGGCAGGTGCTCGGCGCGTTCATCGGGCTCGACGACCGGTACGACACTCCCGTCGACGCCGTCGTCCACCTCGCGGCGATCCCGGCGCCGGGCCTCGTGCCCGACGTCGCCCTCATCACGAACAACGTGAAGGCGTCGATCAACGTGTTCCACGCGGCCAAGGCAGCGGGGATCAAGAACGTCGTGTGGGCGTCGAGCGAGACGCTGCTCGGGATCCCCATGGGCGAGCACCAGCCGCCGTACCTGCCGGTCGACGAGGAGTTCGCCGTCCGCCCGCAGTCCTCGTACTCGCTCGGCAAGGCCGTGGAGGAGGAGATGGCGCGGCACTTCACCCGCTGGGACCCGACCCTCAAGATGATCGGCCTGCGGTTCTCGAACGTCATGGACGAGACCGACTACCCCGCGTACCCGTGGGACGAGCAGCCCGAGGCGAAGATCTTCAACCTGTGGTCCTACATCGACTCGCGTGACGGCGCCCAGGCCGTTCGCAAGGCCGTCGAGAGCGACCTCACCGGGTTCGAGGCGTTCATCATCGCCTCGCCGGACACCGTCATGACGACGCCGACGATCGAGCTCGTCGAGCGCTTCGTCCCCGACATCCCCCGGAAGAGCGCGATCGACGGCGTCAGCTCGCTCCTGTCGTCGGACAAGGCCCGCGAGCTCATCGGCTACGACCCGCAGTACAGCTGGCGCGACGGCCGCTGAGCCGGTTCCGCGAGATCGCACTCGTCGCCGTTCTGACCACCGTCGGAACGGCGACGACTGCGATCCCGGCGGTGGGGGCGGGACGAGCGGGACCGAGTAGGTCAGGCGGGCGGCCGCAGGAGGCCGTCCTGCAGCAGGGCACGGACGCGCGGGAGCAGATCGGCGGCCAGGTCCTCGGCCCCGACGCCGGTGAGGTCCGCGATCGCCTCGACGATCGCCCGCACCGACAGGTCCCCGTCGCAGGCACCGACGAACGCGGCGAGCGCGGTGTCGGCGTCCACGCGCCGCGCGAACCCGCCGCCCTGCACGAGGGTGATCACGGTCGGGTCGTCGTTGCCCGGCCAGTAGTGGCGCTCCTCCGTCACGTCGCCGGCGACCACGAGGTGCGCGCGCCCGAGGGCCTCGTCGTCGTGCCCGCGCGACCACGCGACGGCGTCGAGCGTCCGTGCGACGGCGGCGCCGAGGCCGGTCGGGTTGCTGCCGAGCGCGTCCGCGAGCCGTTCGAAGCGCCGCAGCCGGGAGGCCCGCCCGCCGCTCGGCGCGCCGCTCGCCTCCGCCACGGGGTCCGGGCGGCGGACGACGACGTAGCCGAACCCGACGGCGGTGACGTGTCGGGCGGCGAAGTCGTCGAGCCAGGCGTCGACGAGTCGGTCGTGGGCGGGAGTGCCGGGGCGCGTGCCGCCGTCGCGGATCCAGGTCTCGGCGTAGCGGGCGGGGTCCTGCTGCTCGCGCTCGACGACCCAGACGTCGACGTCGGGCGCCGACGCGGTGTCGTCGAACCAGCCGCGGACACGGTCGAGCCCGTCCCGACCCCATCGGTACTCCCAGTTCCCGAGGAGCTGCGCCGTGCCTCCCGGCTCGAGGTGCTCGGCGAGTCCGCGCAGGACGGTCTCGACGAGGCCGTCGCCGACCATGCCGCCGTCGCGGTACTCGTACGAGGGGACGTCGTCGCGCCGGGGTGTGATGACGAACGGCGGATTCGACACGATGCGGTCGAACCGCTCTCCCGCGACGGGCTCGAACAGGGACCCGAGGCGGAACTCGATGCCGTCGAGCCCGTTGAGGTCGGCGTTGAACCGCGCGATCGCGAGGGCCCGCTCCGAGATGTCGGTCGCCACGACCTGGTCCGCGTGGCGACGCGCGTGCATCGCCTGGATCCCGCAGCCCGTGCCGAGATCGAGCACGCGACGGACGGGGACGGGCACCATGAGGCCACTCAGGGTCATCGTGGCACCACCGACGCCGAGCACGTGGTCCTCGCCGAGCGGCCCGCCGAGGACGGCCTCGCCGAGGTCGGACAGGATCCACCAGCTGCCCGCGCCGGCGTCGTCGACGAAGGCGTAGGGCCGGAGGTCGACCGCCGGGACGACGTGGTCGCCCACGAGGCGCAGGAGGCCCGCGGCGGCGAGCGCCTCGACGCCGGCGGTGGGCAGGGCCGCGTCCGCGTCGGTCCGGGGCACGGCGACGCCGAGCACGAAGCACGTGGCGAGCGTGGCGGTGGGGGTCGGCGCTGTGGCGGTTGGTGCTGAGGGAGTCGGCGCAGTGGCGGTCGGTGCTGTGGCGGCGGGCGCGGTGGCGGTCGGTGCTCGGTCGTCCGCGCTGTCGTTCGTGGCACCGGTCGTCGTGCCGGCGCGTCGCCGTGCGTCGAGGGCCCGGAGCGCGGGGACGCGGTCGCCACGGTGCAGGGCGGCCGCGGCGTCCGTGCCCCAGAGCGCGTCCACGGCGTCGACGGTGTACCCCGCGGTGCGCAGGTCCTCGGCGAGCGCACGGGCGAGTTCGGGGGCGTGCTGCGTCGTCACGCGCGAGCCGGGGTGTGCGCGCCGGCGGTGCGCGGTGCGGGCAGCGGCGGCAGGTCCTCGAGGAGCACGGCGGGCGGGACCTGCCACGTGCGGACGAGGTCGAGCACGCCGGGGAACCGCGCGGCGATGACCTCGGTCCGGACGCGGCTGCGTCGCTCGAGGCCGTCCTGACGCTGCTCGAGCAGGCCGGCCTCGCGCAGGACCCGGAAGTGGTGCGTCAGCGTCGACTTCGGCCGGTCGATCCCCACCCATCCACAGGCCTGCTCGGATCCGTCGCCGTCGACGAGGTACCGGTGCAGGATGGTGAGGCGGATGGGGTCCGAGAGCGCCGCCATCACGCTCGGCAGCGCGATCGCGTCCGGGTCCGGCTGCGGCAGGAGCGGTGCCGGGGTGGGGGCGACGGCGACGGCTGCTGACATGCGCGGAAGGCTACCACCCAGTACTGGGCAGTACGACTCGGGTCGTACTGGGAGTACAGTACGAGTCTGCTCGTACTGCGACCGCGTGGCGCGAGCCCGAGGACCAGGAGGAACGGCATGGCACCGACGGAGCGCACGAGCGACCACGGACAGGCCGTGTCCACCCAGCCGCGACGCTCGGTCGTCGCCTTCTGGATCGTCGCGGCGATGATGTTCATCTCCGTCGCGTCGTCGGCCATCCCCTCGCCGATCTACCCCGTGTACGCGGCCGAGTGGCACCTGAGCCCGCTCATGCTCACCGGGGTGTTCGCGATCTACGTGGCCGGGCTCCTCGTCAGCCTGTTGACCGCCGGCGCGCTGTCCGACCACGTCGGCCGGAAGCCCGTGCTCGCGGTCGGTGCGCTCGGTGTTGTCGCCGCGATGGTGCTGTTCGTGCTCGCGAACGGGGTCGCGATGCTCATCGTCGCCCGCATCGTGCAGGGCGTCTTCGTGGGCGTGCTCATCGGGGCCCTCGGTGCGGCGCTCCTCGATCACTCACTCGAACGGCATCCCGCCCTCGCCGGTGTCCTCAACGGCGCGGTCCCGCCCATCGCCCTCGCGATCGGGGCGCTCTCGAGCGGCATGCTCGTCGAGTGGGCACCGCTGCCCGAGCAACTCGTCTACATCGTCTTCGGCGCACTGCTCGTGCTCGCGGCGGCCACCCTCGTCGTCGTGCCGGAACGCGTCCGCAAGCAGCCCGGCGCGCTCCGGTCCCTGCGCCCCACCCTCGGGATCCCGGCGTCGTCGAAGCGCCTGTTCCGCAGCGTCGTCGGCGCCCTCGTGTCGAGCTGGGCGCTCGGCGGGATGTTCCTGTCCATCGTGCCGTCCCTCCTGCCGGCGGTGTTCGGCGTGACGGACCACGTGGCCGCGGGCGGGTTCATCGCGGCGTTCGCTGGTACCGGTGCGCTGACGGGGGTCGTCATCCAGCGCATGGACGCCCGTCACGCGGTCGTGCTCGGCCTCGTGGCGCTCGTCGTCGGGCCGGTCGTCACGCTCGGGTTCGTCGTCGCGCACCTGCTCGTGGGCGTCGTCGTCGGCGCCGTGATCGCGGGCGTCGGCTTCGGGGCGGGGTTCCAGGCAGGGCTGCGGATGCTGCTCGCCACGGCGTCCCCCGCGCACCGGGCCGGACTCCTGTCGGCGATCTACGTCGCGAGCTACCTGGCGTTCGGTGCACCGAGCGTCGTCGCGGGGGTGTTCGAGCCGAGCGTCGGGATCGTGCCCGTGAGCGTCGCCTACGGCGGGTTCGTCGTGCTCGCGGCGGTCGTCGCCCTCGTGGCCCAGCTCCGGTCGCCCCGGACCGCTGCGCTCGAGCAGGCCGCCGCCGACGAGGTCGAGCGCATCGCGACGGGGACGATCCGCACCGTCTGACGCCACCCCCGACCTGGATCCCGCCCGGTTGAACCGCGTTCCGTCGTGTTGAACCGCGGAACAACCCGGTTCAACAGGGCGAAGCGCGGTTCAGCGCGGGAGGAGCGGCAGCGGCGCGCGGGAGCAGCAGCGGCGCGCGGCAGCGACAGCGCGATCAGCGCGACGAGGCCCCCATCGACCGATGGGCGTCGTCGTGCGCCGCGTCCACCGACGCCTTGCCCCGGTCGGCCGCAGCCCGCATCCGCGAGGACGGCGCGTGACGACGGACCCGATCCCAGAAGTCGTGCAGCTTCCGGCGCAGCCAGGTCGAGATGCGGTGGAAGAACGCGAACTCGCTCGACAGGATCGTCAGACCGATGAACACGACGAGCCAGCCCGGCCCGGGCAGGGGCACGAGCGCCAGCCCGATGATGATGACGAGGCCGCCGACGATCCCGACGAGGACGCGGTAGACGAAGTGCACGTGGGGCCGCGCGTGGATCCACGCCCGGACGTCCCGGAACCAGTGGAACCGATGTCGCTTCGGCGGTACCGGCGCCGCGACGAGCGCCTGTCCGGGGGCTCGCGCTGCTCCATCGTCGTCCGCGGCACGGGGGTCGGCCCCGTCGGTGTGCACGCGGTCGCCGTCCATGGCTCGAGGCTAGGAACCCCGGCTGGGAAACCCCGGGGGTGCGGCTGGTGATGTCCCCCCGGCGACGACCGGGAGGCCCGGCACCGGACACCGGGAGCGGTCCCGCCACGAGCGACACCGGAGCAGCCCGGTCATCCCGCGTGCGACTCAGCCCGCGTGTGCGACGCAGGTCCGCGCCCAGGGGACGGCGGCGAGTCTCGCCTGCGGGATGGGCTCGCCCCCGACGAGGCACCGTCCGTAGGACCCGTCATCGAGACGACGCAGCGCGGCGTCGACGAGCTCGAGCCGTCGGCGGGCGTCGTCGCGGACCGCGCCGAGGGACCCGCGCTCCCAGGCGAGCGTGGCGCCCTCGGGGTCGTGCTCGTCGTCGCTGTTCGCACCGTCCCGCGCAGATGCGACGTCGTCCATGCTCCGCTCGACGGCACCGAGCAGTCGGCGTGAGCGGACCCGCTCGGCGAGCAGGGCCTCCCGGGCGTCGTCGTCCGTCCATGCGTCATCGGCCACCTGCTCGACGCTAGTGGCGGGACGGGCTCGGAGCGTGCCTCCCGGCCGGAATGCTCGCCGGGGTCCGTGCGTTCGCATGCACATGACGAAGAAGATCGGGTTCCTGTCCTTCGGGCACTGGCAGAACGTGCCGGGGTCCCGGGTGCGGTCCGCCCGCGAGGCTCTCGTGCAGGCGATCGACCTGGCCGTCGCCGCCGAGGAGGTCGGCGTGGACGGCGCGTACTTCCGCGTCCACCACTTCGCGCCGCAGCAGGCCGCGCCGTTCCCGCTGCTGTCCGCCATCGCGGCGCGGACGAGCCGCATCGAGATCGGCACCGGCGTCATCGACATGCGGTACGAGAACCCCCTCTACATGGCCGAGGAGGCCGCGGCCGCGGACCTCATCAGCGGCGGCCGCCTGCAGCTCGGCGTGAGCCGGGGATCGCCCGAGACGGCGCTCGCGGGCTACGAGTCGTTCGGGTACGCGCCCGCGGCGGGGCAGACCGACGCGGACATGGCCCGGCAGCACACCGCGATCTTCCGCCAGGCGATCGCCGGGCAGCCGATGGCGAACGCGAACCCGCAGATGACCGGCCGTGAGGGGTCGCTGCCCCTCTTCCCGCTGTCCGACACGCTCCCCGACCGCATCTGGTGGGGTGCCGGCACCCGCGCGACGGCGGAGTGGACCGCGGAGCAGGGCATGAACCTCATGTCGTCCACCCTCCTGACCGAGGACACCGGCGTGCCGTTCGACGAGCTGCAGGCCGAGCAGATCCAGCGGTTCCGCGACGCGTGGGCCGAGTCCGGCTGGGAGCGCACACCGCGCGTCTCCGTGTCGCGGAGCATCATCCCGATCATCGACGACGAGTCCCGCCACTACTTCGGCGTCCGGGCGCAGGTGGAGGGGCAGGACCAGGTCGGGCACCTCGACGGCGGCCTCGCGCGATTCGGGCGCTCGTACATCGGCGAGCCGGAGCAGCTCGTCGCCGAGCTCGCCCAGGACGCGGCCGTCGCGGCCGCCGACACCGTGCTCGTGACGGTGCCGAACCAGCTCGGCGTCGAGTTCAACGCGCGCCTGCTCGCCGGCGTCAAGGCCGTCGGGACCGAGCTCGGCTGGGACCGGGAGGCCGTGGGCGCGGCCTGAACGTACCTCCCGTCCGGTTTGTCCCCCCTTCTGCCGACACTCGTGCGGGGGCTGGGGCGGGTGGGACGCGCTTCGTAGGCTCGATCGCGTCCCACCCCTCCCAGGATCAGGAGACGTCCCCGTGTCACTGCCGGCTGCTGGCTGGTTCCCCGACCCCGCCGATGCGACGCGTCTGCGGTGGTGGGACGGTCGCACGTGGGGCAGTGCCACGCAGGCGCCCGCGCTGGCCGACCGGACACTGGCCCCCACGACGCCCGAGTCCGTCGCCCCGCACTTCTCGGTGACGTCGCAGGACCTCGACGAGCACGGCTGGGCGTGCGGATCCCGCACGGGATCGATCGCGCTCACCCCGGGCGGCCGGTTCAGCGTGCACGCCGCGCGGCGCTTCTGCCTGTTCGGCTGGGGCTCGCTCGCGCTGGCACTGCTCGCCCTGGTGGTCGACCCGTTCGGGATCGTCAGCCTGCTCGCGGTGGTCGCCGCGATCGCGGGCATCGCCCGCCCCCGAGCCACGGGGGTGTGGCGCGTCGCCGCGCGCAGCATGGCGTTCACGGCAGCCGTGCTCGGCATCATGACCCTGGCGCTCGCCGCGAGTCAGCTCACGGGCGCCGTCCCCGCCTGATCCGGCTGGCGGGGGCCAGGCCGGAGGCGGCGCGTCAGGCCGCGGGCGGCGGGTCAGGCCGCGGGCGGCGCGTCAGGCCGCGGGCGCGGACCGCTCGACGAGCCGGGCGACGGCCGCGATCGGGATGCCGATCCAGTCCGGACGGTTGCGCGCCTCGTACACGGCCTCGTAGACGGCCTTGTCGATCTCGAACGCATCGAGCAGGGTCCGCTGGGCACGGATGTCCGTCCCGGACGCCGCGATGTACCCGTCCACGAAGGCGCGGCGCGCATCGTGCGCCCAGCCACTCGCGTCGGTCGGGTTGTCGCCGTGCCGGAGGGCGCCGGCGACGTAGTCGAACGAGCGGAGCATGCCCGCGACGTCCCGCAGTGTGACGTCGGGGCGTGACCGCTCGGGCATCGGCCGGAGCGGCTCGCCCTCGAAGTCGAGGAGCACCCAGCCGCGGTCGGGCGACGAGACCGCCTGCCCCAGGTGGAGGTCGCCGTGGATGCGCTGGAGCCGGGGCCATTCGAGACCCTCGGCGGCGTCGTAGATCCTGCGGATCGCGTCGGCGTGCTCGGCGACGGCGGGCACCTCGTCCGAGGCGACCTCGAGCCGCTGCCGCATCGACCCGACCGCCGAGGCGATCTCGTCGGTGCCGGCCGCGACCGTCGGGAGCTGCTCGGCGAGCACCGCGTGCACCTCGGCCGTCGCCTGCCCGAGACCGTGGGCCTGCTCGGTGAAGTCCACGCCGTCCTGCGCGGCCTGGAGGGCGACGCGCCAGGCGTCCTCGAGCCCCGGCAGGAACTCCTGCGCGAACGCGAGGTGCCCCGTCGCCGTGCCCTCGTCCCGCCCGACGTCCGGCCAGGTGCCCCGGAGCGCCCCGAACGACCTCGGCACGCGCATCGAGCCACCTGCCGAGAGCGCGGCCTGGGAGGTCACGTCCGGGTTGTCGCCGTGGTGCAGGACCCGGAACACCTTGACGATGACCTGGCCGCCGCCACCGTCGACGTCGCAGATCACGGACGTGTTCGACTGTTCGCCGCGGAGCACCCGGACGGCGGTCACGGCGCCGATGTCGGCGAGGTGCTGCCCCTCCACGCTGGCGCGGTCGGCGTGCACGGTCGCGCCGCCGTCGATCGTCCCGAGCAGCCACCGTGCGTACGCGGCGTCGTGCGGCCCGTCGTAGAGCCACCGTTCGCCGTCCGTGGCGATGAGGACCTCGTCGAGCGCGTCGACCGGCTCGGTCCGCACGGTGAGCGGCACCTGGTAGAGCACGGGCGTGCTCGGGGCGTCGTCGATGACGAGCTGCGTGCTGACCCGGACGCCGTCGACCTCCCCCTCGAGGGCGGCGATGAGCCGGAGCGCGGGGTCGAGGCCCTTCGCGGCGTACCAGCGCTGCCCCGCCATCCAGGCGGCCACGACCTCGTGGGTCAGGGCGTCGACCCGGCGGTCGTCGCGCGGCTCCGAGGTCGATGTCGGGTCCGTCGCGGCGGTGGTCGGGGCTGCGTCGCTCATGCGCCGGAGCGTACGCCGGACGGACCGGCGCGGTTCCCTGGTCCGCGCCGGGAGGCCGTGGTCGGCTCCGGCTGGCCCGGGGCCCGGGCAGCGCGGCAGGTCGGAGCCCGCGTGGGACACTGGCCCCGTGCCGCACTACCTCGAGGACCTCGCCGCCGGACAGACCTTCGTGACCCCGGGTCGCACGATCACCGAGGCGGACGTCGTGTCGTTCGCGTCGTGGACGAACGACAACAACCAGGTGCACACCGATGTCGAGTTCGCGAAGCAGACGCGGTACGGCCAGCGCATCGTCCACGGCATGCTCGGCGCGTCCCTGTGCCTGGGGCTGATCGCCCGCACCGGCGTGTTCGAGGGCTCCGCCGTCGCGCTCCTCGGCATCGACGGTTGGCGGTTCACCGCGCCCGTGTTCATCGGTGACACGCTCACCTGCACGGTCGAGATCCTGTCCACCCGTCGCACGAGCTCCGGCCGCACCGGCATCGTCGAGCGCACCGTGACCCTCCGGAACCAGCACGGCGAGGTCGTGCAGACCGGACGCATGGACGTCATGGTCCTCACCCGCGAGGCCGCCATCGAGTGACCTCCCGTCGGAGCGCGCGCGCCCGTCGCGCCTCTGCGATCATCGAGGTCGTGCCAGCTCTGCCGACGCCCGTCAGCACGGCCGTCCACGACGTGGGCGGGGCCTCCCGGCCGTGGCGGCTCGCCCGCCTGCTCCGGATCAGGTGGCTCGCCCGCCTGCTCCGGATCGCCCTGGAGGGACGGCACAGCGGGTGGACCGCCCCGCTCCTGCTGTGGGTCGGCTCCCGTGCGGTGAGCACCGTGCTGCTCGTCGGCGTGCTGCTCGTCGGGGCCGCCGCCGGACACGAGCCGGAGGGCCACGGCGGCGCCCACGGTCTGCTGGCGTTCTCCGGCTCCTGGGACGCGTGGTGGTACCAGACCGTCGCGGTGCACGGGTACCCGCGGTCCGTCCCCCTGGACCACCACGGGCACGTCGAGCCGAACGCGTGGGCGTTCCTCCCGGTGTTCCCCGCCGTCGTCCGTGTCGTCATGGCCGTCACCGGGCTGTCCTTCTGGGGTGCGGGCGTCGTCGTCTCCCTGTTCAGCGGCGCCGGCGGTACGGTCGTGCTCTACCGGCTCGTCCGCGCCGTCGCAGGGTCCCGACGGGCCCGGCGCGCCACGGCCCTGTTCGTGTTCGGGCCGCTCGGGTTCCTGCTGCAGGTGCCCTACGCCGAGGCGCTGTCCCTGCTGCTCGTCGCGGGCGCGTTGCTCGCACTCGTGCAACGTCGGTACCCGCTCGTGGCCGCCCTGGGCGCGGTCGCCGCGTTCACCCGCCCGGGCGCCCTCGCGCTGTCCGTCGCGGTCGCCGTGCACCTCGTCGCCATCGAGGTCCGGGCCGGTCGATCGCGCACCCGGGGCCTGCCCGCCCGACGGTGGATCCACCGCGTCCCCTGGACGACGCGCCTCGGCCTCGCCGCCACGGGGATCGTGGTCGCGGTGGCCGGTCTGGCCTGGCCGTTCATCGCGAGCGCGGTCACCGGGCGGCCGGACACCTACCTCGACAGCGAGCTCGCCTGGTGGACCGGGTACGTCGGCCACGTCCACTTCGTGCCGATGACCCCGTGGTTCATGCTCGCCGGACGGTGGCTCGGGAACGGCGGGTTCGTCCTGGTGATCGCCGTGATCGCCGCCGCGGTGTGGCTGCTCGTCCGGCGGAGCACGCGCGCGCTCGGGCCCGAGGTGGTCGGGTTCGTGGCCGCGTACGGGGTCTACCTCGTCGCGGTGTTCCTGCCACAGCAGAGCCTCGTGCGGCTGCTCATGCCCGCCGCGCCCGTGCTCGGGACCGACCTGTTCGTGCGGACGCGGCGGCGCACGGTCGTGCTCGCCGTCGTCGGCGTGGTGCTGCAGGCGATCGCGATCGTGCTCATCTGGTACATCGGGTTCCCGTGACCCGGCTCCCCGTTGTGGTGCGGCGCGTTCGCCCCCCTGTGCCGATGCGCCGACCCGCTTCGGCGGCCAGCGCTCCCCTATGCGTCGAAGGTGTGGAACCAGGCCGTGCCACCGGGGTGCTGCACGGTGAGCATCTCGTCGAGGTCGCGGTAGGGGCCGTCCTCGTTGTGGCTCGCCGACTTGATGAGCACCGTGCCGTCGGCCTGCGGGAACACCTCGGACACGATCGTCGTGTGGTCCGGTGACCCGTTGCCGTTCCAGTCCCACATGACGATGTCACCGACCCCGACCTTCGCGCGCTCGTCCAGCGTGCGCCGGGTGAGCCCGAAGGCGGCGGCGTTCGTCTGCAACCACGGGTCGAGCGACGGGCAGTAGGTCCAGGTGGCGGAGTGCTCGGCCCCGGCGTCGTGGTTGTACCAGTCGTCGCGCTGCTGCCACCCGCGGGCGACGAGCGTCTGGCTGACGAAGTTCGCGCAGTCGCCGCCGATCGCGTTCATGTTGCCGTACTCCGCCAGGTTGTAGTTCGACCAGTGCGCCATCGCGTACTGGAGCTGACGGTCGACGGCGGTCAGCGCGGCGTACGTCAGCGTCGTCGTGGCGACGGGCGTTCCCGCGGTGGCTGCGGTGGGCGTCGGAGTCGAGGTCGCGCCGCTCGTGGCGGTGTCCCCGCTCACGCCGTCGTTGCTCGTGCTGCCGTTGCCGTCCGACGTCGTCACGTTCGCCGACGGCACCGGCTCCACCGCACGGGTGAACAGCGCCACCTCCGCGTGTCCCGGGGCGTAGGAGGCCTGGTGCGGAGCCGTGAAGGTCACCCGCTCGTCCGTCGCGTGGACGTCCCGTGCCGCGAGCCCCCCGACCGTCACGCCCGCGACCCGCGCCAGCCCGGACCCCGTGACGGTCACGGTCACCCCGCCGGCCAAGGGCACCTGCGCCGGCGACAGCGCCCGTGCGACCGGGTGCACCGCGCCCGTCGACGCGCTGCCCGTCGTGGGTCCGTGCGTCGCGGACCCCGAGGACCGGTCGTCCGCCGTGCACGCCGCGAGCGCCAGGCCGACACCGGCGACACCCGCCAGCGAGAACAGGGAACGTCGGGTGAGCGCGGCGGGAGCAGTCATCGTCCGGACAGGGTAAGCGATACGTCCGAGGATGCGCCGGTGGCCCACCGTTCCCGAGATCTGGAACCCCGAGACGACCGGCGCCGCTCAGGACCGCGGACCGGTGACGTTCACCAGCCAGGTGACGCCGAAGCGGTCGCTCAGCATCCCGAACTCGTCGCCCCACGGGGCGGCGGTCAACGGCGCGATGATCGTCGCCCCGTCGGCCAGACCGTCCCAGTAGCCGTGGATCTCCTGCCCGTCGTCGCCGCTCAGCGAGATGCTGATGCGGGACCCTGTCGGGGCCTCCATGCCGTTCGGCGTGTCCGAGGCCATGAGCAGGAGGCCGTGCGGGGTCACCAGGATGCTGTGCATCACCTTGTCCTGCTCGGTCGGGTCCTCACTCGCGTGCATCTCGCCGAACGTCGACAGCGTCAGGTCGCCGCCGAAGACGTCGCGGTAGAACTCCATCGCCCGGCGGGCCTCGTCACGGAAACCGATGTAGGGGTTGAGTGCGGTGGGCATCGTCGCTCCTCGCGTGCTGGCTGTGGAGCGGCGTGCGCCCCGTCGCGGTGCGCCCATGGTGCCAGAGGCCGCTGCGCACCACCACCATCGCCCGCAGCGCAGAACGACCATGCCGAGACGACAGGTGCAGAACGACCACCCGCCGAGACGGCGAGAGGCCCGGGTCCTGGTGGACCCGGGCCTCTCGCCGTGCGGTTCTCGGTGGAGCTAAGGGGATTCGAACCCCTGACCTTCTCATTGCGAACGAGACGCGCTACCAACTGCGCCATAGCCCCGAGTGCCCAGCAAGACTAGCACCGCAGCAGGCTCGATCCGAAATCGAGCCCGGCACGACATCGGTCCGGCTGGGCGACCGCGTTCAGACCGCGCGGCGGCGCCGGAGGACCGCGTCGAGGTCCGTGCGCTCCCACGAGTCCTCGTCGATGATCCCCATACCCGCGTACTTGCTCGGCGGCGCCGACGGTGCAGCCGGTTCCGGCCGCCGGTCGTCCGCGGTCCGGGTGGCGGTGGTCGGGCCTCCCGGCTGTGGTCCACCAGCGGCCCCGTCCGCGGCGGGAGCGCGCAGCCCCATCCGCTCGGCCAGGGTCGTCGGCGTCGCCTGGTCGTGCTCGGCGAGCGCGGCCGCAGCGGCCTCGACATCGGATCGGATCGGCGTGACCCGAGCGAGGTCGGGGTCGGTCGCGCCCGCGGCCACGGCAGCTGCCTCTGCTCGGCGTCGCGCTGCTTCCGCGTCCGCGGCCGCAGCGGCCTCGGCGACACGCTCGCGGAGGCGTGCGGCGAGCGCCGCCGACGACTCCTCGGCTGCCTGGCGGGCTTCCGCACGGGCGCGCTCCACGTCGGGTCGCGACACGTAGAGCGGCTTGGGGACCTCCACGGGCGACCAGCTCCGGTCCTCGGCGGCCGGTGCGGTCTCCGCTGTGCCAACGGCGGTGTCGATCGGAGCGGCGTTCCGTGTCCGTGCGGACCGAGCGCGCGGTGCGGGTGCCCGGGTCGCCGCGGCGACACCGGCGGCACGGCGCATCCGGGCACGGCCGACGGCGGCGAGCTGCGCGAGGACCGCCACCGCCCCCACGACCACGAGCGCGGCGGCGAGCGCCATGAGCCACATCGCCGGTGCGGCGACGAGCGTCACCACGGTGACCACGAGCCCGACGAAGCCGATGAGCGTCGCCCCCAGTCGAGAACGACGCATGCGGCGGGCAGTGAGCGCCGGCGACGCGGCGACGCGCTCGAGCTCGGGCTCCTGCTCCGCCAGGCGTCGCGTGATCTCACGCTGGCGTGCGGCCTCGTGTGCTCGGACGATGGCGCGGCGGCGGGCTTCTTCGCTCGCGGCCACACGCTGGGCCTCTGCCAGGGATCGGGCGTTCATCTCGATGCGGACCTCGTCCGGGAGTTCGGCGGTCTGTGCGAGGATCCGGAGCGTCTGCTGCAGACGCACCGCGTTGCGCTCCGTGGCGAGGTACTGCCGACGCGCGTGCCACGAGGGCATGAGGTAGACGAGCCACAGCACCGCCGCGATGAGGAGGACGATGCCTCCGCTCCAGGACCCGATGCTCACGGGGAACACGGTATGGGCGGGCCGCGCGCCGATCGGTCATTGCGCGTCGCGTGTTGAGCGAGTCGCGCCGGATTCGAGTTGTGGAGGACGAGTTCAGCCGCGGCGCGAGGTCGCGATCGGCATCGCGGCCTCCTCGCGGGCCTGGTCGGGCACGCTGCCCTGACCTGCGGGCACGGCGCCGCGCACCCAGCGGTCGAGGACGCCCTCGCGGACCTCCTCGGCCACGAGCGCGAAGCAGAAGTGGTCGCGCCAGTCACCGTTGATGTGGATGTACCGGCGTCGCAGGCCCTCGTACCGGAACCCGAGCTTCTCGACGACCCGGAGCGAGGGCGCGTTCTCCGGACGGATGCAGATCTCCACCCGGTGGATCCCGACGGAACGGAAGCAGTGGTCGGTCGCGAGCGCGACGGCGGTCGGGGTCACGTTGTGCCCCGCGGCGCTCTCGACCACCCAGTAACCGATCGACGCACTGGCGAGCGAGCCGTAGCTGATGCCCGACACGTTGAGCTGTCCGACGAACCGGCCGTCGAGCTCCATGGCGAAGGGCAGGCCGAGCCCTGCACGCGCGTTCGCCTGCAGGGCCCGGATGCTCCCCCGGACGTCCGCCGACACGAGTCCCGACGGGTTCGTGGCCTCCCAGGTCCGCAACCAGCTCCGGTTCATCGACAGGGCCATGTCGAGGTCACGGGTGTCACGGAGACGCAGCGGGCGGATGGTGATCCGACCGTGCGTCAGGGTGGGGATGGTCGTCATCGGGGGATCGCGTTCCTGGTTCGGGTGTCCCGGACGGGACGGCTACTCGCCCGCGTTGAACTCCTTGAGCCATTCCTTGAGCTCGGGGCCGAGGTCGTCGCGGTCGGAGGCGAGCTGGACGATCGCCTTGATGTAGTCGAGTTTGTCACCCGTGTCGTACCGGCGTCCACGGAACACGACGCCGTACACGCCACCCGTCCACTCCTCGGCGCCGGCCATCTTCATGAGCGCGTCCGTGAGCTGGATCTCGCCGCCCTTGCCCGGCTCCTGCTTCTCGAGGACGTCGAACACCTCGGGGCGGATCACGTAGCGACCGATGATCGCGAGGTTGGAGGGGGCCTCCCCCTGGGCGGGCTTCTCGACGAGACCGGTGATCTTGACGACGTCGTCCTCGTCGGTCTCCTCGACGGTCGCGATGCCGTACATGTGGGTCTGGGACGCCGGGACCTCGAGCAGGGCGACGACGGTCGCGTTCTTCTCGTCCTGCACCTCGATCATGCGCTTGAGCAGCGGATCACGAGCGTCGATGATGTCGTCGCCGAGGAGCACGGCGAACGGCTCGCGGCCGACGTGCATCTTGGCGCGGAGCACGGCGTGGCCGAGCCCCAGCGGGTCGCCCTGGCGCACGTAGTGCATGTCGGCGAGGTCCGTCGACTGGTTCACCTTGGCGAGCTTGTCGTGGTCGCCCTTCTTGCGGAGGGTCTCCTCGAGCTCCGACACGTGGTCGAAGTGGTTCTCGAGCGCGTTCTTGTTGCGACCGGTGATCATGAGGACGTCATGGAGGCCCGCGTCGACGGCTTCCTCGACCACGTACTGGATCGCGGGCTTGTCGACGACCGGGAGCATCTCCTTCGGCATCGCCTTGGTCGCGGGGAGGAACCGCGTCCCCAGCCCTGCGGCCGGGATCACTGCTTTGGAAATCTGGAAACCCATGGCGACGAGCGTATCCGCTGCCCCCACGACGCGGGCGTTAACGGATGGGGGACCGTGTGGAGGACACATGGCCACGCGGGGACGAGCCGTTAAGCTCGTGGCCATGAGCGCCGAGAGCGACATCGGGAACGCCAAACGAGCCCTCCGTGCCGAGTTGCGGCAACGTCGCCGCATGCACACCGCGTCGGAGCGGAGCGCGTTCACCACGGACCTCACCGCCACGCTCCAGCGCTTCGTGGAGGAGCGGGCGATCTCCTCGCTGTCGGCCTACCTCCCGTCGTCCGACGAGCCCAACGTCCGCCCGTTCCTCAACTGGGCGTTCGACGCGGGCATCCGCACGCTGTTCCCGATCGCCCGGGACGACGGCCTGCTGGACTGGGCCGTGGGTGACGGCGAGACCGAGCACCAGGGTCTGGCGGGCGTCCCCGAGGTCGTCGGCGAGGTGCTCTCGCCGATCGCGATCAACGACGTCGACGTCATCCTCGCGCCCGCGGCCGCCGTGGACCGAGCCGGCATGCGGATGGGCTGGGGGCGCGGCTACTACGACAAGACCCTCGGATCCATGGCCAAGCGTCCGCCCGTCTATGCTGTGGTGTTCGACGCGGAGTACGTGGACGAGGTCCCTCGCGAGCGCCACGACCAGCCCGTCGACGGCATCATCACCCCATCGCGCATCCTCACCTTCCGGAGCTGACGTGCCCACCTACTCCTACCGCTGCACCGAGTGCGGTACCGCCTTCGACGTCAAGCAGTCCTTCTCGGACGCCGCCCTGACCGAGTGCCCGACCTGCGGCGGCGTGCTCCGCAAGGTGTTCAGCCCCGTCGGAGTGACGTTCAACGGATCCGGCTTCTACCGCACGGACTCCCGGTCGTCGTCCGGGGCATCGGGGACGAAGTCCGAGTCCGGTGGCGGGTCGACGCCGAGCGAGTCGTCGTCGTCGAGTTCGACCTCGTCGAGTTCGACCTCGTCGAGTTCATCCGGTTCGACCTCCACAGGCTCGTCCTCGCCGTCGTCGTCCTCATCCGGGAGCTCCAGCGCGGCCTGAGTCGTGCTCCGTCGGTAGCGTGATCCGTGCCGGTCGACTGGACGCCCGGCCGGTCCCCGTGGCGCGGGCCGACACCTGGACACGAGGGGGTCCCGTGAAGGGCTTCAGGGAGTTCCTGCTCCGCGGCAACGTCATCGACCTCGCAGTCGCCGTCGTCATCGGCGCCGCGTTCACCGCGATCGTCAACACGATCGTCACGGCGGTGATCAACCCGGCGGTCGGGGCGCTGTTCAACGCGTCGAGCCTCGAGCACACCTGGGTCCTCACGATCCCCGGAGTCGGCGGGGCGCACGCCGAGCTCCACTTCGGTTCCGTGCTCGGCGCCGTGATCCAGTTCGTCATCGTGGCCGCGGTCGTCTACTTCGCGCTCGTGCTGCCGGTCAACCGCCTGAGGAAGCTCGCGTTCAAGCGCGTCGAGAACGACGTCGAGCAGCCGCCGGCGGACGTCCCGCCGACCGACGTCGAGGTCCTCCTCGAGATCCGCGACCTGCTCCGACAGCAGCAGGGGATCACCGGTCAGGCCGCGGGCGCGCACGTTGCCCCCACCGACGCGCCGACGGGACCGGGCATCAGCGGCACGACGAAGCTCTGAGACCCGGCCGATCGCTCGCCACCCAGGTGCCGGAGGCACCGCCGCTATCCTGAGTGGATGGGCGACCGCCGGGTTCGCCACGACGGCGAACGAGAGGCCCGACGCCATGGCGGACACCAGTGGGAGGCGAGCCCGTCCGGACTGGCAGACCTGGCCGAACCTGCTGACGCTCGTCCGGTTCGTCCTCATCCCCGTGTACGTCGGACTGGTCGTCGCGGGACACCCCGGGTGGGGCCTCGTGTCGCTGGTCGGACTCGGGGTCACCGACTGGGCGGACGGCTTCATCGCCCGCCGATTCCACCAGGAGTCCGCACTCGGCAAGGCGCTGGATCCCGTGGCGGACCGCTTGTCGATCGTCGCGATCGTGTTGTCGCTGGTCCTCGTCGGGCTCCTGCCGTGGGTCGTCGTCGCCGTGGTGGTGGTCGTGGACCTGGTGCTCGTCGCGATGTCGAGCGCGTTGTTCCGCGGGTCACCAGACCTCGACGTGACCTGGACGGGCAAGATCCGCTCGGCGCTGCTGTTCGTCGGGCTGCCCGTGCTGCTGTTCTCGTCGACGTCGGTCGCCGAACACCTCACGTGGGTGCGTGTCGTCGCCCTCGTGTGCATCGTCCTCGGCACGGTCGGGCACGTGCTCGCCGGCGCCCAGTACGCCGCTGCCATGGTGCGGAAGCGCCGCGGCGACGCCGTCCCCGCTCGCTGAGGTCGGCACCGCGCGGACGGCAGTCTCCTCGCTGACCTCGCGCTGCCGAGGCTGCCACGCTTCCCCGATCGACGCGTCACCCCTGGATACCTGAGCCGCACAGTTCCATCCGCCGACTTCCGCCGCCGACACGACCGTTGTCGGGCGACGCGTTGGACGTCGTCCCGGTCCGACGGGGGCCGTGCGAGGGCGGAAACGGGGAGTCGGGAGGGCCCACGGGAGGCGGGAGTGCCGCCTCAGCCCCAATGCGGCGGCCGATCGCCCAGCAGCCGCGCGTCGTTCTCCCCCGCGCCGTGCCGCTCTGGCTCGGGCGCAGGGTTCGGGTCCGTTCCCGGCGCCGGAGCGGTCGTGACCCGGCGGCGGCGAGTGGGGCCTCCCGGCCGTCGGTCATGAGCGGCCGTGGCGCCGTCAGACGTGCGGTCCTGTGCGCCCGTCGTCCGCCCGGCTGACGGGTCGCCCGCGGGACCAACGGCGGACGGGTCGCCCGCGGGGCCGGCGGCGACGGCCTCCGCCCCACTGGCGGAACGGACGTCGGCGTGGGCCGCCCAGCTCCCGCGGAGCTGTTCCGTCCCTGGGGTGACCGGTCCGGCCGGTCGGGAGGCGCGCCTCCCGGTCATCGGGACCAGCCGGCGGTCGCTGGCCAGCCCGCGGTCACTGCCGGGCCGGGACCGGCGGGATCGCGATCTCCTGCGTCGCACCACGGTCGACGCCGAGCACCTGGGCGACCGTCGTGGCGACGCGGTCCGGGTCGGAGAAGAGCTGGAAGGCATGGACGCGCACGTAGTGCCAGCCGAGCCGTCGGAGCACCTCGGGCCGGAGGCGCAGCGACTCGCGCAGGGAGCCCTTGGCGAGCGACGCGTCGGTCTCGATCGTCACGCAGACCCCGCCGTGCGCGGCGACGAGGCCGAGCTTGCCGCGGTGTCCGAGCGCCACGGGGATGCCGCGCATCTCGAGCCGGCGGGCGAGGTCGACGAGCAGCGGGTCGCTGTCGTCGGGCACGTACTCCATGCTCGTGCGGGCGCGAACCTCGGCGAGGATCTCGGCGAGCGCGACGGTGCCGTGACCCATGCGCTCGGCCTCGATGTCGGACGGCTGGAAGCACGTGACGATGATCATCGACCGGCGGGCGCGGGTCATCGCGACGGCGAGCAGGCGTTCGCCGCCGGGCTTGCCGAGCGGACCGAAGTCGCGGAGGACGCGGCCGTGGGGCGTGCGGCCGTAGCCGATCGAGAACACGACGCGGTCGCGGCTCTGGGCGACGGACTGCTCGAGCGTCGCCACCATGAACGGCTCGGGGCGGTCGCCGATCACGAACTCGGTGAGGTCCTTGTGGCCCTGCACGGCGGCGAGGACGGCCTGCTCGACACGAACGGCGTGCTTGGCGGACGCCGTGATGACCATGAGCGACTCGGTCGGCCGGTTCTTGGCGTGGTCGAGGACGAGCCGCACGACACGGTCGACCTCGGCGTCGACGCTCTCGACGGCGCCGGACTCGGGGTCCGGCACGGCCTTGCCCTCGGCGACGTAGTCGATCGCGATCGAGCCGTGGCCGAGGAACGAACCCGCCCACGGCAGGGACTCGATGCGGCCCCCGTAGAAGCGCCGGTTCACGAGCTCCGCGAGGTCCTCGCCGCCGGCGCGGTACGAGCGCGTGAGCGACAGGGTCGGCAGGAGCGTCGAGAGCTTCGCCAGCGCGGAGTCGGCGTGCAGCGAGTCGAGCGTCTGCTCGTCGACGCGGAGCGCACGGTGGTCCGGGTCGACCGCGATGCGGAACGGGGACGGCGTCTGGGTGACCGGGTCGCCGAAGACCACGGTCTGCTTGGCGCGGCGGATCGCCCCGACGGTCTCGGCGATCGTCACGGCACCGGCGTCGACGAGGATCACGGTGTCGAACGGCATCGTGTCGGCGATCTGCGGGACCTCGTACGGCGACGCGAGCCACACGGGCGCGATGGCGCGGGACAGGTGCGGTGCGGAGTCCTGCAGCAGTCGCGACGTGATCGCGGGCTGCCGGAGCTGCGCCTTGAGCTGCGCGGCCTCGTCCGGCCAGTCGACCAGGCCGACCTTCCAGTTCTCGGCGAGCTGCCACGCCAGGCCCTGGGACACCCCGGCGGCGTGGGCGTCGTCGACGAGGCGGAAGTCCGCCTCGACGCGGTCGAGCATGTCGGTGTTCGCCCCGAGCAGGGCGCGGTCGCCCTCGAGCAGCATCTCGAGGCAGGACTGCCACCACGCGAGCTCGAGCTCGGCCGGCACCTGGGACTCGGGCACGTGGCGGTTCGCCAGGTCGGTGATGAGCGGCTCGAGCTGCAGGTCGCGCAGGGTCGTCATGAGCTCGGTGCGCTCCTGCAGGTTGTGCAGGACGTCGCTCTCGGCCGCGAGCTCGCCGATGTCCGCGACGAGCTGGTCGATCGGCAGGTTGGCGAGCTGCCGCTCACGGGACGTGTTGCCGAGCGGCTCGTCGAGACGCGCGAGGTCCTCGGCGACGTTCGAGTAGAGCACCTGGACGTCGGCGATGCCGGTGGGGATCTCCGGGGCGACGCCGGCCGCCACGTACCGCTGCCACAGGACCCGCTGCTGCTGGACCCTCGTCAGGGCCTCGTGCAGGTCGGACACGTGCACGCCCGGACGGACGTACTCGCGGGCGAGCTTCTTGAGGCGACGGCGGTTCGTCGCCGACATCGGGGCACCCTCACCCCGCGGGGCCGTCGCCGCGACGAGCTCGGACACGGAGCGATCGAACACGACGGGCAGGAAGCGGTCGAGGGTGTCGCGGATCTCGGTGAGGAGCCGCAGGTACACGCCGAGTTCGCCGATCGTCGTGAACGGCCGCATGTGGGTCGAGCCGATGAGGTCGTTCGCGCGCTGCAGCAGCGTCGGCAGCTCGGTGGCGTGCAGGCCCTGCGCGGTCTGGTGCGCCTTGTGCGCGGCGGCGCTGGACGCGAACCGGGCGCCGTACCAGGGCGAGTCGTCCGGCCCGTACTTGAACTCGCCGAGGTTCGCGGCACTCACCATCGTCTCGGCCACGCGCGCGCGACCGTCGACCATGGCCTCCACGGACGACCGCGACAGGCGCGCGGTCGTGGCGGGCGGGACCGGGAGGAGCGACAGGCGGGACAGCTCGACCAGACAGTCGAGCACGGAGACACCGAACGCCGGGTCGACGCGGCCGAGTGCGCCGCGGTAGTCGAGCAGGACCTTGCGGAGCCGGACGAGCGCGTCGTCGACCTCGCGGAGGTTCGGCTTCGTCGACTTCTCGTTGCGGCCGATCGCGCGGATGAGGTCGCGCCGGAGGGTCGCGGGGGTGACGGCGACGCCGGGCAGCTGGACCTCGACGAACCGGCTGGCGATGCCGCGCAGGGTCGCGCGCCGCGGGCTGACGACGAGCACGCGCTTGTTCGCGGCGACGAGGCCACCGAGGGCGTTGACGATGGTCTGGGTGCCACCCGTGCCGGGCAGGGTCTTGACCACGATGGAGTTGCCCGCCGTGATCTGCGCGATCACGTTCTCCTGCTCGTCGTCGGCGTCGAGCAGGAGCGTGTCGGTCTCGGGGCTGCGCTCGTCGGACGGCGTCTGCTCGACCGGCCGGTAGGACTGCTCGACCTGCCACTTGGCGCTCGGGTTGCCGGCGAGGGCGTCGAGCACCGGGTGCGAGAGGTCGCGGGTGTCCTCGACCATGCTCGACGCGACCTCGGCGAACGTCGACACGACGAGGCGCGGGTGGACGCTGAAGTGCGGCAGGTGCGCGGTGAGGCCGCGGAGGCGGTCGATGACCGGGTTCGGCGTGAACGAGCCGTCCTGCTGGGCGAGCGCGACGAAGGCCTCGGCGTCGAGCACGATCCCGAACTGGTCGCGCAGGGCGTCGGCGAGCGCCGGGTTGAGGACGGGCTGGCCGAGCAGTCGGACCTCGAAGTCACGCCCGTGGCGGCGGATGGCGAGCGGCCGGAGGAGGACCGGCCCGCGGTGGTCGACGTCGGCGTGCCGCCAGTCCACCATGCCGATGCCGAGCTCGACCGCGTCGATCCCGCGCACCGTCGCGAGCTCCGTGCCCTTCTCCTCCACGAACCCCGCGGCGATGCGGGCGGCGCGGAACGCGACCTCGTCGCGGATGAGGCTCGACAGCAGGGTCGTCTTGCCGGTGATGAACTGTGCCAGGCCACCCGGGTGGGTCGTGCTGAGCTCGATGCGAGCCCGGGGGTGATCCGAGAAGTGGATGAGCGGGGACGTGCCACCGACACCGGAGAGCTGCTCGCGCCAGGCGTCCCACACGGGCTCGGCCGCGTTCCCCGCCGTGAGTCGCGGGTCCCCGAGGCTCAGCTGCTGTGGGCTCGTCACCTGCTCGGGCGCGCGCAGGTCATCGGCGCGGACGTCGTCATCCACGTCGTCCTCGCGCTCTGCAGTCCTGTCGACACGCCACACACCGATACTGTAGGCGGCCCGTCGAGCCCCGACGGTCAATGAACGCCGATTTCGACACATCCGAGCGTGATCACGTGACCCTCCACACGCAGCCCTCCGCGGCCCCTGGCGCACGGGGGTGGGTGTGGTACCAACGACGCATGGCCATCGACGACCGTCCGCGCACCTCCACCTCCGAACGCCGTGCCGTCCCGGCCGAGATCAGCCGGTCCTGGCTCCTGGTCGCCGCGACCGCCGAGCACGGCTTCGACCGCGCCGCGCGGTCCCGGGCCGACCAGGTCGTGCTCGACATCGAGGACGCGGTCGACCCGAAGCGCAAGCCGGAGGCCCGCGCCACCGTCGCCGCGTGGCTCGCGGGCGGCGGATCGGCATGGGTGCGTATCAACGACGTCACGACGCCGTTCTGGGCGGACGACGTCGAGGCACTCCGCGGCCTGCCCGGACTGCGGGGCGTCGTCCTCGCCAAGACGGAGGCCGCGGAACAGGTCACCGACACCTGGCACCGCCTCGGGGGCACCCACCCCGTGGTCGCGCTCGTCGAGTCGGCCCTCGGGATCGAGGAGTCCACGGCGATCGCCCGGGCGAAGGGCGCGTTCCGCCTGGCGTTCGGGAGCGGTGACTACCGCCGCGACACCGGTACCTCCGCCGACACCCTGGCCATGGCCTACCCGCGATCCCGGCTCGTGGTCGCGTCCCGCGTCGGGGACCTGCCCGGCCCCATCGACGGCCCGACGGTCGGCACGAGCCACCCGATCCTCCGGGAGCAGGCGCAGGTCGCGGTGGCGCTCGGCCTCACCGGCAAGCTGTGCCTCGACACCGACCAGCTGCCCGTGATCAACGAGGTCATCTCGCCCACGCCGGCCGACGTCGCCTGGGCCCGCGACTTCCTCGACGACTTCGAGGCGCGCGACCGCATGGTCCGGGACGGCAGCGACCTGCCCCGGCTCGGGCGCGCACAGAAGATCGAACGCCTCGCGCAGGCCTTCGGGGTGGAACCCCGATGACCGGGGGGACGGACGGCGGCGCGCCGGACGGCAGCCGGGCCTCCCGGCCGCACATGGAGACGCAGGCCGAACGGGAGGCCCGGATCGCGTGGGAGCAGGGCGGCACCTCGCTCATCCCACCGGTCGGGCGCATCGCCGACCGGGTGGTGACGGTCCTGTTGCTGGCCGCGACCGGCGTCATGACCATCGTGACCGCCGTGATCGCGCTCGTCGCGGTCCTGGCATCGGCACCGCGATGCCACCCCGCGAGCGGGTGCTCGACCGGAGCGCTCGTCGGCGGCGGCGCGCTCGCGGCCGGCGGTGCGTTCGTCGTCGGGGTCGCGGCGCTCGTCCTTGCGGTGTGGGCCTGGATCCGTCGGCGGAGCTCGTGGTGGATCGCCGCGATCGGCTTCGTGGTGGCCGTCGGATGCGTCGTCGGCGGCGGGGTCCTGTCCGCGTCGGCACTCGGCGACCTCGGCGGCACGACCCCGGCCGGTGACTCTCCGTGGCCCGGCGGGAGCGGGACCTGACAACCCCCAGGACCGCGAGGGGCCGGATCGGTGCGACGATGAACGCGTGCCGACCGCGACCGACCTGTTGACCATCGGCGAGCTGTCGCGCCGGTCGGGGATCGCCCCGTCGGCCATCCGGTACTACGAGGAACGCGGTCTCGTGACGGCGGAACGGACGGCCGGCAATCAGCGACTGTTCCCGCGCCACACGCTCCGTCGGCTCGCGGTCCTCGCCGCCGGGCAGCGAGCCGGTCTGTCCCTCGCCGAGATCCGCGAGGCGTTCGACGCCCTCCCCGCGGACCGTGCCCCGAACCCGGCGGAGTGGACGGCGCTCTCGCGACGATGGGCCGACGCGGTCGACACCCGGATCCGCGAGCTCGAGGCCCTCCGCGACGACCTCGACGGCTGCATCGGGTGCGGCTGTCTGTCGCTGACCCGCTGCGCCCTCGTCAACCCCGGGGACGGCGCCGCCCGCTCCGGCCCCGGTCCGCACCAGCTGCACGGAGTACGCACGGGGTCGCGGCTGCACGAGGCGCGCTCGGGCGGGGACACCGGCATCGTCGCCGACACGAACGCGGCACGGTTCGAACCGACCGAGCGGCCCGCATGACCAGGAAGGACCTCGTGACCTACACGACCCCACCCACGACCATGACCCGCCCCGACCTGCAGGGCACGCACGGCATGAGCGCCTCGACGCACTGGCTGGCCACGGCCTCGGCGCAGTCGGTACTCGAGCGCGGGGGCAACGCGTTCGACGCGGCCGTCGCCGGGGCGTTCGTGCTCCACGTCGTCGAGCCGCACCTCAACGGCCCGGGCGGCGACATGACCGCGGTGTTCGCCACCGCGGCGGACCCCACGCCCGTCGTGCTCATGGGGCAGGGCCCGGCTCCCGCCGGTGCGACCGTCGAGCACTACCGCGGCGAGGGTCTGGAACTCGTGCCGGGGTCGGGCGCCCTCGCGGCCGCCGTGCCCGCCGCCGTCGACGCGTGGCTGCTGCTCCTCCGGGACCACGGGACGTGGGACCTCGCCGACGTCCTGGCCTACGCCATCGGGTACGCGCGCGACGGCCACCCGGTCGCCGCTCGCGTCGCGGACACGATCGGCCGCGTCGCCGACCTGTTCACGGAGCACTGGCCGTCCTCCGCCGAGCGCTGGATGCCCGAGGGCCGGATCCCCGTCGCCGGCGAGGTCGTCCGGAACACCGCGTACGCGGACGTGCTCGAGCGGCTCGTCGCGGCCGGAGAGGGCTCGGCGGACCGGTCGGCACGGATCGACGCGGCCCGGGACGCCTGGGCGTCGGGGTTCGTCGCCGAGGCCGTCGAGCGGTTCGTCCGGACGCCGCACCGGCACTCGTCGGGCACCGACCACGCGGGCGTCATCACGGCTGCGGACATGGCCGGGTTCCGGGCCACGTACGAGCCCGCGGTGACGCTCGAGTTCCGCGGCCACACCATCGCGAAGACCGGCGCCTGGGGGCAGGGGCCCGCACTGCTGCAGACCCTCGCCATCCTCGAACCGCTCGACGACGCCCTGCTCGACCCGTCGACGGTCGAGGGCGCGCACACCATCGTCGAGGCGCAGAAGCTCGCCCTCGCCGACCGCGAGGCGTACTACGGCGACCACGACGTGCCGCTCGAGCGGCTGCTGTCCGCGGCCTACGCAGCCGAGCGACGCGCGCTCATCGGCGACCGGGCCTCCGCCGAGATCCGCCCGGGCGACGCCGGCGTGCCGGCCGGCGTCATGCCCCCGCTCCGCACCGAGTACCTGCCGCCGGCGCTCGACGAGCGCCCCGAGGGCGTCGGGGAACCCACCGTCGACTCGTTCGCCGGCGCGGAACCGCACGTCGGGCCCGACGGCCAGACGCGCGGCGACACGTGCCACATCGACGTCGTCGACCGCTGGGGCAACATCGTGTCTGCCACCCCGTCCGGCGGATGGCTCCAGTCCTCGCCGACGATCCCCGAGCTCGGCTTCTGCCTCGGCACGCGGTTGCAGATGACCTGGCTCGAGGAGGGCACCGCCTCGACGCTCCGTCCCGGGCTGCGTCCGCGCACGACGCTCACCCCGACGCTCGTGCTCCGCGACGGCGAGCCCGTCGTCGCGCTCGGCTCCCCCGGCGGTGACCAGCAGGACCAGTGGCAGCTGCTCTACCTGCTCCGGACGATCGTCGGCGGCTGGTCGCCGCAGCAGGCGATCGACGCCCCGGCGCTGCACACGACCTCGTTCCCGGGGTCGTTCTGGCCGCGCACGTGGGAGCCGGCGGGGATCGTCGTCGAGGACCGGATCGGGGACGACGTCATCGCCGGCCTGGAGGCCCGGGGGCACGTCGTCACGCGCGCCGGCGGTTGGACCCTCGGTCGCCTCTCGAGCGTCGGCCGCGACCCGCGGACCGGTGTCCTGTCGGCCGCCGCCAACCCGCGGGGCGAGCAGGCGTACGCCGCGGGGCGCTGAAGGTCTGCTCGTCGCCGGCCGCGTTCCCGCTGACCGCTGATCCCTCCACCGGGGCCGGAGAGCTGTCGACATCCACAGGGAGGCCTCGCGGGGAACCGGCTCGGTGCGGGCGGCGCATGCTGGAGCCATGAGACAACGGACCATCGGAGACACCGACGTCAGCGCCATCGGTCTGGGCGGCATGCCCATGTCCATCGAGGGGCGACCGGACGAACGCCGCGCGATCGCGACCATCCACGCCGCGCTCGAGGCCGGGGTGACCCTCATCGACACGGCGGACGCCTACCACCTGGGCGGCCACGACGAGGTCGGGCACAACGAATCGCTCATCGCCAAGGCCATCGCGGAGTACGGCGGGGACACGTCGCACGTCGTCATCGCCACGAAGGGGGGACACCTGCGTCCCGGGCCGGACGAGCGGTGGACCCAGAACGGCGACCCGGCCTACCTCAAGGAGGCCGCCAAGGCATCGGCGAAGCGCCTCGGCGTCGAGGCCATCGACCTCTACCAGTTCCACCGGCCCGACCCGGCCGTGCCCTACGCCGACTCGATCGGTGCCCTGGTCGACCTGCTCGACGAGGGCGTCATCCGCATGGCGGGCATCTCGAACGCCGACGTCGACCAGATCCGACAGGCGAACGAGATCCTCGACGGGCGGCTCGTGTCCGTGCAGAACCAGTACTCGCCGGCGTTCCGCACGAGCGAGGTCGAACTCGTCCTGTGCGACGAGCTCGGCATCACGTTCCTGCCGTGGGCTCCGCTCGGCGGCATCACGTCGGCCGGTGACCTCGGGGCCATCCACGAGGCCTTCTCGATCGTCGCGCGCGAGCACGACGTCTCCCCGCAGGTGATCGCACTGGCGTGGGAGCTGCAGAAGAGCGACGTCGTCATCCCGATCCCGGGTGCGTCACGACCGCAGTCGATCCTCGATTCCGTGCGGGCGGCCGACGTCAAGCTGCGGCCCGAGCAGATCGAGCGCCTCGACGCCGCGCAGGCACCCGCGGCGTGATCGTGCTCCGCGGTCGGCACGCGGGAACCCGGCGGACGACATGAGCGCCTTCCTGCGTGACCGGCCGCAGGAGTGGACGTGGGCGCGACGGAACGGGCTGCTGCTCGTCAACCTGATCGCGTTCCTCGTCTTCTTCGCGGGAATGGTGTTCAGCGGCTGGCACGTCGCGAACGCCGACGCACTCGAGCACGGCCGGGCGGCGGAGTCCCTCGGCGCGTTCCTGCGGAGCGGGGACTTCGTCGAGGCGACGTTCGAGAACTGGGAGAGCGAGTTCCTCCAGATGGGGTCGTACGTCGTGCTGACGTCGTTCCTGTTCCAGTGGGGGTCGAGCGAGTCGAAGCCCCTGGACGAAGCGGCCGAGCAGGACGACGACCCGCGGGAGCACCGGGACGACGCTCGTGTTCCCTGGCCGGTCCGGCGCGGGGGCCTGGCACTCGTGTTGTACGAGAACTCGCTGCTCATCCTCTTCGCGCTGTTGTTCGTCGGCAGCGTCGTGGGGCACGTCCTCGGCGGTGCTGCGGCCTACAACGAGGACCAACGCGAGCACGGCGGTGCCGTCGTCTCCGGGTGGGGCTACCTCGCCACGAGCCAGTTCTGGTTCGAGTCGATGCAGAACTGGCAATCGGAGTTCATGGTGATCTCGGTCATGATCGTGGCCACCGTGTGGCTCCGGCAGCGCGGCTCGACCCAGTCGAAACGGGTGGCGGCGCCCCGGGACGACACCGGCACGGAAGGCTGAGGAGCCCGGCGTAGCGTCGACCGCATGCACGCCATCACGTTCGACGCTCCCGGCGACGAGGCCGTCCTCGTCTGGTCCGACGTCCCCGACGCCGTCGCCGGTCCGGGTGAGGTCCTGATCGCCGTCGCCGCCGCCGGCATCAACAACGCGGATCTGCTCCAGCGGCGGGGGCACTACCCGGTGCCGCAGGGTGCCTCGCCGATCCTGGGGCTCGAGTGCTCCGGCACGATCGCCGCGGTCGGCGAGGGCGTCAGCGACTGGCACGTGGGCGATCGGGTCTGCGCGCTGCTGAGCGGCGGTGGGTACGCCGAGCTCGTGGCCGTCCCCGCCGCGCAAGTGCTCCCGGTCCCCGACGACCTCGACCTCGTCGCGGCCGCGGGTCTGCCCGAAGCCGCGTGCACGGTGTACTCGAACGTCGGGATGGTCGCGGGCCTGCGTCCGGGGCAGTCGCTCCTCGTGCACGGCGGCGGCAGCGGCATGGGGTCACACGCCATCCAGTGGGCGAACGCCCTCGGCGCCCTCGTGTTCGCGACCGCGGGCAGCACGCCGAAGCTCGAGGCAGCCCGGCGGTTCGGCGCCGACGTCGTCATCAACCACCGCGACGAGGACTTCGTCACCGTCGTGCGGGAGCAGACCGACGGCGCCGGGGTCGACGTCGTGCTCGACATCGTGGGGCCGACCTACCTGCAGCGGAACCTCGAAGCGCTCGCGGTGAACGGCGATCTCGTCGTCATCGGCAGCACGGGCTCGGCCCCGGACGCCCCGCTCGACCTCGGGCTCCTCATGCGGAAGCGCGCCAGTGTCACCGCGACGACGCTCCGTGCTCGTCCGGCCGAGGAGAAGGCCGAGATCGTCGCCGCGGTCCGTCGCGAGGTCTGGCCGTTCGTCGAGCGTGGTCGGGTCGCGCCCGTCGTGGACACCGTGCTGCCGATGGCGCAGGCCGCCGACGCGCACCGCCTGGTCGCGGAGGGCGCAACGATCGGCAAGGTCCTCCTGACCCCCTGACCCCCTGACCCCTGACCCGTCCGGCCGCCCCCGCCATCCGGTGAGATCGCAGTCGTTGCCGCTCTGAGTCTGGTCAGAACGGCAACGACTGCGATCTCGCGGAGGAGAAAGGCCGGGCCGGGCCGGCCGGGCCGGGCCGGCTCAGTCCGTCTGGCTGCGCGCGGCGTCCACGATGGCGGCGCACTTGTCACCGAAGCTCGCCTGCATGAGCGCCGCGGCGTCGTCGTCCGTGTCGTACAGGCCGGGCATCTCGATCCCGAGCAGGACGCTGAACAGCATGCCGCTGCCGAGGAACTCGTGCACGCGCTCGGGCGTGAACCCCGCGTCGTGCACGAGGAACCGGTAGATCTCGAGGAACCCGGCTCGTGCCGCGGCGCCGATCGCGGGATCGGCTCCCGACACGAACGCCTGGAGCAGCAGCGTGTGGAACCCGCGCGTGGCAGCGAGGTCGAGGTACGCGTTGCCCACCGCCCGTGCCGCGCCGTGCTCGTCCTCGCCGCGGGCGACCGCGCCGTCGAGGGCGGTCCGGAACGCCGCCATGAGGGTGTCGAGCGTGTCGGCGAGGACCTCGAGGAACAGCTTCTCCTTCGTACCGAACATCCGCACGACGTAGGGCTGGCTGATGCCCGCGGCGCTGGCGATCTGGTCGGTCGTCGTGCCGTGGTACCCGCGTCGCCCGAACACGGTGCGCGCGATGTCGAGGATGAGGACGCGACGCTCCGCCGCGGGCATCCGGGTCGCGGGGGATGCGGCGGATCCAGCGGACGCAGCAGCGGTCGGGGACGATGTAGGACTCACGCTTGACATGGTATCAATCGATTACTACGGTTTGTGATCATCCGATTACAACTGGTGTCGGGCCTCCCGGCCGGCACCCGATCCGCGGAGGCAACGATGACCGCTTCAGCTCCACCCACCCGTCGCATCCCGGTCTGGCTGGCGATCCTCGCCGCCTCGCTCCCGATGTTCATGGCCACGCTCGACAACCTCGTGGTCACGAGCGCGCTTCCCGTCATCCACGAGGACCTCGGCGCCTCGGTCGAGGACCTGCAGTGGATCACGAACGCCTACACCCTGGCGTTCGCCGCCCTCATGCTGCTCGCCGTCGGCATCGGGGACCGCTTCGGCCGTCGACACGTGTTCGTGGTCGGCATCGCGATCTTCACGGTCGCCTCCGCGCTGTGCGCCGTGAGCGGGGACCCCACCGCGCTCATCGCCGCCCGAGCGCTCGAGGGCGCCGGTGCTGCCGCGATCATGCCGCTCTCGCTCACCCTGCTCGTCGGCAGTGTGCCCGACCGCGCACGCTCCCTCGCGATCGGCGTGTGGGGCGGCGTGTCCGGCCTGGGCGTCGCGCTCGGCCCGCTCATCGGCGGCGCCGTCGTCGAGGGCTGGAACTGGCAGGCGATCTTCTGGCTCAACGTGCCGGTCGGCGTCATCGCCGTCCCGCTCGCGCTCGCCGCGCTCCCGAACGCGCTCGGCGCGAGACTCCGCGCCGACGTCATCGGTGTGCTCCTCGCCGGGCTCGGCGTGCTCGGCATCGTGTTCGGGGTCGTCCGTGGCAACGACGCAGGCTGGGGCAGTGGGCAGGTCGTCGGCGCCCTGGTCGCCGGCGCCGCGCTCCTCGCCGCCTTCATCGTCCGGGAGGCCCGCACGAGCGCACCGCTCCTCCCCTTGCGACTGTTCCGGGACCGGGGCTTCACGCTCGCGAACGCTGTCGCGACCGCATTCAGCTTCGGCACGTTCGGCGCAGTGTTCATCCTCATCCAGTTCCTGCAGATCGTGCAGGGGAACACCCCGCTGCAGGCTGGCGTCGCCACGATGCCCTGGACCCTCGCGCCGATGGTCATCGCACCGCTCACGGGATTCATCGCCCCGCGCGTCGGGACCCGTGCGCTCATCGTCGGCGGCCTCGTGCTCCTGTCGGCGGGCCTGTTCGAGATCGCACTGACGATGTCGGCGGACGTCGGATACGGCGTGCTGTTGCCGGGCTTCCTGCTGGCGGGCGTCGGCATGGGCCTGGTGTTCGCGCCGCTGTCTACGGCGGTCCTGGCGAGCATGCCCCCGGAGGACCACGCCAAGGCGTCCGGCACGAACTCGACGCTCCGCGAGATCGGGATCGCGCTCGGGATCGCCGTCCTCACCGCGGTGTTCACGGGCGCGGGCGGCCACCTCACTCCGACGGGGTACGTGTCGGCCGCCCAGCCCGCCGTGGTCGTGGGCGCCGGCGTGGTGCTCCTGGCGGCGGTGCTGGCCCTCTTCCTGCCGAGCGGGGTGCTCCGCCGCGGGGCGCTCACCCCGGAGGCGGAGTCGGCGCTCCCGACGCAGGCGGTCCTCCCGGACGCGGCCCCGGCCCCGGCTCCGGCCGCCTGACCGCCGCCCCCCCCCACTCCGGCGAGATCGCAGTCGTTGCCGTTTCGAACCCTTCCAGAACGGCAACGACTGCGATCTCGCGGAGGGGTGTGTGAGGGGCTCCGGCGGCTCGCGCACCGGGTCAGCGCTGCACGCGCGCCAGGAACGCCCGGAGCGCGGGGTGCTGCGGATCCCCGAGCACGGCGTCGGGCGACCCCTGCTCGGCGACGGCCCCCTCGTGCAGGAACACCACGCGGTCGGCGACCCGGCGGGCGAACGACATCTCGTGCGTCGTCATGAGGATCGTCGAGCCGCCCTGCTTCAGGTCGCGCACGAGGTCGAGCACCTCGCCGACGAGCTGCGGGTCGAGGGCGCTCGTGACCTCGTCGAGCAGGAGCAGCTCGGGGTCGGTGGCGATCGCGCGCACGATGGCGACCCGCTGCTGCTGTCCGCCCGAGAGCCGGTCCGGGTACGCCCCCGCGAACGCCCCGAGGCCGATGCGGTCGAGCAGCCGGCGCGCGGTCGTCTCGGCCTCGGCGCGCGGGATCCGGTGGACACGGCGGGCTGCGATCGTGACGTTGTCGAGCACGGTCATGTGCGGGAACAGGTTGAACTGCTGGAACACGACACCGATGCGTCCGCGGGTGGCGTCGACGTCGACACGGGGATCGGAGATGTCCTGCCCCTGCAGCAGGATCTGGCCGTCGTCGATCGGCTCGAGCAGGTTCACCGTCCGCAGCAGGGTCGACTTCCCGGATCCCGAGGCGCCGATGACCACGACGACGTCGTGCCGGTCGACGGCCAGGTCGATGCCGCGCAGGACCGCCGTGTCCCCGAAGGTCTTGCGGAGACCGCGGAGCTCGAGGACCGGCGCGTCGGTGGCGGGCGGGTGCCAAGCCTCCCGACCGGCCGGCGAACCGGACCGACCGGGCCGGGAGGAGCGGTGGGTGCCCGGCGCGCTCGTCGCGTCCGCGGTCACACCGCACCACCGCTCTGCTCACGCCGCTGCTGGCGCAGCGCGAGCGCGTCGGTGAGCCGGATGAGCGGCAGGCTGATGAGCACGAACAGGAGCCCCGCGACGAAGTACGGCGTGAAGTCGTACGACTCGGCCTGCGCGATGTTCGCGGCCCGCACGGCGTCCACCGCGCCGAGGATCGACACGAGCCCGACGTCCTTCTGCATCGACACGAAGTCGTTCATGAGCGCCGGCGTGACCTTCCGCAACCCCTGCGGCAGGACGACGAGCCGGAGCGTCTGCGCATGCGACAGGCCGAGCGACCGCGCGGCCAGGCGCTGGGACGGGTGCACGGCCTCCATGCCGGCGCGGAGCACCTCGGCGACGTACGACGAGTAGGTCAGGATGATCGCGATGGTGCCCCAGACCTCGGCGGGGAACCGCGGGAAGACACCGAGCCCCGGCACGCCGTAGCCGACCAGGTACAGCACGATGATGAGCGGCAGACCCCGGAAGAGGTCCGTGTACCCGGTGGCGAGCAGCCGGAGCGGGAAGGCCACGGGGCTCCGGAGCCCTCGGACGACGGCCAGGAGCGTCGCGAACACGGCGACGCCGATCGACGCGAAGAACAGGATCCGGACGTTGAGCCACAGCCCGAGCAGGATGTCGGGGAAGGCCGAGACCGCCGTCTCCGGGTCGAAGAACGACTGCTGCACGGCCGCCCATCCGGGGGTGTTGACGACGCCGACCCAGACGAGCGCGACCACCACGAGCGACGAGACGATGCTCACCGCCACCGAGCGGCGGCCCCGCTGGCGCCGGTACAGCCGCCGCTCGACCTCGATCTCGCTCGGCGCCGCGACGACGGTGGTCGGGGTGGTGGTCACGGACCGCGTCCCGATCAGTGCAGGACGGGCACGTCGACCGCGGTCGACAGCCACTTGGTCGTGATGCGCTGCAGCGTGCCGTCGGCCTTGAGCGCGCGGATCGCCCCGCTCACCTTCGGCGTCAGCGCCAAGCCCTTCGGCAGGACGATGCCGAACTGGTCACCCGTGCCCGACGAGGCGGGGAACTGACCGACGACCTCGCCCTTCTTCAGTTCCGCGGACGCGACGTAGAACGCGGTGGGCAGGTCCGTGACGACGGCGTCGATCTGTCCGCTCTTGAGCGCGAGGACCGCGTCGTCGTTCGAGTTGAACACCTGCGGCTGTCCGAGGGCGTCCTTCGCGACGTCGTAGCTCGTGGTGCCGGTGGCGACGCCGACCTTGAGGCCCTTGAGCGCGCTGATGCTCGTGGCGTCGGCCGCCTTCGACCCCGACGTCGTCACGACCGCCTGCGTGGTCGTGTAGTACGGCGCCGAGAAGTCGACCGCCTGCTTCCGCTTCGCCGTGATGCTGAACTGCTGGATGTTCATGTCCCAGTCCTTCACACCGGGGGCGATCGCGCTGTCGAAGGTGCTCCGCTTCCAGACCACGTCGTCCTTCGCGTAGCCCATCTCCTGCGCGACGGCGTACGCGACGGCCGCCTCGAACCCCTTGCCGGACTGCGGCTTGTTCCCCTCGACCCAGGGCGAGTACGCGGGCTGGCCGGTGGCGATCGTCAGCTTGCCGGCCGTGACGGTCCGGCTGCCGGAGCCGGAGCCGCCGGCGCTGCAGGCCGCGAGGGTGAGCGCGACGACCGCGGCGGCGACCGCCACGAGTGCGCGAGGGGTGCGGGGTCGGCGTCGAGGGGACACGGGCTGCCTCCGGGGCGGTCGCGAGCGGGGTGTGCTGCGGATCGTACGGGGCCGGGAGGCCCGGCGCGAGTTGATGACGCGCCGTTCCGTCCCGCGGTCGTCAGCCGGCGCTCGGCGGATCGGACTCGGCGTCGTCGTCCGTGACGAACACCACCGTCATGACCTTCTGCCGCCGGTCCGTGATGACCCACGTGAAGTCCCAGGCGACGTCGTCGAACCACCCACTCCACGCCTGGAACGAGTCGTCGATGCGGAAGTCCTCGTACCGATCCCCCACGAGGGCGTCGCTGAAGGCCCGGCCGATGCGCTTCGCCTCGGCGGCACGACCCTTGAACGAGGCCGACGACCCGCCCCAGATGAGGGCGCTCGCGATCATGCCGTCGAGTTCCACGGCCGCACGCTCCTCGAACGTGTCGGCGTCGAACCGGACGTCCTGGTCGATGCCGGGGAGCGCGGCCGCCATCGCGGGCGACGTCAGGAGCGCCTCCACGAGGCCGTACTCGTCCACCCGGTTGCGGCAGAGGTACCAGGCGGTCGTCTCGTCGTCACCCGTCACGTCGAACGCGGCCCCGAACACGGAACCGCGCACGATCACCGATCGGAACGCGGCGAGGACGGCCTCGATCGCGGGGTCGGTCGGTTCCCGGAGCCGGAAGGTGAGCCCGGCGCGGGACCGTTCCAGGGTGGCGGCGTCGGGGCGGGCATCCTGCTGGTCGATCTCCAGCCACGAGGTCGTGCTCATGCCACCACTCCACCACGTCGCGGGGCCGGCTGCACCCTCCCCGCCGCCGAGATCGCACTCGTTGCCGCTCAGGAGGGTCTCGAAGCGGCAACGAGTGCGATCTCGGCGGATGAAAGGCGGCCGGCAGGCCGACGGCCGGCAGGCCGACGGCCGGCAGGCCGACGGCCGGCAGGCCGACGGCCGGCCGCGGTCAGGTTGCCAGGGTGAAGTCCTCGAACGCGAATCCCGGCGACACCAGGCAGCTGACGAGCACCTCGCCCTCGCCGGGCAGGGTCCGCTGCCACACGCCCCCGCGGACGAACGCCTGCGCGTCGTTCACACGGTCGCGGCCGGCGTCCGGCCCGAGGGTGATCCGCGCGCCGGGCTCCGGGGCGTCACCGCTGCCGCCGAGTTCGAGGACGACGGCGTCCGGTCCGTGCCACATCCAGATCTCGTCCGAGGTCACCCGGTGCCACGCCGACGCCTCCCCCGGCGGCAGGAGGAAGTGGATGAGCGTCGCGGCCGGTCGCTCCCCCGCGGGCGTCGTCACCACGGCGGGCGACGTCCAGGTGCGGACGTACCAGCCGCCCTCGGGGTGCGGTTCCATGCCGAGGGCGCGGGCGCGCGGCGGGACGTCGAGCCACTCGACGAGGTCACCGGCGACGGTGCGGCGGGCGACCATGCCGGGGCGGGGCGGGGTGTCGTTCACGGGGTCCTCTCGGGGACGTGGGTGGCGGTGAGCACGGTCCCGTCGACGGCGCGGACCACACCGCGGATGACGGTGGCCCTCGCCCGGCCGGCGCCGTCCTCCGCGAGTTCCGCGAGGGCGTCCGCGACGGTCCGCGCGTCGACGTCGAACACCGCGAGGTCGGCCCGTGCGCCGACGGCGAGGTGGCCGACGCGGTCCGGCCCGACGTCGAGGCCCATCGCGTGCGCGCCGCCGAGGGTCGCCGCCGCGAGCAACCGCTCGTGCAGGTCGCGGGCGCCGTACCCCTGGTTCCGCGCGATGCGGTGCAGGGCCGCGACGTCCGCCATGAGGTCGAGGGAGGGCGACGACGACAGCGAGTCCGTGCCGACCGCGATCGCGCTGCCCTCGCGCAGGTAGTCGGCGACGGGCGGCGGGTCGAGTCCGATGACGGCGTTCGACCGGGGGCAGAGGGCGACGGCGGTCCCGCGCGCGCGGAGCAGCGCCCGGTCGGCGGCGGTCATGTACACGCCGTGGGCGATGTGACAGTCCGGCCCGAGCACCCCGAGCCGGTCGACGAACGTCGTGGCGCTCGCGCCGAAGCCGAGTGCGCGGAGCGCCCGGAACGAGGGCACGTTCGCCTGGTGCCAGTCGGCGCCCCGGCCGAGTCCGACGACGCCGGCGAGGCCCGGCACGGGTTCGAGGGCGCGGCGTTCCGCCTCGAACGCCGACTCGCCCAGGTGCAGGTGCAACCGGAGTCCCCGCTGACGCACGATGTCGGGCAGGTCGAGCAACGGGCCCACGTCGAGCGAGTACGGCGCGTGCGGTGACAGACCGGCACCCGGGTGCTCCGGGATGTGCTCGAGTTCGCCGAGGACCTGGTCACGCCCCCGCTCCTGCCAGGCGGCGTTCTCCCAGTCCATGACTTCCCAGTACGCGATGCCCCCGAGCCCCGCGTCGGCGAGGACGGACACCGCCTCGAGGTCGGTGATGATGTCCGCGATGCTCGTGACGCCGGCCCGGATGGACTGCGCGGCCCCCTCGGCCGCGTCGGCACCCCAGTCGTGCTCGCGCCCGCCGTAGTCGGCGGTGAACGCCGCCGCCCAGTCCTCGAACCCCCGGTACCGGCCGGCGCCGACCGCGGCCATGCCGGTGTACTGGAGGTGCGAGTGCGCGTTGACGAGACCGGGCAGGAGTGCGCCGCGCCAGCGACGCTCCGTGTACGGCAGGCCACGGGTGGCGAGCTGGTCCACGACCCAGGCGCGTTCGCCGACGTGGAGGATGCGGTCGCCCCGCACGGCGACGGCACCGTCCAGGATCGGTGGCGCGGTCATCGGCACGACGACGTGCGCCGAGTGCACGGTGACCGACGCGCTCACGGTGGGGCTCCGAACCGCGTGGTGCGGACGTCGGAGGCCCGCCCCTGCGCGCCCCCGTCGGGGTCGGGTCCGCGAGGCGAGTCGACGGCGAGACCGAGCTCGGCCAGTGCCGCCGCAGCGATGCGGGCGTCCGCGGCGGGGTCGATCGGGTGCACGCCGACGGGCAGCTCCGCCCCGTGCTCGAGCAGCATCCGCACCGCGGCGAGCTGCACCGCGAAGGACAGGTCCATGATCTCGATCGGGTTGCCCTCGGCCGCCGTGACGTTCACGCACCCACCCCCGTCGACGAGGACCACCGCGCGCAGGGTACCCGGCACGGTCATCCGTTCGAGGCGAGGAGCGATGGTCGTGCGGACGCTGCCGGCGGCGTGAGCATCGTCGGTCGCGACCTCCTGGTCGATCCCGCCCGCCACCGCGACGACCGCGTCGGGTGCGCACGCCCGCAGCACGTCGAGCGACACCGTGTCCCGCACGCCCGTGGCCGACATCACGAGGTCGGCACCGGCGACGGCGGTCCTGACGGGCGCGACGTCGTACCCCGCGAACACGGCCTGCAGTGCCCGCACGGGATCGGTCTCGGCGACGACGACGCGCAGCCCGAGCGCCGTCAGGACCTGGGCGACCCCCTCGCCGACCGGACCGTACCCGATCACGGCTGCCGTGCCTCCCGCGGCCGGCAGCCGCGCCACGGCATCGCGCCCGGTGACGGCGTCGAGCAGGTCGAACACCGCGAAGACCGTGGACTGCCCGGTCCCGTACCGGTTGTCGAACAGCGTCTTGGCGCGCGCGTCGTTCACCGCGACGACCGGCAGCCGCAGCGCACCCTGTTCCGCCATGCTTCGGAGGGGGCGCAGGCCGCTCGTGGTCTCCTCGGCCGCGCCGACCATGCCGGGCAGGAGTTCGGGCCGTGCCTCGTGGAGGAGCCGGATGACGTGGGCGCCGTCGTCGAGCAGGATCTGCGGCTCGCGGTCGAGCATCTCGAGAGCGAGCCGCCGCTGCCCCGCGAGGTCGACCGTGCTCGACGCGAACACGACGAGGCCGGCGTCGCGGAGCGCGGCCGCCACGGCGTCGTCGGTCTCGTCCGCGTGCGCGTAGACGACGACGTCGGCCCCCGCGTCCTGCAGGAGCAACGACAGGACCGCCGTCTTCGGCTCGAGCACCATCGCGACGCCGACCCGGACCCCGGCGAGCGCGCGGTCGGCGCGGAGCTGGGCGGCGATCGCCCTGCTCACCGGCATGTGCCGGCCGGCCCACCGGATGGGCTCGGCGGCGAACGCGTCGCGCTCCGGCTCGCGTCCGGTGCTCACCAGGAACACGCCGTCGGCGTGGTGCGGGACCGCGAGCACGCCGGGGCGCGCGACGACGACCGGGCCGAAGGCGTCCTCGTCGACCGCGGGGACGTGACGACCCGCGTCGATCACGACGAGCGTGCGGCCTCGGGGTGGGGCGCCGTGCGCGTCGACGGCCGCGGTGCTCTCGGCGGGGTCGCCGGTGCACCAGAGCTGGTCGACCGGCCCCTCCGGCGCGTGTCGGGCGCCCATCGCGGTGAGCACGGCGCGGAGTGTCGACGCGTCGGGGCCGGGGCCCACGACGCGGAACCGGCGTCCGGCGACGAGCAGGTTCGTGGCCGCCGCGTACCGGCGGACGGCAGCGCCGGCCCAGGCGAGCACGTCCGGGTCGGCGTCGTGCGCGGGCGGCATGCGGTCAGTGTAGGACCAGTGCCGCCGCTGGTCGGGCGCGTCAGCGGAGGACGTGCGGCGGCGGCGTGCTCCCCCACCCGTCGTCATCGCCACGCTGGTCGACGGCACCGCCGTGCTGGTGGCCGGCACCGAAGGCGGCCTCGGGACCGGACCCGGCAGCCGGTCGGTTCGGCCGCGGGTACCGCCGGCGGTAGTGCACCAGCACCGCCACGAGCACGATGACGCCGACGACCGACACGATCGCGATCCCGATCAGGTAGAGCACGTTCGTCAGCGCCGACACCGCACCGGCGGACCCGGGCGGGAGCGTGCCGTACATGAGTTCCATGCGCGCGTTGCCGGTGACGAGCAGCGCGATGAGCGCCGCGATCTCGCTCGTCGAGTCCCACAACCCGTGCAGCAGGGCCACGCCGACGTACGCCACGAGCACGAGCCACGACCAGCGGATGCGCTGGCTGCCGTGGGCGAGGCCGAAGATGACCGCCCCGAGGATCGCGGTCCAGAGCACGTGGCCGACCGGCGAGAGCACGGCGCGGATGACCTCGGTCTGGAGCAGCGAGAACAGGTCGATGCCCTGCTGGGTGATCGCCGCGTTGAACGCGTACCCAGCGGACTCGAACGCGGCGAACCCGGCACCGACGGTGGCGCCGAGCAGCGCTCCCTGGCGCGCGGTCTTCGGCCGGACCCGCCATCCGACGAAGAGCAGGAGCACGCCCTTGACGAACTCCTCGACGAACCCGACGGCGATGTACAGGAACACGTTCTGGTGCAGGTTCGCCTCGAGCACGGATGCCCCGAGCACGCCGAGGATGCCGCCGACGAAGAACGCGACGATGAGCTGCATCGTGCTGACCGTCCCCGTGACCCGCTCGATGACGAACAGCACGACGGTGAACGGCACGAGGAAGCTGCCGAGCAGGATGATCGTCGGCACGAGGTTCGTGTTCCGCGTGAACACGGTCACGACGATCGTGACGAGCCAGAGCGCCAGCCCGACGAGCAGGGTCTTCCACCACCAGCCGTGGCGGTGGTGCGCGTGCGGTCGGGGGACGTCATCGTAGTCCGGGTCGATCGGTGCGTCGAACGCAGTGCGCGCCGGGTCGGTGGTGGCCATGTGCACCATCGTGCTCCGTGGGGTCGGAGGACGCTCAGAACTCGTAGTGCACGCCGCTCCAGGCCTCGCGCACGGCGCGATCCGGGTCCCGCTCGACGTGACTGACGCGGTCGATGCAGAGCGTCTCGCGGTCCTGCGCGGTGTACCGCGGCCAGGTCCAGCCTCGGTGGGACGGCACGCCGTCGCGCGCGAACGCGGTCCAGGAGCCGGCGAGGACCTCGTGGATCCGCCGTCGGGTCGCGGGCGTGTCGGTGCCGGCCACGATCCTCCCGAGCGGTGTGCGGAAGGTCCCGAACAGGTAGGGCAGTTCGGTGCCGTGCGCGGCGCCGAGCCCGACGAGCCGCATGAGCGGCGACGCGTGGTCGAACCGGTACATCCAGGTGGGGTTGCCTGCGGCGGCGTGCGCCTCGGCCATGTCGATCGACGGCACGTGGAACACGCCGTCCCCGCCGGCGGCCACCCAGTCGCGGCGAGGCCGGTCCGCGTCGTCGGCGTACAGCCGCCGGATGCGCTGCCAGGCCTCCGGGTCCGTGCCGGCCACGAGTCGTTCGACGCGCTCCCGCGTGTTCGGCAGGATCGGGGTCCGCGCGTGCTTGAACAGCGACGCCTCGTCGTGGTTCGTGCCGATCACGAGTGGCACCGGCGCCGTCCGCCCGGCCCGGGCGGCGGCGAGCGGGTGTTCCGGCAGGACGTCGCCGTCGATCGTCGGCGACATGACGGCGACGAGCGGGGACTCCCGGGTCACCGCGTCGTCGACTTCCTCGGCCACCGTCCGGAGGCGCGACACCGGCATCACTCGCATCGCCCGCCCGGCGTGGGCCGGGTCGAGTCCGAGTCGTCGCGCGAGCATGCGCGCGTGCTCCGCCTTGTTCTCGGGCGAGTGCGCGGTCATCGGGTGGGCGCTCTGCGCGATCGCCCCGGCGAGCACCGGCCGGGCGGACGGCGCGGCCAACAGGGTCGTCACCGAGTTCCCGCCGGAGGACTCGCCGAACACGGTGATCCGGGCCGGGTCCCCACCGAAGCCGGCGACGTTCTCGGCGACCCACCCGAGGGCGGCGATCTGGTCGCGCAGGGTGCAGTTCGCGTCGAAGGTCACACCGTCGCCGCCGAGCACGCGGAGGTCCATGCTGCCGAACACGCCGAGCCGGTACGAGACGGTCACGAGGACGACGCCGAGCCGGGCGAGGGCGCCGCCGTCGTAGTCGGGTGTCCCGCCCGAGCCGGACCGGTAGGCGCCGCCGTGCACGAACACGAGCACGGGCAGGCCGTCCGCGTCGGTCGGACTGGTGACGGTAACGTACAGGCAGTCCTCGGACTGCGGGAACCGCCGAGCGATGCCGCCCGTGTAGGGGTGCGGGCGCTGCGGACCGGCCGGGCCGGGCGCCACGGCGGGTCGGACACCCTCCCACGGCCTGACGCGGCGCGGCGCTCGCCACCGGAGCTCCCCGACCGGCGGCTCGGCGTACGGCACGCCGAGCCAACGGCGGATCCCGTCCCGCTCGACGCCGCGGACGGCGCCGCCCGTGGTCCGGACGGTCAGGGACTCCGTGGACGTCGGCGTGGTCATCGTCGGTCGACGCTACGCCGCGGTCCCGGTGCGCGACGCGCCCCGGTCAGGGCGCCTCCACGACGACCTCGCTCCGGGTGCTGCCGGTACCCCCCGTCCGCGGGGTGTCGGGCCGACCGGGGGCGGCGGTAGCCTCACAGGACCCGAACGGCTGGGCCGTCGCGCTGTACCCGCCGCGCAGATCCCGACCCGCCATCTGACCTGGAGTCTCCGTGGACTCGAACGACAGGGCGCCCCGAACGCCCTGGGACCACGGCGTGCCCGAGCGCGCCGACCGGACCCGAACGCACGCGTACCATCGACGCACCCGCCGGCCGGCGCTCGCCGTCGGCGTCGCACTGTCCCTCGCGCTCGTGCTCGCGGCGTGCGCGCCCGCGCGGAGTGGCGCGCAGTCCCTCCCGACGTTCGACGCCCGCTCGTCCACCGCCGCCAGCACGGCCACCGCGACGGCGACCGGGGAGCCCGCGCCGTCCCAGGACGAGGCCGTCCCCACGCCCGGGTCGTTCGACGAGTTCGACGGACCGGCGGATGCCGCTCCGGACCCGGCCCACTGGAGCGCCCAGACCGGCGCGGGCGGATGGGGCAACCACGAGCTGCAGACCTACACGGCGTCGAACGGGGTGCTCGACGGCCACGGCCACCTCGTCATCACGGCGGACATCGGCCCCGACGGCGGTCCCCCGTACACCTCCGCCCGGCTGACGACCCACGGCAAGGCGTCCTTCGGGTACGGCACGGTCTCCGCGCGGATCCAGGTCCCGCAGGGCGGGTCGCTCGTGCCGGCGTTCTGGATGCTCGGCTCCGACGTCGACACGGTCGGCTGGCCGGAGTGCGGCGAGATCGACGTCGTCGAGGCCCCGATCGACACGCACCGCACCTCGCACTTCCTGCACGGCCCGGGCGAGGACGACCCGGACCACAACGTGCAGGCCGGCGGGATCCTCATGCACACCCAGGCGATGAGCAAGGGGTTCCACACGTACTCGGTCACCCGGTCGCCGGGGCACGTCGTCATCAGCGTGGACGGTGTCGTCGGCACGGACATCACCGAGGCGACCGCGCCCAGCGCCCTGAAGTGGGTGTTCGACGGACAGTTCGACCTCATCCTCAGCCTCGCGATCGGCGGGTCGGTGCCGCATCCGACACCGAGCACGCCGCGGACGGCTCAGATGGTCGTCGACTGGGTCCGGTACGCGCCGGCACGGTGACGACCGAGCCGGCGGACGAGCCGCGGCGGGGTCAGCCCGACAGCGCGATGCGGAACACCTGGACGCCCACGGCGCCGAGCGCCGACAGTCCGAGCCGGAGGCGGAACGACCGCCCCGACCGCGGCGCCGCGGGCGACACGGCCGCACGCACCTGGTAGAGGATCTCGGCCGACAGCTGCCGCTGCAGCCGCGCGGGCGCCGAACGCGCGGCACTGCTCGTCGACACCGCGACGACGACGGCGTCGGGCGTCAGGTGCGCCTCGACCGCGCGGAGGACGTCGATGGCGCGGCGGAGCGACGAACGCCGCCCGCTGTTCCGCACGGCGAGGACGGCAACCGGGCAGCGCACGTCGTCCGGCAGCTCGTCGCGGCGGTCCGGGCGGATGATCGGCAGCTCGATCCGGTGTGCGAACGCCTCGAGCGCTGCGACGACCTCTCCCGCGTCCCCGTCGAGCAGCACCGGCGAGAGGTCGTCGCGCGCGGCGGCCAACTCGGCTCGCGGTCCGCGGCGTCGGGGCATCGGCTCCTCCTCGGTCGGACGTCCAGGTGCCTCCATCCCACACCTCGGACGCCCATGGCGGAACCTGAGAGACCATTCGTCCACCAATCCGTACGATGCGCTGGGTACCGGGCGGGAGTGCTCCGACCGGCGGACGAGGAGCGATCATGAGCACCACCACACGGACCCCCGAGCAGCGCCGGAAGGGATTCCTCGCGCGCATGACGTTCGCCTGCGCCTGGGGCGAGGGCCTGGACGGTTTCGACCTCGGCCTCATCAGCGTCGTCCTGCCGCTCATCTCGACGGCCCTCCACGTGAACGCCCTGGAGGCGGGCCTCATCGGTGCGTCGTCCCTCATCGGCATCTTCGTCGGGGCGCCACTGACGGGCCTCCTGACCGACCGGTTCGGACGGAAGACCGTGTTCACGGTCGACATCATCGCGTTCGTCGTCCTCGGCCTGCTGCAGGCCTTCGTGACCGACGCCTGGCAGCTCCTCGCCGTCCGCATCGCGCTCGGGATCGCGATCGGCGCCGAGTACTCGATCGGCGCAGCGATGCTGGCCGAGTTCGCCCCCGCGAAGAGCCGGGGACGGCGCCTGTCCGGGCTGCTCGTGTGTTGGTACGCCGGGTACCTCGCCGCGGTCGTGGTCGGGTACGCGCTCGTCGACCTCGGGCACCTCAACTGGCGGTGGGTGCTCGCGACGAGCATCCTCCCGGCGATCGTCACCGTCATCGTCCGCATCGGTTTCCCGGAGTCCCCGCGGTGGCTGCTGCACCGTGGTCGGGAGCAGGAGGCCCGCGCGGTGATCGACCAGCGCCTCGGCGGCGGCGCGTACTACGAGCAAGAGGACTACGGCTCCGAGGAGCAGAAGGCCGGCGGCTACCGCGCCCTGTTCGCGCCGGGGAACCGGAAGCGCGTGACCTTCATCGCCGTGTTCTGGGCCTGCAACGTCGCCCCCTACTTCGCGATCTTCACGTTCGCACCGACCGTGCTCAAGTCGCTCGCGCTGCACAACGAGACGGCCGGCACCATCACCGTCAACGGCATGGCCGCCGTCGGGGCGCTCGTCGGGATGCTCACCATCGAGCGGATCGGCCGTCGCCCGCAGCTCATCCCGCCGTTCTGGATCATGGCGGTCGCCCTGGCCGTGGTCGGCTTCTGGGGCAGCGCGCCGGGTGCGGTCGTCGTCGTGTGCTTCGCCGTGTTCTCGTTCATGAACGCGCTGCAGGGCAACCTCACCGCCGTCTACCCCATCGAGGTGTTCCCGACCGAGGTCCGCTCGACCGGTGTGGGCTTCACCGCCGCGTGCAGCCGCGTCGGCGCCGCCGCGGGGACCTTCCTGCTCCCGGTGGGCATCACGACGCTCGGCATCGGACCGTGCATGCTCATCGCCGCGGCGATCTGCGTGGTCGGCGCGATCGTCTCGCAGGTCATGGCACCGGAGACGACGGGGCGTGGCCTGCACGACACGAGCACGGGCGAGTTCAACGCCCGCGCCCTGCAGGGGCGGCTCCCGGAGCGCGTGGGCTGACGGCCTGGAGGGACGGCGCGGGCTGGTCACACTCATCCCGACCGCGCCCGCGGGCGCCCGTCGGCGCGCCCGCGATCAGTCGAGCGGCAGCGCGGGGACGCCCGGCGTCGCGAACCCCAGGATCTGCCCGTAGAACGCGAGCTCCTTCTCCGTCGCGTCGATGATGGTCGCGGCCTTCCGGAACCCGTGCCCCTCGCCCGCGTAGGTGACGTAGGCGTGCGGGATGCCCCGCTCCCGCATGGCGTCACGGAACAGCTCGGCCTGCGACGGCGGCACGACCCGGTCGTCGAGGCCCTGGAGCAGGAGCACGGGCGTGCGGAGCTGGTCGACGGCGTGCAGGGGGGCGCGCTCGCGGTACAGCGCCGCGGCCTCCGGCATGGGCCCGATGAGCCCGTCGAGGTAGCGCGACTCGAAGTCGTGGGTGTCCTGCGCGAACCGCTCGAGCTCCGCGACCCCGAAGTACGAGACCCCGGCGGCGAACACGTCGGACCGGGTGAGTGCGGACAGGACCGTCCAGCCGCCGGCCGAGCCGCCGCGGATCGCGAGGCGTGCCGGATCGGCGAGCCCGGCCTCCCCGAGACCCCGCACCGCGGCGATCGTGTCCTCGACGTCGACGACGCCCCACTGGCCCCGCAGGGTCTCGCGGTAGGCGCGGCCGTACCCGGTCGACCCGCCGTAGTCGATGTCGACCACCCCGATCCCGCGGCTCGTCCAGTACGCGATGCGCATGTCGAGCGCGGCCACCGCCTGCGAGGTCGGACCGCCGTGCACGACCGCGACGTACGGGGGGAGTTCGCCCTGCGGGGCGACGTGGTCGGGGTTCCGCGGCGGGTACACGATCGCGTGCACGGTCCGCTCGCCCGGGAACTCCCGGCGCTCGGCCACCGGCAGGTACCGGGCGTCGGGCAGGTCGTCCGCGTCGAGCCGGACGTCCTCGGCGGCCCCGGTCGCGAGGTCGAGGACCCGGGCCCCGGCACCGACCGTCGACGCACCGGAGGTCACGAGGACGCGGCCGTCCCGGGCTCCGCCCACGGCGATGCTCGTCCACGGCGTCTCGATCGGCTCGGGGTCCCGCTGGCCGCTCGGGTCGAGCACGACGAGCGAGGTGGACCCGAAGGTGCGGGTGGCGAGCAGGCGGCCGTCCGGCAGCAGCGTGTACCAGCGGGTGCCGAGCCTCCAGAGCGGTCCCCCGTACTCGGCGGCGTCCGGGTGCAGCGGTGTCCGGACGCCGTCGAGCGTGATGCGCTCGAGGTTCCACCAGCCGGTCGGGTCCGCGATCGCGACGAGCGTGTCGTCGTCGAGCCACTCGGGCTGGAGGACCGACTCCGTGGGCGACCCGGCCAGCGTCCGCCACGTGCCGGCGACGCCGTCGTCGTCGACGGGTGCGACGCGGAGCTCGGTGCCGTCCCAGGGCATCCGGGGGTGGTCCCAGGCGATCCAGACCAGGTGTCGGCCGTCCGGCGACCACCGCGGGGCGGCGAGGAAGTCGGATCCGCCGACGACGCTGCGGACCGCCGCGGGGTCCGTGGCCGCGGAGCCGTCGAGCGGCACGGCGACGACGTCACGGACGATGTCGGTCGTGTTCTCGCCGGTCTTGGTGGCGCTCGGCGTGTGGGTCTCGCGCACCGCCACGACCTCGTCCCCGCGCAGGCTCACGTCACCGTACCGGTGGTGCGTGCCGCCGGTGCCGAGCGGCGTGAGCGGTCGGGGCTCCCGGGTGCCCGGAGCCAGCACGTACAGGCGCTGGTCGGCGAACTCGACGAACACCAGGACGCCCCGGTCATCCGCCGCCCACGCGCCGCCGCCGTACTCGTGCACGCGGCTCGCGGCGTTCCACGGAGCGGGCAGGACGTCGACCACCGCGCCCGACGCGTCGCGGCGTCGGACCGCCGAGCGGCCGTCCTCCTGCGGGCGGAGCTCGAGCCACCAGACCTCGTCGCCCACCCAGCGCGGGCCGGACACGGGGTGGCCGTTCGTGGTGAGGTCCGCTGCGGAGATCGGGGAGGTCCAGGAGCCGTACGGCGTCGTTGCGGGCATGCGCCCATCGTGGCAGACGGGAACGTCAGACCTTCAGGTGGAAGAGCGCGACGTACTCCTTCGGCAGCTGGGTCGTCACGTGGTCCCACACGCCCTTCGACACGGCCTGGTGCAGGACGGCGAACACGGCGGTCGCACCCTCGAGCGCGGTGTCGGCGTCGACCCCAGCCCGTTCGGCGACGCGTCGGCAGAACTCGTCGGCCCCGAACCGCTCGGACGCCTCACCGTCGCGGAGGAGCGGCGTGCGGAGCTCCTCGGGCAGCTCCGCGGCGAGGTCGGCGGCCTCGCCCCCGCTGAGCCGCTCGGCCAACGTCAGGAGCGTCGCGTCGGTGATGGGCCGAGCCCGGGTGCGGGTGTGGGTGATGTCGGCTCGCTGTGCCACGAGGTCCACGAACTCTCCGGCGTCCATCGGTCCCTGCCGTTCTCGCTCCGACGACGCCGCCGGGGACGGCGACGTCCGGTCCACGGTGTCGTTGTGCCCTGCAGTGTCGTCGGGACGCCTGCGGTGTCGTTCAGGTCCGGGCGCCGCCCCGCGGGCCTCGCCCACGGCGTGCCGATGCCCCCGCCTCCCTACCGAGACGGGGGCACCAGCGGTCCGTGTCAGATGTCGCGCACCTGCCCCTGCTCGATGCGGAGCCGGCGCTCGGCGCGCCGGGCGACCCACGAGTCGTGGGTGACGATCACGACGGTGAGCCCGCGGTCCCGCCACTGCCGCTCGATGAGCGACATGATCTCGTCGCGCGTGGCCTCGTCGAGCGCCCCGGTGGGTTCGTCGGCGAGCAGCACGCTCGGGTCCTTCACCAGTGCCCGGGCGATCGCGACGCGCTGCTGCTGTCCGCCGGACAGCTCGGCCGGCAGGTGGGACAGCCGCTCACCCAGGCCGACCTCCTGCAGTGCCGCAGTTGCTCGTCGGTGCACTTCGTCCCTCCCGACCCGCGCCAGTGAGCCGGCGAACGCCGTCTCGACGTTCGCGAGCGCGGTGAGCGTGGGGATCAGGTTGAACGACTGGAACACGAACCCGATCTCGGTCGCGCGGATGTCGGTGAGTGCGGCACCCCCTGCGGTCGAGAGGTCGTGGCCGCCGAGCCGGACCGCGCCCGAGGTCGGTCGGTCGAGCGCGCCGAGCATCTGCAGCAGCGTCGACTTGCCGCCGCCGGTCGGACCCTGGATCGCGACGAGCTGCCCCCTCGGGATCACGAGGTCCACGCCCGCGAGGGCCGTGACCTGCTTGCCCTTCTGCGCGTAGCGCTTCGTCAGCCCGGTGAGCTGGTACATCGCCGCCGTGGGGTGGGCCGACGCGGTGCCGACCGTACGGGGTGCCGTGGTGGTCGGTGCCCCTGCCTCCGTGGTGTCGTCGGTCGTGGTGGTCATCGGGGCGCCTGCTTCCGTGGTGTCATCGGTCGTGGTGCTGATGGGCAGGGTGCGGCTGTCGGTCATCAGGCCACGCTCCGCAGCGCCGCCGCCGGACGCAGCCGGGAGGCCCGCCACCCGCCGAACACCCCGGACAGCAGTCCGCCGGTGATCGCCAGCCCGATCGCGACCACGATGATCTCGACCGTCACGGGGGCGTGGAGGACCACCTCCGTCGCCGAGGACGCAGCCCGACCGGCTGCGCTCGCCGCACCGTTCGCGGCGCCGGAACCGGCCGCCGCCGTCGCCGCGCTGCCGGGTCCTGCCCCGCCGGGGCCACCCGCGCTGGTGCTGCTGGAGGCGCTGGCGGAGATGGTGGGTGCGATGACGTTGATGACGAGGATGCCGACCAGGCCCGCGATGGCTCCGACGACGCCGCCGATGATGCCCTGGACGAACGACTCCCCGGCGACCTGCCGGGTGATGCGGCCGTTGGACCAGCCGATGGCCTTCAGGGTGCCGAACTCGCGGGTGCGGCGGCTCACGCCGGAGATCGTGAACAGGATGGCGATGAGGAACGCGGCGGCGAGGACCACGATCGACAGCCAGGTGCCGAGGTTCGACACGAGGCTCGACGCGGTCGAGAGGGACCCGGACACGCTCGATGCGAGGTCGGCCTCGGTGGAGACGGTCGCCTTGGTGAGCTTCTTCTCGAGCGCGGTCTTGATGCTGCTGACGTCCGAGGACGAGGTCGCCGAGACGTAGACCGAGGTCACCTTGCCGGTCTCACCGGACAGCTCCTGTGCGGTGTCGAGCGGGATGTACATGTCCGATGCGGTGCTCGAGGACGAACTCGTCGACGCGACGATGCCGACCACGGTGAACGTCGTGTCGCCGATGGTGATGGTGTCGCCGACGGTCTTCGACTCGGTCTTCGCGTACGTCGTGTCGAGCACGACGACGTCCTTCCCGGCGTCCGAAGCCCTGAGCGCCCGACCCTTCGTCACCTCGGCGCTCGTCAGGGGGCCGACCGTGGTGCTCGACGTCGCGATGCCCTCGACGGTGATCTGGTCGACGCTGAAGCTGCCGCCGCCGAAGCCGCCCGCGGGACCGCCGTCGGTCGACTGGCCCGAGCCCGAGGTGCCGGACCCCGTGGTGCCCGAGGACGACGAGCCCGAGGACGACGAGCCCGAGGTGCCCGACGACGACCCGGACGAGACCGAGCCCGAGAACGAGTTCTCGGTCAGCTGCAGCACGCCCGTGGCGGCAGCGACGCCCGAGGTGTTCGCGACCTTCGTCACCGTGCTCGCGGCCATCGTCGAGGTACCCCGCTGTACGGAGAGGGTCGACTGTGACAGGTTCGTCTTCCCGCTCGAGCCCGACGACGAGCCGGACCCCGAGCCGAAGTCGAAGCTCGGCGGTTTGCTCGACGACGCGGTCGCCGTCTTCGTCACGGTGATGTCGGTGCCGACGCCGTAGACCGACTCGAGCACGCTGGACTGCGCTGCCTTCACACCGCTCGAGATCGACGACACGATGATCACGAGTGCGATGGCCAACGCCATCCCGATCGCGATGATCACGGTCTGCTTCTTGCGGTTCGTGAGCTCGCGCCTCAGGTACGTCGTGAACATGGGGTCTCCTCGCCAGGGTCGGCTCCTGGTCTCCGGCTCGTGCGGTCGCACGGCGGGGCCGACTGCGGTGACGCTACGAACGGGTCCTCGCCGCCACCTCTCGGCCTCCCGGGTGACCTCGATGAGCCTCCAGTGACGTCGGTGAGAAACGACGGGGTCGGCTGGCGGATCTGCGGCATGATGCGTCTGCGATGATCACCGCATGGACGTCGGTCATCCCTCCACCTGTCGGTCGCGCGGGGCGACCGGGGGCTCCGGCGCCACGGACGCCGAGGTCCGCGTCCCGGGCACGGTCGTCGTCGGGCTCGGAGGCATCGGCTCGGCCGCCGCGTACCACCTCGCCGCACGGGGTGCGACGGTGCTCGGACTCGACCCGCGCCTCCCGGGTCACCGCGACGGTTCGTCGCACGGCCGGTCGCGCCTGGTGCGGCAGGCGTACGCCGAGGGCCCCGAGTACGTCGCGCTCACGACCGCCGCCTGGAGGCTGTGGCACGAACTCGAGCAGGCGTCCGGCACCCGTCTGCTGACCGAGAGCGGCGTGCTCGCCGTCGCTCCGATCGGGGGGGCCCTCGTGGCGGACACCCTCGCCGCGGCCCGCGCGCACGGACTCCCCGTCGAGCACCTCACGGCGACCGCGATCCGTGATCGGTTCCCGGCATTCCGCGTCGCCGACGGCTGGGAAGGCGTCCTCGAGCGGGAAGCGGGATTCGTCGACCCCGAGGCGACGGTCCGCACCCACCACCGACTCGCCCAGGAGCACGGCGCGGAGTTCCGCGCGGAACGCGTCGTCGACATCGCGTTCGGAGCGCACCCGCTCGTCCGCACCGACGTCGCCGCCTACCGCGCGGACCGGGTCGTGGTGGCGGCCGGACCATGGGCGCCCGAGCTGCTCGCCGCGACGGGCCTCCGGATCGTGGCCCGTCGCAAGGTGGTCGCGCACTTCGCGCCGACGGACCCCCGGGCTCTCGGGGCCGACGCCATGCCGGGCTTCTCCATCCAGCACGACGGGCACCTGTACTACGGGTTCCCGGACCACGACGGGCAGGGCGTCAAGATCGGCCGGCACGACGGTGGCGAGGACACGACCCCGGACACGATCGACCGCGTGGTCCGCCCCGACGAGGTCGCCGAACTCCGCGGTGTCCTCGAGCGGTTCCTGCCCGGGGCCGCGGGCGCGGACCTCGACGCGTACTCGTGCATGTACACGATGAGCAGCGACGAGGACTTCATCCTCGGCGCGCTCCCCGGGGCGCCGGCGTGCTTCGTCGCGACCGGCTGCTCCGGGCACGCGTTCAAGTTCGTGCCGGTGCTCGGCGAGGTGCTCGCGGACCTCGCGCTCGGCGTCCGGCCGCGGTACGACATCGGGTTCCTCTCGCCCGATCGCGCTGCGGCCCGGGCGAGCGCGGCCATCGACCGTTGACCGCGCCGCCCGACGTGGCCGCTCGCGGGCGGCGCGGTCGTCAGCCCCGGACCGCGCCGCCCGACACCGGCCTCAGCCCAGCGTGAACCGCAGCGTGCGGACCTCGAAGCCGCCGAGTGCGAGGTCGACCGTCGCGGGGTCGGTCGCCGCGACGGTGCTCGACGCGCCGGTGGTCGCCGCGTCGACGATCGGCTCCTCGAGCAGGGTGACCTCGGTGACGGCCGCGACGTCGGCCGCGACGGTCACGGTCCCGCGGGCACGACGACCCGCCGGCTCGTACACCCGGACGACGAGGTCGCCCGAGCGGTCGTCCGCGAGCTTGACGCTCGACAGCACGAGGTCGTCGGACACCGTCACGAGCGGGTCGAACCCGTGGTCGCCCGTCACGGTCCGGGCGTCGAGGTTGAGGAGCACGCCCTCCTCGGTCGCACCGGCCACCGACGTCCCGACGACGAGCCCGAAGCGGTGCGTCTGCACGCCCTGGTCCGTCTCGGGGTCGGGGAACCGCGGTGCACGGAGCAGCGACAGCCGGAGCGTCGTCGTGACGTCCCCGTCGACGGCGTCCCGGGTCATGTCGTACCCGTGGATCGAGTCGTTGACGAGCGCGACGCCGAAGCCCGGCTCCTCCGCGAGCACGTACCGGTGCATGGACGTCTCGAACTTCGCGGCCTCCCACGAGGTGTTGCTGTGGGTGACGCGCTTGTTCGCGCCGAACTGGGTCTCGGCGATCGTGTGCTCCGCGCGGACGTCGAGCGGGAACGCGACCTTGAGGAACTTCTCCGTCTCGTGCCAGTCGACGACCTGGGCGACCTCGAGCATGCGTGACCCCGGCGCCAGGGACAGCGTCTGCTCGATCGACGACTCCGAGAACGACCGGCGGACGACGATCCGGGCGACGCCGTCGGCACCGGTCGACACGGTCAGCTCGTCGACCCCGCGGATGTCCTCGACCCGGTTGCGGTAGTAGCGGTCGACGTCCCACGCGTCCCACATGTTCGGGAAGTCCTGGTGGAGCTGCAGCAGGTTCCCCGCCTGGCCGGGCGCGATCGCGTCCCGCCCGGACCCGAGGTCGACCGCGGAGGTCACGAGCCCCTCGGCGGAGACCGTGATGCGGACGAGGTCGTTCTCGAGCACGTGGGCGTCGCCGTCCTCCGTGATGGTGACGGGAGCGACCTGCGGCACGGAGGCCGCGACGACCGCCCCGAGCGCGGGCGCCCCGCCCCGGGCGAACGGCGCGGGGTTCACCAGGACGGGGGTGTCCCCCTCGCCGACGAGCGCGCGGACGGCCTGCGCGATGATCGCCACGAGGGCGTCGGCGACGCGCGCGTACTGCTCGACGGCCTCGCGGTGCACCCAGGCGATCGACGTGCCGGGCAGGATGTCGTGGAACTGCTGCAGGAGCACCTGCTGCCACAGGGCGTCGAGCTCGTCGTACGGGTAGGCGAACCCGGTGCGGGCCGCGGCGGTGGCGCACCACAGCTCGGCCTCGATGAGCAGGTGCTCCGCGCGGCGGTTCCCCTGCTTGGTCCCGTGCTGCGACGTCAGGGTCGCGCGGTGCAGCTCGAGGTAGAGCTCACCGACCCACACGGGCGGGTTCGCGAGCTCGCCGCGGGCACGCTCGAAGAACGCGTCCGGGTGCTCCCACGCGACCTGCGCGCTGCCCTCGAGGTCCGCCAGGCGCGCGGCCTTGCCGGTCATCTCGCGCGTGGTCCCGCCACCGCCGTCGCCCCACCCGACGGGCGCGATCGACCCGGACGCCAGGCGGTTCTCACGGAACTGCCGCGACGCCTTCGCGACCTCGGAGCCGGACAGCTGCGAGTTGTAGGTGTCCATGGACGGGAAGTGCGAGAACACGCGGGACCCGTCGATGCCCTCCCACAGGAACGTGTGGTGCGGGAACTTGTTCACCTGGTTCCACGAGATCTTCTGCGTGAAGAACCACTCGAACCCGGCGCGACGCATGAGCTGCGGCAGGGCCGGCGAGTACCCGAAGCTGTCCGGCAACCAGACGCCCTTCGGCCGGATCCCGAACTCGCGCTCGAAGAACCGCTGACCCTGCGAGAACTGCCGGACGATCGACTCGCCGGTCGGCATCACGGTGTCCGACTCGACCCACATGCCACCGAGGGGCAGGAACCGACCCGCTGCCACGGCCTCCTTGACGCGCGCGTACACCTCGGGGCGGTGCTCCTTGATCCAGGCGTACTGCTGCGCGCTCGACATGCCGTAGACGAAGTCGTCGGTCTGGTCGATGAGCTCCGTCATCGACGAGGTGGTCCGCGCCACCTTGCGGATCGTCTCGCGCACGGGCCAGAGCCATGCGGAGTCGATGTGGGCGTGCCCGACGGCGGAGATCCGGTGGGCCGAGGCCTCGGCCGGGGACGCGAGCACGTCGGCGAGCGCCGCTCGGGCGTCGGGCGCGGTCTCGGGGATGTGCTGCAGGTCGAGGGCGTCGAGGGCGTCGTCGAGTGCCTGCAGGATCCGCATCCGTCGCGGCCCCTGGGGCAGTTCGGCCTGGAGCTCGAGCAGCACCTCGATGTCGAGGGCGAGCTCGTGCACCTCGGCCTCGAACACGGTCAGGTCCATGCGGCGCGACGTGTACAACCGCCGTGACGACGACGTCTGGATGTCCCCTTCCTGCGTCGGGAGGAAGGGGTGGTAGTCGAGCAGCACGGGGTTCGACGCGCCCTCGAGGTACAGGTCGACGAGCTCGCCGCCCTCGGCCTGCTCAGTGACGAGGACCCACTGGTTGCGCGGGTTGATCGACTTCACCGGGCTGCCGTCCGGTCGGTAGACGAGGCCCTCGCACTGGAACCCCGGCATGTTCACGTCGAACCCGAGGTCGATGCGCGCCTCGACCCGACGTCCGGCCCACTGCTCGGGCACGGTCCCGGTGACGTGGAACCAGGTGGTCCCCCACGCGGCGCCCCACGACGTCCCGACCTCGTACGGCCGGTAGGCGAGCGCGAGGCCCTCGGCGGGGGTGATCGGCTCGCCGGGGAGCTCGTTCCACTCGACCGTCAGCGGGACCGCCGTCGCGTGCACGGCCGGCAGGATCCGTTCGTCGAGGACCCGGCGCGCTCGGCCGATGGTGAGGGGGATGTCGTCGTGCATCAGTGCCTTCCGGATGAGGTGGTCAGGGCATCGTGGCGGGGTGCGCCACCGCGGTGTGGACGGCGCGGGTGTCCGCCGGGACGTCGTGCAGCGTGCGGATGCCGCGTTCGGCCAGGAGTCCGGAGTCTCCCGCGCGCGAGCGCAGGACGACCTGCGGTCCGCGGCCGAGCGACTCGGCCAGCGCGACCCAGGCGAGCGAGAACCGTCCCCCGGGGGCGGCCGTCGCGCGGACGTCCGGGGCGCGACGGCCGTCGGGCAGGACGTCGTCGAGGACGAGCGCGTCCGCCGGCGGCGCGAGCCGCTCGAGTGCCGCGCCGGCACCGTCGCCGAACGCACGGGCGAGCTCGGCGAATCGCTCGCCGGTCGGCTTGCGGCGTCCGTCGTTCGTGAAGAGTCCGAGGTCGTACTCGAGCTCGGGGAAGTCGGCGAGCGACCGCGCGACGTCGTGCGAGCACCACCAGGTGATGCCGAACAGCTGCTGCACCTCGACGGCGTGCCGGATCGTGCCCTCGAGGAACGCTGGGGCGTCGTCGACCGGGACCACGTTCGTCGGGGCGCCGACCTCCTGGAGCCAGTTCGGTCGCTCCGCGGTCCGGTTCCAGGCCGCGGCGAGCTGGAGCAGGTACTCGCCGTGCCGGACGGATCCGGTGCCGAGCGGACCGTGCACGCGGGCGGCCCCGTTGAACACCCACGAGTGCGTGACGGTCATGTCGCCGTGCTCGGCCGCGTGCTCCGGACCGAACGGCTGCGCGTCGTCGTACCAGGCGGCGTCGTACTGCGCGACCGTGACGGACGGGGCGGCCGTGCGCCGGGCCTCCCGGCCGACGCCGGACGGGAGACCCGGAGCCGGGACCGCGTCCGGCACCGGTGCGCCGAGCCCGCGGCGCGCCGCCGCGACCATCGTCGCGAGCCAGTTCCCGGCCTCCCGGTCGGTGACCGCGTGCGGCGTGGGGTGCGGGGCGTGCGCGAACTGGTTCAGCTCGTTGCCGAGCGTGACGCCGAGCAGGTTCGGCCGGCCGGCGAGCGCCGCGGACAGCGCCTGCACGTAGTCGGCGGTCGACGCGACGACGTCCGGGTCGGTGAACACGTTCCGACGATGCCAGCTCTCGAGCCACGACGGCACGAAGTCGAAGCTCGACAGGTGCCCCTGCAGCGCGTCGACGTTGACGTCGAGCCCGAACGACGCGGCGATGTCCACGACCGTCGCGACGTCGTCGAGCGCCGACGCCCGGATGAGCGTCCGGTTCGGCTGCACGAGTGGCCAGAGCGGGAACACGCGGACGTGGTCGACGCCCAGGCCGGCGATCTGCTCGAGGTCACGCGCCACCGCGGACGGCGAGAAGTCGAGCCACGAGTGGAACCAACCCTCGGCGGGCGTGTAGTTGACGCCGAAGCGCATCAGCCCTTGACCCCGCCCTCTTCGACGCCCTTGAAGAAGAAGCGCTGGAGCACCGAGAAGATCACCGCGATCGGGATGAACGCGATCATCGTGCCCGCCGCGATGAGGCGCTGGTCGTTCGAGAACGTGCCCTGCAGGTACTGGAGTCCGACGGTCAGGGTCAGCTTGTCCGGCGTCTGCAGCACGATGAGCGGCCAGAGGAAGTCGTCCCACGCGCCGATGAACGAGAAGATCGCGATGACGGCGATCGTGCCCTGCACGGCGGGCAGCGCGATGAACCGGAGGCGCTGCCACGAGTTCGCGCCGTCCATCACGGCCGCCTGGTCGATCTCCTCGGGGATCTGCCGGAACGCGTTGTACATGAGCAGCACGTTGAGCGCGGCGATCATCCCCGGCAGGGCGACGCCGACGAGCGAGTCCGCGAGCCCGAGGTCCTTGATCGTGACGAACTGCGAGACGATCGTGACCTCACCGGGGAGCACGAGCGTCGCGAGGAACAGCCCGAGCACCACCTTCTTGCCCCGGAACTGCAGGCGGGCCACGGCGAACCCGGCGAGCGTGGCGAACACGACGTTGCCGACCACGTCGAGCGCGGCGACGACGAGCGAGTTCCCGATGTAGGTGAACACGGGGATCGCGTCGGCGACCTTGAGGTAGTTGAGGAACGTCGGCTGGCTCGGTACGAACTCCGGCGTCTGCGTGTAGATGTCCTCGCCCGCGCCCTTGAGCGAGGTCGACAGCTGCCACAGGAACGGCCCGATGGTGATGAACAGCACCACCACGAGCAGCACGTAGCGGAACACCTTCTCCTTCGTGCTCATGGTGCCGAAGGTGCGGCTCCGGCGGCGGCGCCCGTCCGGACCGACGCGCCGGGTCCGTCCCGTCCCTCCCGGTCGGGAGGCGCGGCTGCCGCCCGCAGCGTTCGCTGCGGTCCCGCGGTCTCCGGAGACGACCGGTTCGGACGTCGTCGTCGTGTTCGTCACTGCTCCGCCTTGTTGTTGATGCGTGCGAGGACCAGCATCGGCACGAGCGTGACGACGAAGAGCAGGATGCTCAGGGCCGACGCGTAGCCGAGGTTGCCGGTGAAGCCGCGGGCGTACTCCTGGATGAGGCTGACGAGTGACTCGTCCTGGCCGCCGGGGCCGCCCTTGCCGTTGGTGAGGACGTAGAGCTCCGAGAACACCCGCAGCGCCGAGACGCACACGAGGATCCCGACGAGCGTCATGGTGCCGCGGACGCCCGGCATGGTCACGCTCCAGAACCGGCGGACGGCGCCGGCCCCGTCGAGTGCCGCCGCCTCGTGCAGGTCCTTGCCGACGTTCCCGAGCGCCGCCAGGAAGATGATCATGTAGTAGCCGAGGCCCTTCCACACCGTCAGGCTGATCGCGCTGAAGAGCACGAGCCATCGGTCGGTGAGGAACGGGAGCGGCCCCTGGATGACGTGCAGGCTCTGGGCGACCTCGTTCACCACGCCGCGGTCGTCGAGGATCCAGGTCCAGATGAGCCCGACGACCACCGCCGACGCGATGACGGGCGTGTAGTACGCGGTCCGGAAGAACGCGATCCCGGGCAGGTTCTTCTCGACCAGGAGCGCGATGAGGAGCGGGAGGATCGTCAGCAGCGGCAGGCATATCGCCATGTAGACGACGCTGTTGAGCAGCGCCTGCCACACCTGGGGGTCGGCGAGCAGGGTGCTGAAGTTCTTCAGCCCCACCCACGCGCTCACCCCGCCGAGCGGGCTGGCGTTCGTGAACGACAGCCGCACGGTGTTGATCGACGGCCAGAAGCTGAACACGAGCAGCCACACCAGGGCCGGCGCGATCAGGATCCACGGCGTGTACCAACGGTTCGCTCGCATGGCGATCCTCCCTCTCCTGGTGGTGGCGTCAGCCGTTCGTGAGCAGGGTGTTCATCTTGGTCTGCGCGGTCTGCAGCGCCTTCATGCTCGTGGTCTGGCCCTTCATGGCGAGCGCGATCTGCTGGTCGAGGAACGTCGTCATGGAGTCGTTCGCCTCGACCGGCGTCAGGTTCTTCGCCGTCTTCAGTGCCGTGTTCGCGAGGACGCGGGCCTTGCCGTTCTCGGTGCCGTCGTCCTTCGAGAAGAACGGGTCCGACTGCGAGGACTTCGTCGACGGGAAGATGTTGACGAGCTTGGCGAAGGCCTTCTGGTTCGCGGCGTTCGTCATGAACTGGGCGAACGCGTTCGCGGTGGCGAGGTGCTTCGACTTCTGCGACACGCTGAGGCCCTGTACGTACAGCGGCGGGGTGTCGAGCGCCGGCGAGACGACGACGTCGTTCTTGAGCGACGGGTTGTTCGTCTCGAAGTCGCTGAGCGAGGACGCGCCACCCGTCGTCCAGGCCACCTTGCCCTGCGTGAACAGGGTCGAGTTGCCGAGGTAGTCGGAGTTGAGGACCGACGACGGCATGTAGCCGTTCTGGTACGCGGTGGCGTACTGGTCGATGAGCGACGCCGCCTTCTTCGTGGCGAACGTGAACTTCGTGCCGTCGCTGTTGAGCACCTTGACGCCGGCGAGGGTGAAGTCGCTCAGCGTGGGCTTGCGGCTCATCAGGTAGTCGTTCGGGCAGTGCTCGTGCATGGTCTTGGCCTGCGCGAAGAGCTGCTGCGTGGTCGCCGGCGGCTTCGACGAGTCGAGACCGCACTGGTCGAGCATCGACTTGTTCCAGAAGTCGACGTCCGTGTTGAGGTACCAGGGGTACCCGTACACGCCACCCTTCGTCTCCTTGTAGTCGTAGGCGTCGACCGAGCCCGCCGTGTAGGTGCTCCGCAGCGAGCTGTCGGCCTTGCTGACGTCCTCGAGGATCCCGCGCTTCGCCAGGGGCAGCGCGATGTCCGGGGGCAGGTTGACGACGTCCGGCAGGGTGTTCGACGACGCCTGGCTCAGGACCTTGTCGGAGTAGCCGTCGCCGGGCTGGTCGACGAGCTTGACGGTCGTGCCGGGGTGCTTCTTCTCGAACGCCGCGATCACGCCCTTGAGGTACCCCGTGAACTTGGGCGTCAGCGCCCAGGTCTGGAGCGTGATCGTGCCGGTGACGTCGCCGCCGGCGCTGCTGCCGCCGCTGTTGCTGCCCGCGGAGCAGCCGGTCAGGACGAGCGCGGCCGCCGCGGCGGTCGCCAGGCCTGCGGCGAACGTCGCTCGCCTCCGGCCGGAGGTGGGTGCTGTGGTGGTACGACGTGACATTGCGTGGACTCCCTTGTTCGCCGCAGCAACTGAAGCGGTTCAGATCCGCCATCAGTCGCGGCATCGCTACCGCTGTTGCAGGTGAGCATGAAGGACTAAAGCGCTATAGTCAAGCCGCGGCGTGTCCCCGGTCGTGCGCCGCGGCGACACCCGGTGGTCACTCGCCGGGCGCGGTGCCATTCGCCAACGGGCGCGGGTGCCGCCATGATGAGCGCGTGGACGACGAGGGGGCCGGTGCAGCGACGATGCCGCAACCGAAACGGGTGACGATCGCCGAGATCGCAGCACGGGCCGGCGTGTCCACGGGAGCGGTCTCGTTCGCGCTGAACGACCGGCCGGGTGTCTCGGCGGCCACCCGGTCGCGCATCCTCGAGGTCGCCCGTGAGCTCAACTGGCGTCCCCACTCGGCCGCGCGGGCCCTCGGCGGCGCCCGCGCCGGCACCATCGGGTTCGTGCTCAACCGGCCCGCGCGCACGCTCGGGACGGAGTCGTTCTTCGGCGACCTCATCTCCGGGATCCAGCTCGGCCTCGCCGGGACCCACGTCGGGATGAACCTCCTCGTCGCGCGTGACGTCGACGAGGAGCTCGAGACGTACCGCGAGTGGTGGAGCGGGCACCGCGTGGACGGCGTCGTGCTCATCGACCCGCGAGCCGACGACCCCCGCCTCGCGTTGCTCGCCGAACTCGGCCTGCCCGCCGTCGTCGTCGGCTCGCATCCGTCGCCGCCGGGCACCTGGCCCACCGTGTGGATCGACGACTCGGACGCTGCGGACACCGTGTTCGGGTACCTGCACGCGCTCGGCCACACCCGCATCGCGCACGTCGCCGGGCCACCGCAGTTCGAGCACACGGCCATGCGCGCCGCGGCGCTGCAGCGATTCGCTCGGGAGGCCCGGCTCGAGTCCGCCGAGTCGTTCACCACCGACTACTCGTCGGACGCCGGCGCCGCGATCACCCGGACCCTGCTCGTCGGCCCGCGCCGCCCCACGGCGATCGTCTACGACAACGACGTGCTCGCCGTCGCCGGGCTCGGAGTCGCCGCCGAGATGGGGGTCGCCGTCCCCGACGACCTGTCGATCGCGTCGTTCGACGACTCCGCCATGGCGCGGCTCGTCCGGCCCGCGCTCACGACCCTGACCCGCGACACCGTCGAGCTCGGCGAGCGTGCGGCCCGACTGCTGCTCGAGCAGGTCGAGGCCGGGACCCCGCTGACGTCGCGCCCCGGCCCCGCCCTGACGCTCAGCGTCCGGGAGTCGACCGCGAGGCCGCGACGACCTCGAGCTGGGTGAGCCCGACCGGCCGCGACGCCGTGAACCGGATCGCACCGCGCTCGACCCCGCCCGCGATCCGGAACACCCGGGTCTGCGCGGCCCAGGCGAACTCCTCGCCGACCCGCTCGTCCGCCGTGGCGACCCGGCCGACCGCGTCGACCCACGCCACCGTCCACCCGTACGTCCCCGGCTCGGCCACCGTGACGGTGTACAGCGACGCGGCCGCGACGGACACCGGCACCTCGACGTGTTCCCCCGCGGCGAGCCGCACGACGCTCCGCCCGGTGTCGTCGGTGACCGGCGACGCGCCGACCGGCAGGACGTCCGCGGGCGTGTCCGCGAAGCCGTGGAGCTCGGACGCCGACACCGGGCGCGACCCGGCGGCCCACCCGAGCGGCTCGTCCGACAGCGTGAACACCACGTGCGCGCCGCGGGCGATCACCGCGTGCGGGATCGACACCGACTCCCACGGTGCACCGTCGACGGTGACGGACGCCACGTACGGGCCGCGGCACGGCCCCGCGACCTCGACGACCGTGGTCGCGTCGCCCAGGTGCAGCTCGGTCCGTCGGACGGTCGGCGGGACGAGCACGTAGGTCCCGGTCGCGGGCGCGAGCGGGTACAGCCCGATCGTGACGAACACGTACCAGGCGCTCATCTCGCCGTTGTCCTCGTCGCCCGGGTACCCCTGGCCGAGGTCCGATCCGACGAACAGGCGCGTGACGCACTCGCGGAGCGTCGCGTGCGCGTCGTCGTGTCGGCCGGCCCACATCGGTGCGAACGGGATGTGGTGCGCCGGCTGGTTCGACAGACCGAGCATCCCCATGCGGACGTCCCGCGCCTCGGTCATCTCGTGGATCGCGAACCCGTACGAGCCGGAACGGTCCGTCGCACCGGTCTCCCGGGCGGCGCGGAACCGGGCCATCGCGGCGAGGAGCCCCTCCGGCCCGCCGTGCAGGGCCATGACACCGGCCCCGTCGTGCGGGGCGGTGACCATCGTGCCCCACGCGTTCGTCTCGGTGTAGTCCGTCCCCCACTCCGCCGGGTCGAACGCCTCGCCCTCGACCCGCCAGTCCCCGTCGGGACGACGGCCGACGAAGAACCCGAGCCCCGGGTGGAACACGTTCCGGTACTGCAGGGACCGCCGGGCGAACCACTCGGCCTCGGCGTCGAGTCGTTCCGCCTCCGACGAACCGGGCACGGCGCGGTCGGCGAGCAGCCGCGCCATGACCGCGAGCCCCCAGTCGTTGATCGCCGCGTCGAGGGTCCACGACATCCCCTCGTGCGTGTCGGTGTCGACGTACCCGCGGAACGCGCCCGGGAGGATCCCCTTGCGTCCCACACGCGGGTCCGGTGACGACACGGTCGCGTTGCGCACCGCGCTCCGGTACGCCGTCGCGAGGTCGAACCCCGGGACGCCCTTGGCCGCGAGGTCCGCGAACACGGTGTCACTCGTCGTGCCGGTCATGACGTCCTCGGCACCGGGGGCGCTCCAGCGGGGCGTCCAGCCGCCGTCGCGGTGGTGCTGCACGAAGCCCTCGGCGAGCGCCCCGGTCCGCTCGGGTGCGAGGAGCGCGAGCAGCGGCCACGCCGTGCGGTAGGTGTCCCAGAACCCGTTCGTCGTCGTGAACGGCCCCGACCCGACCTCGGGCCCGGGCTCGTCGCGGACGGGGGTGTCGAGGACCGCGCCGTAGGGCGAGCGGTAGCGGGGCTCGCCGGTCAGCGCGGTCTCCCCGGCGGTGTTCGGGTACAGGAACAGCCGGTACAGGCCCGAGTAGAGCGACACGAGCTGGTCCTCGGAGGCGCCCTCGAACGACATCGTGGCGAGCGCCGCCGACCACCGCCGCTCGGCCTCGGCGCACATGGCGTCGACGTCGCCCGCAGCGCGCCGGTTCGCGGCCGCGTCCTCCGCCGACACCGTCGAGATCCCGATGAGCACGTCGACCGGTGCCGTAGCGTCGACGACGAACCAGCCGCCGAGCCGGCCGTCCTCGACCGTCGTCCGGTCCGCGACCACGCCGTGGACGCGGAGGTGCACGTGGTGCGGCGGTGTCTGCGGCCGGTCGTCGAGGAGCGCGTCGACGACCCCGACGCCGTCCTCGACCCACACGGACGCCGAACGGACGACGCCGTGGTGGTCGAGCACGACCGAGGCGCGCTCCCCCGGGAAGGTGAACCGGAACCCGAGCGCGAACTCCCCCGCCGTCATCTCCGCGGTCACCCCGCCGTCGAACGCGACCCGGTAGCGGTGCGGGCCCGCGATCTCGTCCGCGCGGTCGAACGTCAGCGCGCGGGCCGCGCGGTCGGTGTCCGGCTCGACGAGCGGGCTCGGCATGACCTGGAACACCCCGCGGTCACCCATCCACGGCGAGGGGATGTGGGACGTGGCGAACGCCTGGAGCGCCGGCCGGCCGTTGCCGTCGACGTGCTCGTGGTACGCGTACGGCCAGCGAGGATCGGACGCGTCGGTCATGGGCAGCCCGAACACGCCGCCGTGCGGGACCGCCACGAGCGGCGCCGTGTTCCCGCGCGAGAACCGCGACGAGGCGTGCGTCCCCCGGGTCGTCACGACGTGGTCGAGCGGCCGGGAGGCCCGGGGCGGCGCCGTCTCGATCCGCACGTCGTCGAGCCAGCCCCGTAGTGGTGCCGCCGCGCCGTCGGCGGCGACCCGGTCGGCGCGGCCGAGCCACGCCTCCAGACGGTCCACCGTGCGCCCGGCGAACGGCGTCAGGTCGACGGTCCGGCGGTTCCACTGGTCCACCCAGAGCATGCGCGCGTCGTCCTGCGCCTCCGGCGTCATCGGGACCGCGTACTGGTCGCGCGCCGACGCGGAGGCACGGCTGCCGTCCGTGAACACGACGTCGAGCGCGAACGCGGTCGCGTCCCAGAACCCGTCGAGGTCGGCCTCGGTCGGCTCGGCGCGACCGGCCGGCAGCACCCGCTCCGGGAACCACACCCACGTGAGCCGGGCGCCCGCGGCCACCGGCCGCTCGGCCACGAACGGGACCTCGGCGACCGCCTGGTCGGGGCCGTGTCGCTCCACCAGGTACGCCTCGGCGGAGGAGAACCCGACCCCGTTCCGCGCCGCCACCGCCGTCGTCGGACCGCTGCTCCGCACCAGTGCTCGCATCGGGCCAGCCTACGAGCCCGGGCACGGCCCGTCCGCGGCCACCGCCGACCACCATCCCCGCGAGCGACGTGACGATGCGGAACGTCTGCTCGCGGAGCGGTGACCGGCGCCGTGTCATGGGAGTGAGGCTCCGACGCGGGGTCAGTGGTTGACGAAGAAGAAGTAGTGCTGCAGGCCGAAGACGAGCGCGAGGATGCCCCACACGACGCCGATGACGCCGAGGACGATGCCCGCGATCGCCTGGCCGTGACCGCGCTCCCCCTTGGCCGGCGAGCGACGCAGGCCGACGACGCCGAGGACCAGGGCGACGAGGCTGAGGACGCCCCAGAAGCTGATGACGAGGCCGACGATGCCGATGACGAGTGCGGAGATGGCGACGCCGTTGCGCCGTCCGGAGTCTGCGGTGCCGTACCGCTCGGGCTGGGTGTTGGTGACCATGGGATCGGGCTCCTCGGTGTCGTGGTCGGTCAGATGACCTGAGGAAAGCACCGGTTGGAGCGCAGCGTTCCTGGTTCTCAGCGAACGGGGTACAGCGAGGGGGACTTCGCCAGCCAACGGGGGACGTTCCGACCGGCGCGAGCACCACGGCGTCACCGTCACGTGCGGGGGTGGTGCGCGTGCCCGAACAGACACCGACTGACCAGGACGAGTCCGTGCTCGCGATCCGCGAGGGCCGCCACGGCGGACCGGGGACTCCAAGCCCGTGCAGGACGCGACGGCCTCGACTCCGAAGGCGGTGACGGCCCTCTGCGCCGCCGCTCCGTGGTACACAACGGGGTCCCTCGGTGCCGGCGGGACCTCCGTGCTGTCGGTCTCGGCGATCACCGCGCACCGCACCTGACCCGCAGCGATTGGGGCGATCGAGATCGGGGACGGCCCCGGCCACCCCTGACGGACACGGGCCCGGGCGGTCGGCTCCTCGCCGGCCGCCCGGGCCCGTGCTCGCGCGGATCAGCGTCGCGCGATCGGCTCCTCGCCGTGGTTGATGAGGCCGAGCCACGCGCCGAACCGGCGTCCGCTCACGACCTCACGCTCGTCGGTCTGCTGCTGTGGGTCCACCACGGGTCGCTGCATCGGTGCTCCTGTCGTTCCTGACGAGGTACAACCGGACCGGGCGATGCGCATTCCCGCGCAGCGTGATCCGGCGACGCATGAGTTCGCCGTAGGGCACGGGGAGCGTCTGTCGCACCCCCCCGAGCAGCACCATCGTGCCGTCGACGCGGACCACGTCGAAGCCCGCCATCGTGAGGTCCGCGGTCGGTGTCGGCCCGAGCGCGTCGATCACGACGTCGGCGTCACCCTCGACCGTCGCGGCGATCGCCGACACGTCCGCAGCGCGGTCGCCGACGGACCGGACGGTCCGCACGCGCGGGTCGAGTGCGGCGAGCCGCTCGAGGCTGGAGGCGTTGCGCCCAGCCAGGCCGGCGTCAAACGGGTCCGCACACGGTCGGGGCGTGTCCAGCACCTGGCGCACGCGTCGTTCCTGGCGCCCGACCAGCCCGAGCAGACGCTGACCATCTACCGGCAGATCTGACGCTCGGGCCGCTGCGACCGCACTTCGGCGTCGGCCGGACGGCCCAGGGACGGAGCGCGGCCCCGCACGACGCCGTACGCTGGCTGTCCGGCGCTCGGGTCCTGACCGCCGACCGTGCCGAGGAGTCCCTGAGATGACCGACCAGACGTCCGTCGCCGACGACCGGGTCGGCAGCGACGCTCCACGGGCGACCACACCCGATTCGCTCGAACTCGACCGCACCGACCCGCTCGCGGAACACGTCGCCGCGTTCGTCCCGAGCACCGAGGTCCGTGCGTACCTCGACGGCAACTCGCTCGGGCGGCCGCTCCTCGCCACCGCCGAGCGGCTGCAGCGATTCGTGACGCACGACTGGGGCAGCCGCCTCATCCGCTCGTGGGACGAGCAGTGGATGACGCTCCCGCTCGAGCTCGGCGACCGGATCGGTGCCGTCTGCCTCGGCGCCGCGGCGGAGCAGACCGTCGTCGCGGACTCCACGACGGTGCTCCTGTACAAGACGATCCGCGCCGCCGTGGCCGCGCGGCCGGACCGCACCGAGATCGTCATCGACGACGACGACTTCCCGACCGACCGCTTCGTCGTCGAGGGCATCGCCGCCGAGTGCGGGCTCTCGGTGCGGTGGATCGCTGCCGACCCGGTCACCGGTGTGGCGGTCGAGCAGGTCGAGGAGGCCGTGTCCACGTCGACCGCGGTGGTCGTGCTGAGCCACGTCGCCTACCGCTCGGGCGTCATCGCCGACGTGCCCGGCATCACCGCGGCGGCACACGCGGTGGGCGCGCTCGTCCTCTGGGACCTGTGCCACTCGGCCGGCGTCGTGCCGACGTCGCTCGACGCGTGGGACGTCGACCTCGCCGTCGGCTGCACGTACAAGTTCCTCAACGGCGGCCCGGGCTCCCCCGCGTTCGCCTACGCCGCCGAGCGGCTGCAGGCCGACCTGCGGCAGCCGATCCAGGGGTGGATGGGCGCCGCCGACGTGTTCAGCATGGCCGACGGCTACACGCCCTCGCCGGGGATGCGCCGGCTCGTCAGCGGGACGCCGCCCGTCGTCGGCATGCTCGCGATGCAGGACATGCTCGACCTCCTCGAGCGGGTCGGCATCGACGCGGTACGCGCGAAGTCCGTCGCGCTCACCGAACACGCGATCGCGCTCGTCGACGACCTGCTCGCCCCGTTCGGCGTCGTCGTCTCCAGCCCCCGCGACGCCGACGTCCGCGGCAGCCACGTGACGATCACGCACCCGGCGTTCCGCGAGGTGACCGCGGCGCTCTGGGCGCAGGACGTCATCCCCGACCACCGGAACCCGAACGGCATCCGGCTCGGCCTCTCACCCCTGTCGACCACGTTCGCGGAGGTCCGACTGGCCGTTGAGGCGATCCGTGCCGAGCTCGCCTGGCGGTAGGAGCGCGCACGCCGCGTCGTTCCCGGTACGGTCAGCCCCGGGGGCGTGTCATGGCGGGACAGACCGCGGACGACGACCGGTCGACCCCGGCCGCGCGCATCGGGTCGTCAGCACACATCGACTCGTCGCTCGCGATCCACGAGGGCCGTTGCTGCGGACCGCCCGTCGACCACCGCCGGGCGATCCCTCGATCGGTCCTCTGGTTCCTCGGTGCCGCGGGCACCGTGCTCCTCGTGTGTCTGCTCGTCGAGCATCATCGGCTCCATCGCTCGTTCGCTCTCGCGCGCCGGGCCGTTCCGGCCTCCTGACCGGTGCCGCTCGGACGACCGCGTCCCGCTCCACGCCGTCGAGTTCTGCGGCGTCGCAGTACGCTGCCGACGTGATCCCTGCGGGCTGGACGATCAACCACTTCTCCCTGAGCAATCCCGAGGGGAAGGGGCAGGGCAGCGTCCCGGCGTTGCTTCGTCGGCTCGCCGACGCCATCGACGGCCTCGGTGACGTCGACGTGCAGGACGTCACCTTCAGCAGCAAGGTGACCGACGGCGAGGATGACCTCACCATGACGGTCTACTACCACCGGGAGCCGCGGCGACGGTAGGGCACCGTTCATCGAAGGACGACGGACGGACATCGCGACGCAGCCGGGCCGGAGCGGGGATCTGAACTGCGCGTCCCTTGCTCGAAGGCCCCGGTCCCTCGCGGAGGGCCGGAGTCGCATCGGCGGCGCAGCGCTATCGCCCGCGCGAGCGGACGAAGAGCACGGCGGCGATGGCCAACACCACGATGATCCCCGCGACGAACAGCCATGGAGGAACGCCCGCGCCGCGCTGAGGACTCACCGGCGCAGCCGCGAGGCTCACTGCTCTCACTCGATCGACCACCGGCATGTCCCCTCCTGTTCCCGACACGGTTCGTCGTGCGCGGCCTGACCAGCTCTGACGCGCCCTACGGACGCGGGCTGGCGCCGCCCCACCAGGTGTCGAACGGCGTCGCGGGGACGCGGCGCTTGTGCTCGGTGGCCCGGTAGCGGGTCTCGATCGCCTCGGCGACCTCCTCGGGCACGTCGTGGCCCTGCAGGTAGGCGTCGATCTCGGCGTAGCTGAGGCCGAGGTTCGCCTCGTCGGTCTGACCGGGCAGGTCGTCGAGCAGGTCGGCCGTGGGCGCTTTCTCGTAGAGCCGCGCCGGCGCGCCGAGGTGCTCGAGGAGCTGACGGCCCTGGCTCTTCGTCAGGCCGGTCAGCGGGGTGATGTCGACGCCGCCGTCCCCGTACTTCGTGAAGAAGCCGGTCACGGCCTCCGCGGCGTGGTCGGTGCCGACGACGAGCAGACCGCGCTGCCCGGCGACCGCGTACTGCGCGACCATCCGCATGCGGGCCTTGACGTTGCCCTTGACGAAGTCGCTCAGGGCGGTGCCCGACTCGGCGACGTCCTGGACGACGCCGTCGACCCCGTGCTCGATGTTCACGGTGATGCCCGGGTCGGCGGAGATGAAGCGGAGCGCGAGCTGCGCGTCGTCCTCGTCGGCCTGCACGCGGTACGGCATGCGCACCGTGGTGAACTCGGCCGGATGCCCCTCGGCCCGGAGCGACTCGACGGCGAGCTGGCACAGACGCCCGGCGAGCGAGGAGTCCTGACCGCCGCTGATCGCGAGCACGAAGCCCTTGGCGCCGGTGACGAGCAGGTAGTCCCGGAGGAAGGCGACACGGCGCGCCACCTCCTGCTCCGGGTCGATGACCGGCTGGACGTCGAGGTCGGCGGCGATGGCCGCTTGGAGTTCACGCACGGAACCAGTATCCCGCCGTCGGCGCCGCGGCACCCAGGGTCCTGCTCCACCGGGGGCGTCGTGGGCGACGGCCCGTCGACCGTGCTCGCGCATGACGCTTGCGCCCCCCGGCCCCTTCGGGCACGCTCAGTTCGGAGCCCCGAGGACAGGGCGGGCTGGCGAAGGGCGGGGCGTGGAATACCGACTCATGAACGAGTACACGGTGGACTGGCCGCTCTGGCGCGACGACGGCGGAGCGCCGGAGGGCGAGCCCGAGCTGTCAGAGCGGCTGGCAGCCCAGGTCCGGGACTGGGCGGCGACGTTCAACGAGCTGTACTCGTACAAGACCGGGTGGCCGGACGCGCGGACCTGTCAGGCACAACGCGCCGAGGGCGAGCACCTGGCCGCGGCCATCGCTCGGGAACTCGGCCCGGACGACTCGATCGAGCTCGACTTCTGGGAGACCGCCCACGCAGGCCGGAACGACCGGGGAACGCGGCGTCGCTGACGCTGCCAGGCGAGTGGCGGCGCCGGGTCCGTGAGCTCGATGGAGTGACGGCTCGCCGGCGCACGTCGGCGGTGGACCGCGGTCCGGGCCGCTGCACGACAGCCGGGAGCTGTCCCGCCGAGCACCGCCATGATGCACGGGTTCGGCGAGGACCGGCGGCACTCATCCGCCTTGGGCGGTCGTGGACCTGTCGGTCGGGATCGCACCGCCGAGGATCGAACCAGCGTGAGCCAGCTCGAGGATCGGGCCGTCGACCACGACCAGTGCGCCACCCTGCCGGCGCGGCATGGCCGAACGCTGACCGTCGACGAGGAACTCGAGCTCGGTCGGTGTCGCTCGGAGCGACCAGGACCCGTCGTCCGTCGCACGTTCCAGATCACCGTCGACGGCCGGATCCCAATGGATCAGGGTGCGTCCGTTGGTCGATCCAGCCAACCCGCGGCCCAGGAGACGTTCGACGCTGCCGTGCATGTCCAGCCGGAGATCGCCGTCGATCACCGAGAGCCCCCAGGGGAGACTGTGCGCCCCGACCCAGGCCCCGTCGGGGTCCGCCACGTGCCGCATCCAGAAGGTGACGCAGGGCAGGCCGTCCGCATCGTGGTAGACGGTCGGGGCGTAGTAGCTCGATCCGTAGGCGAGCGTTCCCCATCGCTGGACGTCGAACTTGCCGCCGTGCCAGCGGCCGATCCCGTACACGGTGCCGTACCCGGTGTCCGCAGCCCAGACGCTGAACATCAGCACGTCATGCCCGTCGACGGTGATCAGTTGTGGACACTCCCACAGTTCCCCCGTCCAGATCGGAGTCTGAGCGAGGGTCGATCGGGAGGCAGCGACACCGTCGAACTGCCAGTCCGTGAGGTCCACCGACGAGAACGAGAGCAGGCCGGCGACCCCGTCGGCCATGGCGCCACCGACCAGCATCCGCCAGCACCCGTCGTCCTCGAAGACGAACGGATCACGGAACGCGGTCAGTCCCAGCCCCTCGGGAGGCTCGACGACGACCGGCCCCTTGCTCCATCTGTCGAGGGAGCGGTCCTGCGTCGTCGCGACCCGGACGGTCCCCATCGCGGTGTCGGCCCCGGCCACCGACGTGTAGAACGCCAGGTGCGTGTCACTGCCCCCGTCGACGATGCTGCCGGTCCAGATCCCGTCGTCTCCGTCGCCCGGCGCGATCGCGATCGCCCTGGGTCGCAGCGACATGAGATCAGGGCCCGCCGCGTGCCCCCAGTGGATACCGGTCTCCCACTCGGTGCTGCCCGGGACGTACTGGTAAAACGCGTGGTACTCGCCGTTGGCGTGGACGAACCCGTGGGGGTCGTTGATCCACCCGTCCGCGGTGAAGTGCAGCTGCGGTCGCATGGCGTGCAGCTCCTCGTCAACGCGGCCGACGCGCGGAGGCGTCGGGGAACGTCGGGTAGGCCGCGTGCGGTTCGACTTGGTACCAGTACGCGGTCGTGCTGATGTCATCCGCACGCTCGAACAGTCCGTGCTCGGCGGCGCCGATCTGTTGCAGCGTGACCCGGAGCCGCTCTCGGAACGCGATCGGGTCCGGCAGATGCCACCGGTACAGGGCGTGCGACGGCGGCATCGCCTGCCAGAAGGGCGACCCCTTCGACTCGTCCACCCGAGACACGTGCGGGTAGCCGAAGTACGGTGCGCTGAACGGCAGCGGGTTCGGGTCCGGATGCTCGCGGAGCTCGTCCTGGAACGCCCAGGCACCGCCTGCGTAGTCCTCCAGTCCAGTACTGCAGAGCGTGGGGAACTCGTCGTCGCCGTCGAGGTAGAACTTGACCTCGCCCTCGCCCCACCAGTAGCGCTCGAGTTGCGACAGGGCGACGTAGGTGCCGACGTAGTGGCCGCGTCCGGCGACGCCGTCCAGGATCACGTGGTCTTCCCCGAGGGCGGTGGTCGCGTTGCTCCGGCGCCACTGCGCGTGGAAGCGGGCGAGGTCGTCGGGGTGCTCGTCGCCGACCGTGTAGTCGATCTGGAAGAACACCGCGCCGATCTCGTCGGGGTGTTCGCTCTCGAGGGTGATGCGCGCGGACTCGCGGAACGGCATCGGGAAGTAGGAGTTCATGCCGCCGGTGGGCGCGACGACGATCGGGATCGAGGTGACCAGAGCCCTGGCACCGAACCCGTTGCAGAAGAAGTCACCGAGGGGGACCTCGACGGAGGGGGCGCTCTCGCCGTCCCAGTACGCGCGGAGTACGAGGTTCCGGAGCACGAAGGCACCGCCGTCGGTACGGTCCGGCACCGTGATCCAGATGTGCCGGATCGTTCCTGGCCCGGCGATGTCGGCCAGCGTGATGGTCTCGCCGGCGGCGATCGGAACGAATGCGGTGCCCTTCCGGCCGGTCCCGAGGGCGGACGGGGTCCGTGCGCCTGCTCCTCGTTCGCCGGTCGGGTTCTCGGCGTTGATGGACCGGCTCTCGATCCGCTTGGGGGCGGAGAGGACGGTGTCCCAGGAGAACGACATGTGTGTGGGTTCCTTACTTGACGGCGCCTGCGGTGATGCCGCGGGTGAGGGAGCGCTGGAAGATGATGAAGAAGATCAGCGTCGGCAGGAGCGACAGCAGCGAGCCGGCGTTCTGCTCGGTGATGTCGGTCGAGAGCTGACCCTGCAGTGTCGACAACGCGATCGGGATGGTCTGCGCCGACGGGTCGGTGAGCATGATCACGGGGATGTAGAACTCGTTCCACGTCCAGATGAAGAAGAAGATCACCAGGACCGAGAGCGTCGGTCGCATGACCGGGAACACGACGCGCCACAGGATCTGCCACCGGTTGGCCCCGTCGAGGGCTGCGGCCTCGAGCAGCGACGGCTCGAACGTGCCCATGATCGACCCGAGCAAGTAGGTGCCGAAGGCGGCCTGCAGGACCGAGAAGATGATGATGACCGACCAGATCGACCCCTGGAGGCCGACCGCCTGCGCACCGTAGAACAGCGGGTAGATGATCGACTCCTGCGGGAGCATCGTCGAGAACAGCAGGACGGCGGTGATGACGGTGCCACCACGGATCCGGCCGATACCGATCGCGTACGCGGCCAGCAGGGCGATGACCACGCCGAGGATCGCGACGATCCCCGAGATGAGGATCGAGTTGACCAGCGCGACCGGGAAGTCGACGTCGGCGAGGTACTTCGCGAAGGCTGCGGTGGTGAACTGCTCTGGCCAGGCGAACGGGCCGTTGGCGGAGTAGTCGGCGCGCGTCTTGAAGGCGTTGAGGATGAGGACCAGGAAGGGCGCGGCGAGGACCACCCCGACGAGCACCGCGACCGCGAGGAGGAGCCATCGCACGGGACTCCTCCGTGTTCGCCGCGCGGGGGGTGGTGCCGGTGCTGTCGCTGGGGTCGTGGAGGTACCGATCGTTGCGGTCATCAGCGTTCCGCCCTTTCGATGCTGACGCGCTGCCACCAGAGGATGAGCGAGGCGATGATGAGGATCAGGATGGTCAGGACGGTCGCGATCGAGGAGCCGTATCCGACGCGGGAGAGCTGGAAGAAGTTGAGGTACGAGTAGTACGACGGCACGTAGGTCGAACTCTCGGGACCGCCCCCGGTGAGGATGAGGACCGGGGCGAACACCTTCAGGGCACCGACCGTCGCCGTGAGGATCACGATGAAGACCTCGGGTCGGATCTGCGGGATCGTGATCGCTCGGAACCGGCGCCACCAGCCGGCGCCGTCGACCTCCGCGGCTTCGAGCAGCTCCGGGTCGACCCGCTGCAGCCCGGACATGAAGATCACGACCGGGTACCCGATCTGCCCCCAGATCAGCACGATCATGATCGAGTACAGGGCGAGGTGCGGGTTGCCCAGCCAGTCGGGACCGTTGATGCCGACGGTGCTGAGGAGCGTGTTGATCGCACCGCTCTGCGCCCCGAGGACCCAGCTCCAGATGACTCCGGCCACGGCCACGGGAACGATCTGCGGCAGGTAGTACGTAGCACGGAGGAAACTCGCCACCCGTGGCCCGAACTTCCTGCCGAGGTAGTCGAACAGCAGCGCGGCGAGCACGAGGCCGATCGCCGTCGGGATGACGACGATCGCGACGATCATGTAGATCGAGTTCTTGAACGACGACCAGAAGAGCTCGTCGTGGAGCAGGGCCTCGTAGTTGCCGAGCCCGACGAAGTGGAACGGCGCCAGACCGCCCTTCCACTCGAACAGGCTGAAGAACAGGTTGCAGGCGAAGGGCACCAGGACGATGGCCGCGAAGCCGACGCCGATCGGGAGCAGGTACCAGTAGTAGGAGGCCGACCGTGGCCGCCGCGGTGTTGCCCGCCTGGTCGCGGGCTGCGCCAGGTCGGTGATGAGAGTGGCCACGAGTGCCCTTTCCGTGGAGGGGTGGTCCCGTGGGCCGCTGGACGGTACAGCGGCCCACGGGAAGGAGCGGGGCTACTGCAACTGCGCCTTGCCCTTGGTGTAGAACTGCTGGAACGACTTGCTGAACGCAGCGGCCGTGGTCGACTTGTTGGTCAGCGACTGCATGCCGCTCTGCTGGAAGTCGAGCAGGCCCGGCAGCGGGTAGTCGGGGAAGTACGACAGCTTGTCGCCGTCGACCAGCGTCTGGAACTGCTGGTTCAGCGCCTTGATCTGCGGGTCGGTGATCACGCTCGGATCCCCGGCCAACGGCAGGCCGGCGTTCTTGGCCATCACGTTCTGCACCTGGGGGCTCAGCGTGGTGCTGATCCAGTCGTACGCGAGCTCCTTGTTGCCGGACTTCGTGGGGACTGCCCAGAGGTGTCCGGACGACCCGACGTTGAGCTTGGCGTCCGGCAGCGCGAAGGTGCCCCAGTTGAACTTCGCCGAGGCCTTGACGTTCGAGAACGCGTTCGAGTCCTCCAGCAGCAGCGGGTTCTTCTGGCTGAGCCAGGCCTGGTCCATCTGGTCGCCGGTCACCGAGGCCAGTCGCGTGCCGAGGTACCCCTTGTCGATCCAGTCCTGGAATTGCTTGGTGCCGGTCGACCACGGGGCGGCGTCGACGTTCGGCGACCCCTTGAGGAACATGAAGTCGTCGATCTGGTCGCGCGTCGCGCCGGCGGACACGAGCGAGTACCAGGTCCAGAGCGCACCGAACCCGTTCGCGCTGCTGGCGAGCGGAGTGGTGCCCTGGTCGACGAACTTCTGCATGTCGCTCTCCAGCTCGGCACGCGTGGTCGGCGGGTTGGTGATCCCGGCCTTGGCGAACATGTCCTTGTTGTAGAACCAGACGATGAACTCGCCGATGTTCGGGATGCCGTACCAGTTGCCGCTTCCGGCGTTGCCGTCGGAGTCGTACTTCGCCAGGCTCGCGACCGAGCCCTTGATCTTCTCGTCCCAGCCGCGCTTCTCGACCTGGTCGTTGAGGTTCTCCAGCAGCCCCTGGGAAGCGAGCTGACCAGCGTCGGCGCCGCCCTTGTTGACCTCGAGGACGTCGGGGACCTTGTTCCCGGAGAGGAGGAGCTTCCCGTTCTTCTGGATGTTGCCGAAGCTCGTCGTGACGAACTTGACGTTCACGTCCGGGTGCTTCTTCTCGAAGATCGAGACGGCCTCCTTCCATCCCTTGTACTGGGCGCTGCTGCTGGCCTCGTACTGCCAGATCGTGAACGTCTTGGAACTGCTGCCGGCGTTGGAGCATCCAGTCAGGACACTGGTGGTGAGGCCGATTGCGATCAGGCCGGCGACCAGACGCCAGAGCCTGCGGGTGGTGCGTTTCATGTGAGACACCTCGTTGTGATGGGGATTTTCGGGCGCACTGAAGGAACCGTCGGTGGACGAGCGCTGCAGTGGTGGTGGGACGTCAGCCTGCCGAGGGTGATGGCGGGCGTTCTGCGATCAGGTCATGGTGGCGACGGTCCGAGGGGCGGCCACTGAAGAGCGGCGCACGATCGGACAGGGGACGATGTGTTCGCTCGGGACACGCGGTGCGTGGGGGTCCTCGAGCGCGCGCTGGATGGTGATCTTCGCGGCGAGTTCTCCCATCGCCCGGTGGGGCAACTGCACCGTGGTGAGGCCGGGTACGAGGCCGTCGGCGATGTCGAGCTGGTTGTCGAACCCGACGACCGAGAGGTCCCCGGGGATGGCGAGCCCCAACTCGTTCGCCACGTGGTAGACGGCGTTGGCCATCCGGTCGCCGAAGCAGAACACCGCGGTCGGTGGGTCGTCACGGTCGAGGAGCGCCCGTGCGGGCCCGAGTGTGTGCACGGTGCCCGCCTCGACGGCCTCGACGACGAGGGCTGGGTCGAAGGCGATCCCTGCGGCCTCGAGCGCATCCTGATAGCCCTGGAGCCGCAGGGTACGAGCCGGGAGGTCTCGTGACACCGTGCAGAAACCGATCCGGCGGTGGTCGACCGCCGTGAGTTCGGCCACCGCGGCGAACGCTCCCCCACGCTCGTCGGGGACGATCCAGTCGACCGGCGATGCGGGGTCCTCCGGTCGCCCGTCCAGGATCACCAACGGGACCCGGTCGGGGACCGCGGGCGGCACGATGACCTGGTGGTACTCGCAGGCGTAGATGAGGGCGTCGACGTTGCGTTGCAGCAGCATGGTGAGCGCGTCGCGCACCACCCGCTGATCGCCGTCCGTGTCGACGAGCAGGATGAGGTACCGCTCGTCGATCGCGACGTGCTGCGCGCCACCGATCATCTGCCCCGCGAAGGGGATGCTCGCGACGCGGTCGGAGATGAGTCCGATCGTGTGCGTCTGACGAGTCCGGAGGCCACGAGCCATGAGGTCCGGGACGTAGCCCAACGTGTCCGCGACATCGCGGACGTGCTCGACGACGGCGTCGCGGACGCGCCCCTTGTGTCGCCCGCTCAGGACCAGGGAGACGGTCGACGTGGACACACCGGCGCGTGTGGCGACGTCCTTCATCGTCAGCATGACCAACCTCCTCGTCAATCGGTTGATGTGAAGGTAAGCAGTCAACAGAGTTGACGCAAAACCCACCATCGAAATCCTCGGACAGATGCTGCGGGACGACTCGACGTGACGACCGTCCTGGTCGACCACGGCTCACCGTCGCCGATCACGCGGCGCCGTAGAGGTTCGCGTCGACGAGCATCCTCCACGGGCCCCGTCGCGGAAGACGGATGGATCGGACGACCCCTGCACGTCGAGGTCTTCCGACGCGCGCGCGTGTATGGTCCAAGCCAAGTCGTTTTGGCACGGCTCGAACGATGAGCGCCGACATGCGGCCGAGCAACCCGATCGTGGTCGAAGGGAAGGAGCGACAGTGGACCGCAGACGTGTCGGCATCAAGGACGTCGCCGCTGAGGCCGGCGTGTCGGTGACCACCGTCTCGCACATCCTCAACGACGTCGACTTCCTGCGCGCGAGCGAGGAGACCCGCGAACGGGTCAAGGACGCCGCGAAGCGGCTCGGCTACGGCCCGAATCGCATGGCGCGGGGCTTGCGCATGCAGCGGTCCGAGATGATCGGGCTCCTCAGCGAGGAGATCGCGACCACGCCGCACGCCGGACGCATCATCCTCGGTGCACAGAACGCCGCGCGCCGGCATGGTCTGACACTCGTGATCATCAACACCGAGCGCGACGACGTCGCTGCGAACGCGACCGCGCTCATCCGGCAGCAGGTCGACGGTGTCCTCTACGCCACGATGTTCCACCGCGAGATCACGCCGCCGACCGAACTCGACGGGATCCCCACCGTCGTCATCGACTCCACGGATCGGACGGGCACACATCCCGCCGTCGCCCCCAATGAGCGCGGCGGTGCACGGGCCGCCATGCAGGAGCTCCTGACGCACGGCCATCGCCGGATCGGTTTCATGAACAACGTCGACGACGTCCCGGCCACGCGGGAACGCCTCGCGGGATACCGGGAGAGCCTGCAGCAGGCGGGCATCGCGATCGATGAGGCGCTCGTCCACGCGGCACCGTCCGAGAGCCCCGGAGGGTACGAGGCCGCGCGCGCGCTCCTCGGACTCGCGGACCGCCCGACCGCCCTGTTCTGCTACAACGACCGGATGGCGATGGGCGCCTACCGTGCCGCCGCCGAGATGGGCCTGCGCATCCCCCAGGACGTCTCGATCGTCGGGTTCGACAACCAGGAGATCATCGCGGAAGGGCTCTTCCCGGCACTGACGACGGTGGCCCTCCCGCACTACGAGATGGGCGAGTGGGCCCTCGAGCGACTCGTCCAGCTGCAGGGCGGGAGCCCAGCGGACGACCACACGGCGGACACCGAGCCGGTGTTCCTGCCCTGCCCGATCGTCCGCCGTGAATCGATAGCCACTCCCCCGAGATGACGATGCGACGGTGATCCCACCGCGCAGCGAAGGATTGTGATGAACCCCTCCTCCCCACCTGCCCTGGTCCTCGGTGAGGCCCTCATCGACGCGGTCGTCGACGCGGCCGGGAGCCGGCTGACCCCAGGCGGAAGCCCGATGAACGTGGCCGTGGGGCTCGCCCGACTCGGTGTTCCCGTCACGCTCGCCACGCAGTTCGGTGATGACGAGTACGGCCGCCTGATCGCTGCGCACCTCGCGAAGGACCACGTCACCGTCGACCGTGCAGACGGTCGGACATCGGTGGCCCGTGCCGAGCTCAACGCGGACGGTTCCGCGCGATACGACTTCGACATCGAGTGGGATCGGGGTGCGCCGGTCACTGCCACCGTGCCCGCGGTCGCGCACACGGGGTCCATCGGCGCGTTCCTGCAGCCCGGAAACCGGGCAGCGGCCGATCTGTTCCGCCAGCTTCCCCCGTCGACGATCCGCAGCTTCGACCCGAACATACGGCCGGCCCTGCTCGATCGGGAGGCAGCGCTCGAGCAGTTCCACCTCCTCGTCGGTCGCGCGCACGTCGTCAAGCTCAGTGACGAAGACGCCGAGTGGATCCATCCCGGCGTCGACCCGGACGGCGTCCTCGATCGCCTCCTCGACGCCGGAGTCCGGCTCGCTGCGATCACGAGGGGCGCGGCCGGGTCGGTCATCGCCGGTGCCGCCGGCCGGGTGGAGGTGTCGGCACCAACCGTGGATGTGGCCGACACCATCGGAGCGGGAGACGCGTACATGTCGGGCCTGCTCTTCGCGCTGCTGCGGGGCGACGGTCTCCGCCGGGTACGGGACGCAACAGTGGATGCGACCACGCTGGCCCGAGTGGGCGCGGTCGCTGCCGCGTCGGCGGCGGTGGCCGTGAGCCGGCCGGGGGCGAACCCTCCGACACCGGGTGAGCTCCTCGCCGCCACCGAGGAACCGGCATAGGATCCGCACATCGCCTGACGTCCGGGATGACGAACACCGGCCGGGCGCTTGTGCGTCCCGGCTCGTCGGGGCACCTCCGTGCGGACCGTCCGCCTGCCCCACTCGGAGCGTCGTCGCGCCCCGAGTCGAACCGCGTCACCTGCTCGCCGGTCTCCCGGTCGTCGTCCCGTGGTCCACGGCCGACGGGGCGAGGAGCTCGCACCCGCAGCTCCGGCCGACGACGAGGTTCCCACGGAGCCGACTGCGCGCTGCCGGAGCCGTCGGGTCCGCGATGCCTGCGATGAGCTGCCGGGCGGCGAGTTCCGCGATCAGCTCGACGTCCTGCCGCACCGTCGACAGCGGCGGCACAGTGTACGGGGCGATCCGCGTGCCTCCCACTGCGACGACGGCGACGTCCTCGGGGACGCGGAGCCCGAGCTCCGCACAGGCGGAGATGACGCCGACCGCCTGGGCGTCGTTCGTGGCGAAGACGGCGGTGGGGCCGCGGCCGTGGACGACCCAGGGACGACCGTGACTGCTCAGGAGCTGCATGGCGGCCGAGTACCCACCCTCCTCCGAGATCTCCCCGTAGGCGAGCAGTTCCGGTCCGGAGGGCAGTCCCTCGCTCCCGGTCGCGGTGCGCCACCCGGCGATGCGCTCCGCCTCGCTGGTGAGCCGCGGCGTCCCGGCGATGCAGGCGACCAGCATGTGCCCGTGCTGCAGGACCAGGTGCCCGACGGCGGTCGCGGCGTCCAACGCGTCCTGAGCGCTCACGGTCGACCAGCCCGGATGGGTCCCCGCTCCGTCGAGACTCACCACGGGACGATCGGCCTGCCACGTCGGGGTGCTGGCGAGCGAGACCCCGGGGGCGAACACGAGGCCGTCGACGTTGCGGTCGATGAACGACTGCAGGTACCGCTCCTCACGTGCCCGGTCGAAGTACGTGTTGCCGGTGAGCACGAGGTAGCCCCGAGCGCTGAACTGCCGCTCCACCGACTCCCCGAGTTCCGCCATGAACGGATCGCGGGGGTTCGGCGTGAGGTACCCGATCGACCGGGTGCTGCCGTTGCGGAGCGACGACGCGATGGCGTTCGGTCGGTACCCGAGGTCGGCGATCGCCGCCTCGACCCGCTCGCGGGTGGTGGCGGAGACGGGGCGCGGCCCGTTGTTGATGACGTAGCTCACGACGGCGGGCGAGACCCCCGCAGCCCGAGCGACGTCCGACCGTGTCACTGGCATGGGTCGATCTTCCCGCGTCAGCTGATCGGTCCGGTGACGGCCCTCTCCGTCGTGAGGTCGGCGAGCGTCGGGTACGAGGACTGCGCCCCCGGCGTGCGGACCGCGAACGTCCCGGCGGCCACACCGATCGCGGTCGCCTCGCCGAGCCCGCCGCCGCGCGCGAGCGTCGCCGCGAGTGCACCGACGAACGCGTCGCCGGCGCCGGTCGTGTCGACGACCCGGTCCGGTGGCGTGGCGGGGAGGTGCCCCTCGCCTCCCGAGTCGGCCCAGCAGGCGCCCTGCGCGCCGAGGGTGATGACCACCGAACGGGCGGTACCGAGCAGGGTGCGGACCGCCGCAGCGGCCTGCTCCGGATCCGCGATGGGCCGCCCGACGAGCGCGGTCGCCTCGGACTCGTTGAGCACCAGTGGGTCGCAGACCGCGAGCAGGTCGTCCGGGAGGCGCTGGTACGGAGCGAGGTTGAGCACGCACCGCGCTCCCGCCTCCACCCCCGCCCGGAGCGCCGTCGCGATGATCTGCGGTCGGAGCTCCGCCTGCACGACGACGATCGCCCGCTCGGCCTCCGCCGCGAGGCGTCGCACCGTCCGGTCGACGCGGCTCGCGGTGAGCGCGAAGTTCGTGCCGGGCACCACCGTGATCGCGTTCTCGCCGGAGTCGTACACCGACACGAGCGCGAGTCCCGTCCGACCGCGGTCGATGATCTCGACCTCCGAGGTGTCGACGCCCTCGCTCCGCAGGCCGCGGAGGAGGTCGGTGCCGTCCGGGTCGTCACCGACGCTGGCGACGAAGCTCACGTCGCCGTTGAGCCGTGCTGCGGCGACGGCCTGGTTCGCTCCCTTGCCACCGGGCTGTCGCAGGAGGTCCTGGGCGAGGACCGTCTCCCCCGGCGCAGGCGGAGCGGTCACCCGCACGATGTAGTCCTGGTTGGCCGAGCCGACGACGATGATGTGCGCGGATCCCGGCGCTTCCGTGCTCACTTCTCACCACTTCCGATCGACAGCCGGCCGAAGAACCGCTGCAGGATGAAGAGACTGATCGCCGGCACGAGCGACAGCAGGACGGCACCCGCGAAGTTCTCGCCGTAGTTCGCGCTGTGCTCCCCGAACGTCGACGCGAGCGCCACCGGCGCGAGCTGCTTCGAGTCGTCGGTCACGACCAGCAGCGGCCACAGGTACGAGGTCCACTGCGCGAGGAAGATGAGCAGGGCGGAGTTCGTCAGCGCCGGACCGGACATGCGGAGGTACAACGAGAAGAGGATCTTCGGCTCGCTCGCGCCGTCGAGCATGGCGGCTTCTCGATAGGAAACCGGGATGCCGAGGAACGCCTGCCGGAGGTTGAAGATGGCCAGGCCGTTCCCGATCCCGGGCAGGATCAGACCGATGAGGCTGTTGCCGAGCCCCCAGTCCGTGAACTGCTGCGCCAGCGGGATGGCGATCGCCTCGAAGGGGACCATGAAGCTGATCACGATGACGGCGAAGACGACGTTCCGTCCGCGGAACCGGTACACGGCGAGCGGGTACGCGGCGGCCGCGGACACGAGGATCCCGACGACGACGGACGCGATGCACACGATCGCCGAGTTGAGGAGCGCCGTGCCGAAGCCGTCGTGGACGAGCAGCCCGACGTAGTTCTGCACCGTCACCCGCGAGGGGACGAACAGGCGCCAGGTCAACGGCGACATGGTCGTGAGCACGTCCATGTTCGGCCGGAAGGACCCGATGAGGATCCACAGCGCCGGGAGCATGAATACGGCGCTGACGACGATCGCGACGACCGTCAGCACGAAGCGGGTCGTCGACCACCGCCGCCGACGGGGTGCTCCGGGTGACGCGACGTCGTCGCTCACGGTCGACGCGACCGCGGCCGGGAGGCCCACCATGCCGCTGTCGGCCGTCATGCGTCCTCTCCGTCCTCGCGGAGCAGCCGGAACTGCAGGACGACGAACACCAGCATGATCACGGTCAGCACGATCACCTCGGCCGAGCCGAGGTTCTGGCTGCCGTACCCGTAGGTGGTCCGGTACGCGTCGAACATGAGCAGCGTGGTGCTGTCCTGCGGTCCACCGTTCGTCAGCAGCTGCACGGGCACGAACAGCACGAAGTTCGCGACCGTGTCGGCGACGAGCACGAACAGCAGCTGTCGACGGAGCATCGGCAGGGTGATCCGCAGGAACGTCCGGACGGGACCGGCGCGGTCGAGCTTGGCCGCTTCGTAGAGCTCGCCCGGGATCGCCTGGATGCCGGACACCAGGAACATCATCCAGTAGCCGATGCCGATCCAGGACGCGACGATGATGATGCAGGCCAGCGCCTGCCGCGGCGAGGTGAGGAACGGCTGCGTGCCGCCGCCGATCGCGGTGATCGCAGCGTTGATCGGCCCCTGCGGGTTGAACGCCGCGCCCCACGCGATGCACGATCCGACGATCGGGATCGTCACCGGCACGACGAGGAGCGTCCGCCAGAGCCCGACGAGCGGGATCCGCTGCGTGAGGAGCACGGCGACGAGGAGCGCGACCACGATCTGCAGCGGGTTGATGACGACGTTGAACAGGAGCGTGCGGCCGACCGTCGCCAGGAAGGCCGGATCGCCGAACAGCGACTCGTAGTTGCCGAGTCCGGTGAAGGTCGGGGGGATGAGGCCGCCCGGGAACGCCTTGAGCAGGCTGGACCCGACGGCGTCGATCGTCGGGGCGACCCGCAGGACGGCGAGGGCGATGACCGCGGGGGCGAGGAACACGATGCCCCAGACGAGCTCGCGTCGTGCGCCCGCGCGGCCGGTGCGGCGCCGGACCGGGACGGGCGTGCCGAAGCGGTTGCGGACCTCCCGGGGTGCGGTCCGGGGACCGGGGCGGCGCGTGCGGGCCGCCCCGGTCGTGGTGTCGGTGGTCGAGATCACGGGCGGCCTACTTGTACTTCGCCCAGGCGGTCGTCAGCTTCGCCTTCGCGGCGTCGAGCGCCTGCTTCGGGTCGGCCCCGTTCCGGATGTCCGAGTAGGCCTGGTTGATGATGGACTCGAACTCGATGTAGCCGATCGTCTTGACGCGCGACACCGCGGTCTGCGACGTCTCGTGGTTGATGATCTTCGCCGCGTCGGCCCCTGCAGCCGACTGGAACACGGGCTTGTCGAAGTAGAGCTGCTTGCCCTTGACGTTCGCGGCGAGCTCCGGGTTGCTCCGGTAGCGGATGTAGCCCGAGCCGTTGTCGACCGCGAGCCACTTCATGAACACCGCGGTGGCGTCCTTCTGCTTGCTGAAGGGGTTCATCGCGACGGACCACGAACCGGTCGGCGTCGCGACCTGCTTGCTGTCCGCGAATGCGGGCATCGGTGCCACGCCCCAGTGCACCTTCGACGCCTGGAGCTCCGGCAGGAGCCAGGGCCCCTCGACCGAGTACGCCACCTGGCCGGCGAGGAACGCGGGGTCGGTCTGGTCAGCGGTCATGCCCTTCGGAGCCGCGCCCGAGGCGAAGATCGAGCGGTACCACGTCATCGCCTTCACCCACGCGCTGTTGGTGAAGTCCGGCGTCAGGTTGTCCTTGCCGTCCGCCCCGACCGAGCCTCCGAGCTGGACCGAGAGCGGCTCGAGCTGGTAGTAGCGGTCGAACTGGCCGAACGTCATGCCGTACTGCGCGCCGGCCTGCTTGGCCTTCAGCGCGTCGGACGCCAGGTCCTGCCAGGTCATCCGGCTGCTCGTGGACGCGGAGGGTGTGGGGAGCCCGGCCTTCGCCAGCAGGTCCTTGTTGTAGTACAGGAGTTGCGTGGAGTTCGCGATCGGGAGGGCGTACAGCTTGCCCTTCTGGACGCCCGTCTCGTACGACACCTTGTCGAACGACGACGAGTACTTGCCGAACTGGGACGTCAGGTCCTCGGCCTCACCGCGGCTCGCCAGCGCGGCGATGCGCGGCTGGTCCGCCCAGTAGAGGTCCGGGTCGCCGCCCTTGTTCGACACGTGCGAGTCGACGGTCGAGTTGAGGGAGTCGAACGGCACGGTCTGCCACTTGATCGTGATGTTCGGGTGTGCCTTCTCGAACGCGTCGACGACCGGCTGCATGTTGTCCGGGGACTTGAGGCTGAGGATGCTGAGCACCTTGACGGTGGTCTTCGGGTCCTTCGACGGGATGGACCAGCTCCCCGAGGAGGATGCGGCACCCCCGCCGCTCGAGCATCCGGTCAGGGCGAGTGCGCCGGCGATGACGCCGGCGGCGGTGACGAGCAGCCGACGACGGCCGTGGTGGACGTGTGATCGCATTGGTCCCTCCATTGGGTGTGCGGATCGTGGGTACGGTGAACGGCCCGGCGCCCGGGGCGGGCGACGGTTGTGGCGGGCGGCGGGCGGAGCGGGTGCCGGTCGGGCGCTCCGACGGCTCAGAGGTCGGCGATGCGCCCCAGGAAGTGGTCGGTGAACGCGGCGACGTCGACCTCGGTCGCGATCCTGCAGTTCGGCGCGGGTGCGTCCGGCCCGTGCCCGAGGTCGGTGACGAGCACGCCGCGCGCGAGTCCGTCGCCGGTGACGACGTCGACCGCGGCGTCGACCCAGGTGAGGAACTCGGGGTGCGTCAGCGCCGCGACGGCGAGCGGGTCGTGCATCGCGCACGAATCGCGGTTGCGCGGGTCGCCCGGGTCGCGCTCGGCGATGTGGTCGATCCACGCGTTCGTCGATTCGCCCGCGAGGGCGGCGAAGTCGCGGCCCGAGTCGGTGAGACGACGAGCGTCGTCGCGGGTGAGTCGGACCTGCAACGTGACGTCGAGACCGACCCACCGCTGGGGCGCACCGGACCGCAGCACGGTCGCGGCGGCTTCGGGGTCCACCCACACGTTGAACTCGCCCGGCATGCTCCGGTGGGCCATGGTCCCGAGGAACACGCCGCCCATCATCACGATCTCCTTGACCGACGACGCCAGTCGTGGCTCCATCGTGAGGGCGAGCGCGATGTTCGTCAGCGGCCCGATCGCGCAGATCGTGATCTCGCCCGGGTTCGCCATCACGTGTTCGATGATCCGGTGCGCCGCGTGGCCCGGGTCGGGCTCCAGGCCGACCCCGTACGTGCTGACGACCTCGGGAGACGGCTCACGCCGGCGCTCCGGGTGGACGAGCGGCGTCGGGGCGCCCTTGACGACCGGGACGTCGATGCCCAGCCGACGGCGGAGTTCGAGCGTCAGGAGCGTGGCGCTCTCGACGTCGGTGTTCCCGTTGACGGTGGTGACCAGTTCGAGGTCGATCTCGGGTTCCGCGACCGCGAGGGCGAGCGCGAACCCGTCATCGATGTCGCTGCCCGGGGCACCCATGGCGAGGTCGGTGTCGAGGATGAGACGAGTCATCGCGAACTCCCTTGTTCAACTCGTGTTGCGTCGCTTCCTGACTGCGAGTTAACACGAGTTGCGCGGCGCGGACAAGGGGGGATCCAGAAATGGTCGGGCGAGAGACCTCGGTGGGCGTCAGCGTCGGCACTCCGGTCGATCACCGCAGTGGCGCGGGCTCGGCCGTCCCGTCTCCTCCGGGGACGGCTTCCACACCAGCCCCCACCGAGCTCCCTCGGCACGAACTCCGAGGAGGAGCCACCCTGCCGCGGCCCCCTGGAGAGCGGACCCGTTGATCGCTCGGGTCGCTCATCAGGCCACGCCGGTCGGATCGCCCGACCGCGATCCGTCAGTGCAGACCTGATCCCCACCGGGAGCGGGCTGAGGTTCCGCGCTTCCCGGGCCTCGGTGACCTCGGGTCCGGACTCGGACACCACACGAACGGCGTCGCGACGCGCGAGAGCTGTGGTACGCGCGACAGGAGGCGGACGACCGCGATCCCCACGAGCGCCCCGACGGTGTTGCCGATCACGTCGTCGATGTCGGCGACACGCCCCGTGCTCATGGTCATGTCGCCGACGAGCTGGACCACTTCGATCGTGACGCTCAGCAGGAACGCGATGGTCCCGAGTCGGATGACGGATCCCCGGACGAGGAACGGCAGGAGCACCCCGATCGGAACGAACAGGACGATGTTGAGGACCATGCCCGACGGGTCGCGCGGCACGGTCGCCACCGGGATGAGTTGCACGAACACCGGCCATGGCGGGAGCGTGGCTCGTTCCGCACCGAGGACGATCGGGGCGGGGAACAGCACCGACCGGAGCAGCACGATCCCGAACAGGCAGGCGGCGCCAGCGGTGATCGTGCGCGAGAGGGTCAGACGGTCGCGCTGCCGCAGCCGCCACAACAGGAGCACCCAGACGACGATCGCGGCAGGGATGAGGACGGGCAGCGCGGGAACCACGGACGGCAGGTTATCGGCGACGCTCGCGCGGTGCCTGCGCGGGCGGAGGTCGTGGCAGCTGCCGTCAATGGTTCCTGCGGCGCTGCGCAGACAGGGCGCGAACCCATCGGAGCCAGCCTTCCAGCTCGGCTCGTGCTGCTTCCACACTGTGGTGACTTCCCTCGACGGTCCCGTCGAGGGAACGCGCCGCGAAGCCCTGCTCGTGGGTCACCATGCCGACGAGGTGTCCTCCGAGGAACGCGTCGAGACCATCATCGGCTTCCACCCACGCCAGATCGTGGAACGCGTCGGTCCCGGCTGGCAGATCGCTCATGGTTCGTCCTCGCGATCCTCGGGGGGCGAGCGGTTCGAGATGAGGCTGCCGCGGTGCTGCTCGGCTCGAGAAGATCCACGCGCGGATCGCGGGGTCCCGGTCGATCGCCTACCGGTGGACGTCGGCCGTGGAGCGCGATTGGGGCCGCTGCACGATGACGACCGGGCAACCGGGCCCACCCTGGTAGACGAGCGTGCCGCCCCCGTCGAGGTCGACGTGCTTCACACCGGGGTCGTTGACCAACGAGTCGAGCTGCCGGCCATCGGCCACGACGTCGAGGCGGTACTCGCGGCCGCCCACGACCGCGTACACGTCGTTCACGCTCGACCCCGGGGCGTGAAGGAGATCCGTTCCGCGGCGCGGGTCACTTCCTTCGCCCGCGCATCACGGTCCTCGGCCTCGCCCTGTGCCACATCGATCCGTCGCTGCTTCTCCACGGCCACGTTCCGGCTGATCTCATCGACCACCGTTGCGATCTCCTCCGCGAGACCCTGCTCGAGCTCTTCCAACGAGGTGTGACCGATCAGGAGGCGACGATCGGCGATCTCGAGCGTGACCTCGGGGTACCCCGCGGTCGCCATGGCGTTCCGGACACTGCTCGTGACGATCGCCTGGGCCTCCATGGGTTCGGGACGACGGTTGAACACCGCCGGGACGGTGTACCGCGCCGACGAGGCGGGGAGCGGGTTGGGGAGGCCAGAGGCCACGACGCCGGCGAGAGCCAGGGATTGGAGATGGGTGTCGGTCATGATGTCGCCGCTTCCGTCGACGGCTCCCGCACGCTCGCGCTCGAGAGGATCCCGAGCGGATCTGTGGTGGCCGCTCCTCGAGCCTCCTCTCGCCGCCTGGAAGCGCGCCTGCGACCCATGGGCAGCGCGCGGATCAGTCGGAGAAACCGGCGGACGAGGTGTGCGGGGGGGTCGCCGGGGGCAGGAGGAGGGACCTCTCAAGGGCGCGGCTACCGAGCTGGCTGGACCTTCGATCCCGGCACGGCGACGACGACGGTGGTGCCCCTGGAGGGACTCGAACCCCCAACCCTTTCCTTAGGACGGAACTGCTCTTCCATTGAGCTACAGAGGCAGGCGCCAGCCACTCTACCGGCCCCACCACGCACGGACGGGAGGCGCGACACCAGCCGGTGCCGCGCCTCCCGTCCGATCGATGTGGAGGGTGGGGCGGCTCCTACGCGGACGCCACCGGCTGCTCGGCCCCGGCCTCGGCCCGCCCGGTCGCGGGCGCAGCGCCGAGCGCCGGCTCCGCGTCCTCAGCGGCCCCGGCGGCAGACGCCACCCCGCCCTGCGCCGCCCGCCGGTGCCCCGGCAGGAACAGCACGGCGACCAGGAGCACGACGGCGATCGCGGCGATCGCGACGAACACCAGGTGCATCGCGGTCATGAGCCCGGCGCCCTCGGGGACGCCGGCGGCGTTGAGCTGCACGTGCGCGTTGACGACCGCGCCGAACACCGCGACGCCGATGGCCGAACCCATCGAGCGGGCGAACATGTTCGTGCCGGTCACGGCACCGCGCTCGCTCCAGGTGGCAGATGACTGGGCGGCGATCAGGGTCGGCACGGCGGTCAGGCCCATGCCCGCGCCGATGACGAAGCAGAACAGGGCGACGAGCCAGATCGACGAGTGCACGGCGAGCGTGATGGTGAGCACCGCACCGATGAGCACGAGCGTCGACCCGATGACCGAGGTGACGCGGAACCCGAACCGCAGGTAGAAGCGCCCGGCCTGCGACGCCGAGATCGGCCATCCGAGAGTGAGCGCCGCGAGCGCGAACCCGGCGATCAGGGCCGAGGCCCCGAGGACGTCCTGCGCGTAGATCGGCACGTACGTGGACAGGCCCATCACGATGACGCCGATGATGAGTGACGCGATCGTGGACGCGGCGACCACGCGCCGCTTCAGCAGGCCGAGCGAGAAGATCGGCTGCGCGACGCGGAGCTCGACGACGACGAACGCGACCAGGAGGACCGCGGCGGCGATGAAGATCGCGAACGACGCGGGGGCGTCCCAGGCCCACGACGTCCCGCCCTCGAGCAGACCGAGCAGGAGCGCGGTCGTCCCGCCGCCGAGCAGGGCCGCGCCGAGGTAGTCGATGCGCTGCCGGTCCTGCGACGCGTCACGCTGCTCGTGGTAGGCGCGGATGAGCATGACGCCGGCGACGATGGCGAGCGGGATGTTGATCCAGAAGATCCACCGCCACGCGCCGATCTGGCTGAACAGGCCACCGAGGGTCGGCCCGACGACCGAGGCGATGCCCCAGACCGAAGCGAGGTAGCCCTGCGTCTTCGCGCGCTCCTCGAGCGTGTAGATGTCGCTCGTGATCGTCATCGAGATCGGCAGGACGGCGCCCGCGCCGAGGCCCTGCACGACCCGCGCCAGGATGAGGACGGGCATCGACCACGCGGCGCCACACAGCACCGAGCCGAGCAGGAACAGGCCGATCCCGACGAGCAGCAGACGCTTGCGGCCGAGCACGTCGGCGAGGCGGCCGTAGATCGGTACCGAGACCGCCTGCGCGAGCAGGTACACCGAGAACAGCCAGGGCAGCTGCTGGAAGTGCCCGAGGTCCTTGGCGATGGACGACGACGCCGTCGCGATGATCGTGGAGTCGAGGGCGACCAGTGCGGTCGCGAGCATCAGGGCCAGGAGGATCGGGCCGCGCTCGGAGCGCAGGCCCACGCCGGAGCGAGCAGGAGGTGCAGAGGGTGCAGACACCTCGGGGGCAACTCCGAGCGCTGGTTCAGCATTCCGCAGACACGCCGGACGGGAGGCCCGGCACCCGCTGGCCCCGTCCCTCCCGTCCGACGCGCGTCCGGTCAGGCGGCGGCGAGGTACTCGTCCCAGTCCGGCTGCGGCCGCTCGATGCCGCGCACGATCCACGCCGTGCCGTGCGGAGCACGTGGGCGGAAGCGCAGCGTCCAGCCCATCTCGTGCGGCGTGCGGTCACCCTTGACGTTGTTGCACGCCAGGCAGCAGGCGACGAGGTTCTCCCACGAGTCCGCACCGCCGCGGGACTTCGGGTGCACGTGGTCGATCGTCGTGGCGTGCCGGTTGCAGTAGGCGCAACGGTTGCCGTCGCGGCGCAGCACCCCGCGGCGGGACACGGGGACGAGCCGGCTCTGCGGGATGCGCACGTACCGGGTGAGGACGATGACCGACGGCCGGTCGTAGCTCGTGGTGGAGCCGAAGACCGGGTGGTCGGCGTCGGCGGTGATGACGGTGGCCTTCTGGTTCATGACCAGGACGAGGGCCCGTCGGAACGAGATCACCGCGAGGGGTTCGTAACCGGCGTTGAGGACGAGAGTGCGCATGGGGTCCCTTCCGACGTGCCTGGACGGCTTCCAGGCGGACGACGCTGCTCACGGTTCCCTCGGTCCTCGAGCGGGTGACCCGACCCCGGAAGCAGAAGAGCACCGCCCTGGTGGGCGGTGCTCAGTTCGCGGGCGCGTGCTGGGGCACGCGGCAGGTCGTGGTCGACCATATGTCGACGTGCGCGCGCCGACCCATGGTGCGGGTCGTGCGGCAGGCTGGCATGTGATCTCCCGTTCGAGGTCGAGTGGACCGTGTCGCCAGGTTAACCCAGAAACCGGCCCGACACGAGAGCGTGTGGACCGGTTTCCGGTGCGTTCAGCGGGCCTGGGCCCGTCCGTTCACTTGATGCCGAAGCGGACGATGTGGTAGTCGGTCGTCCAGATCGGGCGGATGCTGACCGAGCCGCCGGGCTTCGGGGCGTCCATGATCATGCCGTTGCCCATGTAGAAGCCCTCGTGCGCCTCGGTGTTGAAGATCACGACGTCACCGGGCTGGGCCTCGGAGGTCGGGATCGTCGTGCCGGCGGCGTCCTGCAGCGGCACGGAGTGCGCCAGCGAGATGCCGAACTGGGCGTAGACGTACATGACGTAGCCGGAGCAGTCGAAACCGGCCGGGGTCGCACCGCCGTAGACGTACGGCGTGCCGATGTACTGCTCTGCGACCGAGACGACCTGCGACAGGCTGAAGCTCGGGTACTTCGGGCTCGCGACGTAGTCCGCGGCGCTCGGACCGGTGTACGAGGCGTACGAGGCGGCGGTCTGCGCGCGGGCCGTGGCGAGGGCGGTGTCGCTCGTCGTGGTCGTCGTCGTCGCGGTGGACGCGGTGACCTTCGGGGCAACGACCTTCGGGGCCGTCGCGGTGTAACCGTCGCGGACGGTGTCGGCGAGCGCCGCGGTGTTCGCGACGGTGAGCGACTGGCTGTCCGCCGAGCGGAGGTTGCCCTGGGCGACGGCCTGCTGCGAGCCGGCGGTCGGCTGCGGGGCGGTCGCGGCGATGGCGGGGAGCGCCATCGTGCCGAAGAGCCCCGCCGTGATCGTCATGACGGCGACCGGCAGGACCTTGCGCTTCCCGCGCGCGGCTGGCCGGGAGGCGCTGCTCGCGACCGCCGCGCGGCTGGCGGCGGCACGGCGGGCGGCGGTGGCGACCGGGGACTTGGCGAACGACGATGTGACCGGCGCGATGGGGGTCTCGAGCTCCGGGTCGACGGAGCGGACCACGGCGGCGCCGGCCGCGACGGCGGGCTTCGGGGCCGGCTCGGTCGCCGCCACGAGGGTGGCCTCGGCGGCGGGTGCGGCCTCGGCGATGGCCTGCTCGGACGCCGTGGCAGGCTCGGCGGCAGTCGTGGCGGCGACCGTGACCCGTGCGACGGGCGCGGTCGACCCGGTGCGGGCGGCGGCGGCCTCGGCGGCGCGGCGCTCGCGGCGACTCGCGAACTGGATGTCGGTCGAACGGGCGGCGGCACCCGTGGTGGTGTCGGCTCGCTGGGCGTCCGTAGTGGAACCGGTCTGCGTCAAGAGTGTTGTCTCCGGCGCCTCGACTGCACACGCGACCGAGGCCGTCGGGTGCAACCCCATCCGTTCGTCATCGTTTCCGATCAGGCAGGAGACGGGTTCGAGACGTCCTGCCACGGTTCCCGCCAGCTCGCTTCCAGGCTCTGCGGGACTCGTCGAGTGTACGCAACGCCTCCGACGGTGTCGAGGCCTGCGAGCAAGTTGGTAACGATTCGATCAAGAAAGCCTGGTCAGAGGCCGTTTTGACATGTTCCGACGCCGCGCGGGCGGGACCGCCGGAAGTCGTGTAGGCGCCCCGATCCGGGTACCCCGCAGCCCACCGCTCGGGGTACGCCGAGGGGGACGGCATCCCCGGCCGTCAGCTGCCGATGTACACGTGCTGTGCGACCTCGACCGGCAGCTCGAGGCCCTGGTCCTCGCCCTCGACCCGCACGGCGACGTACGCTCCGGCGCGCTGCACGCTCGCGGTCCGTCCCGGCATGACCCCGGCGGCACGGAGTTGCGCGAGGAGTTCGGGCTCGAACTGCACGGGTTCGCCCAGGCGGCGGATGGTCCCCGTGCTCACCGTCGACGAGCCGTCGGTCGCGGCGACGATGCTCCGGACGCCGTCGAGGAACCGTCCGGCCGGGGCGTCGCCGAGCTCGTCGAGGCCGGGGATCGGGTTGCCGTAGGGGGACTCGGTCGGGTGGCCGAGCATCTCGATGATCCGACGCTCGACCTGCTCGCTCATGACGTGCTCCCAGCGGCAGGCCTCGTCGTGGACGAAGGCCCAGTCGAGACCGATGACGTCGGACAACAGGCGCTCGGCCAGCCGGTGCTTGCGCATGACGTGGGTGGCCCGCTGGCGACCCTCCGACGTGAGCTCGAGGTGGCGGTCCCCGGAGACGACGACCAGGCCGTCGCGCTCCATGCGGGCGATGGTCTGCGAGACCGTGGGACCCGAGTGTCCGAGTCGCTCCGAGATCCGTGCGCGCAGGGGGACGATCGCCTCCTCCTCGAGGTCGAGGATCGTGCGCAGGTACATCTCCGTGGTGTCGACGAGATCGGTCACCGGAACGCCTCCCCTGTCACGTGCACAACTCCTCCAGCCTACTTGTTCACATGCCGCGGCCCGGACAGTGCTCCACAGGGGGTCGCGCGCTCGTCCGGGCGTGGGATACCAGCTCACTAGGATCGACGCATGGCAGACATCGTCATCCCCGCTGACCTCCTCCCCACCGACGGACGCTTCGGCTGCGGCCCGTCCAAGATCCGCGGTGCGCAGCTCGAGTCCCTGGTGACGGCAGGGGCGACGATCCTCGGCACGAGCCACCGTCAGGCGCCCGTCAAGAACCTCGTCGGCAGCGTTCGCGAGGGCCTCGCGACACTGTTCGACATCCCCGACGGGTACGAGGTCGTGCTCGGCAACGGTGGCTCGACGGCGTTCTGGGACGCCGCCGCGTTCGGCCTCGTCGAGCGCCGTGCCGAGAACCTCTCGTTCGGCGAGTTCGGCTCGAAGTTCGCCAAGGCGGTCGCCGCTCCCTGGCTCGAAGCCCCGCACGTCGTCACCGCGCCCGGTGGCTCCCGGTCGGAGCTCGAGATCGTCGAGGGCGTCGACGTCTACGCCTACCCGCACAACGAGACCTCCACGGGCGTGATGGCCCCCGTCGTCCGCGCGGCCGGCGATCCCGGCGCGCTGACCGTCGTCGACGCCACGAGCGCCGCCGGTGGCGTGCAGTTCGACACCGGTGCCGCCGACGTCTACTACTTCGCACCGCAGAAGAACTTCGCATCCGACGGCGGTCTGTGGCTCGCCCTGTTCTCGCCGGCCGCGATCGAGCGCGTCGAGCGCATCGCCGCGAGCGACCGCTACATCCCCGAGTTCCTCAGCCTGAAGAACGCCGTGGACAACTCGCGCCTCGACCAGACGCTGAACACCCCCGCGATCACGACCCTCCTGCTGCTCGACGACCAGATCCGGTGGATCAACGGGTCGGGCGGCCTGGCTTGGGCGGACATCCGCACCAAGGAGTCGTCGAACGCGCTCTACGAGTGGGCCGAGTCCGTCGACTACGCCACGCCGTTCGTCGCCGACCCGGCACACCGGTCGCAGGTCGTCGCCACCATCGACCTCGACGACGCGATCGACGCCAAGGCCGTCAGCGCCGCGCTCCGGCAGAACGGCATCGTCGACACGGAGCCGTACCGCAAGCTCGGCCGCAACCAGCTCCGCATCGCGACGTTCACCGCGATCGACCCCGACGACGTCCGTCAGCTCATCAAGGCCATCGACTACACGGTGGCCGCGCTGCGCGGCTGACGGCCGCACGACGGACGACGACGGCCCCCGGGATCCGATCCCGGGGGCCGTCGTGCGCCTCCCGGCCACAGGTCGCCGCAGCGTCCGATCCGGCCGGGAGGCCCGGCGTCACTCCGCCTCGTCCGCCGCCTCGCCATGCCCAGCGCTGGTGCGACCTGCGTCGTCGTCGGAGTCGTCCGCGTCAGAGTCGTCGTCGTCCGCGTCGTCGTCCTCGTCAGGCTCGTCGTCCTCGTCCGAGTCGTCCTCGTCCGAGTCGTCCCCGTCCGAGTCGTCCTCGTCCGAGTCGTCCCCGTCGTCCTCGTCACCTTCGACGACGGCGATGGCCTCCTCGACGTCCACGCCGTCGAACGCGTCGTCGCCCAGGTCGTCGTCCTCGTCGGAGTCGTCCTCGTCGTCGTCGAGCAGGTCCTCGTCGTCCTCGTCCGCGTCGTCGTCGTCGTCCTCGTCCGACTCGTCCTCGTCGTCGTCCTCGTCAGGGTCGTCGTCGGAGTCGTCCTCGTCCGAGCCCAGGTCCTCCCCGTCGCCGGCCTCGGCGTCCGCATCGCCCTCTTGCGTCGCCCGGTACTCGGCGAGCCGCTCCGACCACGGCACCCAGTCGGGCGCGAGCAGCGAGCCGTCGCCGGGCATCAGCTCGACCTCGAGCACGGTGGGGTCCTCGCCGTCGACCTGCGCCAAGCTGACGGTCCAGCGCCATCCGGGGTAGCCGGGCATCGTGTTGGCGAACAGCACGGACACGACGCCGTTGCCCTCGTCCACGGTGCCGACGACCGCTCCGACGGTGTCCTCGGGCGTGACCTCGAGCAGCGCGGTACGCGCGAGCCCAGTCGGGTCCTCGATCACGGTCAGGCGTCCAGCTGGTCGGCGACGTGGCGGAGGATGGCCGCCGTCCGCGACCCGTTCTTCGGGTAGTGGCCGTGGCGCAGGTCGCCGCTGATGCGGTCGAGCTCCTTCACCAGGTCCTCCACGATGACGGCCATGTCGTCGGCCGAGCGCCGGTTGATCTTCGCGAGGCTCGGACCCTCCTCGAGCACGCGGACCGACAGCGCCTGCGAGCCACGCTTGCCCGCGACGACGCCGTACTCCAGACGCGCTCCGGCCTTGACGGTGGTGACCCCGGACGGGAGCGCCGACGCGTGCAGGAAGACCTGGTCGCCGTCATCGCCCGTGATGAAGCCGAACCCCTTCTGCTCGTCGTAGAACTTGACCTTGCCGGTCGGCATGACTGCACTCCTCGATCTGACGTCCGCGGTGTCCGCGGACGGCGTTCCTTGTCGATCATCCTGTGTCGACTATCCTGAGCCGGTGGCCAAGACCCGATCAACCGCGCGACAGCGTCCCGTTCGGACGCAGGCCACCGGCCCTGCGCAGTCGACCAGGACCCCGGAGCGCCCGCAGACGCCCGAGCCCCCGGTGGCCAATCGTATCGAACGCATTCTGATGTACATGATCGCGGGGATCATCGCGGTCGCACTCGTGTGCTTCCTCGTGCTCATCGTGGCGTGGCTCACGGTCGGGTCCATCCCCGGCACGGGCATCTGGCCGACGGTCGAGGCCTTCCCGCTCATCGGCTTCCCGATCGGGCTGCTGCTCATCATCGCGCTGCTCGCGGTCAACTGGACCAAGCGGGCACGCGAGAACCGGGACGACGCGCGCTGACCCCGCTCCGGGGCGGACGGACACGACGATGACGACGGCAGCCGCCCTCGCCGCCCGACTGCGGGCCATGCCCGACGACGACCTCGTCGCGCTCGTCGCCGCGCGGCGCCTGCCGGGCGCGGCCCTCGCCGCACATGGCCCGTCGGCCGTGGCCGACTTCTTCGACCTCGCGGACGCCCTCCGGACGCCCGACGTCATCGACCGTGCGCTGGCACGACTCCCGCGCGCGACGCTCGCCGCCCTCCAGCACCCCGCCGACGCGGACCACGCGGCACTCGCGCCCGCCGTGGCACTCGGCCTCACCGACGGAGCAGAGCTGGACGACGCGGTCGCCGCGCGACTCGCCGAGCATCCGGAGTTACGACCGGACGACGCTCCCCGGCCGGGAGGCCCGACCCCCGTCCCGCAGGACGTCGACCGGGTGCGCGGGGTCGCCGCCGAGACGGCGTTCGCGACGCTGACGTCACTCGCCGAACTGGTCCGCGCGGTCGCCGCGGACGAGGTGCACGAGCTCGCGAAGGGCGGGATCGGGGCGCCGCTCGCGCGGCACCTCGGCGAGCGCGCCGCGGCCGACCCGGTGCGGGTCCCGGACCTGCTGGCCCTGCTCGCCGAGACCGCGCTCGTCGATCCCACGAGCCCGACGTGGACCGTCACCGACGACGGTCGCGGCTGGCTCGTGGCGCCCTGGCCCCTCCGGTGGGTCGAGCTCGTGGTCCGGTGGCGGGCGACGCTGAGTGATCCGGTGGTCGAGGTCCTCGCCCTCGCCGCGGACGACTGGCGCGGGCTCGATGCCCTCGGACGCTGGGCCTATCCCGGCGGCGCGGAGTGGCTCCCCGCGGAGCTCGTGCGGAGCGCAGGGACCGCAGAGGCCCTCGGCATCACGGTCGACGGCGTGGTCACCGCGACGGGGCGCGTCCTGTTCGCGGCGCGGACCACCGACGACGCCCCGGCGATCGACCACGCCGCCGCCGACCTGCCGTCGACCGTGCCGGGGGTGTACCTGCAGAACGACCTCACCGTCATCGCCCCCGGCCCGCTCGAACCGGCCGACGACGCGGCACTCCGCACCGTGGCCGACGTCGAGGCACCGGGACTCGCGAGCCGCTACCGGATCTCCGAGGACAGCGTCCGCCGCGCACTGCTCGAGGGGTACGACGGAGCCGCGGTCCTGGACACGCTCGGCCGACTCTCTGCGGCCGACGTGCCCCAGCCGGTCCGTTACCTGGTGGAGCAGGTCAGCGCCCGTGCCGGCAGCATCGTCGTCGACCGCGCCGCTGAGCGGGGCAGCGTGGTTCGGGGTCCCGCCGAGCAGCTCGACCTGGTGTCCGTCGACGCCGAACTTCGCTCACTCGCCTGGGCCCGGCGGTCCCCCACGGTGCTCGTCAGCCCCTACCCGCCCTCGTCCGTGGTCTCCGCGCTCGAGGACCAGCGGTACCCGGCCGTCCTCGCTCCCGCCGCCCGCGTGGCGGACGCGGCCGGGCCTCCCGTTCGTCGCCGGACCGCGCGCACACCCGAGGAGCAGGCGCGCGAGCTCGTGGAGCGCCTCCGCACCGCGACCCGACGAGGCGACCAGGAGCCCGCGCAGGAGTGGATGGGACGGCAGATCGACCTGGCCGTGCGCGGCAAGGTGGCCGTGCGCGTCGTCGTGCGGATGCCCGACGGCACCGAGGCCCCGTTCACGATCGTGCCGACGTCGGTGAGCGGTGGCCGGATCCGGGGCCGCGACACGCACGCCGACGTCGAGCGGACCCTTCCCCTGTCCCTCGTGGTCGCGGTCGAGCACGTCGCCTGACCGACCGACCCGGACGTCTCGTCCGCGGCGCGGCTAGGCTCGACGGTCATGAACGGGCCACTCATCGTCCAGAGCGACCGGACCGTGCTGCTCGAGGTGGCGCATCCCGAGGCCGAGGACGCGCGACACGAACTCGCGGTGTTCGCCGAGCTCGAGCGCGCCCCCGAACACGTCCACACCTACCGCATCACCCGCCTCGGGCTGTGGAACGCCCGCGCCGCGGGTCACGACGCCGACGCGATGATCGACACGCTCGAGCGGTTCGCCAAGTTCCCGGTGCCGCAGAGCGTCGTCGTCGACATCCGTGACACCGTCAGCCGCTACGGCCGTCTCGTCATCCGCCGCGAGGACCCGGCGGACGCGCCGGCGATCGCGAACGACGCGACGGAGGAGCTGGAGCAGCAGCCGAGGCTGGTCCTCACCGCATCGGACCCGTCGATCCTCGCCGAGGTCACCCGCTCGAAGCGGATCGCCCCGCTGCTCGGCGCCCGCCGGTCGGACACCGCCGTCGAGCTCGAGCAGTGGGCGCGCGGCCAGGTCAAACAGGAGCTCGTCAAGATCGGCTGGCCTGCCGACGACCTCGCCGGGTACACGCCCGGACAACCGCACCGGATCGACCTCGACGAGACCGAGTGGCACCTCCGCGCGTACCAGGAGGACGCGGTCAAGAGCTTCTTCGCCCAGGGGTCCGGTGTCGTGGTGCTGCCCTGTGGTGCGGGCAAGACCCTGGTCGGCGCGGGCGCGATGGCCACCGCCAAGGCGACGACGCTCATCCTCGTCACGAACACGGTCTCGGCGCGGCAGTGGCGCGACGAACTCCTCCGCCGCACGTCGCTCACCCCGGACGAGATCGGCGAGTACTCCGGGAGCGTCAAGGAGGTCCGGCCGGTCACGATCGCGACGTACCAGATCCTCACCGCGCGGCGGAAGGGCGTGTACACGCACCTGTCCCTGCTCGACGCCCTCGACTGGGGCCTCATCGTCTACGACGAGGTCCACCTGCTGCCCGCGCCGGTGTTCAAGCTGACCGCGGACCTCCAGGCGCGACGGCGCCTCGGACTCACGGCGACGCTCGTGCGCGAGGACGGCCGCGAAGGCGACGTGTTCTCGCTCATCGGGCCGAAGCGGTACGACGCGCCGTGGAAGGAGATCGAGGCGCAGGGGTACATCTCCCCCGCCGAGTGCTACGAGGTGCGGATCGACCTGCCCCACGAGGACCGCCTCGAGTACGCGGCCTCCACGGACGACGACCGGTACCGGCTCGCCGCGACCTCGCCGGCCAAGACCCCGGTCGTGCGCGACCTCATCGAGAAGCACCGCGGCGAGCAGATCCTGGTGATCGGGCAGTACATCGACCAGCTCGACGAACTCGCGGCGCAGCTCGACGCGGCCGAGATCACCGGGGCGACCCCGATCGACGAGCGCGAACGGCTGTACCAGGCGTTCCGCGAGGGCACGATCGACGTGCTCGTGGTGTCCAAGGTCGCGAACTTCTCGGTCGATCTGCCGGACGCGACGGTGGCGATCCAGGTGTCGGGCTCCTTCGGCTCACGGCAGGAGGAGGCCCAGCGGCTCGGTCGGCTGCTCCGCCCGAACAAGGACGGCCTCCCGGCGTCCTTCTACACACTCGTCACGCGGGACACCGTCGACCAGGACTTCGCGCAGAACCGGCAGCGGTTCCTGGCCGAGCAGGGGTACGCGTACACGATCCTCGACGCCGATTCCCTAGCGGCCGCGTGAGCAGATCCGGACACTCGTCGCCCCCTCGACGTCTGCACCAGGAAATCCCGCCGTCCTGTCAGACAGCGTCCCATCCGTTCCCAGGCAACCCAGAGGCCACGACCAGATACTGGGTCACATGACCGACGGACCGAAGATCCTCATCGTCGACGACGAGCCGAACATCCGCGACCTCCTCACCACCTCGCTCCGGTTCGCGGGCTTCGCCGTCCGCGCGGTGGGCAACGGTGCGCAGGCGATCTCCGCCGTGCTCGAGGAAGAGCCGGACCTCATCATCCTCGACGTCATGCTCCCCGACATGAACGGGTTCGGCGTGACCAAGCGCCTCCGGTCGTCGGGCTACACGTCGCCGATCCTGTTCCTCACCGCCAAGGACGACACCGAGGACAAGATCACGGGACTCACCGTCGGCGGCGACGACTACGTGACCAAGCCCTTCTCGCTCGACGAGATCGTCGCCCGCATCAAGGCGATCCTCCGGCGCACCATGAACGACGAGGAAGACGCGATCATCCGCGCCGGTGAGCTGACGATGGACCAGGACACGCACGAGGTCAGCATCGGCGAGGCGCAGATCGAGCTCTCGCCCACCGAGTTCAAGCTGCTCCGCTACCTCATGCTCAACCCGAACCGGGTGCTGTCGAAGGCCCAGATCCTCGACCACGTGTGGGAGTACGACTTCAACGGGGACGCCGGCATCGTCGAGTCCTACATCTCGTACCTGCGCCGCAAGCTCGACCAGTACTCGGCCGAGCCGGTCATCCAGACCAAGCGCGGCTTCGGGTACATGCTCAAGGCCGCCAAGGCGTCCTGATCCAGCAGGTCATCGGCGCGATCCCAGCAGCGGCTGGGTCGCGCCGATTACTGTGATCGCAGCATGCACACACGCCTCGCCCGTTGGTGGAACGAGATCTCGCTCCGGACCAAGATCACCGGGATCACCGTCCTCCTGGTGACCCTCGGGCTGCTCGTCGCGGGGCTCGGCACCATGACGGTGCTCAGCACCTACCTGATGAAGCAGCTCGACAACGACGTCCAAGCGACGAAGACCTCGCTGAACGGCCAGAAGCTGACGAGCGTCGAAGGCTACTGCCAGATCAACGTCACCCTGCAGAGCGCGGCCTACATCGCCGTGCTCAAGCCCGACGGCGGCATCGCCTGTCACACGAAGAGCGACTACACGCCGGACCTCGGCGGGGTCGTGGGCAGCTCGCACGTCGACGACGACCACCCCTTCAGCGTCGTCGACGACAAGGGCCAGCACGAGTGGCGGGCCCTCGCGATGACGTCGCCGACCACCGACGCCGCCGGCAACCACTACACGATCGTCGCGGCCGTCTCGAGCCAGGGCACCGACTCGACCATCGCGCGGTTCACGGTGATCTTCCTCGGGTTCGGCATCTCGGTCGTCCTGCTCGGCGGCATGCTCACCCAGCTGCTCGTCACCGCCACGTTCGACCCCCTGCGGGACGTCGAGGCCACGGCCGCACGCTTCGCCGCGGGGGACTTCTCGCAACGCCTCGGTGCGGACACCCCGAACACCGAGGTCGGTCGCCTCAACCACTCCCTCAACGTCATGCTCGAGCGCATCGACTCGGCGTTCGAGGACCGCCAACGCACGATCGAGCAGATGCGCCGCTTCGTCGGTGACGCCTCGCACGAGCTGCGGACCCCGCTCGTGTCCCTGCGGGGGTACGCCGAGCTGTACCGGATGGGGGCCCTCCGGAAAGAAGAGGACGTCGCCCAGGCGATGGAGCGCATCGAGAAGGAGGCCCAGCGCATGGGGCTCCTCGTGCAGGACCTCCTGCAGCTCGCCCGCATCGACGAGTCGAAGCCGCTCGAGCTCGGGCCGGTCGACCTCGTCGCCATCGCGCGGGACTCGGCGCTCGACACGATGGCGTCGAACCCCGACCGCGAGATCCAGGTCCTGCTCGCCGACTCCGTCACCGGCGAGAACGTCCCGCAGGTCGTGCCGCAGTGGGTCGGTCCTGCGGCACCCGGAGCGCGGAACGGACAGTCCCCGACCTCGCCGCCGTCGAACGTCACCGGGCCGATCGCCTTCGCGGGGCAGACGCTCGCCCGGCTGCGCGCACGTCGTGGTCGTCCCGTCGGCATCGAGTCCGGCCCGGCCGCGCCGACCACGGCCCCGCTGCCGACCGTCGTCCTGCCCGTGCGACCGCCGGTCGTCCTCGCCGAGGAGAACAAGATCCGCCAGGTCGTGACGAACCTCATGGGCAACGCGATGCGGTTCACGCCGCAGGACGACCCCATCGAGATCGGGATCGGCGTGGACGAGGCCCGGGGCATGGCGCACCTCGACGTGATCGACCACGGTGAGGGCATCCCGCCGCAGATCCGCGAGAAGATCTTCCAGCGGTTCTGGCGCGCCGACACCTCACGCGCTCGGGACACCGGCGGCTCGGGCCTCGGGCTCGCGATCGTGTCCGGCATCGTCGCGGCGCACCACGGCGAGGTCGAGGTGTTCGACACCCCGGGCGGTGGTGCGACCTTCCGCGTGTGGCTCCCCCTCCTCCCGCGCGACTACGTCGCCCCCACCCCCTGACCCCTCTGGCGAGATCGCAGTCGTTGCCGTTCTGAGGTCCATCAGAGCGGCAACGACTGCGATCTCACGGCAGCGGTGATGACGCCCGGGTGCGGAACACGTCCGACAGTCGCAGGAGGAACGCCGTCGGGTCGGCAACGTCACGTGCGGTGACGTGCAGGATCAGCCATCCGGCGGACACGAAGCCGTTCGACCGGGTCGCATCGTGCTGCCACGTGGCACGATCCGTCCGGTGGTGCTCGCCGTCGTACTCGACTCCGATCCGGAGGTCCGGGTAGGCGAGGTCGACGCGTCCGAGGAATCGACCAACGGGACTGTGCACGTCGATGTTGAGCTGGGGCTCCGGGAATCCCGCGTCGACGATGACGAGTCGGATGAGCGTCTCCATCGGGGACTCCGACCCGGGCCGCACGCGATGGGCCGCGGCCCGGAGCCGCAGTGCCCACCGGGACCGCCGCTCACGACTCCGGCGCTCGAGTTGCTCCGGATCGGCGAGCGCCCGCGCGACCAGGTGGTCCCCGATCACCACCAGGTCACGCTCGGCCAACAGGCCCGCACTCTCGCACCAAGCCGCCACCGGGCTGCTGGGCGGGAGGCCCGCACACGTCTCCACATCGGCGAACGGCGGCGAGACGCGATGGCCCACCACCCCGGTGCGGCGCATGACCGGTCCGTCCCCCACCGTGCTCACGTGCACGGTCGCGTCGGAAACGACCCAGGGCGGCAGTGGGAGCTCCCAGAGGGCGAGGGCGGTGGTGTGGCTGAAGTGATGCCGTTCACCGAGGACGAGGCCGAACGCGGCGACCCGTGCCGAGAGGTCCGCCAGGTCCAGCTCGGCAGGGACCCGCACGCCTCGGGTCGGCGCGGCGAGGTCCTCGCGACGGAGCCGACCCGGAGTGACCCCGTTCCGGACCGCATCAGCCGTGTGGAAGGCCTGACCGAGGAAAGGATCCGGGAGGCGGGCCGGCGTGCGCGTCATGCGCCGAGCCTCCCGGCCGTACCGCACCGCGGAGCACGTGCGCGCCCGACCTGTGGACGGCCGCTGCCCGGCTCCCCCGGTGGAGGACCGGACACCTGGCCCGACTCCCCCTCCGCCGAGATCGCAGTCGTTGCCGGTGTGCGGTGGGTCAAACCGGCAACAAGTGCGATCTCGGCGGAGGGAGAGGAGGGAGGAACGGCGAACGGGCCGCCCTCCCGGAGGAGAGCGGCCCGTTCGGAACCGTCAGGCGTGGATCAGAAGTCCATGCCACCCGTCGGGTCGGCCGGAACCGGCGCCGACTTCTCGGGCTTGTCGGCGACGACGGCCTCGGTGGTGAGGAAGAGGCCGGCGATCGACGCGGCGTTCTGCAGCGCCGAGCGCGTGACCTTCGCCGGGTCGATGATGCCCGCAGCGACGAGGTCGACGTACTCACCCGTCGCGGCGTTGAGGCCCCAGCCCGACTCGAGCTCGCGCACCTTCGCGGCGACGACGCCCGGCTCGAGACCGGCGTTCAGCGCGATCTGCTTGAGCGGCGCATCGATCGCGACGCGGACGATGTTCGCGCCGGTCGCCTCGTCACCCGTGAGCTCGAGGCCCTCGAGCGCGGTCTTGCCGGCCTGGATGAGGGCGACACCACCACCGGCGACGATGCCCTCCTCGACAGCGGCCTTCGCGTTGCGGACGGCGTCCTCGATGCGGTGCTTGCGCTCCTTGAGCTCGACCTCGGTCGCGGCACCGGCCTTGATGACGGCGACGCCACCGGCGAGCTTGGCGAGGCGCTCCTGGAGCTTCTCGCGGTCGTAGTCCGAGTCGGTCGACTCGATCTCGCCGCGGATCTGGCGGACGCGGCCGGCGATCTGCTCGGAGTCCCCAGCGCCCTCGACGATCGTGGTCTCGTCCTTGGTGATGACGACCTTGCGGGCACGGCCGAGGAGGTCGAGCGTCGCGTTCTCGAGGCTGAGGCCGACCTCTTCGGAGATGACCTGGCCACCGGTGAGGATCGCGATGTCCTGCAGCATGGCCTTGCGGCGGTCACCGAAGCCCGGAGCCTTGACGGCGACGGACTTGAAGATGCCGCGGATCTTGTTCACGACGAGCGTGGCCAGGGCCTCGCCGTCGACGTCCTCGGCGATGATGAGGAGCTGCTTGCCCGACTGGATGACCTTGTCGACCACCGGGAGCAGGTCCTTGATGTTCGAGATCTTCGAGTTGACGATGAGGATGTACGGGTCCTCGAAGACGGCCTCCTGGCGCTCCGGGTCCGTGACGAAGTACTGCGACAGGTAGCCCTTGTCGAAGCGCATGCCCTCGGTCAGCTCGAGCTCGGTGCCGAAGGTGTTCGACTCCTCGACGGTGACGACGCCCTCCTTGCCGACCTTGTCGATCGCCTCGGCGATGAGCTCACCGATCGTGCTGTCGGCGGCCGAGATCGACGCCGTGGCGGCGATCTGGTCCTTGGTCTCGATCTCCTTGGCGTTCTCGAGGAGCGCGGCGGAGACGGCCGCGACGGCCTTCTCGATGCCCTTCTTGAGGCTGATCGGGTCGGCGCCGGCGGCGACGTTGCGGAGGCCCTCACGGACCAGCGCCTGCGCGAGGACCGTGGCGGTGGTGGTGCCGTCACCCGCGACGTCGTCGGTCTTCTTGGCGACCTCCTTGACCAGCTCGGCGCCGATCTTCTCGTAGGGGTCGTCGAGCTCGATCTCCTTGGCGATGGAGACACCGTCGTTGGTGATCGTGGGGGCGCCCCACTTCTTCTCGAGGACGACGTTGCGGCCGCGCGGGCCGAGCGTCACCTTCACGGCGTCGGCCAGCGTGTTGAGGCCGCGCTCGAGGCCGCGACGGGCCTCCTCGTCGAAAGCAATGATCTTAGCCATGTGTGTTCCTCGTCCCTCCCGGACGTCGCAATGGTCTTGGCACTCGGTACAACTGAGTGCCAACTGATTCTGGCACTCGCACCTGTCGAGTGCAACACAGCGACCTCACGCGGCATGCCGCGTTCCGGGGACGCGGACCGGGAGGCCCGCCATCGCCCGACATCGGACCCCACCACCGGCGTCCCGGTCGAGGTCCCACCACCGGAGTCGCGGTCGGGGGCGCACCACCGGGGCCCCCTCCACACGACGACGAGCGCGCCGCCCCGTCGGGGGCGACGCGCTCGGACGCGTGGTGGTCGACGACCGTCGCCGGCGGACCGGCGACCGAGGTCAGGCCGGTCGGACGGACTCGGCCTGCGGACCCTTCGAGCCGGTGCCGACGTCGAAGGTGACCGCCTGCCCTTCTTCGAGGACCTTGTAGCCGTTCATGTCGATCGCGGAGTAGTGGACGAAGACGTCCTGCCCCCCGCCGTCGACGGTGATGAATCCGTAGCCCTTCTCGGCGTTGAACCACTTGACGGTGCCGTTGGCCATTCTCTTGCTCCCTGCGGTGTTGCATTGCCACTGACGACGGCGCGACCGGTCCGCGACCGCCGGGTCCGAGCGCATACCTGCCTCACCCGGGTCTTCGCGGTGGAGGCACCGGCACGGTGTCGCCCTCGGATCACTGGGGTGACCAATTCCAGATCGTATCGGCGGACGCGCCGCCGACAAGAGGTGCGGACCAACTTCTTCATCCCGGCCGACGGAACTCAACATGCCCGAAACAAACGTGCAACAAACGGCATGACGAGTGGGGCGGAACGCCCGTCGCGGGTCAGCCGGCGTAATCGGCGCCGAGCACCACGGTGACGGCCGCGTTCGGGAACGCCGACGACTTGGCAACCGTTCCGACGCCGAGCGTCTTGACGATCCCGCGCGCGATCGCCGCCTCGGCATCCGTCTGGTAGTACACGATCGTCTGCGAGGCGTCCTGGGATCCGGCGTTGCCGTCGCTCGCGACCACCCAACCCGCGTTCTCGAGCGTCGCGGTGCCGGTGGCGGCGAGTCCGGCGGTGGAGGTCCCGTTGAGCACCGTGAGCGTCATGGTCTTCGGCTGGTCGCTCGGCGCGGCGGTCGCGGCCGTCGTCGACGAGGACGACGCTCCGCTCGTGGCCGACGCGGACGCGGACGACCCGGTCGTCCCGGGGTCGGTGAACTGCGTGCTGTTGTTGGCGACCTCGAGCACGACGATGCCGATCACGACGAGCACCGCGCAGGCGAGCGCGGACCAGGCCACCAGGATCCAGCCACGGCCGCGCCTCGGGAGACCGCGGTGTGCCCCGACCCTCGGGCCGTCGGCGACGTCGTCGAATCGGTCTCGGGGGTATCTCGTCATGGCTGTCCTGCGGGCCCTTCACGGTCGGCGCGAGGCGGTGCGAAGGACCGTGCGGCGCGGGCACTGGTCCGTGCCCGGCGCAGTCGCTGCAGTCGCGTCACGAGCTGCGGATCGTAGGCGAGCGCGGCCGGGGAGTCGATCACGCGGTTGAGCACCTGATAGTAGCGGGCCGGCGACATGTCGAAGCGGACGCGGATGTCGGCTTCCTTCGTCCGGTCGTGCCGCGCCCGATCGTGCTCGAACGTGAGGATGCTCCGTGCGAGCTCCGAGAGATCGGAGTCGGTCCGGGATCCGGTCACGTCGGTCCTCCTGGTCGGATGGCTCGCCGGTCGGCTGGCCTCCGGTCATGCTAGGGCGGCATCCACGCCGGACCCTGGCATGGCCCTGGCAGGTCGGAAAGACACCGATCAGGCCGTCGGTGCGCCGAGCGTCCAGGACGGGTCCGCGCCGAGGGGCGTGACGGTCGTGCCGTGGGCGTCGGCGAGCGCCAGGGCGACCCCGTCGAGCGAGACCGTGGCGAAGGCCGACGGAGCAGCGAGGTCGATGCCCCGCTCGGCGAGTTCCCCCACGGGCGGCAGGGTCGCGGCGACGTCGTGGAGCGACCCCGTCCGCTCCATCGCCACCCAGCGGACCCCGCGGTCCCGGAGCCGCTCGACGACGCGCTGCCGGTCCGAGCCCGGCAGGTAGACGAGCGTGCCGAGCGTGAGCACGACGGGCGTCGCCCCGCGCGGCAGCAGGTCGATCGCGCGGTCGAGGTCGTCCGGGGCGGTCCCGCGCACGGCGGTGTACGGGTCGGCCCGCACGGCGTCGGCGGCCCGCCGCATGAGCGCGACACGGTCGGTCCCCTCGACGGGGACGGACTCGACGAGCCGGTCGAACGCCCCGGGAGACCGCAGGTCGATCGGCGCCGGATCGAGCCCGACCCGCGCCACCACGTCGAGCCGGGAAGGCCGGCGCGACCCCGTCCCGTCGGCCCGGCTCCCGGCGTCACCCGTCGACGGCCGGGAGGCACGGGACCGGCCCGCACCGCGCCTCCCGGCGGACGGAGCGGCGGGTCCCGGACGCATCTGGAACCGGAGCGGGATCTCCGGCTCGCGCGCGGCCTCGGCGACGCGGACGGTGTCGTCGAGGCGGTCGACGTCGACGGTGGCGTGGTCCGGGACGATGCAGAGGCCGGCGCTCACCCCCACCTCGAGGAGCGCGAGCGGCCCCGGGATGCCCGCGAGCACGGGGACGACCGGCGCCATGCGTCGGGGGTCGTTCGTCTGGGTCGTGGACACGGCCAGCTCGGCGAGCAGCCGGTCGGGGGCGTCGCGGACGAGCCGGAGGAGGGCCTCCCGGTCGGTCGGGTCGGCGCCCAGGCGGCGCGCGACGGCGAAGAGCAGCTCGGGCTGCCGCTTGGTCGGGGCGACACGGATCAGCAGGTCGACGGCGGCGTCGTCCTCGGCGATCGATGTCGCCCAGCGGGCGGAGGTCGGCGAGGCGGTCACCATGCGCTCGGCGTGGTGGCGGTAGCGGCGGCGGGTGGCCTCGGGGCCGTCCGGCTCCGGCTGGTGCGGAGGCTCCGCGCGGCCCGGTGCGTCAGCGGACAGCGTCGTCCCCGACCGCCGCCGCGCGGTACATCCCCACGTGGCGGATGCCCGCCTCGACGTAGGGTTCGCCGAACGGCACGAACCCGGCGGCGGCGTACAGGCCGGCGACGTACTCCTGCGCGTGGAGGAGGAAGGCCTCGTCCGGGTGGGCGGCGAGCACGGCGTCGACGAGCCGACGCGCGAGCCCCTGTCCGCGGTGCTCGACGGCCGTGGCCACGCGGCCGATGACCCGGGTCGCGGGCAGGTCGACGGCCGGCTGGACCTCGTCCGCGGCGGGCCGGATGCAGCGCAGGTAGGCGCGGGCGACGCCGTCCTCGCCGGGGATCCACCAGTGTTCCGTCTCCGGTTCGCGGTCCCGGCCGTCGAAGTCCTCGGCCGTCACGCGCTGCTCGAGCGCGAACACCCGGTTGCGCAGGCGGACGACGGCGTAGAGGTCGTCCGTCGTCAGGGCGTCCCACCGGCCACGGTGGACGGAATGCTCGGTCATCGGTGCGAGTTTAATGACATGACCGCGTCACGAGTGCGGTCACGACCAGGAGGAACCCATGGCATACAACGTGGAGAAGACCGACGCCGAGTGGCGTGAGGAACTCGACCCGCAGCAGTACGCCGTGCTGCGGCAGGCCGCGACCGAGCGCCCGTGGACGGGTGAGCTGCTCGACGAGGAGCGCGCCGGCGTCTACACCTGTGCGGCGTGCGGTGCGGAGCTGTTCAAGAGCGGCACCAAGTTCGACTCGGGCTGCGGGTGGCCGTCGTTCTACGAGTCGGTGCGCCCCGAGGCCGTGCAGCTCATCGAGGACCGCACGCTCGGCATGGTGCGCACCGAGGTCCGCTGCGCGAGCTGCGGTTCGCACCTCGGGCACGTGTTCCCGGACGGTTTCGGCACCCCGACCGGCGACCGGTACTGCATGAACTCGATCTCGCTCGGGTTCTCCCCCGCGGCGGACTGACCTCCACCGCGACACCTCGGCTCGTCGGTACACTTGGCGGGCCAGCCGGCATGGCGCAATTGGTAGCGCACCGTACTTGTAATACGGGGGTTGCGGGTTCGAGTCCCGCTGCCGGCCCCGATCAGCCGCGTCCGCGGTGTCCGTCTGCCGCGGTGTCAGCGGCACGACCAGTCGAAGTCGAGTCCGCTCGCCACACCCCCGACGACGTACTGCACCATGGCCACCCCGCCGTCGACGAGGCCCGGCCCGGCGCACGCCTCCTTCGCCCGGGCGAGCGGGGTCTCACCGGTGGCGATCCAGCTCGGCGCCGAGGCCAGGGCGCTGTTCGGTGTGGTCCCGCCACTGATGATCCCCCACTGGTACCCGGTCGAGTAGAGCCCGACGGCGATCCCCCGGGCGGCGAACGCGTCGGTCATGCCGTCGAGCACCGCGACGTTCGTGGCGGGGTCCCGCCACGTGGCACCGGTCTCGACGTCGAGCCACCAGCGGTACGCCGCCGGATGGGACACGCCCCGGTCGACGACGTCGCGGACCGCGATGTCCCAGCCGTCCATGTACGAACAGGCGACGCCGTCGGAACCGGGCGTGCACACGCCGTACACGCTCGTGACCCTGGCCCCCTCGGGATCGACGTTCGACGTCGGCCAGCCACCGCCCGGCACGTGGCGGCCCGGGTTCGCCGTGTTGACGTACAGCGCGGCACGGGGCTGCCCGGCACCGCCCGCGGAGTCCCGCGCCCAGGCGAGCTGCGCGGCGAGGCACGGGTTCGTCGTGGTGCCGGACCCGTCGTTCACACCGATCACCGCGAACGCCTGTCCTGCCGGCAGGGCCCGGTGGCACTGCGGCCACGAGACGTCGTTCCCGAGGCCGGAGGGCGCCGAGCCGTCCGTGAAGTAGCCGGCGACGTCCAGGTGGAGGGTCGCCGCGCCTCCCGACGCGACGGCCTGCACCGACGCCTGTCGGAGCGCGACCGGCACGAGTCCCGCCACGGCTCGGCCCGCGGTGAACGCCAGCGCGACCCCGCCGTCGTCCCGGCCGTAGGGGGCGACCCGGAGCGCACCGGCGGGGCCGGATCGTTCGAGCGATGCGGTGACGAGCACGGCGGTCGCGTCGCCCGGGACGCCCGCGCCCCCGGCGAGTTGGATCTGCGTCGCGGCGCCCGTCGTCGTGCCGGTGTACGCCCGGACGGCCGTCATCGGGGTGAACACGGCCCCGGAGTCCGAGCGCGCGTACCCGCCGAGCACGTCGAGGGTCACCGTGGCCGAGCCGGCCGACACCGCGACGGACAGGGCGCCGTCGTCGAGCTGGGCCACGACCGCGTTCGCCGCGACGGCCCCGCGCGTGAACTGCTGGACGCCGATCCGGTTCGTGCGTCCTGCCGGGCCGACCCGCAACGACCCCGGCGCGGTCGGGTGCACCACGGTGGCCTCGAGGACGACGGCGGTGGCGCCCCTGGGCACCGTGACGCCGTCCGCCACGGGGACGCGGACCGGATGCGTGCCGACCGTGCCACGGAACGCCCTGGTGGTGTCGACCGGCTGGTACGTCGATCCCTGCGCGGCGCTCGTGTAGGCCCCCGACACGATCACCGACACCGAGGCGGAGCCGTCCGACAGCGCGACCTGGAGGCGACCGTGGACGAGACGGACCGTCGCGAGCCCGGTGACGGTCGTGCCCGCCGTGACGCGCTGTGTGGCCACCGGTGCGTCCTGCCCCGCCGGCGTGACCCGGACCCAGCCGTCGTCCGTCGGAGCCGTGACGCGGACGTCGACGACGACGGCATCGGCCGCGGGGGCGACCCCCGCGCGACCAGCGACCGGCACCGCCACGGGTCGTGTGCCGACGTCGCCGCGGAACACGAGGGCGCGGGTCAGCGGCGTGAACCGGTCACCGGACGACCCGTCCGCCGCGAGGTGGGACGACCGTGCGGACCCGACGGCCACACCCGCCGCGACGGCGAGCGCGAGCACGCCGATGACCGCCACGAGCAACGCGGTGAGCCGGGCCGGACGCCTGCGTCCGCTCCGCATGGTCCCCCTCGGTCGACGTGGACGCTGCACGGCACGAGGCCACGCACCGCCCCCGGGGAGCGCGCGTGGCCTCGTGGTGCGTCCGGTCACGGATCAGGAGAGCGACCGGCGCGACAGCGGGTAACCAGCCCACCGATGCCGAGAGCATGACAGGCTGATCGACGTCGGACAACGTCTCCGAGCCACGCCGCGCCGCTTCCTGTGAGGATTCTTGGTATCGAGGGGGACGCTCAGCGGCCCCCGGTCAGCTTCCGGTCGCGCTGCGCCACACCGGCGGTGCCGTACGGGTAGTCGTCGATGCGGGGCGTGCTCGCCTCGGAGAGCGCCGTCAGCTCCTCCGGGGTCAGCACGAGGTCCGCCGACGCCAGGTTGTCCTGCAGCTGCTCCACCGTGCGGGCACCGAGGATGACCGAGGTGACGGCCGGCTGCGCGAGCAGCCAGGCCAACGCGACCTGCGAGTACGACGTGCCGTGGGCGTCCGCGGCCGCGCCGACCGCGCCGAGGACGGCCCACGTCCGCTCGTCCGCGTTCCGCGCCTCCCACGCCTCCATGCCGCGCTTCGGGTTCTCACCCAGCCGGGTCGCACCCGTCGGGGCCTGGTCCCGCTGGTACTTGCCCGACAGCCACCCGCCGGCGAGCGGCGACCACGGCAGGAGACCGATGTTCGCGTCGAGGCACGCGGGCACGATCTCGTGCTCGATGTCGCGCACGAGCAGGTTGTACTGCGGCTGCAGGGTCACGGGCGGAGCCCAGTGGTTCGCCTTCGCCTCGTAGACCGCCTTCGTGATCTGGTAGCCGAGGTAGTTCGAGAACCCGTACGCGCCGATCTTGCCGGCGGACACGGCGTCGTCGAGGAACCGGAGGGTCTCCTCGATCGGCGTCAGGGCGTCCCACGCGTGCATCTGGTACAGGTCGATGTAGTCGACACCGAGCCGCTCGAGGGACGCGTCGAGCGCCCGCGTCAGGTGGCGGCGCGAGAGGCCGACGTCGTTCGGGCCGTCGCCCTGGGGGAACCGGCCCTTCGTGGCGATGACGACCTGCTGCGCCTCGGTCGGGTGGTCTGCGAGCCAGCGACCGATGATCCGCTCGGACTCGTTGCCCGAGTAGACGTCCGCCGTGTCGATGAAGGTACCGCCGGCCTCGACGAAGGCGTCGAGGATCGTGCGTGAGGTGGGTTCGTCGGCTTCACTGCCGAACGTCATGGTGCCGAGCGTCAACGACGACACGGCGGCACCGCTGTTACCGAGGAGTCTGTAGTCCATGTCGTGGACGCTAGCCCTGGGTGGCCTCCGCGTCCGCGCGGGTGCGCTGCAGGAACGCGATCGCGGCCTCCCGGAACGCCCGGGAGGTCGGCGCGTTGAAGTGGTTCCGGCCCGGGATCTCGACGAACTCGGCACGCGGCGCCGCGGCCGCGAGGCGCTGCGACGCCGCGAGGATGCCGTCCTCGCTCCCCGCCGCCAGGAGCAACGGCTGCGTCGGCGCGTTGTCCGGTCTGGGCTCGACGCTGTCCCGCATCCCCTCGACCATCGCGACGAGCGCACGGAGGTCGTTGCCCGGGACCCCGGAGGCCATGGTCAGGTATGCGTTCGTCACGCGGTCCTCGACGGGTTCGCCATGCTCGATGAACGCCCGCGCCTGGTCGACCCGGACCCGTCGCATCGGGTCCGCGTCCGGGATGCCCCCGAGGACCGCTCGGCTGATCCGGTCGGGGATCCGGTCCGCGGTGTGCCATCCGACGCGTGCCCCGAGCGAGTACCCGAGGTACGCGACGTCGTCGAGCAGGTAGGCGTCGACGACCGCGGTGACGTCGGCGACGAGGAGGTCCATCGAGTACTCCTGCGGCCGGTGCGGCTTGCTGCTGCGGCCGTGCCCGCGCTGGTCGACGACGACGACGCGGTGGCCGGCGCGCGTGAGGTCACGGGTCCACCCCGACGCGTGCCAGTTGAGGAGCCCGGAGGACGCGAACCCGTGCACGGCGACCACCGCGGGGGCGTCCGGGTCGCCGTGGTCGTACGTGGCGATGTCGAGACCGTCCGGCGAGACGACGACGCGTGGACGGGGGGCTTCGGGAACGAGCGACATGGCGCGGACCAGGCTACCGACGACGTGGCATCGTGGCGGCATGGACGGCTACGACGCAGACCAGATCCGGGCGGCCGAGGCGCCGCACCTCGCCGCGGGCGAGCCGCTCATGCAGCGGGCCGCCGCCGGACTCGCCGACGTGGTCGACGAGCTGCTCGGCGACCCCGCGGTCGTCCCCGGCGACGGCGAGCGCACCGTGCTCCTGCTCGTCGGCAGCGGCGACAACGGCGGCGACGCGTTGTTCGCCGGTGCGGCGCTCGCCGCACGCGGTCACCGCGTCGAGGTGCTGTGCCTCGGGTCGCGCGTGCACGAGGCGGGGGCGGCGGCCGCGCAGCAGGCCGGCGCGGTCCTCCTCGAGCACCCGGACGACGACGAGACGGTGCGGGCGGCGGCGCTGCGGGCCGACCTCGTGCTCGACGCCGTGCTCGGCATCGGACGGACGAGCTCGACGGCACTCCGGTCGCCCGCACGGGAGGCCGTGGGCGTCATCCGGGACCTCGCGCGGGACCAGCGCGCTCCGTCCGTCGTCGCCGTGGACGTCCCGAGCGGCATCGACCCCGACACGGGCGCGGTCGCCGACGACCACGTGCTCGAGGCCGACGTGACCGTCACGTTCGGCGGCGTCAAGGCGGGACTGCTGCGCGGTCCGGGGCGGGCCCTCGCGGGACGCGTCGTGCTCGTCGACGTCGGCATCGGCGCGGACCTCGCCGCCGTGGAGCCGCTCGTCCGGACCTGACCCGACCGGGAGCGCACCCGCCCCGCGGGACTCAGCCCCGCGCCTCCCGGTACGCCTCGACGAACCGCAGGTACGTGACGGCGATGAGGTCCTGGGCGTCCTCCTCGGCGAGGCCGCGGTCCAGGACGTCGCCGAGCGGCTGCTCCCAGATGCTCCGGCCGATCGCGAAGCCGACGAACCCGTCGAGTGGTGCGGCCACCGAGAGCCAGTGGTCGAGCGCGTCCTCCGAGGCGTCCCGACCGAGGATGACGCACTGCACGCTGTCCCGGCCGCCCTGCTTCGCGGCGGCGACGACCCGCTCGGCGTCCTCGCGGCGGTCGAGACCCTCGATCTTCCAGATGTCCGGCTCCACGCCGTGCTCCTGCAGGAACCCGATGACGTCGACGGTGAGCGACGGGCGCAGGTCCCGGTCGTAGTCCTCGACCGACGCCTTCTGCTCGTCCGTGCCGGGGACGAGCAGTTCGACCAGGAACGACCGGCCCGCGTCGCGCAGGGTGCGCGTCACGCCGGCGAGCCGTTCGGCCTGTCCGCGTCGTTCGTCGGCGTCGAGGTCCGGGTTGTCGCGGACGAGGACCTTGACGTGGTCGGGGTCGAACTCCTCGACGTGCTGCATCCACAGCCCGTCGTCCCCGTCGCCGTACTCGAACGTGAAGAAGTCGTGGCCCGACGCCTCGATCGGCATCGCGAGCTGGAGTCCCGCGGCCTTGGCCGCCCGTGCGACCTCGGCGCCGTAGCGTTCGTCGACGAGCACGCCGGTGCGCTCTCGGTCGGCTCCGCGGGTGAGGGCGTCGAGCAGCCCCCGGTAGACGAGCATCTTGCCGTCCCGGATCCGCTGGATGTCGTCCTCGTCGTCGGGCTGTCCCGACGCGATCCGGTAGGTGTGCTTGGCGAGCGAGTCCCGGTGGTCCATCGCCAGGATGAACACGGGATGCTCCGCGTCGAGCTGCGGTCGGTCGTCGAACGTGGACATGTGGCGCTCCCTCCGGGCGCGGCCCGGGAGGCCCGCCTCCACCGATCGAACGCCGTCGCCCTGGCAGCCCCCCGAGGGTCGGCGCGATCGGCCGCGGGTCGGCGCGGCCGGCCGCGGGTCGGCTCGCCCGCCCGCGGATCGGCTCGCCCGCCCGCGGGTCGGGTCAGCCCGCCGAGGACGTCGCGGTCGGAGTCGGGGTCGGCGCCGGCGTCTCGTCGCCGGACGCGTAGGTGCTGCCCGCGGCGGTCACGACGAAGGTCCGGAACTCGGCGTTCGTGAACGGCAGGCTGTAGTCGTACCGCTTGCCGTTCACGAAGATCGTCGGCGTGCCGGTGAGCTGCCGGAGCCCGGTGCCGGGCACCCCGTGGGTGAGGACGTCGTTCGTCCGGGCGTCCACCCACGCGGCGTAGCGCTGGGTGTCGATGCACCGCTCGATGGCGTCGAGGTGCCGGATCCCGTGCACGCCCGCCACGAGGTGCCGGAGCTGTGCGTCGTCGAGGCCCTTCGTGTTCTCCTCGGGCTGCTCGGCGTACAACGCCTGGTTCACGGCGAAGAACTGGTCGGGCGACGAGTTCGCCACACAGGCCGCCGCGTTCGCCGCACGGAGCGAGTACTTCGTGCCCTGCGATCGGTTCGTCAGGATCGCGATGGGGTGGATCTCGACGGTCGCGGCACCGGACGTCACGAGGCCCCGGATGTACGCGTTGTTCTCGTGCTCGAACTGGCCACAGATCGGGCAGAGGTAGTCGATGTACATCGTGATGTGGACGGTGCCCGCGACGTCGACCGCACCCGAGGCGTCCCCGGTCGCCGAAGCACTCGGCGTCGCCGATGCGGTGCCGCTCGAACCGGCGGACGCCGACGCACTCGACGTGGCACGCCCCGCGCCGCCGGCGTCACCGCGCCCCGCTCCGACCGCGCGCAGCCCCTGCCCGATGGTGATGCCGCCGCCCGCCATGTGCGCGGGCCCCGGACCGGCCGGCTGCACCGAGCGGACGAGCACGATCGACACGACCGCGACGATCGCGATGAGGACGACGACGAGGCCCGCCTGCAGCCCGATGCGCACACCGCGCTGGCGTCGCTTCTGGCGGGCCCTGGCCTGTTGTGCTCGGATCCTCGCAGCCGCGCGGCGCTCGTTCCGCGTGGCGCGCTCGTCGCCCTCGGGACGATTCGTCATACCGGTCCTCCGTGATCGGGCCGGCCCCTCCGGCCCTCCTGTCGTCCGCGATACCTCCCGCACCGCCCGGACGGACCTGGGAAGTGTACTTGCGTGGGCTGGGAGACCGTGGTCGGGAGGCCCATCGACGGCCGCGCCACTGGCGCCGACGTGCGAAACCGTGTTGTATGTCCCTCGATGGTCGATGTCGCCCATCCGGGGGCCTCAGGGTCACCGTTCCTCACTACGGATCGTCCGGCACGTACCTGCCGGTGAAGGAGCAAGAACGCATCATGGCGTCCGTCACCTACGACAAGGCAACCCGTCTCTACCCCGGAGGCAACCGCCCCGCCGTCGACGGCCTCGACCTCGACATCGCGGACGGCGAGTTCCTCGTCCTCGTCGGCCCGTCGGGCTGTGGCAAGTCGACCTCCCTCCGCATGCTCGCGGGCCTGGAAGAAGTGAACGACGGCCGGATCCTCATCGGTGACCGCGACGTCACCGACATCCCGCCGAAGGACCGCGACATCGCGATGGTCTTCCAGAACTACGCGCTGTACCCGCACATGACCGTCGCCGAGAACATGGGCTTCGCGCTCAAGATCGCCGGCGTCGGCAAGGAGGAGCGCGCGACCCGCGTCCTCGAGGCGGCCAAGCTCCTCGACCTCGAGCAGTACCTCTCGCGCAAGCCGAAGGCGCTCTCGGGTGGTCAGCGGCAGCGCGTCGCGATGGGCCGCGCGATCGTCCGTCAGCCCCAGGTGTTCCTCATGGACGAGCCGCTGTCGAACCTCGACGCCAAGCTCCGCGTCCAGACCCGCACGCAGATCGCGTCGCTCCAGCGTCGGCTCGGGGTCACGACCGTCTACGTCACGCACGACCAGACCGAGGCCCTGACCATGGGCGACCGCATCGCGGTCCTCAAGGACGGCATCCTCCAGCAGGTCGGCACCCCGCGCGACCTCTACGAGAAGCCGAACAACGTGTTCGTCGCCGGGTTCATCGGCTCGCCGGCCATGAACCTCCTGCCGGCGGACATCGCCGACGGTGGCGTGCGCTTCGGCACGTCGGTCGCCGCGGTCGACCGCGACGTCCTCAGCAACGCCAAGTCGTCGAACGTCACCATCGGGGTCCGCCCCGAGGACGTCGTCGTCTCGCAGTCGGGCGAGGGCCTGCCGGTCCAGGTCGACGTCGTCGAGGAGCTCGGCGCCGACGGCTACCTGTACGGCCACAGCGAGGCCGCCGGGAGCCGCGTCGACGTCGTCGCACGCGTCGACGGCCGTCACCACCCCTTCGCGGGCGACACCGTGTACATCACGGCCCAGCCGGGCCGCGTGCACGTGTTCGACACCGAGTCGGGCGAGCGCCTCGGCGACAAGGCCGTCGTCAGCGCCTGATCGGACCGACACCACCGGGAGCCTGCCGGACCGCCCCACGAAGGCGGGCCGGCAGGCTCCCGGCGTTCGGCTAGACCGTACCGTCCGCACCCTGCACCACCGAAAGCGACCCCCTCGTGCCCGACTCGATGTCCATCACCGCCGCCACCGTCGACCCTGGCCTGCTCGACCTGCCGTGGGACCTCCCGCTCGACGCCTGGCCCGACGACACGATCGCCGCGCTGCCGAAGGGCATCTCGCGACACCTCGTGCGGTTCGTGCACCTCAGCGGCTACGTCGTGGCGGTCAAGGAGACCAGCGAGGAGCTCGCCCGCAGTGAGTACGACATGCTCCGGACGCTCCAGCGCATGGACGTCCCGTGCGTGGACCCGGTCGCCGTCATCACGAACCGCGTGGGACGCGACGGGGAGGCCCTGCAGCCGGTCCTCGTGACCCGGCACCTCCGGTTCTCGCTCCCGTACCGCGCGCTCTACTCGCAGACGCTGCGGCCGGACACCGCGACGCGCCTCGTCGACGCCCTGGCGGTCCTCCTGGTGCGGCTGCACATCATCGGTTTCTTCTGGGGCGACGTGTCGCTCTCGAACACCCTCTTCCGCCGCGACGCCGGTGCGTTCGCCGCGTACCTCGTCGACGCCGAGACGGGCAAGCTCTACCCCGGCGGCCTGTCGAACGGGCAGCGTGAGAACGACCTCGAGATCGCGCGCGTCAACATCGCCGGCGAGCTCCTCGACCTGGAGGCCGGCGGTCGCCTCGACGAGAACGCGGACCCGGTCACGGTGTCCGACGGCATCGTGGCCCAGTACCGCACGCTGTGGAAGGAACTGACCGGGTCCGAGGAGTTCGACGCCTCGGAGCGCTGGCGCATCAACAGCCGGGTCGAGCGCCTCAACGACCTCGGGTTCGACATCGAGGAACTCGCGATCCGCACGACCGAGGGCGGCCAGCAGGTCCGTATCCAGCCGAAGGTCGTGGACGCGGGCCACCACCAGCGGCGGCTGCTCCGGCTCACCGGCATCGACGCCGGCGAGAACCAGGCACGGCGGCTCCTCAACGACCTCGACGCCTACCGTGCCCGCAACGGCCGCGACGAACTCGACGAGGAGATGGTCGCGCACGAGTGGGTGTCCCGCGTCTTCGAACCCGTGGTCCGGGCGATCCCCCGGGAGCTCCGCGGGCGGCTCGAACCCGCCGAGGTGTTCCACGAGCTCCTCGAGCACCGCTGGTACATGGCGCAGCAGGAGCAGCGGTCGGTGTCGCTGCCCGAGGCCACCACGGCCTACATGAACGACGTGCTGCGGCACCGCCGCGACGAGCGCATGCTCATCGACCCGCCGACGAACTCGATCGCGCTGCCCCTCGAGGACGAGGACGAGGACGAGGACTGGCGGGCGAACGTCTGACGGCTGCGGTGCACCGGTGACGACACCGGCTCGTGGGCGACGACACCGACGATACGGTCGGACCGTGACGTCCGAGGAACAGCGCGTGTGGGACCAGGCCCGCTGGCAGCGCATGAGCCAGTGGCCGCTCACGGTCGCCGCCGTGGCGTTCCTCGTGGCGTTCGCCGTCCAGGTGCTCGCGGACCTGCACGGCGCAGCCGCCCTGCCGTCGGATCTCGTCATCAACGCCACCTGGGTGATGTTCGCGGTCGACTACGTCGTCATGCTCGTCCTCGCGGAGCACCGCGGCCGGTGGTTCCGCCGCCACCTGCTCGACCTCGCGGCGATCGCCCTCCCGACGCTCCGCCCGCTGCGGCTCCTCCGCCTCGTGCAGCTGTTCCGGGTCCTGCAACGCACCACCGGCACGGCGGTCCGGGGCCGCGTCATCATCTACGTGACGGTGACGACCGCGCTGCTCGTGTTCGTCGCGGCACTGGCGATGCTCGACGTCGAGCGCCACGCCCCGCACGCGACGATCACGGACTTCGGCGCCGCGATCTGGTGGGCGCTCGTCACGATCACCACGGTGGGCTACGGCGACGTCGTGCCGGTGACGCCCGAGGGCCGGTTGATCGCGGCTGCCGTGATGATCGGCGGCATCGCGCTCATCGGTGTCGTCACGGCGACCCTGGCGAGCTGGATCATCGACCAGGTCGGACGGCGCGACGAGGAGAGCCAGGCGGTGACCCAGCGGCAGGTCCGCGAGCTCGCCGCCGAGATCCGCGCGCTGCGCGCCGAACTCGCGGACGCTCGGACCGCACCGACCGCGGGAGTGGCCTCCGCAGCCACACCAGCAGCAACGGCACCCGCCGCAGCCGCGCCCACACCAGCAGCAACGGCACCCGCCGCAGCCACACCCGCACCGACCCCGCGGACGACGCCTCCGTCAGCGCAGTCCCGGTGACGACGGATCCGAGCGTCAGGCCCCTCGACGGCGGCGGGCGATCTCCCACAGGGTGACGCTCGCGGCGATGCCGGCGTTGAGCGACTCCGTGGCGCTCGAGATCGGGATCGACACGACGGCGTCGCACGTGTCCGTGACGAGCCGCGACAGGCCCTTGCCCTCGCTCCCGACGACGATGACGATCGGCCGGTCGGCGAGTTCGAGTTCGTCGAGCTGCACGTCGCCGTCACCGTCGAGTCCGAGCACGAACAGCCCGCGCTGCTGCAGGGCCTTGAGCGTCTGCGTGAGGTTCGGCGCCATCGCCACGGGGATGCGCGCCGCGGCACCGGCCGAGGTCTTCCACGCCGAGGCCGTGACGCCGACCGAACGGCGCTGCGGCACGATGACACCGTGGCCGCCGAACGCAGCCGTGGAGCGGATGATCGCGCCGAGGTTCCGGGGGTCCGTCACTCCGTCCAGTGCCACGAGCAACGGCACCTGGTCGCGACGCTCGGCCGCGTCGACGAGGTCGTCCGCGTGGGCGTACTCGTACGGCGGCACCTTGAGCGCGACACCCTGGTGCACCGCGTCGTGGCCCGAGATGCGGTCGAGCTCGGGCCGCATGACCTCGAGCACCGGCACACCGCGGTGCGTCGCGAGCGCCAGGATCTCCTTGACGCGGTCGTCGACCTCGATCCGGGCGGCGACGTAGAGCGTGCTCGCCGGGATCCGCGCGCGGAGCGCCTCGAGCACGGAATTGCGCCCGGTCACGAGCTCCGACTCGTCACCCGACCGCCGCGGTGCCGGCCGGGAGGCCCGGGGCTGCGGCGCGCTCGACGCACCGTGCCGCTGACGGGCGGTCTCGAGCCGTTCCTGCGCGGCCTTGCGCTTGCCCGCGGGGTGGTACGGCCGGTCCTCGGCCTTCGGGGTGGGGCCACGCCCCTCGAGCGCCTGGCGCCCCTGCCCGCCCGAACCGACCTGCTTGTTGCCGGTGCGGCCGGAGCGGACGGCGCCCGGACGGCCCTTGCGCTTGCCGGAGGTGTTCTTCACGCGATGCTCCAATGGGTTCCGGAGGGGGTGTCCTCGATCGTGATGCCGGCGGCGGCGAGGTCGTCGCGCACGCGGTCCGCCGTGGCGAAGTCGCGGGCGGCACGGGCAGTGGTGCGCTCGGCGACGAGCCGCTCGACGAGTTGGGCGAGCGGACCGGCGGCGCGGTCCGAGGCCTCGGGGCCGGCGGACCAGGTGTCGGCGAGCGGGTCGATCCCGAGCACCTCGACCATGGCCGTGACCTGCTGGTGGGCGGCGCCGAGCGCGGCGATGTCGTCGGCGTCGAGCGCGGCGTTGCCGGCCCGGACCGTCTCGTGGAGCACCGCGAGGGCCTGCGGAACGGCGAGGTCGTCGTCCATCGCGGCGGCGAACGCGTCGGGGACGACGGCGGCCACGCGCACGGGCTCGTCCACGAGGCGCCGGCGGGCACGCGACAGGAACCCGGCGATGCGCTCGAACGCCGCCTCGGCCTCGGCGAGGGAGCCCTCGTGGTGGTCGATCGTCGAGCGGTAGTGCGCCGACGCCAGGAAGTACCGCACCACGACGGGGCGCGCGGCCGCGAGGAAGTCCGCCGCGAAGATCGAGTTGCCGAGCGACTTCGACATCTTCTGGCCGTCGACCGTGACGAGGCCGTTGTGCAGCCAGTAGGTGGCGAAGGCGTCACCGGCCGCCGTCGACTGCGCGAGTTCGTTCTCGTGGTGCGGGAAGCGCAGGTCGAGGCCGCCCCCGTGGATGTCGAACGCCGCACCCAGGTACCGCCGGGACATCGCGGAGCACTCGATGTGCCAGCCCGGTCGCCCCGCACCCCACGGGGACGGCCAGGACGCGGATGCGGGCTCCCCCGCCTTCGTGCCCTTCCAGAGGGCGAAGTCACGCGGGTCGCGCTTGCCCCGGGGATCGGCATCGGTGGCGTCCACCATGTCGTCGCGACGCTGGTGCGTCAGCGCTCCGTAGTCCGGCCAGCTCGCCGTGTCGAAGTAGACGTCGCCCGAGTCGTCCGCCGCGGGGTAGGCGTGCCCGCGCTCGACCAGGCGGGCGATGATCGCCTGCATCTCGGACACGCTCGCGGTGGCCCGCGGTTCGTAGGTCGGGGGGAGGATCCCGAGCGCCCGGTAGCCGGCCGCGAACTCGAGCTCGAACCGGTAGGCGCGGGCCCACCACTCCTCGCCGGACCCGGCCGCGAGGTCGAGGATCTTGTCGTCGATGTCCGTGACGTTCCGGACGAGCGTGACCTCGTACCCACGGTGCACGAGCCACCGCCGCCAGAGGTCGTAGACCAGCGCCGAGCGGAGGTGCCCGATGTGCGGGGAGGACTGCACCGTCGGACCGCAGACGTACATGCCCACGTGACCGTCGGTCAGCGGCGTAAAGGGGACGACCTCCCCCGCGCGGGAGTCGTACAGGCGAACGGTCACGGCCTCAAGACTATGGGGTCGTCCGTCCGCGTGACTCAGTCGACGGCCGCCGTGTGGACGGTGTCGGCACCCGTCGCCCTGTGCACGAGCGCCGTGGCGATGGCGGCGAGCCCCTCGCCCCGGCCCGTGAACCCGAGGCCGTCGGTGGTCGTCCCGGACACCGCGACCGACACACCGACGACCGCCGCGAGTGCGTCCTGCATCTCCTCGCGCCGGGCACCGATCCGCGGCCGGTTCCCGATGACCTGCACGCTGACGCTCGTCGGCACCCAACCGGCCTCGGCCAGGAGCGCCACCGCCCCCTGCAGGAACACGGTCCCCGACGCGCCGGCGTAGCGGGGATCGTCGGTCCCGAACCGCCCGCCGATGTCCCCGAGCCCGGCGGCGGACAACAGGGCGTCGCACACCGCGTGCGCCACGGCGTCCCCGTCACTGTGGCCCGCGAGCCCGGGCTCATCCGGGAACGCGAGCAACCCGACCCGGCACGGCACCGCGGCGTCGAACGCGTGGACGTCGACACCGAGCCCGACGCGCGCCGCCACCGGCACCCCGGCCGGGCGGCCCGGACCAGGCGAATCCGACGGCCGCCGGTCCGCCCCGCGGTCGGCGACCACGGCCTCCGCGCGACGGAGGTCCCAGGCGGTCGTGATCTTGAAGGCGTCCGCGTCACCCGCCACCACGTGCACCACGCCGCCCGCGGCCTGGAACACCCCGGCGTCGTCGGTCTCGGACCGGGCGGCGGACGCGTACGCGGCCCGGAGTGCGTCGAGCGGGAACCCCTGGGGCGTCTGCACACCGACGAGTGCGGCTCGGTCCACGGTCTCGACGACGACGGCGCTGTCATCGGGACCGAGCACGTCGACGCGCTTCACGGTGTCCGTCACCGGGAGCGCCGGGACGACCCCCGCGCCCGTGGTCCGCACGGCCTGGAACACCCGCTCGACCTGGTCGGCCGGGGTGAGGCACCGGGCGGCGTCGTGGACGAGCACCGAGGTGACGGAGTCCGGCAGGGCTGCCAGGCCGGCCTCGACGGACGCGTGGCGATCCGGGCCTCCCGGCACGACCGCCGTGTGGCCGACCGCCGGCCCGGCGACGTCGGCCACGAGGGCACGGCACTCGTCGAGCCGCTCGGCGGGAGCGACGACCACGACGAACGTGGGCTCGGCGAGCGTGAACAGCGGTTCGAGCGCCCGCTCGAGCATCCGGCGGCCGGCGACCGGCACGAACGCCTTCGGGACGCCGAACCCGAGCCGGGTCCCCGAACCCGCCGCGACCACGACGACCGCGCGCACGGCGACGGCGCCGACGTCATGGGACGTCGGCGCCGTCGTGGGTGACCGGTGGGTCACGGATGCGTCAGGAGGCGAGGACCTCGTCGAGGACGGTCGAGGCCTGGTCCTCGTCGGTCTTCTCGGCGAGGGCGAGCTCGGAGATCAGGATCTGACGGGCCTTGGCGAGCATGCGCTTCTCGCCGGCGGAGAGACCGCGGTCCTGGTCGCGGCGCCAGAGGTCGCGGACGACCTCGGAGACCTTGATGACGTCACCCGAGGCGAGCTTCTCGAGGTTCGCCTTGTACCGGCGCGACCAGTTCGTCGGCTCCTCGGTGAACGGGGCGCGCAGGACCTCGAACACACGGTCCAGGCCCTCTTTGCCGATGACGTCACGGACACCGACGAGGTCGACGTTGTCCGCCGGCACCTCGATCGTCAGGTCACCCTGGGTGACACGCAGCTTGAGGTAGACCTTCTCCTCGCCCTTGATGATCCGCGTCTTGACTTCAGAGATGGTTGCCGCCCCGTGGTGGGGGTAGACGACGGTTTCGCCGACCTCGAATTGCATGTGTTGAGCTCCGTTCCGAGACCTTCAGTTTACCACAAGCATTTGTCGAGTAATGGGCGGCCGGTGGGGCTGCGCGGGCAGTGCCTCCGCCCATCGCTAGGATGGGGCGGGTCGCCGTGGGCCCGCTGCGATCCGGTGTCGCGCGGGTCGCTGACAGCGGCCCCAGCCGCACCGCGCCAAGCTCGGATGCGTCCATGACGGCTGTCCCACCGGTCAAGCATCGTGACTCCTGGAGGAAAGTGTGAGAGCTCGGGTTCTCGTGTCCATCGCCGTGGCGGCGTCCATCGCCGTCGGGACCGCCGGCTGCGAGTTCCTCACCGAGGCCGGCACCACCAAGGGGTACAACGCGAGTGACGGCGTGAGCACCTCCGTCGGTGCCGTCGACGTGCGCAACGCCCTCCTCCTCACCAAGAACGGCAAGCGGGCACGGCTCGTCGCGTCGCTCGTGAACAACGCGGACAGCAAGCGCACCGTGACGATCGAGCCGAAGGACCACGCGGGGCAGTCCGTGACCGTCGTCATCCCGGGCAACTCCTCGGTGGACCTCGGCAGCACGAGCCCCACCGCGCAGGAGGTCGTGTTCCCGAAGCTCGACTCGAAGGCCGGCTCGCTGGCCCGCGTCTACTTCACCTACTCCGGCGCCTCGGGCAAGTCGATCTCGGTCCCCGTGCTGAACGGCGCGATGGAGGAGTACCGCACGCTCCTGCCCACCCCGCAGCAGTCGCAGACCCCCACCCTCACGCCGACGCCGACCTCGACGGCCACGCCGGTCGGCTGACGGTCCGACGTCCCGCAGCACCGACGGCGCCTCCGACCTCCGGGTCGGGGGCGCCGCGTCGTCCGCCCCGCCGAACGGGACCGGATCGGACCGGCCGCCGCGGACGCAGCGCCGCGCAGGCAGCGCCGCGCAGGCAGCGCCGCGCAGGCAGCGCCGCGCAGGCAGGGCCGCGCAGGCAGGGCCGCTCGCGGCCGGGCAGGCAGCGCCGCGCGCGGCCGGGAGGCGCGGGTCGGGCCCGCACCGTCCCTCCCCGGCCGGCGACCGGCGGATCAGGCCTCGATGCGGTACCCGAGCCCGCGCACGGTGACGAGCACCTCGGGCACGGACGGCGTCCGCTCGATCTTCGAGCGGATCCGCTTGATGTGCACGTCGAGGGTCTTCGTGTCCCCGAAGTAGTCGGACCCCCACACACGGTCGATGAGCTGACCGCGGGTCAGGACGCGCCCGGCGTTCCGGAGGAGCAGCTCGAGGAGCTCGAACTCCTTGAGCGGCATCGGCGTCTCGGCGCCGTCCACGGTGACCGTGTGCCGCTCGACGTCCATCCGGATGGCGCCCACCTGCAGCACGCCGCTGTCCGCCTGGTCGTCGTCGACGCGGCGCCGGAGCACCGCGCGGATCCGGGCCAGGAGCTCGCGGGTCGAGTACGGCTTCGTGACGTAGTCGTCCGCACCGAGTTCGAGGCCCACGACGACGTCCACCTCGGAGTCCTTCGCCGTGAGCATGATGATCGGCACGTTCGACCGCGTCCGGATCTGTCGGCAGACCTCGGTGCCGGGCAGCCCCGGGAGCATGAGGTCGAGGAGCACGAGGTCCGGCGTCACGGCGTCGAACTGCGCGAGTGCGGCGACGCCGTCGGCGGCCACGGTGGTCTCGTAGCCCTCGCGCTGCAGCAGGAAGCTCAGGGGGTCGCTCAGGGCGGGTTCGTCGTCGACGATGAGGATGTGGGTCACGATTGCTGCTCTTCCAGGTGCTCTTCGAGGGCTGATGTGAGTTCGGGGTCGGCTTCCGGGATCCGGATGGTGAACGTCGATCCGCGGCCGGGCTGGGACCAGACGCGGACGTCGCCGCCGTGGTTCGCGACGATGTGCTTGACGATCGCGAGCCCGAGGCCCGTGCCGCCGGTCGCCCGGGACCGCGCAGGATCGACCCGGTAGAACCGCTCGAACACGCGGTCCAGGTCGACCTCCGGGATCCCGACCCCCTGGTCGGTGACGGTGATCTCGACGAAGCCGTCCGCCCGCCGCACGCCGAGTCCGACGCGGGTGTGGTCCGGTGAGTACTTGACCGCGTTCGCGACGAGGTTCGAGACCGCGACCTGGAGCAGCGCCGCGTCACCCATGACCCGGAGCTTCGACTTCTTGGCGCGGACGATCTGGATGTCGCGGCTCGCGGCGACGACCGAGTTCGCGTCGATCGCCGCCTGCACGATGCCGTCCACGGCGACCTCCTCACTCGTCTCGACGACGTCGAGCGACTGCAGCCGGGACAGCTCGATGATGTCCTTCGTCAGTGCGCCGAGCCGCTCGGACTCGGTCACGAGCTGGGCGGCGAACAGGCGGACGTGCTCCGGGTCGTCCGCCGCCGCGACGAGGGTCTCGGCGAGCAGGCCGATCGCACCGATCGGGGTCTTGAGCTCGTGGGAGATGTTCGCGACGAAGTCACGACGGACCTCGTCGATCCGTCGACTCTCGGTGAGGTCGTCGGCGGTGAGCAGCACGTACCGGTTCCCGAGCAACGCCGCCCGGAACCCGAGGTACCCGACCGCGTCGCGGCTCCCCCGGGTCAGCTCGAGGTCCTCGGTCGCGTTCTCGCCACTGCGGCGCACCCGGTCCACGAGGTCGACGAGCTCGTCGTGCACGAGCCGCCGCCGCACGACGAGGCCCACGACGAGCGCCTGCGGCGAGGCCGCGACCACCGTGTTCGACGGGTCGACGACCACCGCGGGGTTGTGCATCGTCGCGATCACCGCCGCGACGCCGTCCGGCAGGTGCCGCTCGGCGACGTCGGCTGCCCGGGCGGTCCGCTCCGCCGCGATCACCAACACCACGACGCCCGCACCGAACACACCGCCGAGGAGCATCGACAGTGGCACGAGCCACGCGTTGTCCATGGACGCCAGTGTAAGGACGGACGCGCACCCCTCCAGCCCCGGTGCACGGAGGACCGGGGGTGCCGCGACGACCGTTCAGTCGGCCGTCACCGTCCGTTCACCTGGACGGCCGACACTGTTCCGGCATCCGCCGACGATGCACCAGGTCAGATGTGCCGACGGAAGGGCTCATGATGCGCGAAGTGTTCCAGCAGGAGCTCCAGGACGTCCAGGAGCGGCTCGCCGAGATCGCCGCGCTCGTGGCGACCGCGATCGACCGCGCGACCACGGCGTTCAACGACTCGGACGTCGCGCTCGCCGAGCAGGTGATCGCCGACGACGCGAAGATCGACCACGCCGCCCAGTCGCTCGACGAGCTCGCGATCGACATCCTGGCCCGCCAGGCCCCCGTCGCCCGCGATCTCCGGACCGTCGTCAGTGCGCTCCGCATCAGCGCCTCGCTCGAGCGCATGGGCGACATGGCCGAGCACATCGCGCAGCTCGCCCGCTACCGCTTCCCGGAGAAGGTCGTCCCCAAGAGCCTCCGCTCCACGTTCCGCGACATGGGCGCCCTCGACGTCGCGATGGCCGACAAGCTCGCGCGGCTGCTCCTGACCGAGGACGTCACCCTCGCCGAGGAGATCCGTGACGAGGACGACCAGGTCGACGAGCTGCACGCCAGCGTGTTCGACGCCGTGCTCGGGGAGACCTGGAAGGGCGCGACGATCGACACCGTCGACGCGACCCTCGCCAGCCGGTACCACGAGCGCTTCGCCGACCACGCCGTGTCCATCGCCAAGAAGGTGCAGTACCTGGCGACCGGCGACTGGGTGGGCGCGGCGGCCGAGTAGCCGGACCCGCCGGGCCGAAGGCCGACCCGGCTCTGCGAGGATGGTCGTATGGCTGCCGTCGCGATCCTCGTCAACGGACTCCCGGGATCGGGCAAGACCACGCTCGCGGCCGGCCTGGCCGAGGTGCTCGGATGCCCGCTCCTGTCGAAGGACGCCGTCAAGGAACCGCTCGCCGACATCGCGGGCCCGATGATCACGTCGCGTGCACTGGGCGGCGTCGCGATGGACACGGTCTGGGGCATGGCCGCGGCGGTCGAAGCCGGCGTCGTGCTCGACGCGGTGTGGCTCCCGACGCGTGATCGGGAGCACCTCGTGACGGGGCTGGCGCGCGCCGGGTCCCCGCGGTTCGTCGAGGTCTGGTGCGACGTCGACCGGACGGTCGCCGAGGAACGCCTGCGCGACCGGTACGACCCCGGCTCGCCCCTGCGGCACCCCACGCACGGCGATCTGGAGGACGTGCTCGCCTTCTGGGACGAGCACGCGGCCGCCGCGGGGCCGGTCGGGCTCGGGCCGGTCGTGCGGGTCGACACCGGCGCGGCCCTCGACGTCGCGCAACTGGTGCTGGAGATCAGCCGACACTTCGGCGCCTGACGGCCCTGCCTGCGGCCGGCCCGGGCACCCGGCCCGTCCGGGCGCCGAGATCGCACAACGCGCCGCTCACCTCTGGAGGTGAGCGGCGCGTTGTGCGATCTCGGCGGGGAGGGGGAGGGCCGGGAGCGGCCTCTACTTCTTGCCCTGAGCGGCGACCGCGGCGGCACCCGCGGCGGCGGCGTCCGGGTCGAGGTACCGGCCGGGACCGGTCGGACGCTGCTCGTCGTCGAGCTCGTACACCAGGGGGATGCCCGTCGGGATGTTGAGGCCGGCGATGTCGGTGTCCGAGATGCCGTCGAGGTGCTTGACGAGCGCCCGGAGCGAGTTGCCGTGGGCGGTGACGAGCACCGTGCGGCCCGCCGCGAGGTCGGGCACGATGTCCGACTGCCAGTACGGCAGCAGGCGGTCGATCACGAGCGCGAGCGACTCCGTCCGCGGCAGGTCGTCGCCGAGGCCCGCGTACCGCCGGTCGTGCGCCTGGGACCACTCGGCGTCGTCGGCGATGGGGGGCGGCGGGACGTCGAACGACCGACGCCACTCCATGAACTGCTCCTCGCCGTACTGCTCGAGCGTCTGCGCCTTGTCCTTGCCCTGCAGGTCGCCGTAGTGCCGCTCGTTGAGACGCCAGTTCCGCTTGACCGGCAGCCACGCGAGGTCGGCTTCGAGCAGGGCGATGTCCGCCGTCTGGATCGCCCGCGTGAGCACCGAGGTGTAGAGGACGTCGGGCACGATCCCCGACTCGGCGATGAGCTGCCCCGCACGCTTCGCCTCTTGCTCGCCGAGCTCACTGAGCCGCACGTCGACCCAACCGGTGAAGAGGTTCTTCTGGTTCCAGTCGCTGTTGCCGTGCCGCAGGAGGACGAGTGTCGAGGTCATGCCCGGAGTCTACCGAGCGGCCCGGAGGCTCGATCGGACGAGCCGCCCTGGCCCTACCCTGGGTGGATGCCGATCGGGAACGTCACGCGCGGCACCACCGGCACGAACCGGTTGCGGCGCGTGGACCGGTGGATCGCCGCACTCCCGGTGCTGCGCCGCACGGACGATCCGCTCGTGGCCGACCTCGGCTACGGGGCGAGCCCGACGACGACGCTCGAACTCCGGGACCGCCTGGCGCGAGTCCGGCCCGACGTCGAGGTCACCGGGATCGAGATCGAGCCCGAACGGGTCCGGGTCGCCCGGCTCGCCGAACGTGACGGGGTGACGTTCCGGCTCGGCGGGTTCGAGACACCCACACCCCGGGGTCGTCGCCCCGCCGTCATCCGCGCGTTCAACGTGCTCCGCCAGTACGCCGAGGACGAGGTCCCGGCCGCCTGGGCGCTCATGACCGACCGGCTCCAGCCCGACGGGGTCCTGGTCGAGGGCACGTGCAACGAGGTCGGACGCGTCGCGAGCTGGATCGACGTCACGCGGGGCGGCCCGCAGACCCTCACGGTGTCGCTCCGCCTGGCCGGACTCGAGGCCCCCTCGATCGTGGCCGAACGGCTGCCGAAGGCACTCATCCACCGGAACGTGCCCGGGGAGCGCGTGCACGACTACCTGCGGGCCCTCGACCACGCGTGGGCGGTCGCCGCGCCGCTCGGGACCTACGGGCCCCGCCAGCGGTGGATCGCCACCGTCCGGGCGATGCGCGACCGGGGGTGGCCGGTCCTCCACGGCGTCACCCGATGGCGCCTCGGCGAGGTGACCGTGCCGTGGTCGGCGGTCGCGCCGGTGTGAGCGCGGCCGGATCAGCGCGCCGCCGCCGGGCCCTTCGAGCTGCGACCGACCGAGCGCGCAGCCGCCGCCGCGCCGCCGCCGACACAGCGCCGCCGTCGGACCGACGGCGGTGGCACAGGGGTCAGGAGGTCGGGCGACGGACCGCGCCGAGGCGCGGCATCCGGGGCACGTCCGCGGTCGCCCCCGCGCTCGGCGGGACGATCACCTGCTGCGCGGCCGTGACCACGGTGTCCTCGGCGTCCGTGACGAGGACCGCGGTCGGGTCGACCGTGCGCTTGACCACCGCGAGCGCGATCGGACCGAGCTCGTGGTGCGTCGCCACCGCGGTGACCCTGCCGACCTCGGCGTCGTCGGACTGCGCCCGGACCACGGCGCCCGGCGCGGGCAGGACCCCCTGGGAGCCGTCGAGGTGCAGGAGCACGAGGCGGCGCGGCGGATGCCCGAGGTTGTGCACCTTCGCGACGGTCTCCTGCCCGCGGTAGCACCCCTTGTCGAGGTGGACGGCGGAACGCATCCAGTCGAGCTCGTGCGGGATCGTTCGCTCGTCGGCGTCCGCGAGACGCGGGCGCCACGCGGCGATGCGCAGGGCCTCCAGGGCGAGCGTGCCCGCGACGGGCACGTCGGACGCGGCGAGCGCGGCGGCGTCCGCGGGCGTGAGCACGGCGAGACGGAGCGACCAGTCCCGGCCCGGGTGGCCGGACGGGTCGGCGTAGCTCCAGCCGCCGACGGCGATCGCGGCCCAGGGGTCCGTCCAGGTGACGACGGGCGCGAACGCGGCCAGGGGCGCGTCCGCGAAGGCGCCGACGACCCGGTGCTCGGCCGACCGGTCGGCCACGTCGACGCGGAGCATGAACCGCATCGACGTCAGCCACGCCGCGAGTGGTGCGGCGTCGCCGGGGTCGGTCACGAGCCAGGTGGTCGTGCCGTCGTCGACGACGCGCGCCGCGTGCTCGAGCCGTCCGGAGGCATCGAGCACGAGGGTCTCGGTCGGGACGCCCGGAGCGAGGCCGAGCAACAGCTGCGTCGTCATCGAGTTGAGCCACGACAGCCGGTCCGGGCCGGTCACCGTGACGACGCCGTACGTGCCGAGGTCGACCACGGCGCGGCCCCGCTCGAGCAGACGCTGTTCGCCGAGCGGGTTGCCGTAGTGCGCCGCGACACCCGCGCCGTCGTCGACGTACCCGTCCCGCGTCGCGAAGGGGGTGCCCTCCCGGTCCGGCGAGGTGGTGCCGTCGGCGTTCGACATGGTCACTCGACCCGGGCGAGCTGCCCGGAGGCGTGCGAGGTGAGTTCCTGCCCGAGCGCCGCGATGTCCCACGCCCAGAACAACTTGCCCTCGACGAGGCCGTACATGCGCGTCGCCGCGGAGTACTCCTTGGCGTTCGAGGAGCGCATCACGGCATCGGTCGACAGATCGATCCGGGGCCCGTGGATGCGCCCGACGTAGAGCTCGTTGACGCCGGTCGGGTGGATGATCGAGGCCTCGATGTCGAAGCCGTCGTCGTTGTTGCGGAGCGCCTCGACGCTCCGGGCGGTGGTGAACGGCATCGCGCCCTCGCCGAGGAGCATGGCGGGACCTCGGTCCCCCGGCTCGGACGGACGGTCGAGCCGCCAGTAGCCCATCTCGGCGGTGAGTGGCGTCTGCCGTTCGTCGAGGAGCCAGGCGGACGACGAGTAGTTGAGGTAGGGCAGGCCGTCGTGGCTGAAGCTGACCCGCTGGCCGAACTCGTGCTCACGGACGTCCTCGCCCACGGGGTAGTGCACGACGCCCGTGCCTTCCCACACACCGATGAGCCAGGACAGTGGGACGAGCTCGGCCGGGAGGTTCGATGGGATGTCGATCATCGGGTCAGCGCTGACCCTTGAAGAGCTTGACGAGCACGACGACCGATGTGAACGCGATGGCGAGCGACGCGAGCCCGAGGAGACCCACGTAGAAGAGCTCGAGCGGGAGCAGCGAATCCATGCCCGGAGTCTACGCGGCGGCCCTGACGCTCCCGCGCCCGGCACCGACGGCGAGCCGCACGCCGGGCGATCCGTCAGGCCGTCGGCCCCGTCCGGCCGGTGGCGCCCGTGCTGCCCGTCGCGCCCGTCGCGCCCGTCACGCTCGGACGAGCAGCAGGACGGTCCCGACGAGCACCACGACGAACGCCCCGGACGACGCCGCGCTGATGCGGAGCACGAGTCCGTCCTTGGTCTGGGTCGCGAGCTGGAGCACGAAGCCGACGAGCACGCTGCCCACGAGCACGAGGAGCATCCAGGCGAAGGGGTCCTCGTGCGCGAGCAGCAGGACGAGGACGGCCCCGACCACGGCGAGCACCCACACCGGGACGACCGACAGGGTGGTCATGCGGCTCGTCCGTGTCGTGTCGCTCATCGTCACATCATCGCACCGGTGCGGGGCGTGCGGCCGGTGCCGGGACCGGGACCGGGACCGGGAGCGGGAGCGGGAGCGGGAGCGGGGTCCGTCCGGGGGCGTCACTAGGATGTGGGGGACCGCCCCGACCCGTCCTGGAGGTTCCGTGGCCCAGCTGCTGGTGCTCACCTCGACCGCGCCCGGTGAGGTGCTGCCCGCGCTCGGTCTCCTGAGCCACCGCATCCGACATGTCCCGGCCGAGGCCTCGCAGCTGGTCAACGCGCCGTCGAGCGACCTCATGTTCGTCGACGCCCGGACGGACCTCGTGAGCGCGAAGTCCCTCTGCAAGATCCTCTCGACCACCGGATCGACCACGCCGGTCGTGCTCGTCGTGACCGAGGGTGGACTCACCGCGGTGAACAGCGAGTGGAGCATCGACGACGTCGTGCTCGAGACCGCCGGCCCGGCCGAGGTCGACGCCCGCATCCGCCTCGTCGTGGGTCGGGCCTCCCAGGCGCAGTCCGGGTCGAAGATCCAGGCGTCGGGCGTCGTCATCGACGAGGCGAGCTACTCGGCCAAGGTGCGCGGCCGGCCGCTCGACCTCACCTTCAAGGAGTTCGAGCTCCTCCGCTTCTTCGCGACCCACCCCTCACGGGTGTTCACGCGCGAGCAGCTGCTCAGCGAGGTCTGGGGCTACGACTACTTCGGCGGCACGCGCACGGTCGACGTCCACGTCCGGCGCCTGCGCGCGAAGCTCGGGGACCTCGAGTCGCTCATCGGCACGGTCCGCAACGTCGGCTACCGCTTCAACGTGTACGACGACGACGCCGACCGGTTGGCCGGCGACGGTGTCTGACACCGCAGCGGGTGACCTCGTCCGGGCGCTCGCGGCCGAGGCCGCCGCCCACGGCGAGGCACCGCCGTTCTCCGACCAGACCCTCGTCGACGTCCGCGCCGGACGCGCCCGCGTCCTCAGCGACGACGACGGCCGCGGGGTCGCGGTGCTGCGCGACGGCGAACTCGAACTCGCGGTCGGCCGGGAGGCCCGGGGCCGCGGCATCGGGACCGCGCTCGTCGACCGTGCGCTCGCGGTCCGACCGGCTCCGTCGCTCGCATGGGCCCACGGCGACGCACCGGCGGCGCAGGCCCTCGCGGCCCGGGCCGGGTGGCACCCCGTCCGCCGGCTGCTCCAGCTGCGCGCCCCACTCACGGAGGGAAGCGCAGGGGCCGGGACCGCACCGGCGGGCGGAGGCGAGGTCCGCGTCGCGGCCGACCCGGGCCTCCCGGCCGACCAGCACGTCGACGCGTTCCGTCCGGGCATCGACGAGGACGCCTGGCTCGACCTCAACGCCGCCGCGTTCGCGCACCACCCGGAGCAGGGCCGGATGACGCTCGACGACCTCCGCGACCGCGAGCGCGAGCCGTGGTTCGACGGTGCCGACCTGCTCCTCCTCCGACGCGGAGACGACCCCCGGCTCGCCGGCTCCTGCTGGCTCAAGGTCGAGGACGGCATCGGTGAGTTCTACGCCGTGGCCGTGCGCCCGGACCTGCAGGGGCAGGGGATCGGCGGCGTGCTCATGCGCGCGGGGATGGCGCGTCTGCGCGGGCGGGGACTCACCGCGGCGGCGCTCTACGTCGAGGGCGACAACGTCCCGGCGCTCGCGCTCTACCGTCGCGCCGGGTTCACCGAGCACGCGGTGGACGTGCAGTACGCGGCGCCCTGACCGACGCCTCCACGTCGTCCGTTCACCCTGGGTTCTCCACGAGGTCGTCCTACCACCACCGCGTGGGGGACCCGGATGGCAGGATGAGTCCATGGAAACCGAGCCGCAGCTGGACGGCGAATCCGTCACCCCGGATCTCGACGACTTCGACGAGATCGTCCGCGTCGAGCACGAGTCGTTGCCGACGGATCGGTACTTCGACCGCGAGCTCAGCTGGCTCCGGTTCAACCAGCGCGTGCTCGAACTCGGCGAGGACCGCGCGGTTCCCCTGCTCGAGCGTGCGAACTTCCTCGCGATCTTCGCCTCGAACCTCGACGAGTTCTTCATGGTGCGCATCGCGGGGCTCAAGCGCCGCATCGACACCGGCATCGCCGTGCCGACGAACGTGGGCCGCGCCCCGCTCGACGTGCTCGCCGACATCGCCCGCGACGCCCACGAGCTCCAGGACCGCCACGCGCACGCCTTCCGCGACTCGCTCAAGCCCGACCTCGACGCCGCGGGGATCCACGTCGAGAACTGGTCGGACCTGGCCGAGGCCGACCGCGTCCGGATGGACGAGTACTTCACCGACCAGATCTTCCCGGTGCTCATGCCCCTGGCGGTCGACCCGGCCCACCCGTTCCCCTACATCTCGGGGCTCTCCCTCAACCTCGCGGTGCGGGTCCGGAACCCCAAGACGGAGCGACAGGAGTTCGCCCGGCTCAAGGTGCCGCAGAACTTCCCGCGCTTCGTGCAGCTCCCGGACGACGGGTCGGGGCGGCTGCGCTTCATCCCGCTCGAGGACCTCATCGCGAACCACCTGGACGACCTGTTCCCCGGCATGCAGGTGGTCGAGCACCACGTGTTCCGCGTCACCCGCAACGAGGACGTCGAGATCGAGGAGGACGAGGCCGAGAACCTCCTGCAGGCGCTCGAGCGCGAGCTGCTCCGACGCCGGTTCGGGCCGCCGATCCGCCTCGAGATCACCGAGGACATGGACCCGGTGACCCTCGACCTGCTCATCCGCGAGCTCGACGTCACCGAGCAAGAGGTCTTCCGTCTGCCGTCGCCGCTCGACCTCGGCGGGCTGTTCGAGATCGCCAAGATCAACCGCCCGGAGTTGCACTACCCGCGGCACGTGCCCACCACCGCGGTGCAGCTGCAGCCCGACGAGCCGAACATGAAGCCCGACCTGTTCCGTGCGATCGGACGCGAGGACGTCCTCGTCCACCACCCGTACGAGTCCTTCTCCACGAGCGTGCAGGCGTTCCTGCAGCAGGCCGCCGCCGATCCGAACGTCCTGGCCATCAAGCAGACGCTCTACCGGACGTCGGGTGACAGCCCCATCGTCGAGGCCCTGATCGACGCCGCGGAGGCCGGCAAGCAGGTGCTCGCACTCGTCGAGATCAAGGCCCGGTTCGACGAGCAGAACAACATCGGCTGGGCGCGCAAGCTCGAGCGTGCCGGGGTGCACGTCGTCTACGGACTCGTCGGGCTCAAGACACACTGCAAGATCGCCCTGGTGATCCGCCAGGAGAAGAACGGGCTGCGGCACTACACGCACATCGGCACGGGCAACTACAACCCGAAGACGAGCCGTATCTACGAGGACATGGGGTTGTTCACCACCGACGATCAGGTCGGCAAGGACGTCACCCGCCTGTTCAACGAGCTGTCCGGCTACGCGATCGAGAAGAAGTTCAAGCGACTGCTCGTCGCCCCGCTCCACCTCCGCAAGGGCCTGCTCAAACGGATCCACACCGAGACGGTGAACGCGCTCGCGGGCAAGCCCTCGGGCATCCGGATCAAGGTGAACTCGATGGTCGACGAGGAGATCATCGACGCCCTGTACCTCGCCAGCCAGGCGGGTGTCCCGATCGACATCTGGGTCCGTGGCATCTGCTCGCTCAAGCCCGCGATGGAGGGCTACAGCGAGACCATCCGCGTGCGCTCCATCGTCGGCCGGTACCTCGAGCACTCGCGGGTCTTCTCGTTCCACAACGACGGCGACCCGGCGGTCTACATCGGCAGTGCCGACATGATGCACCGCAACCTCGACCGCCGCGTCGAGGCCCTCGTCCGACTCACCGCGCCGCGGCACATCGACGAGATGGAGCGGCTGTTCGACCTCGCGATGGCCGACACCACGAGCTCGTGGCACCTCGAGTCCGACGGCGAGTGGACCCGGCACGCGGTGGACGACGACGGCGAACCCCTACTCGACCTGCAGGACAGCCTGATGCGCCAGATCTCAGCGCGGAAGCGTTCCTCCCGATGAGCCAGACGACACCCGACGGCCTCGTGGTCGCCGCCGGTGCCGTGTGCTGGCGACGGCACGAGAGCGGCCCCCAGGTGCTCCTGATCCACCGCGAGCACCACAAGGACGTCTCGTTCCCCAAGGGCAAGGTGGACCCGGGCGAGTCGGTGCCGCATGCAGCGGTCCGCGAGATCCGTGAGGAGACGGGCTACCGCGTGCACCTCGGCGCCCCGATCGGCACGGCCGAGTACGTGCTCCCGAACGGCCGCGACAAGGTCGTCCACTACTGGGTGGCTCAGGTCAAGGACACCGAGATCGAGCGGGCCGGGGCCTTCCACCCGAACGACGAGGTCGCTGCGCTCGAGTGGGTGGACATCGACGCCGCACGGTCGATGCTCACGTACGAGCGCGACATCGCCATCCTCGACCGCTTCGCCGAACGGGCCGCCGTGGGCCAGCACCGGACGTTCGCGATGATCGCCCTCCGGCACGGCAAGACCACGCCGCGGCACCAGTGGAGCGGACCCGACGCCACCCGGCCACTCCTGCCGGTCGGGCGGACGCAGGCCAAGCAGGTCGCGCCGGCGATCGCCGCCTTCGGCCCGCGGAAGATCGTGAGCAGCACGGCCGCGCGATGCCTGGCGACGGTCGAGCCGCTCTCGGCGCAGACGAAGATCGGCGTCACGAGCACCGCCGACATCAGCCAGGACGCCCACGAGCACGGCAAGAGCGACGTGCCGGGGGTCGTGCGCAAGCGGCTCCGGAAGGGACGCACCACCGTGCTCTGCTCGCACGGCCCGGTGCTCCCCGACATCATCGCGCACATCGCCGCTGCGACCTCGGGCGAGGACTCGCGCTTCGACCTGCACCGGGCCGCGATGCTCTCGACCGGGGACTTCGCGGTGCTGCACATCGCCGACGACGAGCTCATCGCCGTCGAGACCCACTCGTCCGGCGTCCACGACTGACGCGCCTGCGGTGCCGGAGCGGGCACACACGGATCCACGTATAACGCGCTCGGCACTGCGCCGCACGATCCCGCGATCCCGTTCCCCGCTCGTTCACCCGTCGTTCACCGAGCGGCGTCGTCCCCGTCACTTCCCTTCCTTACTGTCACTCGCAGGTCGGCCACCCACCGGCCGCCCCTGCACCTGACATCCCCGAAGGGACCCCTGTGAACATCAAGCGAATCGGTTCGGTCGCGGCCATCGCGATCGCCGGCGCGATCGTGCTCTCCTCCTGCGCGGCGAACGAGGGCAGCGGCAGCGGCAGCTCCGCCAGCGCCTCGTCCTCCGCCTCGGCGGGCGCGGACCTCTCCAGCCTCTCCGGCACCCTGAACGGCATCGGCTCGAGCGCGCAGGGGACCGCCGAGACGACCTGGATCTCTGGCTTCCAGTCGAAGGCGTCCGGCGTGACGGTCAACTACAACCCGCAGGGCTCCGGCGCGGGCCGCTCGAGCTTCATCTCGGGTGCCGCCGACTTCGCCGGCTCCGACGCAGCACTCGCCGACACCGAGCTGTCGGGCGACTTCAAGGAGTGCAAGACCGGCACCAAGGGCATCGACCTGCCGATCTACATCTCGCCGATCGCCATCGCCTACAAGGTCGACGGCGTCAAGAACCTCACGCTCGACGCCGAGACCGTCGCCGGCATCTTCAAGGGCACGATCACCAAGTGGAACGACCCGGCGATCGCCAAGCTCAACAAGAGCGCGTCGCTGCCGTCCGCCTCGATCAACGTGATCCACCGCTCGGACGACTCGGGCACGACGCAGAACTTCACCGAGTACCTCTCGGCGAACGCGTCGGACGTCTGGAACGCCGCCCCGAGCCAGACCTACCCGTACAAGGTCGGTGACGGCGCGCAGGGCACCTCGGGTGTCGCGAGCGCCATGGGTGGTGCGTCGAACTCGATCACCTACATCGACGACTCCGGCGCCGGCAGCCTCTCGAAGGCCAAGCTCATGGTCGGCGGCACCGCCACCAAGATCAGCGCCGACGGCGCCGCCAAGGTCGTCGCGGACTCCGACGTCGTGTCGGGCCGCGCGAAGAACGACCTGGCGATCGACATCAACCGCAAGGACACCGCGAAGGGCGCCTGGCCGCTCGTGCTCGTCTCGTACGCCATCGCGTGCCAGCAGTACAGCGACAGCAGCAAGGCCGACCTCGTCAAGGCGTACCTGAACTACGTCGCCTCGTCGGACGCCCAGCAGGCCGCCGCGCAGCAGGCCGGCTCTGCCCCGCTGTCCTCGGACCTCGCGAGCAAGGTCCAGAAGGCCGTCGCCACCATCAAGTGACACCGTGTCAGCCCAGACGCCCGGTCACCACCCATCCGACCGGACGTCTGGGCCGGACCCGTTCACGGGCCTGACCGCGAGCGGCTCCGACCGGCGCGCGGTCCACCCGACCCGCACCGTTCCTCCCGGCCCCCAGCCACCGCAGCCACCGAGCACACCCCACCCGACGCCTCCCCCGGCGCCCTCCCCGACAGGAGCCCCATGTCCGCAGCCCCGGCACCGCAGCCGCAGGCCGTGCAGCCCCCGAAGCCGCGTGCGACCGTCCGCATCGGCGACCGCATGTTCTCCACCGCGACCGTCCTGGCCGGCGGGCTCATCCTCCTCGTCCTCGCCCTCGTCGCCCTGTTCCTCGTCTGGCAGAGCATCCCGGCGTTCTCCGCCAAGCCCGGGGACCTGCCGAACGACGCGACGGGCTTCTGGGACTACGTCGGTCCCCTCGTCTTCGGGACCGTCTGGGCGGCGCTCCTCGCGCTCGTCATGGCGACGCCGATCTCCATCGGCATCGCCCTCTTCATCTCGCACTACGCGCCGCGCCGGATGGCCGCCCTGCTCGGGTACGTGATCGACCTGCTCGCCGCCGTACCGAGCGTCGTGTTCGGCCTGTGGGGCGTCCTGGTCCTGGCTCGCTTCGTGCAGCCCTTCTACGTCTTCCTCAACCACTCCCTCGGCTGGTTCCCGCTGTTCTCCGGACAGGTGTCCGGCACGGGTCGCACGATCCTGACGGCGGCGATCGTGCTCGCGGTCATGACGATCCCGATCATGACCGCGGTCATGCGCGAGATCTTCCTGCAGGCGCCGCGCCTCAACGAGGAGGCCGCCCTGGCCCTCGGTGCCACGCGCTGGGAGATGATCCGGCTGTCGGTGTTCCCGTTCGCCCGGTCCGGCATGGTCTCGGCGATCATGCTCGGCCTCGGGCGCGCGCTGGGCGAGACACTCGCGGTCGCCATCGTGCTGTCCGTGTCGAACAGCGTCACGCCGAAGGTGCTCACCTCGCTCAACCCGAGCACCATCGCCGCGAACATCGCGCTGCAGTTCAGCGAGGCGTCCGGCGTCAGGCTCAACGCGCTCGTCGCATCGGGCCTGATCCTGTTCGCCATCACCCTCGTGATCAACATCGCCGCGCGGTTCATCGTCCGCAAGCGCGTCGCCTGACGGGAAGGCCAGAACCATGACCATCGCGCTCCGCCCCGCCCGCGGCAACGTCTACGCGTCGGGCAAGCTCCCGAAGCCGTTCCCCTGGATCCTGCTCGCCGGCAGCTGGATCGCCTTCGGCCTCGTCTTCGCCCTGCTCAACGCGGGCGGTACCGTCGCGGACTTCAACGTCGTCGGCGCACTGTTCCTCGGGACCGTCCTGTTCGACGTCCTCATCGTCGTGATCTCGCGGATCGTCGAGGGTGGCCGCAAGGCGATCGACCGGCTCGTCACCTCGCTCGTCGCGACCGCGTTCATCGTCGCCGTGCTGCCGCTCGTGTCGCTGCTCTGGACCGTCATCGCCCAGGGGCTGCACCGCTTCGACGCCGAGTTCTTCACGTACTCGATGCGCAACGTCATCACCGTGGGCGGCGGCGCACTGCACGCCATCGTCGGCACCGTCGAGATCACCCTGCTCGCGACGCTCATCAGCGTGCCGATCGGGCTCCTCACCTCGATCTACCTCGTCGAGTACGGCCGCGGCTGGCTCGCCCGCGGCATCACGTTCTTCGTCGACGTCATGACCGGCATCCCCTCGATCGTGGCAGGCCTGTTCGCCTACTCGCTGTTCGCGCTCATCGTCGGGCCGGGCACCCGCACGGGCGCGATCGGGTCGGTCGCGCTGTCGGTCCTCATGATCCCGGTCGTCGTCCGGTCGACCGAGGAGGTCCTGAAGATCGTCCCGATGGATCTCCGCGAGGCCTCGTACGCCCTCGGCGTGCCGAAGTGGCTCACCATCGTCAAGGTCGTGCTGCCCACGAGCCTCGCGGGCATCACCACCGGCGTCATGCTGGCGATCGCCCGCGTCATCGGCGAGACCGCCCCCCTGCTCGTCACCGCCGGCTTCACGACGAGCATGAACTACGACCTGTTCGGCAACCCGATGATGACGCTGCCCGTGTTCGCGTACACGCAGTACTCGCAGCAGGGCGCGAACCCCGTGCCGTTCGTCGACCGCGCCTGGACCGCAGCGCTCGTGCTCATCCTCATCGTCATGCTGCTCAACCTCATCGCCCGCTTGATCGCCCGCGTCTTCGCACCCAAGATCGGTCGGTAGCCACTCCCCCGGCCACCGGCACCCGACCACCCACCCCAGAAGGAACCAGCGTGTCCAAGCGCATCGAGGTCTCCGGCCTCAACGTCTACTACGACAAGTTCAAGGCCGTCGAGGACGTCTCGATGACGATCGAGCCGCGGACGGTCACCGCCTTCATCGGCCCGTCCGGCTGTGGCAAGTCGACGTTCCTCCGCACCCTGAACCGCATGCACGAGGTCATCCCCGGCGCGACGGTGCAGGGCGAGGTCCGCATCGACGGCGACGACCTCTACGCGCCCGGCGTCGACCCGGTGCTCGTACGTCGACAGGTCGGCATGGTCTTCCAGCGCGCCAACCCGTTCCCGACGATGTCGATCAAGGACAACGTCCTCGCCGGCGTCAAGCTCAACAACAAGCGCATCAGCCGCTCGGAGTCCGACGACATCGTCGAGAAGTCCCTGCAGGGCGCGAACCTGTGGAACGAGGTCAAGGACCGCCTCGACAAGCCCGGCATGGGCCTGTCCGGTGGTCAGCAGCAGCGCCTGTGCATCGCTCGGGCGATCGCGGTACAGCCCGACGTCCTGCTCATGGACGAACCCTGCTCGGCGCTCGACCCGATCTCGACCCTGGCGATCGAGGATCTCATCGAGGAGCTGAAGCAGGACTACACGATCGTCATCGTGACGCACAACATGCAGCAGGCGTCACGAGTCAGCGACAAGACCGCGTTCTTCAACATCGCGGGCACCGGCCAGCCCGGTCACCTCATCGAGTACGGCGAGACGGCGAACATCTTCTCGAACCCGACCGTGCAGGCCACCGAGGACTACGTCTCGGGCCGCTTCGGGTGATCCCACCGGCCACGCGCCGCGGGGCAGAGCGGATGACGGGAGGCGGTGCACCAGCAGGTGCACCGCCTCCCGTCCGTCCTGGACCTGGTCGTCAGGCGCTCGTGGGTACCGCCACGATCGGCTTCGTGGTCGGCTGCTTCGAGCCCCCGGCGGGTTCGACCGTGATGCCGATGGTGTCGCCCGCCGCCTTGGCGCCGGAGAGCACCGCGCTCGTCGTGCCACCGTCGACCGAGCCGACGAGTCCCGCCGGCGTGATCGAGGACCCGATGTACCAGAGTTCGTACGTCTTGCCGGCGGGCGCGGCCTTGACGCCCTTGAAGATCACGGCGGACTTGCGGAGCTGGTCGGACCACACGACCGTGGCCGTGCCTCCACCCTTGACCGTCGTCGACGCCCGCTGGAAGTCCGCGGCGGCGTAGATCTGGTCGAGCTTCGTCGAGGCCTGGACCTGCCCCTGTCCGGGTCCGGTCTCGTGCTCGGCGAGCGACTGGATCCCGAGGGTGCCGCCGGCGATCACGGCCACCGCGGCGGCGGCGGCCAGGACCACGCGAGCCGGACGCTGGAACCAGCGGACCCGCGCGTTCCCCGACGCCGTGCCGGCGGGGGCGGCGGTGACGTCCGTGACGGCCGCGTGCCGGGCCTCCCGGGCGACCGGCTGCGGCGCGACGGACTGTGCGGAGCCGGGCGCGGCGGCGGCGAGGTCACCCACGGACGAGCCGCCCTGTGCGTCCTCGACCGGCAGCGCCGGGAGCTGGGGCGTCGTGGCGATCTTCGCCATGAGCGCGGCCCGGAGGTCGCGCGGCGGCTCGACCGGCTCGACCGCGTAGGCCAGCAGCAGTGCGGTCTCATGGAGCGAGTCCACCTCGGCACGCACCGGGTCGGATGCGGCCATCGCCGCGTCGACCGCAGCGCGCTCGACGGCGTCGACCGCATCGGTCGCGTAGGAACCCGTCATGAGCGCCACGTCGTCGGGTCGGATGGTCATGACCTCACCCCCATCTCGTCGCGGAGTCGGATCATCCCGTCACGGAGACGGGTCTTCACGGTGCCGATCGGGACACCGAGGATCGCGGCCATCTCGCTGTGCGAGTAGCCGCCGTAGTAGGCCATGGTGACGGCCTGGCGTTGGAACTCGGTGAGGCGGGCGAGCGCCCGGCTCACCCGCTCGTGCTCGATGCGGATCTCGACCGACTCGGTCACCGAGTCGAAGTCCGTCTCGAAGTCGCGGATGCCCACCTTCGTGTCCCGGTCACGCGAGGACTGTGCGGCCCGCACCCGGTCGACCGCGCGTCGGTGCGCCATCGTCAGGATCCAGCTCGGGGCCGAACCGCGCGCGGCGTCGAACCGGCTGGCGTTCTGCCAGACCTCGAGGAAGACCTCTTGCGTCACCTCTTCGGACTGGGCATGATCTCGGAGCAGCCGCGTGATGAGACCCATGACGCGGCCCGAGAGCTGGTCGTACAGGGCTCCGAACGCCTCTTGATCGCCAGCGGCGACGCGCGTGAGGAGTTCGTCCGGCGACGCAACGAGTGGGGACGAGGGGGCCTCGTAGCCGTTCGTGTCGCGTTCCACGAGAGTCAGCATCGCAGGTTTTCCTCCTCACAGGGCGTCGGAGCGCAGCCGTTGTCCACGACGCGCTGGTGGTTCCGGGTACGTCGATGACGGCTGGACGGCGACGGCACCGGACCCCGTGCGACCCGCAGGGAATGGGCCGTCGGCCCGGGTCGCACGGGGTGGTTCCGGTGGTGAGCGGCCGTCCCGCCGTCACAGCAGGGATTCGGCGTCCCCCGCGGATCGGATTGGGCGGGCTTCCGGCGGGGTGCCGCGGAAGGTCCGGGGCGGCAGAAGGTCCGGGGCGGCGGACACGACAGTGCGGAGGTCGAACGACAGCGGCCCCGTCGACACCTGCGCCCGCACCCGCACCCGCACCAGGCTCCAGCGGGACCGTCGTCGACACCGGACGCCCGATGATCCGGGTCGCGGGAACGACGACGGGCCCGGCGGAGGGAACCGCCGGGCCCGTCGTGACGTGGACGCCGGACCGCAGAAACGCCTCTCGGCGCGAGGCCGCTCGGAGCGGCGAATTTTGGAGCCCGGGGTTACTGCGGCCCGACGTGGACGAGTGTAGCGAAGGCGCCCTGGCCACCGTCGGGTGTTCACGCAGAGAGGACGTGCGCGCGCCCCGGGCGCGTCGGCGCGGTCAGTCGAGGCTGTCGCGGCGCCACAACCCGGCGGCCGCAGCGAGGTCCTCGGCGAGTTCGGACAGGCGCAACGCACGACGGGTGAGCTCGCTGGCTCGGTCCTCCGCCGTGAGGTCGGCGTCGTCCGCGACGCTCGTCGCTCCGGCGGCCGTCAGGCGGCAGAACGCCGCTCCACGCTCGAGCGCGACCGCGAAATCGCCGGTGTACAGGCCGCGGAGGATCTCGTCCGCCAGGGTGACGATCTCGGCCGGTCCGGTCGGTTGCTCCGCGCCCGCGACGGCCTGGTCGATCGTCGAGACGGCCTCGGTGCCGCGCTCGAAGAGGTACGCGACCTCGTCCGGGTTCTGCCGGATCAGGGTGCGGACGAGGTAGATCCGCCAGAGCGCGCCGGGCAGGGTGTGTGCGCCGACCCGTGCCCAGAGCTCTGCGAGGGCGTCGATCCCGTGCACGTCCGTGTAGGTCACGAGGCGCTCGACGACGGCGGGGTCCGGATCGGTGCGGACGCGGTGCACCAACGCCGTCGCGGTCTCGTGCGCGACACGGTTGATGAGCGCCGGGTCGTTGCCGCCCTGGATGGCCTCGAACTCGGCGGCGGTGAACTGCACGGGTCGGTGGTAGTCGCGTGGCATCGGCGTCAGTGTAGGCGGGACCGGTGACACGGTGGTCAGGTGGGACGGCGCTCCGTCGGCCGATACGCTGGAGGGCGAGGGCCTCTAGCTCAGTCGGTAGAGCACCGGACTTTTAATCCGAGGGTCGTGGGTTCGAGCCCCACGGGGCCCACCGTCGCGAACGCGATCCGGGGCGCCCCTCCGAGTGGTGGCGGCAGCGGCGCGGGTCTCCGTCCGGGTGACGGGACCGTGACCCGGAGATGAAATACGCACATCCATCGGATCCACCGTCGCGTTGTCAGGCCGGATGCCGTAGGTTGGGCGGACAGTCGATGCGCAGAACAGACGCGTACCGCACCAGCAGAACAAGGAAACAACGCAGTCATGGCTACAGGCATCGTCAAGTGGTTCAACGCCGAGAAGGGTTTCGGCTTCATCGCTGCCGACGACGGCAGCGGCGACCTCTTCGCTCACTACTCCGCCATCCAGACGGGCGGCTACCGCTCGCTGGAGGAGAACCAGCGCGTCGAGTTCGACGTCGCGACCAGCCCGAAGGGGCTCCAGGCGGAGAACATCCGCGTCATCTGACCTCCCGGTCTCTGTTCGGAGCGCGGGTCCCTCATCGGGGCCCGCGCTTCGTCGTTCCCGGGGCGTCCGCTCGGGGGCACGGTCGGCGTCCCCGCGCCTCGGGCGACGCGCCCGAGGCGGGCGCAGCGGGGTACACGCGCTCCTCAGCGCTGTCACGGCTGATCTTGTCCACTGTTCAGCTGCCGCTCAGTGGTTCGAGGGGGAGGCGCCGATAGCGTCGTTCGCGGATCCACCACGTGGGTCCCGACACTGGCACCACCAGCAACGACGAACGGGGTACACCGTGACCGAACCCATCCACGACACGCACACCAGCACCACCGGCGGAGCGCGACGGGCGATGGCCCCGGCCACGGGGCGCCTCGCGCTCTCGGACGATCGTCTGCTCGACGAGCTCCGCCGCAACGCGCGGGTCTCGACGCGGCGGATCCGCGCGGACTTCGTCGAGGTGCACACGCCCACACGCGTGCTCGGGTACGTCAAGGGGCAGCGCAAGTCCTTCGTGGCGCTCCGCGGGGACGACCCCGCCTGGGCCGAGGAGATCGGCCGCTACCCGTCCGAGTCCCTCGCGGTCGAGGCCCTCCGCATGCGCCGAGCCTGAGCCGCTCCCGCGCCCGGTCGCGCCCCCGCTCCCACGCCCCCTCCCGCCCCCGCTCCCGCTACCGCGACCAGACCCGGCGGATGCCCCAGCTGCCGGTCCACGCTTCGTCCGGTTCGAGCCAGCGCAGCCCCTCACCGCTGTTGAGGGCGTTCGCGGGCGCGGTCATCGGCTCGACCGCGAGCGCGAGCCCGACACCGTCGCCGCGGGGGAACTCGCGCGAGGTGAACACCTGCACGTAGGGGAACGAGGCGTCCTGCCAGAGTTCGACGCCGTCGCCGTCGGCCGCCCGGACGGTGGTCCGTCGCACGCCCTCGGCGTCGGCGGCGACGTCCGTGTACGCGGTGTCGAGGTCGCTCTCGCCCACGACGCGGCCACCCCGGAGGTCGAACGGCATCCCCTCGACCGACTCGGAGCCGTCCGGCACCTTGTGCTCGTCGGTCGTGAACCGGGTCGCGGCGTCCAGGGTGACGGTGAGTTCCTCGACGGGGGCGTCCCCCGCCCGCAGGTACGGGTGGTTGCCGACGGCGAACGGCGCACGGCGATCGGACCGGTTGACGATCTCGTGCGTGACGCGCAGGCCGTCGTCGACGAGTTCGTGGTGCACGCGGGTCTCGAGCAGGAACGGCCACCCGTGCTGCGGGTACACCGTCGCCTCCTGCACCAGCGTCGACTCGGTCTGCTCGACGACGCGGTAGGGCGCGTAGCGCAGGAGCCCGTGGCTGGCGTTGCCGTACTTCGGCTCGGTGACGTCGAGCTGCTGGGTCGTGCCGTCGAGCTGCCACGTCGCCCCGGCGACGCGGTTCGGCCACGGGACGAGGACGATCCCGCACGCGCCCGCGGGCATCTCGTGCGGACCGAACGACTCGGTGAGCGCGAACCCGTTCACGCTGAGCTGCCGGATGCCGGCCGCGACCTGGGTGATGTCGGCCTCGACGACACCGTCGGGTCCGGCGTGCCGCAGGTGGTACTGGCCGCCGGTGGGTGCTCCGCTCATGCGTGGTCCTCCTCGGGATCGTCCGCCACGAGCACCTGGACGCCCGCGGCACGGATGGGGGCGAGGTCGAACCCGCGCACGCCGGCGGTCACGAGGACGTCGACGCTGTCGAGGGCACCGACCACACCGATGTGGGACCGACCGAGCTTCGCCCCGTCGGCAACGACGACAGTACGCCGAGCCGCTCCAGCGAGCAGGCGCTTGACCTCGGTCTCCGGCAGGTTGACGTTCGTGACGCCGCGTTCGACGGACACGCCCGTGCAGCCGATGATCGCCAGGTCGGCGGCGATCATCGGGAGGACCGTGCCGACGAACGGGGAGACGAGCGAGTGCTGCAGGGGACGCAGCGTGCCGCCGGTCACGACGACCGTGAACCGGGGCACGGCCCGCTCGAGCACGAGCGCGTTCGTCAGGGAGTTCGTGACGACGGTGACGTCGGCGAGGTCGCGGCGGGCGACGAGTTCCTCGGCGACGGCGGCGGGCGTGGTGCCGACGTCGAGCACGACGCACTCCCCTGACCGGACGAGGGCAGCGGCGGCTCGGCCGATCGCCCGCTTCGCGGCGGCGTGCTCGACCGCGGTCTCCTCGTAGGGGCGTTCGTCGCGCCCGGGCTGCGCCGGGCGCAGGGCACCACCGTGCACACGTCGGATCCGGCCGGCGGCATCGAGGGTCGCGAGGTCGGCGCGGACGGTCACCGCACTGGTCCCCACGGCGGCGGCGAGGTCGGCGGTCCGGACGAGGCCCGGTGCCTCCTCGATGAGTTCGACGATGCGGTCGTGGCGCAGGACGGCCGGCAGCGCGCTCGGCTCCGCCGCGTCGGGGTCCCGCTGCGACAGGTCGGTCATCACACCAGTTTCGTCTGCTTCCGTTCCGTTTCGCAATCCTTCGTCCGGGAGTAGGGTGGCCCGGTGTCCACCGATGGGAAGGAACACCAGTGAGCGGGATCACCAAGCGGGCGACGACCCTCGCGGACGGTCGTGACCTCATCTACTTCGACGACGCGGACACGCAGCTGCCCGCCGAGCGTCGCATCGACGAGCGCGTGCTCGACCCCCGTCCCGCCACGGCGCACATGCGGCAGGACGTCCTGACGGGCGAGTGGGTGTCGATCGCCTCGGCTCGACAGAACCGCGCCTTCCTGCCGCCGGCCAACCTCGACCCGCTCGCGCCCCAGACGGACGAGAACCCGTCGGAGATCCCGAGCCGGTACGACGTCGCCGTCTTCGAGAACAAGTCACCCTCGTTCGGTCCCGACCTCGAGGCCGACGACGCACCACCGTCGGTGGCCGCGCTGTCCGAGGTCGGCCTCAACCGCACCTACCGGTCCGTCGGGCGCTGCGAGGTCGTCTGCTTCAGCCCGGAGACGAGCGGCTCGTTCGCGTCGATCACCGAGTCCCGCGCCCGGACCGTCGTCGAGGCGTGGGCCGACCGCACGGCCGCACTGTCCGCCATGCCGGGCATCGAGCAGGTGTTCCCGTTCGAGAACCGCGGCGAGGCGATCGGGGTCACGCTGCACCACCCCCACGGGCAGATCTACGCCTACCCCTACGTGACGCCCCGCACGCAGCGCCTCCTGGCGTCGATCGAGCGCTTCGGGCCGGACCTGTTCGAGCAGCACCTGGCGAACGAGCGGGCATCGGACCGGGTGGTCCTCGCGGGCGAGCACTTCACGGCGTTCGTGCCCTTCGCCGCTCGATGGCCGCTCGAGATCCACATGCTGCCGCACCGGCACGTCCCCGACTTCGCCGGCCTCACCGACGCCGAGAAGGACGAGCTCGCGCACATGCACCTGCGCCTGACACGGGCCCTCGACGCCCTCTACGACTCCCCCACGCCCTACATCGCGGCGTGGCACCAGGCGCCGGTGTCGATCGGCCGCGACGCCGTCCGGTTGATGCTGCAGATCACGTCGCCCCGGCGTGCCGAGACGAAGCTCAAGTACCTGGCCGGCAGCGAGGCCGCGATGGGCGCCTGGATCGGCGACGTCGTGCCCGAGGCCCAGGCCGAGTTCATCCGAGGAGGGATCGAACGCGTATGACCACCGACTTCCAGAGCGTCTTCGGCGCGGAGCCGACCACGCGGTACTCGGCACCGGGCCGGGTGAACCTGATCGGCGAGCACACCGACTACAACGACGGGTACGTCCTGCCGTTCGCGATCGACCGCCGCACCGTCGCCGACATCCGCGTGCGCGACGACCGGCTGCTCCGCGTCGCGTCGTCGTTCGACCCGGAGGGCGGCGTGCAGGAGCGCTCACTCGACGCGCTCGACCCCGCCGACATGGACGGCTGGTCGGCGTACGTGTTCGGTATCGCCTGGGCCCTGCAGGACCGCGGAGCGGACCTGTCCGGCGCGACCGGGCTCGACGTCTTCATCCACTCCGAGGTCCCGGTCGGAGCGGGGTTGTCGTCGAGCGCCGCGATCGAGTGCGGCGTCGCGCTGGCGTTCGACGAGCTGTGGGGCCTCGGCCTCGACCGGCAGGAGCTCGCGCGCGTGGGGCAGTGGGCCGAGAACAAGGCGGTCGGGGCTCCGACGGGCATCATGGACCAATCGGCGTCGCTGCTCGGCCGGCAGGACGCGGCCGTGTTCCTCGACTGTCGATCGCTCGAGGCAGAGGTCGTCGACCTCGGCTTCGACGCCGCGGGGCTCGAGCTGCTCGTCATCGACACGCACGTCCAGCACGCCCACGCCACCGGGGGCTACGCCGCACGTCGGGCGTCCTGCGAGCGGGGGGCCTCGGTGATGGGCGTGTCCGCGCTCCGCGACCTGTCCGTCGACGACCTCCCCCGCGCGCAGGAGCTCCTCGACGACGAGACCTTCCGCCGCGTCCGGCACGTCGTCACCGAGGACCAGCGTGTCCTCGACACCGTCCGCACGCTGCGCGAGCAGGGTCCGCGCGCGATCGGCGACCTGCTCGTCGCGTCGCACGCGTCGATGCGCGACGACTTCGAGATCTCGGTCGCCGAACTCGACCTCGCGGTGGAGACCGCGCTCGAGCACGGCGCCCTCGGCGCCCGCATGACGGGAGGCGGGTTCGGTGGCGCCGCCATCGCGCTCGTCGACCGGGAGGCCCGGGACACGATCGCGGACGCGGTCACCGCCGCCTTCGCCGCGGCCGGGCACACGGCGCCCACCGTGTTCACCGTGCACGCCGACGAGGGTGCCCGGCACGACGCGTAGCGCCGGCGGTCGGGACGACGCTCCCACGGCGCCGACCAGCAGCGAGATCGAACCGCGCGATGCCGTTCGAACACGGGGATCCCGGTGTTCGAACGGCATCAGCGTGTTCGACGCCGACGGCCGGCGCGGCGAGCTCAGTGTCGGTGGCGCTCGGCGGCCTCGACGACGTTCTTCATGAGCATCGCCCGGGTCATCGGCCCGACGCCGCCCGGCACCGGCGACAGGAACCCGGCCACGGACGCCACGGCGGGGTCGACGTCGCCACGGAGCTTCGCCCGACCCGTCTCGGGGTCGACGACGCGGGTGATCCCGACGTCGATGACCGCCGCACCGGGGCGCACCCAGTCGGGCTGCACCAGACCCGCGACACCAGCGGCCGCGACGACGATGTCCGCCCGTCGGGTCTCCGCCGCGACGTCGGACGTGAGCGAGTGCGTCAGTGTGGCCGTCGCCTCGAGCCGGGTGAGGAGGAGCCCGAGGGGTCGTCCGACGGTCAGCCCCTGCCCGATGATCGTGACGTGCTGTCCTCGGATCGGGACGTCGTACGCGCGGAGCATCTCGACGATGCCGCGCGGCGTGCACGGGAGCGGCGCGTCGATCGTCCCCGCGCCTCCCGGCACCGCGAGCACGAGCTCACCGAGGTTCGTCGGGTGGAGGCCGTCGGCGTCCTTGTGCGGGTCCATGAGTTCGAGCATCGGCGTCGGGTCGATGCCCTCGGGCAGCGGGAGCTGCACGATGAACGCGGTGACCGCGGGGTCGTCGTTCATCTGCAGGATCGCCGCGCGGATGTCGGCCGCCGACGCCGTCGCGGGCAGGTCGATCCGCACCGACTCGATGCCGATCTCGGCCGAGTCACGGTGCTTGCCGGCCACGTAGGACAGCGAACCGGGGTTCTCGCCCACCAGGATCGTCCCGAGTCCGGGGCGCACGCCGTGCTCGTGCAGTCGTGCCACGCGGATCCGGAGTTCGCCCCGAACGCGAGCGGCCAACGCGGCGCCGTCGACCCGGATCGCCGTGCCGTCGGCGTCGAAGCGGTCGCGCGGGAGCGGCGGCAGCTCGTGCTCCGCCGCCGTGCCGGTGTCGCTCACGCGTACAGCGGGAACGCGGCGGTCAGGGCCTTCACCCGGGCCGAGAGCGCGGCGATGTCCGGCTCCGGCATGAGCGTGGCCGCGATGACGTCCGCGACCTCGGTGAACTCCGCGTCGCCGAACCCGCGGGTGGCGAGGGCGGGCGTGCCGATCCGGACGCCCGAGGTCACCATCGGCGGCCGCGGGTCGAACGGCACGCTGTTGCGGTTCACGGTGATGCCGACCTCGTGGAGGAGGTCCTCGGCCTGCTTGCCGTCGACCTCGGACGCGCGCAGGTCGACGAGCACGAGGTGCACGTCGGTCCCGCCGGTCAGGACGTCGATGCCCGCTGCCTTGGCGTCGGGCTGCGTCAGGCGCTCGGCGAGGATCTTGGCGCCGCGGACGGTGCGCTCCTGGCGGTCCTTGAACTCGGGCTCGGCCGCGAGCTTGAACGCCGTGGCCTTCGCCGCGATGACGTGCATGAGCGGCCCGCCCTGCTGCCCGGGGAACACGGCCGAGTTGAGCTTCTTGAAGAGCGATTCGTCGTTCGACAGGATCACGCCCGACCGCGGCCCGGCGAGGGTCTTGTGGACGGTCGAGGACACGACGTGCGCGTGCGGCAGCGGCGACGGGTGGAGGCCCGCGGCGACGAGCCCGGCGAAGTGCGCCATGTCGACCCAGAGCTTGGCGTCGACCTCGTCGGCGATGGCCCGGAACTTCGCGAAGTCGAGCTGCCGCGGGTACGCCGACCACCCGGCGATGATGACCTTCGGCCGGTGCTCGAGCGCCTTCGCGCGGATGTCGTCGTAGTCGACCTCGAAGGTCTCCGGGTCGACGCCGTAGGCCACCGCGTTGTAGAGCCGCCCCGAGAAGTTGAGCTTCATGCCGTGGGTGAGGTGCCCGCCGTGCGCGAGCTCGAGCCCGAGGATGGTGTCCCCGGCGGAGGCGAGCGCGTGCAGCACGGCCGCGTTCGCCTGGGCGCCGGAGTGCGGCTGGACGTTCGCGTACGCGGCGCCGAACAGTGCCTTCGCCCGGTCGATCGCCAGCTGCTCGGCGATGTCGACGAACTCGCATCCGCCGTAGTAGCGCTTGCCCGGGTAGCCCTCGGCGTACTTGTTCGTCAGGACGGAGCCCTGCGACTCGAGCACCGCGCGGGGCACGAAGTTCTCGGACGCGATCATCTCGAGGTAATCGCGCTGGCGCCCGAGCTCGAGCTCGAGGACCCGGGCGATCTCCGGGTCGACCTCGGCGAGCGGGGCGTTGAAGGTGGACGGCAGGCGGTCGGACGTGGCGGCGCTGGGCTCGGAGATGGACACGGTGGCTCCTCGTGGTCGTTCACGGAACGGTCGGGTCTCGTGGCCCAGGCGTACGGCCGCGATCCGTGTCTGTTGCCGCTCCCCGATGGTGACCCATCCAACGCCAGTCGCGACAGCAGGGATCGTACCAAGGCAGGCCTCCCGGGCGCGAGGGCCGAGCCTGCACGAGCAGTGGGCGAAGCGACCGGGCGCGTGCGACCCTGGAGGGGTGACGATGCTCGAGCCCGACCTGGACGTCCGGGAGCGCACGCGCTCGGACGCGCCCTGGGTCGCGGTCGTGTGGGACGACCCAGTCAACCTCATGTCGTACGTGACGTACGTGTTCCAGACCTACTTCGGCTTCCCTCGACAGAAGGCCGAACGGCTCATGCGACAGGTGAACGACGAGGGCAGGGCGGTCGTCGCGCGCGGTCTGCGCGAGGAGATGGAGCGCCACGTCGAGGCCATGCACGGGTTCGGTCTGCAGGCGACGGTCGGCAGGGACGCCACGTGATCCCGTTCGTCCGACGTCGCGACGGCGTGCACCTGACGCTGTCGCGGGGCGAGCGCAGCGTGCTCGAGAGCCTGACGGCGCAGCTCATGCAGATCCTGCAGGGGGACCTGGCCGGTGATCCGGTCGCGCTGCGGCTGTTCCCCGTCGCGTACCCGGACGACCCCGAGGCGTCCGCGGAGTTCCGCCGCTACACGATCGTCGACCTGCAGACGCAGAAGGCCGAGAACGCCCGCATCGTGCACGCCTGGTTGACCGGCCGCGTGTCGGGACCCTTCGACCGGGAGGCCGAACAGGCGTGGCTCCGCTGCCTCACCGACCTGCGGCTCACCGTCGCGGAGCGGCTCGGGATCACCGACCACGACCCGGACGACCCCGACGCCGATCCGGACGGTGTCGGGAGCGAGATCGGACTCCGCGACGTCTACGACTGGCTCGGCTACGTGCAGGAACACCTCGTCGTCACCCTGCAGGGGCACGGGGACTGACCCCCCCCCCCCAATGGAAGTCTGCCTTGCAAGGCTGGCTTCCCAGGCGTAGCGTCGTCGCGTGACCGAGCGCAGCGCATCCGACATCGACCTCGCCGAGGCGCTCATCGCCGTGCACGGCCGGTTCCGTCGCACGCTCCTCGTCGCCAAGACCGACGAGATCTCGCCGACCCAGTCCGCCGTGATCGGCCGCCTGCTCCGCGACGGCCCGCAGACCACCGCGGACCTCGCCCGCGCCGAGGGCGTGCGCCCGCAGTCGATGGGTGCCACGATCGCGGGTCTCGTCGAACTCGGTCTCGCCGTCCGTGAGCCGCATCCCACGGACGGCCGGCGAGCGCTCGTCCAGCTCACCACCGTCGGCCGGGAGGCCCGTGCCGGTTCCCACGCGAGCCGCACGCGCCTCGTCGCGGACCGGCTCGCGGGCCTCCCGGCCGAGGACCGCGCCGCCGTCGAGCGCGCGATCGATGTGCTCGGGTCGCTCGTCGACCCCTGACGCGGGCGCCGCACCGCGCTCCCGCCGTGGCTCCACCGCCACCCCGCCCGCTCGCTCGCCGCACCTCCAGCTCGCCGCACCTCCCGCTCGCCGCACCGACCGAAAGCCGCCGTCACGTCCGCGTCCACCGCATCCGTCCCCACCACCGGCCCCGCACGGCAGCGCCACCCCGGTTTCGGCCCGAAGCTCCTCGTCCCGGTGCTCGTCGGGCCGCTCCTCAACCCGATCAACACCACGATGGTGTCCGTCGCGCTCGCGCCGATCTCCCGCGACCTGGGCATCGGGTCCGCGCAGGCGATCTGGCTCGTCGCGGCGCTGTACCTCGCGAGCGCCGTCGCCCAGCCGTCGATGGGGAAGCTCGCTGACCGGTTCGGGCCGAAGAAGGTGTTCCTCACGGGGCTCGTCATCGTCGGCGTCGCCGGGTTCGTGCCCGAGTTCCTCACCGGGTTCGGGGGCGCCGTCACCGCTCGCGTGCTCATCGGCATCGGGACCTCGTCCGCCTACCCGGCCGCCCTGACCACACTCCGCCAGCAGTCCGAGCGCATCGGCAAGCCGACCCCGCCGCTCGTGCTCGGCGCGCTCTCGATCACGTCCCTGGTCTCCGCGGCCGCCGGGCCACCGCTCGGGGGCGCACTCATCGCCGCCTTCGGGTGGCACGCGATCTTCCTCGTCAACGTGCCACTCGCCGCCTTCGGGTTCGTCGTCGCGGGGCTGTGGCTGCCGTCCGACGCGTCGCGGCCCCGCCGCGACGACGGAGTGCCGGTGCTCACCGCGCTCGACCCCGCCGGCATGCTCCTCATGACCGGGACCGTGTCCGCGCTGCTCGTGTTCCTGCTCGACCTGTCCGACGGCCTCTGGTGGCTGCTCGGGGTCGCCGTCGCGCTGCTCGTGGCCCTCGTGCTCCGTGAGCTCCGGGCGGTCAAGCCGTTCATCGACGTCCGGCTCCTCGTCACGAACCGGGCGCTGAGCCGCACGTACATCCGGTTGTTCCTCGTCTACATGGTCGCGTACACGATGACGTACGGGTTCTCGCAGTGGGTGCAGGACGTCGCCAGCTACTCGAGCGACCAGGCCGGGTACATCCAGCTGCCCTCCGCCGTGATCGCGGGCGTCGTGTCGTTCCTCGTGGCGCGACGGACCCGCGTCCGGACGCCGCTCGTGATCGCAGCCACGGTCCCGGTCGTCGGCGGGCTGCTGCTCCTCGGCCTCCACGCCGGCAGCCCGGTCTGGCTCATCGCCCTCGTGCCGACCATGTTCGGGGTGCCGCAGGGGCTGGCGTCGGTCTCGAACCAGGCGGCGCTGTACCGGCAGGTGCCCTCGTCGTACATCGGCACCGCGGCGGGTCTGTCCCGGACGAGCGTGTACATCGGGGCGATCGCGGCGTCGTCCCTCATCGGCGGTGTCTTCGGCGAGCGCCCCACCACGCCGGACCTGCACCTGCTCGGATGGGTGATCGTCGGCGTCGCACTGCTGCTGTCCGCACTGACGATCCTCGACCGGGCACTGCGGCGGGCGGATCGCAGCGCCGCGGGCTGACGCGGGGCGGACGTGCGCCGCGCCTCCCGGGCCGTCCGCTCGCCCCGATACGCTGAGCGGGTGACCGACCCGACCCACTGGACACTCACCCTCGTCTGCCAGGACCGCCCCGGGATCGTCCACGCGGTGAGCGGCGCCGTCGTCGCGGCCGAGGGGAACATCACCGAGTCGCAGCAGTTCTCGAGCGAGGACACGAACACGTTCTTCATGCGGCTGCAGGTGCTCGCACCCGTCTCGCGCGCGGCGTTCGAGGCCGCGCTCGCCCCCGTGGTCGAGCGGTACGACATGACCGTGCAGCTCGACGTCGTCGGGCGCCCCCTGCGCACGCTCGTGCTCGTGTCGAAGGCCGGGCACTGCATGAACGACCTGCTGTACCGGCAGCGGAACGGGCAGCTCCCGATCGAGGTGCCCCTGGTGCTGTCGAACCACCCGGACCTCGGCGAGCTCGCCGCGTTCTACTCCGTGCCGTTCGAGCACCGCGCGGTCGTCGACGGGGCCAGCAAGCGTGCCATGGAGGCGCGGGTCCTCCAGGCCGTCGAGGAGCACGACATCGAGCTCGTCGTGCTCGCCCGCTACATGCAGATCCTCTCGCCCGAGCTGTGCGCCGCGCTCGCCGGCCGTGCGGTGAACATCCACCACTCGTTCCTGCCCGGGTTCAAGGGCGCCAACCCGTACCGGCAGGCCCACGCCCGGGGCGTCAAGCTCATCGGGGCGACGGCGCACTTCGTGACGAGCGACCTCGACGAGGGACCGATCATCGAGCAGAACGTCGTCCGGGTCGACCACTCCCGCACGCCGCAGCAGCTCGTGTCCATCGGACAGGACGAGGAGTCGCGCACGCTGACCCAGGCCGTCCGCTGGATCGCCGAGGACCGCGTGCTCCTCGACGGCGGCTCCCGCACGATCATCTTCCGGTGAGCGACATGTCGAACCCGCCGCAGTCCCCCGTCGACTGGGAGGACGTCGCACCGCCCGCAGCCGGCGCGGGCCACGCCGCCCCCGCTCCAGGCCGCGCCGCACCCGCCGCGGGCCGCACGTCGGCGGCCGGGGCTCCCCGAGCCTCCCGGCCGCGCCGCCGCGTCGACGTCTGGACGGTCGTCCGGGTGGCCGTCATGGTGTTCGGCCTGTTCTCGCTCGCCTACTGGGGCTACATCTCGTGGGCCTTCCCGAGCCCCGCCGTCGTGTTCATGGTCGGGGCACCGGTGTTCGCCGCACTCGTGTGGTTCTTCTTCCGCTCGCCGCGGTCCCCGATCCCGACGGACGCGGTCGGCAAGACGATCGTCGAGGTCGCGCTCATCGTCGCCGCGGGCGGCGCCTGGCTCTCCATCGGCCGGCCGTGGGTCGGACTCGTGTTCATCGTCGTCGCCGCGGTGTCGGGCATCGTCGTCGGTCGCCGGGAGACCGCACCGTGACCGGCCGGGAGGCCCGGACCACGCTCCTCCGCGCCGCTCGCGCGGTCGACGTGTCCGGGATCGTCGAGGACCCGTGGCTGCTGCTCGACGGCGACACGATCCGAGCGACGGGCAGCGGACCGGACGCCCCCGCAGCGGAGGAGGTCGTCGACCTCGGCACGGCCACGATCACGCCCGGGTTCGTCGACCTCCACGGGCACGGTGGGGGCGGCGGCGCCTACGACCACCCGGACCAGATCCCGACCGGCCTGGCCGTCCACCGTGCACACGGCACGACGCGGTCGGTGATCAGCCTCGTGGCGAACCCCGTGCCGGTGCTCGTCGACCACCTCACCGCGATCCGCGCGCTCGCCGCCCGGGACCCGCTCGTGCTCGGCGCGCACCTCGAGGGACCGTTCCTGTCGCCCGACAACCGCGGCGCACACCACCCCGCGTACCTGGTCCCCCCAGATCCGGACGCCGTCGCCGCGCTGCTCACCGCGGGCGAGGGGGTCCTGCGCCAGATCACGATCGCGCCGGAACTGCCCGGCGCCGAGCGGGCGATCCCCGCCGTCGTGGAGGCCGGGGTCGTCGCCGCGGTCGGGCACACCACGGCGGACCACGCGACCGCGCAGCGGGCCTTCGACCTCGGTGCCTCGATGCTCACCCACGCCTTCAACGCCATGCCGGGGATCCACCACCGTGCCCCCGGGCCGATCTCGGCCGCGATCGCCGACGACCGTGTGACGCTCGAGCTCATCCTCGACGGCGTCCACGTCGCGCCGGCGGTCGCGCGGATCCTGCTCCGCGCCGCCCCCGGCCGTGTCGCCCTGATCACCGACGCGATGGCGGCCGCCGGCTCCCCCGACGGCGACTACATGCTCGGCGACCTGGGGGTGCGGGTGACCGACGGCGTCGCGCACGTGGCCGGCTCGGACACCATCGCCGGATCGACGCTGACGCAGGACGCCGCCCTCCGCATCGCCCTGACGCAGACCGACGTGTCGCTCGTCGATGCCGTCGCGGCACTCACGGCCGTCCCCGCGAGTGCCATCGGCGAGGGGGAGCGCCTGGGCCGACTGGCACCCGGGTACGCGGCCGACGTCGTCGCGTTCCGCGGGGACTGGACCGTCGCGGGGGTGTGGGCTGCGGGGGTGCCGGTGGCCGGGGCCTCCGCCGACTGACGGTCAGCCGGCCAGGAGCGCCCGGGCGCGCGACGCCGCACCGAGCGCCACCGCGTCGCTGCCCAGCCGGGCCCGCTCGACCCGGACGACGGCGCCGCTGACGGGGGGTTCGGCCTCGAGTGCCCGGCGCATCGGCGGCTCGAGCAACGCCCACGCGGCGGACACCCCGCCGCCGATGACGACGGTCCGGACGTCGAGGATCCCCGCGGTCAGGAGGATCGCCCGCGCGAGCCCCCACCCGGCGGCGTCGAACACCGCACGGGCGTCGGCGTCGCCGGCCTCGGCAGCGGCGGCGACCTCGTGCGCGTGGCGGGCCCAGCCCGTGCGCTCGGCGTAGCGCGCGCTGATGCTCCGCGCGGACGCCAGGGTCTCGAGGTGCCCGCGCTGCCCGCAGGTGCACCGGGCGTCGCCGAACCCCGGGACGTGACCGATCTCGCCGGCGGCACCACCGGGCCCGTCGTACAGCTCGCCCGCCAGGATGAGTGCGCCGCCGACCCCGGTGCCGAGCGTCATGCCGAGCACGTCGCGCTCCCCCGCCACGGCGCCGGCCGAGACCTCGCCGCGGAGGAACGCGTTCACGTCGTTGTCGAGGGTCGCCGGGACGCCGAGCGCGGCCTCGATCGCCGCGGTCACCCCGAAGCCGGCCCAGCCGGTGAACGAGTCGCCGGTCACGAGCACGGTGCCGCTCGCCGCGTCGACGACACCGGCCGCGCCCACCCCGACGCCGATGAGCGTGCCGTGCTGCCGCGTGAGCAAGGCGCCCACCGCCGCGACCGCCGCGCGGACGATCGCAGCGCCGCCATCGTGCGCCGGTGTCGGGACGTCGGTCCGGTCGAGCACCACGAGGTCCTCGGTGCACAGCAGCACCTTCGTGTTCGTGCCGCCGACGTCGATCCCGGCGAGCAGGCGACGTGGCGCATCGGTCGGGAGGGCCGGGGCCGCGGTGTCCGTGCGGCTCACGCGCGTTCCCCCGGGACCGGTCCTCCGGAGCCGGCGGCGAGCGCCGCCTGTCGCTCCGACCGTCGGCGGCGCTGGAGCACGGGGTCCGGGACCGGCACGGCCGCGAGGAGCCGACGCGTGTAGTCGGTCTCGGGGTGCAGCAGCGTCCGGCCGGTGGGGCCCTGCTCCTCGATCCGCCCGCCGCGCATGACGACGACCCGTGCGGCGAAGTGCTGCACGACGGCGAGGTCGTGCGACACGAACAGGCACGCGAACCCGAGGTCGTGCTGCAGGTCGGTGATGACCTCGAGCACGGCCTCCTGCACGCTGACGTCGAGGGCACTCGTCGGTTCGTCGGCCACGAGGAGCTTCGGCCCGAGCACGAGGGCCCGGGCGAGACTGACGCGCTGCCGTTGTCCTCCCGAGAGTTCGCGCGGAGCGCGTCCGGCCAGGGCACGGGGCAGCCGGACGGCGTCGAGGGCCTCGGCGACGAGGCGGTCCCGTTCGGCACCACCCATGCCCCGGCGGTGGACGCGGAGCGGCTCGGCGATGCACTCGCCGACCGCCATCCGGGCGTCGAGCGACGCGACCGGGTCCTGGAGGACCACCCCGATCCCGCCCTGGAGGGCCCGTCGTGCACGCCCTCGCGTCCGGCGGAGGTCCTGGCCGAAGAGCGCGACGGTCCCGGAGGTGGGCAGCACGAGGCCGAGCGCCACGCGCGCCGCGGTCGACTTGCCCGACCCGGACTCGCCGACGAGGCCCACGGTCTCCCCCGCGTGCACGCGGATGTCGACCCCGGCGAGGGCCTGGACAGCGCGGCGGCCACGACCGAAGGCGACCCCGACGTCCCGCAGGTCGACCACCGGAGGCGTGCCGTCCCTCCCGACCGTCGACGGGTCGTCGGGGACGGGCGCGGGCCGGTCCGGATCCGCCACGAGGAGCCGCGGCACAGCGGCGAGGAGCCGCTTCGTGTACTCGTGCTCCGGTCGGAGGAGGACCTCCTCGACGCTGCCCGTCTCGACGATCTCGCCCTGGAGCATGACGGCGACGCGGTCGGCGAAGTCGGCGACGACGCCCATGTTGTGCGTGACGAGCAGCACCCCGGTGCCGGTGTCGACGGCGAGGCGGCGGAGGAGTTCCAGGATCTCGGCCTGGACGGTCACGTCGAGTGCGGTGGTCGGTTCGTCGGCGATGAGGAGCCGCGGTTCGTTCGCGATGGCCATCGCGATGACGACGCGCTGCCGCTGGCCGCCCGACAGCTGGAACGGGAACGCGGAGGCGCGCTGCTCGGGGTCGGGGATGCCGACGCGGCGGAGCAGGTCGACGGCCTCGCGAGCGGCGTCGGCCGCGGTGACCCGCCGGTGGTTGCGGATCACCTCGGCGATCTGGGCGCCGATCCGGGTGAGTGGGTCGAGTGCGGTCGCGGGTTCCTGGAAGACCATCGACACCGTCCGGCCACGGAGTGCCGCGAGCGACGGCTCGGACGCGCCGACGACGTCGGTCCCGCCGACCGTGGCTCGGCCGCTCGGCGTGGCGTTCGGGGCGAGCAGGCCCATCGCGGCGAGCGCGATCGTGGACTTGCCCGATCCGGACTCGCCGACGAGAGCGAGCGTCTCGCCCGGTCGGACCTGGAGGGACACCCCGCGCACCGCGGGCACGGCGCCGGTCTCGGTGGCGAAGGTGACGTCGAGGTCCTCGACGTCGAGGATCGGCACGGTCGTCTGGGTGGTCGTCGGCATCAGCCGCGTCCTCTCGCGTCGAAGGCGTCCCGGAGCCCGTCGCCGATCGCGTTGAACGCGCAGACGACGAGGATCACGGCGAGGCCGGGCGGCAGGATGAGCCACCACCGGCCCGAGTACGCGGCGGTGAGGCCCGCCGAGAGCATGCCACCCCAGTCGGTCGCGGGTGGCTGCACGCCGAGGCCGAGGTAGGACACGTAGGCGACGAGGAGGATCGCGTCGGCCACCTGGAACGTCGCGGCGACGACGATCGTCGACACGGAGTTCGGGAGCACGTGACGCATGACGGCGCGGGCGTGGGTGCCGCCGATCGCCCGGAGCGTCAGGACGTAGTCGCGGTTCTTGAGCGTCAGGGTCTCGGCTCGGATGAGGCGCGACGGCACGAGCCACGACACGAGGCCAAGGATCACGATGAGCCCGAGGACGTCCGGCGTCGAGATCGCCGAGATGACGAGCAGGATGAACAGCGCGGGGATGGCGATGCCGGCGTCGACGACGCGCATCATGACCGCGTCGACCCATCCGCCCGCGTACCCGGCGATCGCACCCCAGAGCGTGCCGATGACGGTGGCGAGCAGCCCGGCGGCGAGACCGACGAGGAGCGACACGGTCCCGCCGTACATCAGGCGACCGAGCTCGTCGTGGCCGACGGCGTCGGTACCGAGCATGTGTGCGCCGCCGGGCCGGAGGTTCGCCTGCGACAGCGTGGTGTGCGTCTGGTCGGTCGGGTACACGAGTGGGCCCACGAAGCAGAACAGCACGAACAGGACGACCACGACGAGGCCGACGACCGCGAGCCGGTTGCGGAGGAACCGGCGCAGCGCGATCCGGAAGCCGGTGGCACCGACGACCTCGACGGCGGGCCCGGCGGCGGAGTCCGGGCTCAGTGGTGTCTGCCCGGGTTGGAGGACGGCGCTCATGCGGGACCTGCCTTGCTTCGGGGGTTCGGGGACCGGTCGCCGGTCATGCCGTCGCCGCCCTGACGCGGGGGTCGACGATCGACTGGATGACGTCGGCCAGGAGCGTGCCGACGACGGTGGCCACGGAGATGACGAGGACGCAGCCGAGGAGCACCGGGTAGTCGGACGACTGCGCGGCACTCCAGAACAGCAGGCCCATGCCCGGGTAGTTGAAGAGCTGCTCGACGACGAGCGATCCGCCGAAGAGCACCGGGACGTAGTACCCGAGCATCGCGATCACCGGCGTGAGCGAGTTGCGGAGGACGTGCCGTCGGAGGATCGCACCCTGTCGCGCGCCGCCGGCCCGCGCGGTGCGCACGTAGTCCTCCTGGAGGTTCTCGAGCGTCGACGACCGCATGTACCGACTGAACACGGCGACCATGGCGGCGGCACCGGTCACCACCGGGAGGACGAGACCGGCCGGGTCGGCGAAGACCTCGGCGAGCGTGTTGCCGTTCGGGGCCTGCGAGGGGAACCACGGCAGGACCTGGCTGAACACCACGATGACGACGAGCCCGAGGAAGAACACGGGGGTGGAGTACGCCACGAACGCGAGGGTCGTGACGACGTAGTCGACCGGCTTGTTCCGCCGGACGGCCTGCCACATGCCGAGCGGGATCGCCACGGCGAGCGCCACGACGGCCGACAGGATCGTCAGCACCAGGGTCTTCGGCAGTCGCTCGACGATGAGCTGCGTGACCGGCTCGTTCAGCGTGTACGAGGAGCCGAGGTCGCCGCGGAGCAAGGTACCGAGGTAGTAGACGTACTGCACGACGAGGGGCTTGTCGAGGCCCTGCTCGCGGTTGAACTGCGCGATCTGCAGGCTCGTGGCCTTCGCCCCGAGGATCCCGCGAGCGGGACCCCCGGGGAGCGTGTGCAGCAGGCAGAACACGATCACGGTGACGATGAACACCACGATCAGGGCCTGCAGCACACGCCGGGCGATGTAGAGCGCAGTGGTCACTTGCTCCACTTCCACTGCGCGGGGTGGAAGTTCGCCAGGGAGTCCTGGTCGAACCCGGTCAGGCCCTTCTTGACGACCGAGATCTGGTAGTCGGGGCTCGGCAGCCAGATCACCGGCAGGTCCTTCGCGACCGTCGCGCTGTAGTCCTGCACCGCGCTCGAGTCGGTCGACGTGGTGCTGGCCGAGATGAGCTGGTCGACCTGCTTGTTCGAGTAGTTCCCGAAGTTCGCGCTGCCGGCGGTCTGGAACAGCGAGTCACCGGTCGGGTACGCGTTGAAGTACCAGCTCCCGGCGGTCCCGAAGAACGACAGCTGCCACTTGCAGATGTCCTGGTCGGCGGTGCACTGCGGCGTCTGCGACAGGACCGTGTTGACCGGGGCGGTCTTGATCGAGAACCCGATGCCGGTCTTGGCGAGCGAGGACTGGATCGCGCTCATCATGTTGTCCGTCACGGTCGAGCCGGACTGCGACAGCACCTGCATCTGGAACTTCGTGCCCTTGGCGACGCCGGCCCCGCACTGCGAGCTCCCGGACCCGGCGTCGGTGCAGACCATCGTGCCGTTCTGCTCGGTCCAGCCGTGGCTCGTCAGCAGGGCCTTCGCCTTGCTGCTGGAGTACGGGTACGGGTTGTCCGTCTGGGTCGACGAGACGAAGTCGGACTTCTGCGCCTGCGGGACCGGCCCGTAGCCCGGCGTCGCGGTGCCGTTGAACACGACCTTGGACAGCTGCGGCTGGTTGATCGACATCTGCACGGCCTGACGGGCGTACAGCTGCTGGTACACCGGACCCATGGTCGGGTTGTGGAAGTTGTACGGCATGTACGTGATCGCCCACCCGGTCCACGGCTCGACCGAGTAGCCCTTCGACGTGAACGAGGCCTTCTGGTCGATGTCCGAGGGACTGATGTAGCCGTAGTCGACGGAGCCCGAGCGGAGCGCGTTCGTCTCGGCGTCGCTCGTGGTGAACGGCAGCAGGTCGACCGTCGTGATCGAGGGCTTCTCGCCGCCGTCGTACTTCTTGTTCGCGGTCAGGACGACCTTGCCCGAGGTCGAGAACGAGTCGATCGCGTACGGGCCGGAGATCGTGGTCCAGAGCTTGTTCGAGTCGTACCCGGAGATGTCCTTCGCCGCGGCGTTGAGGAACTTCCACACCTGCTTCGCACCCGCGGTCGTGCGGTCGGCGTCACCCACCGAGCCGTTCGCGCTCGTCTTGTCCCAGGCGTGCTGCGGGAGCGGGGTGATGAGGCTCAGCTCGTTCGCGAGCATCCACTGCTCGTTGTAGGCCTTGTCGAACGTGATGGTGAAGTGCCGGTCGTCGATCGTCTTCAGGGACGTCCAGTTGTCGGGCGCCTTGCCCTCGTTGTAGCTCGCCCAGTCGGCCTTGTTCGCCTTGATCACGTTGAACCAGAACTCGACGTCGCGCGAGGTGATCGCCTTGCCGTCGCTCCAGTGACGGTCGCCGAGGGTGATCGTGACGCTCTTGCCGTCCGAGGCGAAGTCCGCGGCCGTGGCGATCGAGCCGGCCTTGTTCCAGGCGATCTTGCCCGTCGAGCCGTCGTACGCGATGAGGGGCTCCCAGAGCGACGACGCGATCGACCCGTTGTTCGTGTTGAGGTGCGCCGCGGTCCCGATCGGCAGGATCCAGTTCGGCGTGAAGTTCGCGGGCAGGGCGTAGTCGATGGTGTCGGAACCCGACGACGCGCTCGATCCGCCGGAACCGGCGCAGCCGGCGAGCAGTGCGGACGCGGCGACTGCCACTCCCGCGACGAGCGCCCAGGGGCGGCGGGACCGCCCTGTGCGTGCTGTGGACATGGTGTTCTCCTTCGAACGGGGCCGGTCGGCACCAGGGGTGGAAGGGGGATCGGGAGGGGTGGCGCGTGCTGCTGCACAGTCAAGGGCCTGACGAGGTGGAGAAAGAAGTCCCGCCGTGTAAAAACTGCGTTTCTGCGGAACTGCGGAAAGCCAGGGCGACAGCGCTAGGCCGTACACTCGCCACCACCCCACCCTCGATGGAGATAGTTCGACCATGTCTGGAGAAAGTCCCCGGGATCGGTCCCGTGGCTGAGCTCAGTGCCCGTGTGCTCGAGCTCATCGCCTCGGGGCAGGCGACCAGCCGCACCGAGATCGCCACGCACCTCGGCGCCGCGCCGTCGACCGTGTCGCTCACCGTCGGGCAGCTCATCGCGAACGGCCTCGTGGCCGAGGAGGGCACCCGCTCGTCGACCGGCGGACGCCCCCGGAAGGTGCTCCGCCTCGGGGGCGTCGACGAGTACGCGCTCGCGGCGGACCTCGGCGGCACGCACGCCCGGGTCGGCGTCGTCCTGCCGGGCGGTGGCCTCAGTGACGTCCGCACGATCCCCTTCGCCATGGTCGACGGGCCGCGCCCCGGGCTCGAACGCCTGGCGGAGGTGCTCGAGGAACTGGCCACACGCCGGGGTCGGAGCGCGCTCCGCGGCGTCGGGCTGAGCCTCCCGGGCCCCGTCGACGTCGAGGCGGGCGTCGTCGACCTGCCGAGCCGCATGCCGGGCTGGAACGGGTTCCCCGTCGCCGCCTGGCTGGCCGAGCGGTTCGGGGTCACGGCGGCCGTCGACAACGACGCGAACTGCATGGCCGTCGGCGAGCACGCGGTGCAGCCGCCGGAGCGTCGCCAGGCGATCATGGTGAAGGCGGGCTCGGCCATCGGTGCGGGGATCATCGCCGACGGCCGGCTCTACCGGGGTGCGACCGGCGCGGCCGGGGACATCACGCACGTGCGCATCGACGCGGCCGGCGACACCCCGTGCTCGTGCGGCAACACCGGGTGTCTCGAGACGGTGGCGTCGGGCGCGGCCCTCGTGCGCATCCTGCAGGAGTCCGACGTCGACGTGGCCACCACGCAGGACGTCGTCGCGCTCGCGACCGACGCCCACCCGGCCGCGACCCGCGCCGTCCGCCGTGCGGGCAAGTACCTCGGCGAGGTGCTCTCCGCCAACGTCAACTTCTTCAACCCCGACGCGGTGTACCTCGGTGGCATCCTCTCGACCGTCGAACCCTTCGTCGCGGCCGTGCGCAGCCAGCTGTACGAGGGGTGTCACCCGCTCGTCACCCAGCACCTCACCATCGAGCGGGCATCGCTCGGGGCCGACGCCGGCCTCGTCGGCGCCGGGCAGTTCGCCCTGCAACGCGCCCTCACCGCCACCCTCGACGCCGTCGCCGGCGCATCCACCACCAACCACCACCGGAGGATCCGTGTCCCCTGAACCCAGCCCGTCCCTCCCGGTCATCGCCGTCGCCGGACTCGGCATCGAGTCGTCGACGTTCTCACCGGCCCGGACGCTGGCCCCGGCGTTCCACCCGCTCCGCGGCGACGAGGTCATGGACCGGTACCCGTTCCTCCGCGCCGGGCAGCCGCTCCGCGAGGCCGCCCGGTGGCGCGGTGCGCTCGTCGGCAAGGCACTGCCCGGCGGGATCGTCACGCGGGACGCGTTCGAGGAGCTCGCCGGCGAGATCACCACCCGGCTCGACGCCATCGTCGGCAGCGGGGCGATCGACGGCCTCTGGTACGACATCCACGGCGCGATGACCGTCGAGGGCCTCGACGACGCCGAGGCGGTGCTGCTCGCACGGATCCGCGAGGTCGTGGGCCCGGACGTGATCGTGTCGACGTCGATGGACCTGCACGGCAACGTGTCGCGGGAGCTGGCCCACGCCTCCGACCTCATCACGTGCTACCGGATGGCGCCGCACGAGGACGCCCTCGACACGAAGGAGCGGGCGGTCCGCAACCTGGTCGACCTGCTGGCCGCGCAGCCGACCCTGCCGTCCGCCACCGACGCCGCCGACGGCGGGGCCGCCCCGCGCGTCCGTCCCGTGAAGGCGTGGGTGCCGGTGCCGGTGCTGCTCCCCGGCGAGCAGACCTCGACGCGGATCGAGCCCGCCGCGCACATCTACGCCGGCGTGCCGGAGGTCGAGGCCACCGACGGCGTCGTCGACGCCGCGATCTGGGTCGGGTACGCGTGGGCCGACGAGCCACGGAACCGCGCCGTCGTCGTGGTCACCGGGTGGGACGAGGACGCCGTCACCGCGGGCGCCGAACGCCTGGCCCGGAGCTTCTGGGAGGCCCGCGAGGACTTCGCGTTCGTCGCGCCCACCGGCTCGTTCGCCGAGTGCCTCGACGCCGCGCTGGCCTCCGACGCCCGCCCGTACTTCATCTCCGACTCGGGCGACAACCCGACCGCCGGTGGCGCGGGCGACATGACGTGGGGCCTCACCGAGCTGCTCGCCCGACCCGAGTTCGCCGAACCGAGCGGTCCGACCGTCATCTACGCCAGCGTCCCCGGACCGGAGGCGATCCGTACCGCCGTGGGAGCCGGCGTCGGCGCGACCGTGACCGTCACGGCCGGGGCTGAGGTCGACGACCGGCACGCCGGACCCCTGACCATGACCGGGCGGGTGCACGCCATCCGACACGGCGATCCGGACGCCGTCACCGAGGTCGTCCTGCAGGTGGGCAGCGTGTTCGCGATCCTCACGGAGCTCCGGAAGCCGTACCACCACGAGCACGACTTCACCGACCTCGACCTCGACCCGCGGTCGGCTGACGTCGTCATCGTCAAGATCGGGTACCTCGAGCCCGAGCTGTACGACATGGCGGCCGACTGGATGCTCGGCCTCACCCCCGGCGGCGTCGACCAGGACCTCGAGCGACTCGGCCACCGGCGCATCCGCCGCCCGATGTTCCCGTTCGACCGCGCCTTCCCCGCCGAGCCGGACATGTCGGCGCGCATCCTGCCGGCCTCGAACGTGCCGCTCACCGGACCGGACGAGTGAACGACCGGCAGCCGACGTCGGCAGCCGTGGTCGGGCCTCCCGGCCGGGAGGCCCGACCAGCGCTCGAGATCGCGGTCACGTCCGCCGCGGGTGCGGTGGTCGCGCGCGATGGCGGCGCGGACCGCGTCGAGCTCTGCACGGCGCTCGAGCTCGGCGGCGTCACCCCGGCGCAGGGACTCGTGGAGGCCGTGGTCACCGTCGGGATCCCCGCGCACGTGCTCGTGCGGTGTCGGCCGGGTGACTTCGTGTACGACGAGGACGAGATCGCCACGATGATGCGCGAGGTCCGGGCGGTCGTGGCCTCCGGCGCGCGGGGCGTCGTCGTCGGGGCGCTCGGGCCGGACGGGATGCTCGACGTCGCGACGATCGCGCGGCTCCGGACCGCGGCTCGGGACGTCCGGGCCGATGTCGAGGTCACGGTGCACCGCGCGATCGACCACGCCGCGGACCCGATCGCCGCCGCCGCGACCCTGCCGACGCTCGGCGTCACGCGGGTGTTGACGTCGGGTGGCGCCGCGACCGCGCCGCAGGGCCTCGCGACCATCACGCGGATGGTCGCCGCGGCCGGTCCGGTGCAGGTCATGGCGGGGAGCGGCGTGGCACCGCAGGACGTCCCCGCGTTCGCGAACGCGGGTGTGGCGGCCGTGCACCTCTCGGCGAAGCGGCTCGTGGCCGGGCGTGGGACGCGAGCGAGTCGCGTACCCATGGGCGTCGCGGGCGAGGACACCCACCTGGCCACGGACCCGGCCGTCGTGGCGGCGGCGCGGGCCGCGGTCGACGCGGTGCGCTGACGCCGGGGTTGCTGCCAGGCTGTGGGCATGAGCCTGATGATCTCGCCCTTCGACGCGCGAGCGACCCGTACCAGTGGCAAGTACACCGACTTCCCGCCGGACGTGATCCCGATGTTCGTCGCCGAGATGGACTGCACGCTCGCCGAGCCCGTCCGCGATGCCATGATCGCGGCAGTGCAGGGTGGCGACACCGGGTACCTGGGATCGTCTCGGGAACTGCCGGACGCGTTCGCGGACTTCGCCGAGCGGCGGTGGGGGTGGCGCGTCGAGCCGGACCTCGTGCACACGACCACCGACGTGTCCGTCGCAGCGGTCGAGGTGCTCCGGCAGGTGACGGAACCCGGTGACGGCGTCGTCGTCATGCCGCCCGTGTACCCGCCGTTCTGGGAGTTCGTGGACGAGGCCGGTTGCGTCGCGGTGGAGGTCCCGCTCCTGCCGCCGTCGGACGCCGACGACGACGCGACGCCGTTCCCGACGACCGCCGGCTGGCGGATCGACCTGGACGGGGTGCGCCGCGCGTTCGCCGACGGGGCGCGCACGGTGCTGCTCTGCAATCCGCACAACCCACTCGGTCTCGTGCACAGCCGGGAGGCCCTCGCCGCGTTGGCCGCGCTCGCCGCGGAGTGGGACGCGGTCGTGGTGAGCGACGAGATCCACGCGCCGCTCGTGCACAGCGACGCGGTCTTCACGCCGTTCCTCGCAGCCTCGGACGACGCGGCCCGGGTCGGGGTCACGGTGACCGCGGCGAGCAAGGGATGGAACATCGCGGGGACCAAGTGCGCCATGATGATCGGCGCCTCGGACCGAGCCGCTGCGTGGTTCGACGCGCTGCCGCGCGAGGTCGAGTGGCGGACGAGCATCCTCGGGTACCTCGCCAGCACGGCGGCCTACCGTGACGGCGAGCCGTGGCTCGAGACCCTGCTCGGCGAACTCGTCGCGAACCGTCGTCTGCTCGCCGAGCTCCTGCCCGAGGTGGTGCCGGGGGCGCGCTACCGGCAACCGCAGGCGTCGTACCTGGCGTGGCTGGACCTCCGCGGCACGCCGTGGGGTGACGACCCCGCGACGCCGCTCGTCGACGCGGCACGGGTCGCACTGGGCCACGGACCGGAGTTCGGCACGCCCGGCATCGGGCATGCCCGGCTCAACTTCGGGTGCTCCGAGGAGACGCTGCGCGAGGCCCTCCGCCGGATCGGCGACGCGACGGCCGGCCTCGCGCGCTGACCCTCGGACACGACGACGGGCCCGGCGCGTGTGCACCGGGCCCGTCGTCGTCCGTGCCCCGGAGGACCGGGAGTGTTACTTGATCTGCGCCGTGATGGTCGCGACACCCACGAGGAGGTTGCCCTTGACGGCGGTCGTGCCGAACGTCTTGTCGAGCAGCGCGGCGGCGTCCGACGACACGTGCACGGTGGTGCCGGTCAGGATCGCGTCGTCGCCCTGGAGCTTCAGCGGCTTGAGCGTCCCACCGTGCAGGGCGAACAGGTAGGCCTGCGTCGCGGCGGGCTTGCCGTTGACGAGCACGTCACCGTAGAGCTTCGAGCTGCCGGGGTTGACGGTGAAGTTCTCGAGCGTCACGGTGGTCGAGCCGCCCTTGAGGGTCAGGCCCGAGCCGTCGTGCTCGATGAGGCCCTGCACGTAGGGGCGGTAGTCGCTCTTCGGCGACCAGTAGACGACGCTGCCGCCGGTGATCGGGAAGGAGACGGTCGACCCGGACAGCTTCGCCGAACCGCTGACGCCCGGGGTGAGCTTCAGCGAGGTCAGCGCGCTCATGAAGCCGCTGTCGAGCGCGACCGCGGTGTCGCCGCCCTTGATCTCGGGGACGGCTGCGGCCGGGGCCGGGATCTTCGACGACGACGACGCGGCGAGGTGTACGGCGGGGGCCGCGGCGTTCGCGGCGCTGACGCCGAAGCCGCCGAGCCCGGCGACGAGCGCTCCAGCGGTGGCGATGGTGACGGTGGTCTTGGTGAATCCACGCATGATGACTTCTCCCTTGCTGTGGGCACGCCGAACACACCCTGATTGAGGGTGGAGAACCAGCCGCAGGTGGCCGGTGAGCGCTTCGAGCATTTGCTCGGTCTGTGCAGGTAGTTCGGCGCCCCCACGGAGGTGGATTGGTCGGCCTCGGAGCAATTCTCCGATCGCTCGGATGGGGTTCGGCTGCTCGCAACTGTATTGCGTGCAATACTTGGGTCATGGACACGCCTGCCCCCGTCGACGAGATGGTCTGCTTCGCGATCTACGACGCCGCCCGGGCGACGACCCAGGCGTACCGCGCACTCCTCGCCCCCTGGGGCCTCACGTACCCGCAGTACCTCGTGCTCGTCCTCCTCTGGGACCGCGGCCCCCTGACGGTCGGCGCGCTCGGCGACCACCTCGATCTCGACTCCGGCACGCTCTCACCGTTGCTGCGGCGCATGGCGGACGCGGACCTCGTCACGCGTGAACGCAGCCGCGCCGACGAACGGGTCGTCGAGATCGCGCTGACCGACCACGGCCGGGCACTGCAGTCCGACCTCGCCCACGTGCCCGGGTGCATCGCAGGCGGGATGGCGATCGACCTCGACACGGCACGTGGACTCATCGACACCCTGCACCGCGTCACGGCGGGGATGCAGGCGACCACGGCCGGCGCACGCTAGCCGCGCCTCCCGTCCGGCCCGGCCGGGAGGCCCCACCCACCCCCGTCACGCGCCGCGTGACGACCACGAACAGGAGACACCATGGACGCCCTCTACACCGCAGAAGCCCTCTCGACCGGCGAAGGCCGCAACGGCCACGTCCGGACCACCGACGGCACGCTCGACCTCGACATGGCGATCCCGAAGGAGATGGGCGGCTCGGGCGCCGGCGCGAACCCCGAGCAGCTGTTCGCCGCCGGGTACGCCGCCTGCTTCCACTCCGCGCTCCAGGGCGTCGCCCGGGCACAGAAGGTCTCCGTCACCGACACCACCGTCGGCGGCCGGGTGCAGATCGGCGCGAACGGGCAGGGCGGGTTCCAGCTGGCGGTCCACCTCGAGGTCGTCATCCCCGGGATGGAGCACGACGCAGCACAGGCCCTCGCGGACGCGGCGCACCAGGTCTGCCCCTACTCGAACGCGACGCGTGGCAACATCGAGGTCACGATCAGCGTCTCGGACGACTGACCCCACCTCGACGCCGCACGGTCCACTCCCCACCGCCACGAACCGCGGTGGGGAGTGGACCGCTGCGGATCAGCGTGCCGGCGTCGCGTCGAAGCGCTGCCACGCCGGCTTGTTCGCGAACACGTGGCGGTAGTAGTCGGCGAGCTGCAGCTGTGCGGCGGCGGCCTCGTCGACGATGACCGTCGCGTGTTCGTGCAACTGCAGGGCGCTCCCCGGCACGAATGAACTCACCGGCCCCTCGACCGCGCCCGCGACGGCGGCGGCCTTGCCCTCGCCCTGCGCCACGAGCACCAGCTCCCGCGCCTCGAGGATCGTGCCCAACCCCTGCGTCATGCAGTGCATCGGCACCTCCTCCACGGAGTCGAAGAACCGCGCGTTGGCCGCGCGCGTCGCCGGCGCGAGCGTCTTGATGCGCGTGCGGGACGCGAACGAGGACGTCGGCTCGTTGAACCCGATGTGCCCGTTCGCGCCGATCCCCAGGATCTGCACGTCGATACCCCCGGCCGCGCGGATCGCGGCGTCGTACTCCTTCGCCGCGAACTCCAGGTCCGCCGCACGACCGTCGGGGACCCGGACCCGCGCGGGGTCGAACCCGAGCGGACCGACGACGTCGCGGGCGATGACACTGGCGTAGCTCTCCGGATGCTCCAGCGGGATCCCGACGTACTCGTCGAGCGCGAACCCGCGGGCCTGGGCGAACGAGATCTCCCCGCCCTGCACCCGCCGCGCGAGGTCGGCGTAGATGTCCTGCGGACTCGACCCGGTGGCCAACCCGATCACGGCGGACGGCTTGCGGGACACGACGGACGCGATCTTCGCAGCGGCCATCCGGCCGACCTCGACCGCTGTGGGCAGGATGATGATCTCCATGACGGGCCCAGCCTATGCGGCCTGATCCTCCCGTGACGCGGTCCATCGGGGAGCGTCGCCCGCGACCGAGCAGCGCTGCCCGCGGCGGGTCGCTGACCCCAGAACGGGTGCATGGCTGGACGGATGTTCCGCCAGCGGCCCCTTACCGCTACGCTCCGAGCACGCCCGACATTCTCGGTCGATTCACATGTCCGCATCAGCGGACCGAAAACTGGGGGAACACCCGTGCACCGCAGCACCTCCGGCACCCGACGCGCCTGCGCCGTCGGCACCACCATCGCCCTCGTGGGGCTCACCACCGGCCTCGGCGTCTTCGGCGTCCAGACGGCGTCGGCCGACACGCTCACCGACACGACGACCGCGACCGCTGCCGCGACCGCTCCGGCCACGCCGGGCACGGACCAGCCGTCGCCGAGCAGCTCCGCGTCGCCGACGGCCTCGGCCACGCCGACCGACGCCCCGACCGCGACGGCGGGGACGGCCGCTCCGGCTCCCTCGAGCACCCCGAGCCACCACCCCGCGGCCACGCCGAGCGCATCGCGCGCGACGGACCCGAGCAGCACCGCGAGCCCGGCCGTGCCGACCCCGGTCGCCGCCCCGACGGTGACGCTGAGCACCACGGCCCCCACGGTGGGGAAGCCCCTGACCGCGACCGTGACGGGCTTCACCGGCACCCCCACGTTCACGTGGACGAACAGTGCGGGTACGACGCTCCAGACCGGGACCTCGGCCTCCTTCGTGCCGTCGGCGGCCGAGAACGGCACGACGATCACCGTCACGGCAGAGGACACCGACGGGGACAGCGCGACCGTGACCTCAGCGGCGGTCACCGACCCCGCCGAGTTCTCCGAGCACACCTCGCAGAGCGACCCGCTCGAGCTGTCCGTCGTCGCAGGCCAGAGCCTGTCCCACGTCTTCAGCGCCGCTGGCGACCCCACCCCGACCTACAGCGTCGGCTGGTTCTACCAGGACGACGCCGACGCCGCCGCTGACGACCCGACCTACACCCCGGACACGCAGCTTCCCGACCACACCACCCTGTCAGCGGACGGCACGCTCAGCGGCACGCCGGAGTTCGCCACCACCTACGACTTCACCGTCGTGGCGGACAACGGCAGCGGTACGTCGACCGAGTACGTCGAGGTCAACGTCGAGGCCGCCGCAGCGTACGGCGTCGAGGTCTACACGACCGACAAGGGGAAGATCGACGACGACACCACGACCTCGTGGATCATCGACCCGGACGGCCACATCTCGACCGAGGTCGACACGGTCGTGGAGCAGGACCCGGACGGCAGCACCTGGGCGGTCGGCACGATCACCGACGGCGGTACGCCGACGATCCACCAGGGCGGCACCCTCGTCGTCGCGGGTGGCCTCGTCGACCAGTACGGCAACGAGGTCGACGAGGCAGACGGCACCTTCGTCGAGCCGACCGTCACGTCGGACTACGCCTCCGACGTGGTCAAGGCGGACGACGACCTCGGTGGCACTGACGTCACGTTCCCGCACGCCTCGACCCACCACCTCACCGTCTCGGCCGACGCGTTCAGCACGGCGTTCCCCGTCGAGGTCGTCCCGAACGCGGCGACCGTCGCGGCGATCACCCCCACGGCCACGACCGCCACGGGTGAGCTCGCGTTCACGGGCTCCGAGACGACCCGGGCCCTGCCGTGGGCCCTCGGTCTGCTCATGGCCGGCCTCGGCGTGACCGGTCTCCGGATCGCTCGCCGGCGCACGCAGCGCTAGTCGGTCCTCCCGTCCCGCGGTCCGCCGCAGGACGGGAGGCACGGCGCGGGGCCCGTCGTCCACATCGGACGGCGGGCCCTTCGTCGTCCACAGGCCGTCCGGGACGCCCGCCCGCTGCCACCCTGGTCGTACGGTGGGGGCATGCCCACTCCCGAGTTCGTCCTGGCGCTCCGCGAGAAGGTCGGGACCGACCTGCTCTGGCTCACGGGCGTGACCGCCGTCGTGCTGCGGGGCGACGGCGACGAGCAGCAGGTCCTCGTCGTCCGCCGTGCCGACACCGGAGCATGGACACCGGTGACCGGGATCATCGACCCCGGCGAGGAACCCGCGGTCGCTGCCGCGCGCGAGGTCCTGGAGGAAGCCGACGTCGTCGCCGTGCCGGAGCGACTGGCGATGGTGCAGACCCTCGCGCCGATGACCTACCCGAACGGCGATCGTGCGCAGTACATCGACATCGTGTTCCGGTTCCGGTGGGTGTCGGGCGAGCCGTTCCCGGCGGACGGCGAGAACACGGAAGCTGTCTGGGCGCCGCTGTCGGACCTCCCGGCCATGTCGGACGACATGCGGAGTCGGGTGGCAGCCGCGCTGCGCGACGATCCCGCCGCGGTGTTCCGGACCTGAGTCTCAGCGTCCGAGCGGCACAGCCGCGGTCACCCGGAGCTTGACGGCGGACAGGATCGTCGCAGCGGCCGCCGCCACCACGGCGACCCACAGCACGGCGCTGGCAGCGGACGACTGCGCTGCCATCGACCCGGCTGCGGCGCCACTCACCACGAGTGCGATGCTGACGACGGCCGACCCGGCGGACTGCCCGACGGTTCGGTTCGTGTTGAGGACGGCCGATGCACTCGCGGCGTAGCGGAGGGGAGCGGCGGCCATCATGTCCCGGTTGTTCGGGCTCTGGAACGTGCCGTACCCGAGGCCGCACACGGCGGTGGACAGGAGCACGAGCCAGATCGGCGGCGCGGACCCGAGCAGCGCGAGCATGACGAGGCCGATCGTCAGGACGACGAGGCCTGTGAGGGCCAACACCGCCGGACGGACCCGGTCGGCGATCCGCCCGGACAGCGGTGCCACGACGACGATCACGAGCGGCCACGGCGTGAACAGGAGCGCCGACTCGAGCGGGCTCGCCCCGTACGCGGTCTGGAACAGGAACGGCAGGGCGACGAACGCGATGCCCTGCCCCAGGAACGACGCCCACGCCGTGCCGACCGTGAGACTGAACGGGCCGGTGAACAAGCCGAGCGGGATGAGCGGCCGGGCGGCCATCCGCTCACGACGCACGAACAGCACCACGCACACGGCACACACGACGAGGAGCACCAGCGCGTGCCAGAGGGTCGCGACCGCGGCGAGCTGTCGGACGCCGACGAGCAGCGCGGCGATCGCTCCCGCGGCCCAGACGGCACCGGGCCAGTCGTAGTCGCCCCGCTCGGGCACGCCCTTCGGCAGGACGACGAGCGCGAGCACGAACGACGCGACACCGATCGGCACGTTGATGAGGAAGAGCCACGGCCACGGGAGTGCGGCGAGGATCAACCCTCCGAGCGTCGGTCCGGCCGACGTCCCGATGGCGACCGTCATCGCGTTGAGCCCGAGTGTCTGCCCGAGGCGCTCCGGCGGGAACAGGCGCCGGATCAGCGGGATCGCCACGGCGAGGACCACCGCGGACCCGATGCCCTGGACGACGCGGAACGCGACGAGGACCGCCAGCGTCGGCGCGAGCGCGCAGCCCAGGGACGCCAACGTGAACACGGGGACGCCGATCAGGTACAACCGGCGGCGACCGATCTGGTCGCCGAGCGCACTCGTGGCCGGGACCGAGCAGGCGACGGCCAGGAGGAACGCGGTCGCGACCCACACGGTCTCGGACGGCGCCACGTGGAGATCGGTCGCGAGCTTCGGCAGGGCGACGTTGACGATCGAGGTGTCGATGGTGCCGGTGAGGGTCGACAGGAGGATCGAGACGAGCGCCAGGGTCCGCCGCCGGGCGCTGAGGGTGGGCGCGGCAGCGGAGGAGGTCACCGTCGCTAGCTTAGCTTTGCGAACTATCTGGATCGTCAGCTACGGAAGGTCCTCACCCACCGCGGATCGCCCGGTCCTCCAGCTCGGCATGATCTCCACGAGCGGTACGACCTCCGACGTCACGCCGGGATGAGCCGTTCGACCCGGGCGAGTTCGTCGTCGTGCTCGTCGTGCTCGACTTCGATGTCGTAGTCGTTCTGGATGTTGAGCCAGAATCGCTCGGACAGCCCGAACGCCTGCGACAGCCGGAGCGCAGTGTCGGTGGTGATACGGCGCTTCCCCCGGATGACCTCGCTCAGCCGCGTCTGCGGTAGCCCGGTCGCCTGCGCGAGTCGGTACGCCGTGATGCCGAGTGGCTCGAGGAACTCGGTCCGCAGGATCTCCCCGGGTGTGATCGGGTCATGTGCTTTCGACATCAGTGTTCCTTCGCTAGTGGTAGTCGGCGATGTGGACATCGGAGGGTCCTGCGGCCGTCCAGACGAAACAGATCCGGTACTGATCGTTGACGCGGATCGAATACTGCCCCTCGCGGTCGCCGGACAGCTTCTCCAACCGGTTGCCGGGCGGAATCCGCAGATCGTTGATGGTCTCCGCTGCATGGAGCAGACGGAGCTTCTTCTGAGCGGACCGCTGCAGGTCCGGACCGAGACGCCGAACGTGTTGCCGGAGCCAGACTTTCCGAGTCAGCTCGTCCCCGAACGACTGGATCACGACCACATGATATCGGCTTCCGATAGTGACGTCCAACAGTAGTACTTTATCGCGGACTCTCTCGCCGACACAGGGCGCTCCGGCGGTACGGCGTCGATGGCCCGCAGCACAGCGGACGGGAGGCGCCGCACCCGATGACACCGCGCCTCCCGGGCGCAGTTCAACCGAGCGGCGCCACCGCGACCGGCGTCCCGAGCAGGCGGACGTGGACCTCGTCGCCGGGAACCGGCCGCTGCGCAACGTCGTGCTGGACGACGAGCGCCGTGCCGTCGTCGAGTCGGAGGGTCGTGCGGCGGACCGAGCCGAGGAAGCTCGACGTGAGGACGGCGCCGGACAGGCCGCCGTCCGGGGCGAGCATGACGTCCTCGGGGCGGACGTAGGCGGTCACGGGCCCGTCGTCGAGGGTGCGGTCGATGCTCGGCAGCGAGAACCCGTACGTGAACACGTCGCCTCCGCGGAGGTCCCCGCGGAGCCGGTTCGACTGACCCACGAAGTCCGCAGTGAACGCCGTCGCGGGCCGCATGTACAGCTGCTCCGGCGTTCCGATCTGTTCGATCCCGCCCCCGTGCATCACGGCGATCCGGTCCGAGACGGCGAGCGCCTCCTCTTGGTCGTGGGTGACGAACAGCGTCGTGATGCCGAGTTCGGTCTGGATGCGACGGATCTCGTCGCGGAGCGTCACCCGCACCTTGGCGTCGAGCGCTGACAACGGCTCGTCGAGCAGGAGCACCCGGGGCCGCGTGACGAGCGCTCGGGCGAGCGCGACGCGCTGTTGCTGCCCGCCGCTGAGCTGGTGCGGATAGCGGTCGGTGAGGTCCGCGAGGTGCACCATGTCGAGGGCCTCGACCACACGGCGGCGCCGGTCGTCCGCGGGGACCTTCCGTATCTCGAGACCGAAGGCGACGTTCTGCCGGACGGTCATGTGCGGGAACAGTGAGTACTGCTGGAACACCATCCCGATGTCCCGTCGCTCCACCGGCACGGCCGCGACGTCCTGGCCGTCGATGCGGATGGCGCCGGCGTCGATCACCTCGAGACCCGCGAGTGCCCGGAGTGCGGTGGTCTTGCCGCACCCCGACGGTCCGAGCAGCGAGACGAACTCCCCCGGCTCGAGTCGGAGCGAGAACCCGGTGAGCGCGGTGTGGGCGCCGTAGGACTTCACGACACCGTCGAGCTCGACGGTGGCCCCACTGCGGTTCGCCGTCGTGGGGGTGGGCTGGGCGGTGCGGGTCATGCGGGCTCCTGGGAGGTGGGGGCGGCGACGGCGACACCGTCGAGGACGTGCGAGCGCAGGGCGGCGTCGGCCGGGCCACTGGACCCGGTGCCCGTGCTCCCGGCACCGGACGCGCCGCCTGCTCCACGACGGATGCGGCGCGCGCCAGGTCGGGCCGACCCGACGCGGCCGATCACGACGAGCAGGACGAACCCGAACACGAGCGCGGCGAGCGAGAAGATCGCCGCGACGAACGGGTCCGTCTGCTGGATGAGCACGAGCGCCGTCTGGAAGGTCGTCCGCGACAGGAATGACGCGAGCGTGTACTCGCCGAGCACGACCGTGACGGTGAGGAAGCACGCGGCGAGGATGCCGCGGCGCAGGTTCGGCAGGAGCACCCGCATGACGACCGTCGCCCAGCCTGCCCCGAGTGATCGAGCGGCCTCGGCGAGCACGACGACGTCGACCGTGGTGAGTGCGGTGGCGATGGGCCGGAACGCGAACGGCAGGCTGATCACCCCGATCGCGAAGGCGAGCGTCCACGCACCCGACCCGAGGACCTGCGCGATCACCTGGTACACGGGGACGAACCCGACGACGAGCACGACGGTCGGCACGGTGATCGGCAGGATGCACACGAACTCGAGCGCGCGCCGGAGCCGGGGGTACCGGAGTGTCGTGACGATCTGGGCGGGCAGGAGCACGAACAGGACGATGCCGACGGTGATCGCCGCGATGACGAGCGAGTTCACGAGGCCGTCGAACAGGGGCTGGTACGTGGCCCGGTTGACCGGATCCGCGAGCGCCGTGTAGTGCGACAGTGTCAGCCCGGCCCCCGCACCCTGCCGGAGGGTGAACTGCGCCAGCGCGACGATCGGCACCGCGAACACGAGCCCGACGACGACCAGGACGACGGTACCGACCGTCTTCGAGGGTGCGGGGCCGTACCCGCGTGCCGAACTCATCGCTGCCACCGCGAGGCGCGACGCTCGAGCGCGGAGTACCCCGCCATCACGGCGACCATGACCACGACCATGCCGAGCGCCAGCACCCCGGCGACGTTCTGCACGCCGACGATGGTCTCGCTCGTGAGTTCCTGGCGGATCGTCAGCGGCACGATGCCGCCCTGGGCGATGAGCGCCGCGGCCGTGGCGTACGACGAGAACGCGTTGGCGAACAGGAGCAACAGGCTGCCCCAGAACGCGGGTGCGAGCACGGGGATCGCGATCCGGCGCCAGTACACGGACCGGGAGGCCCCGAGCGTCACCGCCGCCTCGCCCCACTGCACGCCGAGGCCCTCGAGCGCCGGCATGAACGTCAAGACCATGAGCGGCACCTGGAAGTAGAGGTACGGCACGACGAGTCCAGCCACCGTGTAGAGGAACGGGCCGTTCGCGTTGATGTCGATCCCGACGCCGCGGAGCCAGACGGTCACGATGCCCTGGACGCCGATCGTGGCGATGAACGCGAAGGCGAGCATGACCCCTCCGAACTGGGCGAGGACGCTCGCCGCGGCGTCGACCATGGACCGGACGAGCCCGTCGGGGCGGAGAGTCGTCAGCGCCCAGCACACAACGGCACCGATGGCCGCGCCGAGCACCGCCGACGCTGCGGACAGCCCGGCCGAACCGGCGAAGGCCTGTAGGACCGCCGGATCGGTGAACGCCCGGAGGTTCGCGAGCGTGGGGACGCCCGCGGCGGTGGAGAACCCGCTGGCGACCGCGATGACCGCGGGAACGGCGAGGAAGAGGAGCACGTAGAGCGCGAACGGGGTGAGACCGAGCCACGCGACGCCGCGGCGCCGAGGTCCTCCCCCGGCGCCGCGGCCTGCGGTGGTCAACCCCCGCGCGGCGCCGTGTGCCTGCGCCGCACGGGGCAGCGTGGTGGTCGTGGTCGCGTCAGCGGTGGCCATGGGTCAGCGGACCGTCGAGGACCACTTGCTGGTCAGCAGGGTGGCCGCGGTCGCCGCCTCCGTGCTCGACAGCTGGACGAGGCTCTTCGGTGCGTCGCCGACCTTCGCCAGGACGGCCTTGTCGACCGTGCCGTTCTTCTCCATCGCGGCGAGCGTGGCGGGGTACGCGCCGGACGCGAGGTACAGGTTCTGCACCTTCGGGCTGTAGATGTACTCCTCCCAGAGGCGCGCGGCCGCCGGGTGCGGCGCGTCGACGTTGATCGCCTGGTTGTAGTAGCTGCCGAGCGCGGTGCCCTTCGGGATCACCGTCTTCCAGTTCGGGTTGCCGGCCGATCCGCCCGCGGGCCCCCACGCGAGGTTGTTGTACGACCACTGCACGACGACCGGGGTCTCACCCGAGTTGACGGTGGCCTGCGTCGGCAGGACGTTGAGCATGTTGCCCGCGGCCTTGAGCTTGCCGAAGTACTCGATGCCCGGCTGGATGTCCTTCGCCGAGCCGCCGTTCTCGAGCGCGGCGAGGTAGACGGCGCTGGCGGCCTCGTTCGCCTGCGTCGGGTCGCCCTTGATCGCGACCTTGCCCTTGTAGGCGGAGCCGAGCAGCGACTTCATGCTCTTCGGTGCCGTCGGGACGGCCTTGGCGTCGTACCCGATGGACATGAGGCCGGTGTAGTCGTAGTACCACCCGCCGTCGGCAGCCTTGTCCGCCGTGGGGATGTCCGCCCAGTTCGCGACCTTGTACGGCGCGACGAGGTCGAGGTTCTGGCTGAGGACCGCGGTGCCGATGTCGAAGACGTCGGGGGCGGTGGACTGGCCCTTCTGCGACTTCGCCGCGGAGACCTCGTCGGCGCTCGAGCCGTTCGGGTTCGCGGAGTTGATCGTGATGCCCGGGTACTTCTTCTCGAACCCGGCGATGATCTTGCCGTAGTTGGCCCACGAGGGCGGCAGCGTGATGACGTTGAGCTGTCCCTCCTTGTCGGCCGCCTTGACGAGGGCGTCCATGCCACCGTTCGACGACGCGGACGTCGCCGTCGACCAGTCACCGGAGGCCGAGGCGGATCCGGACGAGTCGGTGGTCGCGGCGCTGCTCGTGGTGGAGCAACCGGTCAGGGCGGCGAGTGCCGCGGCGGCCAGCGCGATGCCGGCGGATGAGCGCTTGGAGAGCACGGGTGTTCCCTTCCTGGGGGCGACCAGCCGTTCACTGTGGGACGGGTGTGGGAGTCGGAACGTGGGGTACCGGCCGCTGGACGAACGTCATCGTGACCCGGGGCGGTGACGCACTCGTGCCCCGTCCGTGAACGGATGGGGAACAGCGCGTGCGTGTCGGGGACCGCGGCCGTCAGACGGGCGCGGGAAGCGCCTCCAGGCCGGCCCACGTGCGGGCCGCGAGCCCGTGCGAGATCGTCATGCCCACGCCACTCGTCACGCTGACGACCGTGAGCCCGGGCGCGGGGTGGGCGACGAGGTACGGCTCGGGCGCGTGCGCGTAGACGCCCATCCAGCGCTGCCGCACCCGGAGCCCTCCGACCCCGAGCAGCGTCGCGACGTCCTGGAGCAGGGTCGCGCTGACGCCCTCGTCGAGGAACGGGTCGAGCGTGAGGTCGTACCGGTGACTGTCCCCGACGACCAGGCTGCCGTCCGGCCGCTGCGTCAGCATGACGTTCGCGTCCATGGCGACGAGGTCCGGTCGTTCGCGCGTGATCTCCTGCCGGAGCACGGTCGCCGCGGCGGTCTCGGCGAACGCGGGGTAGCGGAGCATGCTCGTGCCGGTGAGCACGGCCGGGGTGATCGACAGCCCGGTGGGCGGTTCCACGAGTGCCATCTGCAGGCCGCAGCGACGGATCCCGTGCTGCTCGGCGAGGTCCGGGTACAGCTGGTCGACGTCGTGCCCCACGCAGACGATCGTGCGGTCCGCCCGGACCGTGCCGCGCGAGGTGCGGACGAGGCCGTCCTCCCATCCGAGGTAGGCGGTGCCCCACCGGAACGTGACACCGCGCGACGCGAGCAGTGCGGCGAGCCCCGCGACGGCAGCGCGCGGGTCGACGCGGACGTCGTCACGGAGGAACGCCCCGCCGACGATCGTCGGGTCGCCGACCCCACCGATCCGGTCGACGGTCTCCGGAGCGGCGAGGAGCCGGACCTGACCCGACTCGCGCGACGCGGCCAGCTCCTCCAGGACCGCGAGTTCGGCCCGGCTCCGCGCGACGGCCACCGCGCCGGATGCGACCGCGGGGAAGCGGCCGTCGTGGGCGTGCCGGAGCCACCGCTCACGGGCGGCGAGCGCCAGCTCGAGCATGTCGCCCGACTGCGCCGTCACGCACGCGTGCCCGAAGTTGCGGACCGAGGCGCCGGTGGCCCGGTGGTCGCGCTCGACGACGAGCACCCGGAGCCCCCGGTCGAGGGCCTCGGCGGCGTGCGCGAGGCCGATGACCCCGGCCCCGACGACCACCACGTCGTACCGGTCGGGCCGGCCGCCCGAGGCGGTGGAGGCGGTGTCGTGCAGGTCGGGCGTCGTCGTGTCCACGGCCCGATCCTGTCCGCGAGCGCCAGCATCGCAGGACCGTCCGCGGCGGCGTTCACCGACGGTTCATCCCGGCCCTGGCGCGTTCGACTGCCGTTCACGGGCGCGACGACGCCGCGTCGCACCGCTCCCCTACGCTCTGCCCGTGATCAGCGCAGTGGTGTTCGACATGGCCGGGACGACGATCGACGACCGGGGCGCGGTGTACCGAGCCCTGCGATCCGCCGTGGAGGACGCCGGCGCGCCCGTCGCGGACGCGGACCTGCAACGGTGGATGGGCACCGACAAGGAGGAGGCGATCACGGCCCTCCTCGAGCTCGGGGGCGTGCAGCCGACGCCGTCGATCGTGTCCGCGACCTTCCGCGCCTTCCGCGCGACCCTCGACGACCTGTACCGCGCCGACCCGCCCGTACCGATGGCCGGCGTCGAGGCCGCGCTGGCGGACCTCCGGGCGCGGGGCGTCCGGGTCGCGCTCACCACGGGGTTCGACGAACCCGTCGTGGGGTCGCTCCTCGCCTCGCTCGGCTGGACCGTCGGCCGGGGCCCGGCACACACCGTCGACGCGGTCGTGACGACGTCCGACGTCCGGGCCGGCCGCCCTGCGCCGTACATGATCCACCACGCCATGGAGCTGCTCGGCGTGGAGGACGTGCACCAGGTCCTGGCCGCCGGCGACACCGTCGTCGACGTCCGCGCTGCGCGGAACGCGGGCGTGGTCGCCGTCGGCGTGTGCACCGGCGCCCTGTCCCGCGCGGAGCTCGAGGCCGAACCCCACGACCACGTGCTCGACGGCGTCGCGGACGTGCCCGCACTGCTCGCCGGCCGGGAGGCCCGGGTCGGCGTCGCCTGAACGCCCCGGTCCCGCGGTGGTCCGGACCGACGACGTCCCCCGATCCGTGAGCGATCTCCCAGCCCTCCCGACGTGACGATCGGCCCGGTCGACACGACTCCCCTGCAGCACCACGGAGTGCGGGTCCGTCCGGACCCACGACAGGGAGGAACACCATGGCCACCACTGCGAGCGCCACCACACCCGCCACGGCCGCGACGGCCACCACGCTGAGCTCGACCGGCACCGGCACGGTCGGCGGCAAGACCGACATCGACAACGCGGTCGTCGCGAAGATCGCCGGCATCGCGGCCCGTGAGGTCCCGGGCGTCTTCGCGCTCGGCGGCGGCGCGGCCCGTGCCATCGGCGCGATCCGCGGCCTGGCGAACAACACCGACCTCAGCCAGGGCATCAGCGTCCAGGTCGGCGAGACCCAGGTCGCGGCCGACGTCGTCATCGTCGCGGAGTACCCGACCGACCTGCAGGCCGTCGCCGACGGTGTCCGCACCGCCGTGGCCGGGGCCATCGAGGACTACGTCGGGCTCCAGGTCACCGAGGTGAACGTCAAGGTCACCGACGTGCACATCCCGACGGCCGACGACGAGCAGCAGGCGTGACGATGACCGCAACGCGTTTCGGCATCCTCGTCGCGGCGACACTCGCGATCGTGTGGATCTGGGCCGGGTTCTGGCCCTTCATCGGTGTCGCGGCCGCGATGGCCATCGGTGCCGTCGTCGGGCGGATCACCGAGGGCAAGCTCGACGTCCGTGCCCTGAGCGACGCCGTCCGCGGGAAGCGGTCGTCCTCGTGACGACCGCCACCGCCACGGCCGCGGCGGGTCGGACCTCGACCGGGGTCCGACCCGACCGCACCGAGACACCGGGACGCACCCGGGTCACCGCGCGCGCCCTGTCCCGGGTCGTCGCCGCGCTGACGGCGGAGGAGCTCGACGTGGACGCCGATCACGTCCACGTGGACCTCGAGGACCGAGAGGGCGCCCTCGCCGCGATCCTGCGGACGCCGATCGGCGTCCGCGGGCTCGACGCCGACGACGATGCCCCGAGCCTCGTCGAGCGCTGCTCCGCCGCGCAGCGCACGCTGCGCGACCGTGTCCCCGCGCTGACCGGCCGGCACCTCGCGCAGGTCACGCTCCATCTGACGGGCGCGGTCATCCGCGCAGAACGGCGGGTCCGATGAGCACCGACCACCTGCTCCGACGGGTCGCCCGCCGCGAGACGCACTCGTCCAAGGCCGTCCCCGCCGTCGTCACGGCCGTGCTGGTCATCCTGGCCTGCGCGTACGCCGGCACGGAGGTCGTCCTGGCGATGCTCGGGATGCGGCCGCTGCTCGCCGCTCCGGGTGACATGGGCGCCGCCCTCGTCGCCGTGAGCACGGTGGCCGCCGCCTGGCTCATCGTCGGCGGCGTGGTGGTGGCCCTCATCGGGGTCCTCCTCGTCGTCGTCGCGCTCCGGGCCTCCCGGCGTCCGCGACGCACGCTCCACTCCGACCGCACCGTCGTGGTCGTCGACGACCGCGTGATCGCCTCGGCGCTCGCGCGCCGCGCCGCCGACGCCGCGGGCGTCGACCCCGACGCGACCCTCGTCACCGTCGGGCGCCGGACCGCCGAGGTCCGACTCACGCCCACGAGCGGTCTGCCGGTCGACCGGGAGGCCGTGGTCACCGCCGTCGACGACGAGATCGCCCGCTCCGACGCGCGTCCGCCCCTCCGGTCACGCACCACCATCGAACGCACCGGGAAGGTGGGCGCATGAACGCCACGAACCGCGCGGCCAACCGGCTGTTCCTCCTCGTCGTCGGCATCGTGCTCGTCGCGATCGGGCTCGTCGGGGTCCTGCTCGGCGCGGTCCCGGCCGTCATGCACGCCTGGAGCGGTGACGCACCCAGGGTCCGGCGGGGTCTGGACCAGGCGTTCGCCGCGACGACGATCCCCGGCACCCGCGCCGACTGGATCGGGATCGCGGTGCTCGTCGCCCTCGCAGTGGTCGTCGCGCTGCTCGTCGTGTTCATCGTCCGTCAGGGCGGCGGCCACACGTCGGTGCTGCTCGAGACCCGCGGCGAAGCGGTGGCATCCGGGCAGGAGGGCGACCGGATCGTCATCGACACCGCGGTCGCTCGCGACCTGCTCGGCGACGCGCTGTCCGGACGCCCGGAACTCGTCACGAGTAGCGTCACCACGTACCGGGTCCGACGCACTCCGGTGCTGCGGATCGCGGCGACGTGCCGGCGCGGGGTCGCCCCGACCGACGCGCAGGCCGTCATCGAGTCGGCACTCCGTCGGCTCGACCGTGCGGTCGGCCACGAGGTCCCCGCGCTCATCGAACTCACCGGCGGCTTCCGCGCACGCATGGCCGCCGCGACCACACGGGTCGACTGACCCGAGGAACGAGGCCCCCGTGTTCGCATTGCTCCGGTACCTGCCGGTCATCGTCGGGATCGTCCGCCACGCGCGGCGCGACCCCCAGGTCCAGCGGGCGCTGGCGAAGGCGAAGCAGCGTCGCGCTGCGGCGTCCCGACGCCGCCGCTGACCCGCCCTGCGGGTCGTCCGTTCACCCGATCCGGCCGACCCGCACGACGATCACGGGGACCGCGAGTCCGACGTGCGTCAGATGCTCCATGACCGCGTCGTGGACCGCGTGGACGACCTCGACGGTCGGCCGGATCCCGTCGACGGCGATCGTCATGGTCACTCCGTCGCGGCCGACCTCGACCGGTGCGTCCGTGGCCCCCGCGCCCACCAGTCGACGTGCACCGGCCGCCGCCGCACGGACGACGCCGCGACGGTAGACCTGCTCGACGCCGGGCACCGCACCCACCAGGGTCGCGAGTTCGGCTTCGAGGTCCGGTCGTCCGCTGCCGGTCATCGGTCCGCCTCCTGGCCGTCCCGAGGGACGTGGACGTCGCGCACGACGACGTCGATCCCGGCCACCCGCAGTTCGGTGTGCGCGGCGAGTTCCCGGGCGACCGCCCGGCGCAGGGCCGTCACGGCCGTGCGGACCGACCGCCCCCAGACGAGCGACGCGGTGACGCTGACGGTCACGGGAGCGTCGAGTTCGGTGACGTCGCCCACCAGGGAGCAGCGCCCGACGACCAACCCGTCCACCCCGTCCGCGGCGCGACGGACGAGCGCACGGATCGCACCCTCGGTGAGCGCAGCGTGTTCGGTGGGTGCCGTGGGCGCGAGCGGCACGTCACGACCGGCCTGGGCCTCTGTCGTGATGGCGGCGATCACGTTCCCGACCCACGAGTCGTCCCGGTCGGACGCGACCCGACCCTCCTCCTCGAGGAGCGCGGTCGACACCGCGCGGAGCCGCGCGATCGCCGCGAGCGCGTTCTGGCACGCGGGCGAGTCGTCGATGGCCGGATCCGGCGGCTCCATGCCGCGGTCGAGGTAGTCGACGAGCTCGTCCACGCTGTGGCCGTCGAGCTGGTCCGGCTCGAGCGCCAGGACGGCGGGGTCGTCGGGCGGCGCTGCATCGGTCATCGCCACGCCTCCATCCGGCTCATCATGGTCCTCCGTGCCCGCGAGAGTAGCCCTCGGACGGTCGACACCGGGACGCCCAGGTCCTCCGCGATCTCCTCGTACGACTCGCCCACGACCTCCTTGAGGAGCCAGCACCGCTGCTGCCGTTCCGGCAGGTCGGCGAGCACCGCGGCCATCGCCTCGGTCGCCGACCGCGCCTCGACGATCCGGTGGGGGGTCGCGTGCTCCTCGGCCGCGACGTCGTCGTCGAGCTCGCCGTGCGGTCGGGAGGCCCGGTGCCGGTCCGCCGCGCGGCGTGCGACGACCCGGAGCAGCCAGGCGCGGATCGCGGACGGGTCCGTCATCGTGGGCAGTTGCCGCCAGGCGGCGACGAAGGCGTCCTGCACGACGTCGTCCACCTCGTCCGTCCGGCCGAGCGCGCGGAATGCGACCGCCCGGAGGAGCGGACCGTGCCGACGGACCAGGACCTCGAACGCGCGGACGTCCCCGTCACCCGCACGTTCGGCGAGGAGTCCGTCGTCGACGTCCTCGAGGACCACCGGGCGGGTCACGGGTGCGACGGGATCGAGGGCGTCGGCCATGCACACCCGCTTCCGGTGGTGAGGGGGAAGACGGACCGGTGCCGCGCCTCCCGGCCGATGCTGCCACCCGTCCGGCGGGTTGTCCGGGCGCCGGGAACCCCGGCGGACGTCGCGGCCTACGGTGGGACGCATGGACGTCACGGAGCTCTGGTTGGTACGGCACGGCGAGTCGACGGCGAACGTCGCGGCGGCGGAGGCCGAGCGGGCCGGGCAGGACCGCATCGTCGTGGACCACCGGGACGCCGACGTGCCGCTCAGCCCGCTCGGCGAGCGGCAGGCACGGGCGCTCGGGGCGGGGCTGACCGACCGGCAGGTCGACAGCGTTCCGTTCGCCGTCTGGGTGTCGTCGTACCACCGCGCGCAGGAGACGATCCGGATCGCCCTCGACACCGCCGAGGTGCCCGCGGTCCTGCAGGTGGACGAACGACTCCGCGACCGCGAGCTCGGCGTGCTCGACCTGCTCACGAGCACCGGCGTGCGCCACCTGTTCCCGGACGAGGCGGAGCGGCGACGCTGGCTCGGCAAGTACTACCACCGGCCCGCGGGCGGCGAGTCCTGGGTGGACGTGATGCTCCGACTCCGCTCCGTCCTGCACGACGTCGACGCGCAGCACGACGTGCAGCGCCTCGTCCTGGCCGCCCACGACGCGGTCGTCATGCTCACGGTCGCGATCTGCACGGGGATGGACGAGGCCGCCCTCCTCGACTTCGCCCGGACCCACACCGTCGCGAACGCGTCGCTCACGCGCCTGACCAGGGACCGCGTCGGCGCCCCCTGGCGGCTCGACGAGTTCTCCGCCGTCGACCACCTCGACGACCTGGACACGCCCGTCACCGAGCACGAGGGCTCCATCCCCAACCGCGGAAGCGAGGACGCCCATGCCGGCCACTGACCATTCGAAGATCGTCACCCCGAACGTCCTGCGCGACTGGCCGCTGCCCGCTCCGGGCGGCTCGAAGTACGGCCGCGGCCAGGTGGTCGTCGTCGGCGGGGCCGCGCGCACGCCCGGCGCCGCCATGCTCTCCGCGCTCGCCGCGCTCCGCGTCGGGGCCGGGAGGCTCACCCTCGCCATCGCGGAGTCGGTCGCACCCCACGTCGCCGTCGCCATCCCGGAGTCCGGGGTGGTCCCGCTCGTCGAGGACGACGACGGCCACGTGCGCGGCGACGCGCTCGACGGCGCGGGCGACGACCTGTCCGCCGCGGACGCCGTGCTGCTCGGGCCGGGACTCGACGAGCCGGACGGGACCCGGGAACTCGTGCGGCGCCTCCCGGGCCTGGTCGGCGACGACACCGTGGTCGTGCTCGACGCGTTCGCGCTCGGGGTCGCCCCGTCGGTCGCCGAGGACCTCGCGCCGCTCCGGGGACGGCTCGTCATGACCCCGAACACGTCGGAGGCCGGGCGCCTGCTCGGCCGCGACGTCGACAAGGACGACCTGACCTCCGACCTCGCCGAGATCGCCGATCGGTTCGGCGCCGTCGTCTCCTGCCAGAGCGTCATCGCCGAACCGGGAGGCACGACCTGGGCCATGGGGACCGGCACCGGTGGTCTCGGCACGAGCGGGAGCGGGGACGTACTGTCCGGCGCGATCGCGGGCCTCGCGGCACGGGGGGCCACCCCCGTCCAGGCGGCCGTGTGGGCGACCCACGTGCACGCGGCGGCCGGGGACCGACTCGCCGTGCAGGTCGGTCCGATGGGCTACCTGGCGAGCGAACTCGTCACGGAGCTGCCGCGGGTGCTCGTGGAGCACGGGGCGTAGCCGGACCGGTCTCCACGAGCCCGGACGCCCGGAGTTCCTCGACGACACGCGCGACGAGGAGCGACGGGTCCGCGCCCTCGGGGGTGCCGAACCGTTCGACCGCGTGCCGCACCAGCGCGTCCAGGGACCGGGGCCGGGCGAGCGCGGTCCACACCGCGGCGCCGACGGCCTGCAGGACGTGGAGTCGGTCCGCGTGCAGGACGAGCACGTCGTCCCCGTCGCCGACCCAGTCCGTGACGGCGGCGCGGCGGACGGACGCCCCGGGATCGGCGAGTCCGGATGATGACGCCTCGGTGACCGCACGGACCGCCCCGAGCGTGGCCGCCGGACGCCCCGACACGCCGGCGAGGACGCCACCGACGACCGGCGCGAGGTCCCGGGCCTCCGCGTACCGGAGCACCCGCAGGCCGCCGGTCGCGTCGACGAGGCGCCGCAGCCGCGCCAGCGGACGTCCGCGGCGGGACAGGTAGCTGATCTGCCCGAAGAGCGGCTCGACGACCTCGGTGACGCGCACGGGTTCGAGCAGCGCCGACGGCAGGGACGGATCGCGATCGAGCAGCAGCACGGCGGCGAGCCAGGGCGCCGGTCCCGCCGACCGGACGAGACCGGCGACGTCCGGCGCGACCTGCGCCTTCGGCGATCCGGCCCGCACCACCGACAACGGCTTGGGGTACGGCACGACCGTCCCGTCGTCCTGCACGCCGAGCGTCTCGTCCGTGACGTACGCGAAGGTGCGCCCGAGTACCTGCGCGGCCGTCGTCTTGCCGCTGCCGGAGCGTCCGACGAGCGCCACCGTCGCGCCGGTCACGGGATCACACACCGCGGCGGCGTGCAGCAGCAGGAGGTCCGCGGCACGGGCGTCGATCGCGTGCAGGGTGAGCGCCCGCGCCAGCCGGTCACGGAGCGTGTCCACGTCCGCGGCCCGGACGACGATCGATCCGGGCCCGTCCGGGGCCCCGGAGGTGCCGTCCGGGACCGCGGCGGCACCGGGGGCGGGCGCCGGTGCCGCGAGCACGGCGTGCACCGTCGTCGACGTCGCCGACGCGCGGTGCGGGGTCCGGCACCAGGACCAGTCCGCGAGGACGCGATCGCGGCCGTCCTCGTCGAGTCCGTGCAGGCGGAGCGCCACCCGGGCGCCGAGGACGTCGAGGACGATCGGCTCGTCGACGGTCGCGACGCTGAGCGCCCCGAGGGTGGGCCCGGTCACCGCCGGTCTCCCGCCCCGGCGAGCGCGCGGTACGCGGACAGCACGGGGCCGAACACCTGCTCGGGTCGGGCGGCGGTGTCGAGATGTCGGGCCGCCGCCGCGAGGGTGTGGTGGATCTCGGCTGGGTCGTCGATCGCGGCGAGCACCCGATGGGCGACGGTCTCGTCGTCGGCGTCATCGGGCACCACGACCGCGCGGCCGTCGTCGAGGACCCCGGGGGACCCGACCGCGGCGGTCGCGACCACGGGCCGACGGCGGGCGAAGGCCTCGAGCACGACGAGCGGCAGGCCCTCCCAAGCCGAGGTCATGAGGAGCACGTCGGATGCGTCCAGGGCCGCCGTGACGTCGTCGACCGCACCCGGGAACGCGACCGGTGCGCCGAGCACCTGCGCCAGCCACACCACGTCGTCGCGGAGCGGACCGGTGCCGAGCCACGTCGCCCGGACCGGACGGTGCCGGGCCAGGGCCGCGACCACCCGGACGAAGCGGCGGGGGTCCTTCTGCTCGGTGAGGCGACCGACGCCGAGGACCCGGAGCGGGGCGTGGACGTCCCAGGGACGCACCGGCGCGTCCACCAGCGCGGAGGGCACGTTGCCGACGAACGTGACGCGGTCCGCCGGCGTGCCGAGGTCGAGCACCATCCGGCGGACCTGCTCGCTGACGGCGAAGACCCGTTCGCTCCGGAACGAGAGGTGCCGCATCCGTGCGCGGGGCAGACAGGTGTGCGCGTGCTCGACCACGTGCGCGCCGGTGCCGGCCACCGCGATCCGCGCGAGCAGCGCGCCCCGGCGTTGGTGGGCGTGCACGACGTCCGGTCGGACGGACGCCACCGCGCGGCGGATGCCGAGCAGTTCGGCGAGCGGGCCGGCGCCCGTCACGACGTGGACGTCGGCGCCCGGCGGAACGCGGTCGACCAGGGGCCCCGGACGACCGACGAAGGCGCTCTCGACGCCGCGCCGTCCCGTCCAGGCGGCCAGGTCGAGCGCGACGCGCTGCGCGCCGCCCGCGGTGAAGGCGTCGAGGACGTGGAGCACGCGGAGCCGCCGGTCAGCGTCCGGGCCGTGGTGTGCGCCGGGGTCAGTGCCCGGGTCGGCGACGCGTGGGAGCAGCCGGTGGGGAGCCGTGCCGGTGGTGGTCATGGCGGGACGGTACGACCGACGGAGTGCGCCACCGTGGCCGGACCCGACGTCGGTCGCCCGCGGGTCCCTGGCGTTCACCCCGGGCGTCGCGTTCCCGGGCTCCGCATCCCGCGTGTCGTCACCCGGGGCAGGCGTGGACGCTCCGGCGGTCGTGGCCGTCGGTGAGGGCGACGACGACGCGGGGGTCTCGAGGACGCCCGCGTGCTCGAGCGCAGCGCGGATGACGGGTGTGAGGTGTTCGACGTACGCCGCGGTGGGGTGCGCCTGGTCCTTCTTGACGAGCAGGTTCCCGACGAACGCCGGGCATGCGCCGTCGTCGTCGCAGAACCACGGGCGCGTGTCGACGAACGACCCGTGCAGCGCCTTCATCAGGACGATCTGGTCCGAGGCCATGGACAACCATGAGGATGCCGACACCGAGCTCACGCAGGCGCTCGGGCCGGCGAAGTTGCTGTAGCAGTCCTCGATGTCCTTGTCGGGCGGCGGCGGGGCGAGCACGACGACGTGGTCCGCAGCGGGGAGGATCTGCTCCAACTCCGCGCGGAACGCCTCGTTCCAGGCGGCCGCGCTCGTCGTCGAGCCCGTGCTGCGGTCGGCTCCGCGGACGACCGTGTTCGCGACGACGACGAGGTCCGGCTCGGTGTCCCGGACGACCTGGACCTCCTTCGCCCGTCGGTCGGCGCAGATGGCGGTCTGCTTCGCGACGTTGCCGACCTCGCGGTCGATGAACGGGCAGGCGTACATCGACGTGATCCGGAGCGACCAGTCCCCCGTCCCGAGGATCGCGGCGAGTGCCGGGACGTAGGCCTGGGCGATGGAGTCCCCCACGAGCACGGCGTGGTGCGGCGCAGCGGGGTCGCCGAACGTGCAGTCGGCGGCCGGGAGCCAAGCGGCCGAGCCGCAGCGCGCCGTGTTGCCGGGCAGGGTCTCGTCGGCGGCACGGGACACCGAGGGCGTCAGGTCGGCCGGCCAGGACCGGGCCCGCAGTGCGGCGGTGATCGCGCGGCTGAGCGCGGCCTGCGCACCGGACGACCCGCCGGACGCGGTGCCGGACGATCCGCCGTCGGCCGCAGCCGCGCCCGCACCGTCCGTGCGGACGTCGACCGCACCCTGGGCGCCGTTCAGGGTCACGGCGCTGAGCACCACGGCACCGGTGATCGCGATCGCCGTCGCAGACCAGACGAGCCGGGAGGGCCGCCGCCGTCGCCGGGACGCCGCCCGGTCGGCGAGCCACGCGCTCCGGAGCACCGGCCGCTCGACCAGGTGGTACCCGAGCACCGACATCACGGCGGTGAGCGCGAGCACGCCCGCGACCCACCGGACGTCCGGCCGGTCCTCGCCGAGCACGAACAGCAGGTACGGCCCGAACACGACGACGACGGGGAAGTGCCAGAGGTAGATCGAGTACGACAGGTCGCCGAGGGACCCGGACACCCGATCGGTGAGCGGTGCCCACCGCCGACGGTCCCGCCCGATCCCGGCGGCGAGGACCGCGACGGCACCGAGCACGGGCAGGACGGCGCCGGGCATCGGGAATCCCCGGTCCGCGTCGGTGAGGGCGAGCGCGGTCGCGATCGCGGCGAGTCCGGCCCACGCCAGGACGTGCCGGACGGCCGTCGGCAGGTGCTCGAGTGCGGGCGCGACGACCGCGAGACCCGCCCCGAGGAGCAGCTCCCACGCCCGGGAGGGCGTCGAGAAGTAGGCGACCGTGGGGGACCCTGCCGTCTCGTACGCCGACCAGGCGACCGACGCGGCGCCGAGCACCGCGACCGCCACGGCCGCCGGCACCGCGGTCCGACCGGTGCGGACGCCCGGTCGCCGACGCGCGGCGAGGGTCAGCACGCCGAGGAGCACCCACGGCCACACGAGGTAGAACTGCTCCTCGACCGACAGGGACCAGAAGTGCTGCAGCGGCGAGGTCGGCCCGTCTGCCTGGAAGTAGTCGGTCCCCGTGGCGGCGAAGTGCCAGTTCGCGACGAGGACGGCCGCCGCGAGTGCGTCCCACCGCACCGCGTCCCACCGTGCCGGACCGAGGACCAGGGCCGTCGCGGCGGCGGTCACGGCGAGCACGAGGACCGCCGCCGGCAGGATGCGCCGGATGCGGTGTCGGGTGAAGCCGACGATCGAGATCGTCCCGGTCCGTCCGTGCTCACGCAGGAGCAACCCGGTGATGAGGAACCCGCTGATCACGAAGAAGACGTCGACCCCGACGAAGCCGCCGCGCGGTGCGTGGAGGGTGTGGTCCGCCACGACGGCGAGCACCGCGACCGCCCGGAGTCCCTGGACGTCGCGTCGCTTCCCTGGTCGATCCGTCACCGCGTCCCCGTCCCTCGTCCCGGGCGACCCCGCTGCCGGTCGCACCCCGCCGATGATCGGTCCCCGCGCCCGGTCCCGAGGGGCACGGCCACGGCCGCCCGGGACTCCGCCGGTCCCGGTTCGCCTCCGCGGTCACCCGCCCCCGGGGCGGACTCACCCGGCGGCGCGCCGCGTCACCCGGTGCGCCGCCTCGGTGCCACCCGCGGCGTGCCGGTGAGTGCCCGGACCATGCCGGCGGCGGGAGGGTGACCGCGGCGGTGATCCGGGCCTCCCGGACGGCCGCTGGCCCTCGGGAGGGCGCGAGTGCGGCGCTCCCGGGGCGATAGGAAACGGTGTGCCACCCGTCACCGTCCTCGCCCTGGCCGCGTCCGCCGGGCTCCTGGTCGTCGTCGCGTTCCTCGTGCTCGTGCCGGCGGCCACCGTGCGCGCCTGGGCACTCGTGCTCACGCTCGCGGTCACGGCCGTGGTTGGCAACAACAGTGCGCCGCGCACCGTCTGGGTGCCGGCCTTCGCGCTCTGCGCGGTCGTCCTGCTCGTCGCCGTCGCCCGGGTCGGGGCGGTGTCGGACCTGACCGCGCCGCGCTTCCTCGTCCCGACCGCCCTCTGGGTGTGGATCGGCGTCGGCGCCCTCCTCGCGGGGTCGTACTCGACCTCGCGTCTCACGGTGTACTTCGGCACCGCCGTGGTGGTCGCCCTCGTCACGGCGCACCTCGACGCCCGCGGCCTCCGCATCGTCCTCATCGCCGTGCTCGTCATCGCCGCCGTCGAGGTCGCGTGGACCGCCGTCGACCTGGTCACGGGTGCCACGCCCATCTGGGGTCAGCGTGGTGGGGTCTCCCGCCCGAACCCCCTGACGGGTGACGTGTGGGAACGCGGCCAGGGGTCGATGGGGCAGCCGATCGTGTTCGGGACGTTCGAGGCGATCGCGGTCGTGGTGGCGTGGAGCAACCGCATCGGCATGTCCGGCGCCGTCCGGGGCGTCGCGCTCCTCGTCGCCGCGGTCGGCGTGTTCCTCTCCGGTACCCGCAGCGCGGTCCTCTGCGCCGTCCTCGGGGTCCTCCTGCACGCGGTCCACCGACGCGGGATCGGCCGGTGGGCCAGGAACGTGGTCCTCACGGCGATCGTCGGGGGCATCGTGGCCGTGCTCGACTTCGGGATCTCCACGGTCACGACCGAGCTCCTGTCCTCCGGCTCCTGGATCCACCGCTCGACCTCGATCGCCGCGGTCCCCCGGTTGCTCGCCCGTCCCCTGGCCGAGTCGCTCTGGGGCACCGGGTTCGGCAGCGAGACCCGGCTGTTCGCCGACCACCTCATCGAGACGACGTACGGGCTGCAGGTGGTGGACGACCTCCCGGTGTACCTGCTCGGCACCACCGGCGTCGCCGGCCTGGCCGTGTTCCTCGCCGTGGTCGTCGTCGTGGCCGTCCGGGCGGACGCGCAGGGCCGGGCCCTCGTCCTGCTCTGGTTCGGGATGGGGTTCTCGTTCGACCTCCTCGTGTGGTTGCAGGCCGGGATCCTCCTGACGTTCACGTTCGCGTTGCCCCGCCTCGACCGTGCCGACGGGCCGGGCGGAGGCGGCCTGGAGACGGTGCCCGAGCAGGCCGGCGCCGGACCGTCAGCCGCGGTCCCGCGCGCGTCGGGCCTCTCGGGCCGCGGACGGCAGGAACCGCACGCCACGCCACAGTCGGCGGGCGTAGGCCGCGAGCAGGCCGAAGTGGTCGAGCCCTCCGAGTCCCCGTTTCTCCAGCGTCTCCCGTGGTGGGAGCAGGGCGACCCGGACCACGCGGAGTCGCTCGCGCCACGGCGCCTCGACGAGCGCGAGCAGCCGCCGCGCGTGGGGTGACGACGCGGCCGTCAGCAGGCGCCACCGCAGGTCGGGCACACCCCCGTCGTCGAGCTCGATGCCGAACGCGTCGGTGAGGAACGGCCGCGCCGCGGGCACCGCGCCGAGCGCGCGGGCCGCGTCGAGGACGGTCGGCGCGAGCAGGGCCGGGTTCCCGTCGCCGGCCGTCCGCTCGACGAGGTGCGCGTACTCCTCCGCGTGACGGGGGACGGTGATGCTCCGGAGGCAGTGCAGCGCCTGCACGAGGACCGCCTCGGGCAGGTCCGGGACCGGGACGGACGCCCCGGCGACGACGAGCGTGCACCGGGTCCTCCAGAGCCGGGCGAACACCGCGTCGGTGTCCGTCCCGAAGCCCGGGAACCGGTCGTGCACGTCCAGGTCGCAGCTCCACCCGCTGCGGAACAGGGTGACGGAGTGGCGGCTGAACGTCACGTCGTCGGCGTCCGCGGGCCGTCGGCGCCACCCACGGCGCTCGAGCTCGGCGGTCATCACCGGAACGCCGCGCGGTGGCACGAGGACGTCGACGTCCGCCGGGACCCGGTGTCGGTCCTGGAGGCCGTGGTACTGAGCGCCGAGGCCCTTGAGGACCAGGAACGGGACACCGGCGACGGCCGCGGCGTCCGCCACGACGGCGTGCGCCAGCTCGACGGTGGCACGCGCGTCCAGCCGTGCTGCGGCCCTCACGGCCGGGTGTCGTCGGTTCCACCGACCGCCGCCGCCCGCCGCCGGCTCCGGCGCGAGGGGAGCTCGAGGGACGGGTCGTACGGGGACACCACGGGCGAGCGTGGGACCGAGGCGTCCCGGTCGGGCAGGGAGGGCGTGAGCCGGGACCCGCCGGACGGGCGGGCCCCGCGGGCTGCGCGCGCTTCCGCGTCGCCGTCCGTGCCGTGTTCCGCGCCGCCGTCCGTGCCGGGAGCGGGCTCCGACCCGTCGTCGTCCCCCGCGTAGTACGCGCCGCCGTAGTAGCCGTAGTCGCGCGCGTCCTGCCCGCGCGTCGGGACCCGGTTGAGCACCGCACCCAGCACGGTCCCCCCACCCCGGGCCACGAGCTGCAGCGCCCGTCCGAGCTGGTCGATCGTGGTGCCCTGCGCCGAGACCGTCACCACGAGGCCGTCCGCACCGGCCGCGAGCACGACGGCGTCGGTGACGGCGAGGATCGGCGGCGCGTCGAGGACCACCGTCGCGTGTTCCCCGAGCGAGGCGAGGATGTCCCGGAACATCCGCGACCCGAGCAGCTCGCTCGGGTTCGGTGGAACGCGGCCGGACCCGACGATCCACAGGTTGCCGACGTCGTCGGTCTGTTGCATGACGTCGGCGAGGTCCGCGCGTCCGGACAGCACGTCGGTGAGGCCCGCGCCCCGGGCCACGCCGAAGACCGCCGACAGCACGGGTCGCCGGAGATCGCAGTCGATGAGCACGACCCGCCCGGTGGACGTCACGGCGAGGGACCGGGCGAGGTTCGCCGCGATCGTCGACTTGCCGTCGCCCGGGAGCGGACTCGTGACGACGAGGACCTTCGGGCGCTCGTCGACGTGGACGTAGGACAGGTTCGTGCGCAGCTCGCGGAGGGCCTCGGACGTCGCGAAGTTGACCCGTCGCTCCTCGGGCGTGCGGTTCGGCAGGGCGTCGACGAGTTGCCGGTGGTCGGTCAGGGCTGGATTGAGCGGGATGGTCCCGAGCACGGGGACACCGAACGCGGCCTCGATCGCGGCGGCCGAGCGGATGCGCCGGTCGAGGGCCTGCCGCACGAGGACGTACACCGACGCCAGGAGCAGGCCGACGAGCACCCCGAGCGTCACCGCCGCGCGCACGTCCGGCGACGAGGGCGACGTCGGGACGGTGGCGGAGGCCAACGGGACGAGCTTCGTCGTGGCCGAGGCGAGTGCCTCCCCCGACGACTGGATCGCGGCGATCTGCCGCCCCATGCCCGCGATCCACGCGTCCGCGAGGTCGGCGGACTCGCGCGGGGTCGCGCCGCTCGCGGTGACGTCGATGATCGCCGTGCCCTCCGGCAGGCGGGTCTGCACGCGGCCGAGCAGCTCCTGCGGTGATGCACTGGTGCCGGTCGCCCGGACCACCCGTTTCGCGACCGCCAGCGAACCACCGAGCTCGACGTACGTCTCGGCCTGGGACTTCGACAACTGGTCGGCGGCGTAGTCGAGGTTGGCGTCGCCGTTGCCCGCGACCCGCACGAAACCGGAGGCCCCGGACGTGTACACCCGCGGTTGCGTGAGCGTCCACGCACCGGCCGCGGCGACGCAGGCCAGGACGATGAGCACCGCGCCGAACCAGTACGTCCGGAACATGCGCACGTAGTCGGCCAGGGTCCGGGAGGTCCGCTCGTCGGGACGTGCGTCGGGAGCCATGCGTGGTCCTCCGGGTCGTGGTCGGGGCGGGATCAGGGCAGTCTCCGTCCCGGCGTGGGTGGTCCGCCCGGGCGCACGCACGTTCCCGCCGATCGCCGGGCGGTGGGATCCCCCACGGCCTCACCCGCCACGGACACGGCCTCACCCGCCGGGTCGTCCGGCCACCCGGGCGTCGTGCACCGCGAAGAGCAGGGGCAGCACGCCGACCACCAGGAGCGGTGCGACGCGGACCGCCCACATGAGGAGCCACACCGAGGTCGACCGCAGACGGACGCCACCGAGCCGACGACCGTGCAGGGCTCGTCGGGCGCGCCGCACCCCGGCGCGCCGGACCGACCAGGGCGCGTGCTGGCGCCCCGGCGTGACGACCAGCCCGCGGCACCGGAACCAGCACGTGAACCAGGTCAGGAGCTCCTCGCGGCGTGCCGGGTCGGCGAGCGCCGGTGCGTCGACCGGCGCCACGGAGTCCGCGGCCGCGACGACGGCGGCGTGGGCGGCCTCCAGGGCGTCGAGCGCGGGCGTCCTGGACCGCGAGACCGAGCCGGGACGGTGGACCCAGTGGTAGAGCACGTCCGGGACGAACCGGACCCGTCGCGCGGCGGCGAGCACCGGGGCGAGACCCGCGACGTCGCTCTGCGACGGCAGGTGCGGGAAGGGCGCGTTCCCGAGGACCGAGCGGCGGACGAGCTTCGACCACAGGAAGCCGTCGATGGTGCCCTCGAGCAGCATGACGAGCGCCTCGGGACCGGTCGCGACGCGCGGCACGGGGACACCGTCGACGATCCGGCCGGGGCGGAGCGGGTCGGTGCGGAAGTCGGCCCGACACACGACGACGTCGACGTCGTCGGTCGCCGCGTCGAGGAGCCGCGTCGGTGCTCCGGGCTCCCACCGGTCGTCGTGGTCGACGAACCACACCCACGTACCGCGGGCGAGCCGGACCGCGCGGTTGCGGCTCGCGGCCACCCCGGAGTTCGTCGCGTTCTCGAGCACCTGCACGTCGGGGCGGTCGACCGCCCACCGACGGAGGCGCTCGGCGGTGCCGTCACCGGACCCGTCGTCGACCAGGACGAGCTCGACGCCCGCGGTGAGGAGGGCCGCGGCTCGGTCGAGGAACCCGTCGAGCAACCGACCGGGCCGGAACAGCGCGGCGACGACGGTCACGTCGGGCACGGCGTCCGTGGGCCGAGCGCTCATGCCCGGTCCGGTCGACGCTCGCGTGCAGCCAGGAGCGACCGCGCGACCACGAGCAGGAACGCCGGGCCCCGGACCAGGTAGCGGTGAGCGAGGCGGCGCGGTTCCTGCAGCAGCCGCCACGACCACTCCAGACCGAGGCGCTGGACGAGCACGGGTGCACGGCGCCGGGCGCCTGCGGCGAAGTCGACCGCCGCGCCGGCGCCGACGTAGACCGCGTCGGGCAGTGCGTCCTCCCACCGGAGGAACCACGCCTCCTGCTTCGGCGACCCGAGGCAGAGGAAGACGACGTCGGGGCGGATCGCCCGGAGCCGCTCGACGACCATGCCGCCGTCCTCGCCGCCCGTGAGGTCCGGGAACGGCACGTCCTGGATGTCCGCGCCGGGGTGCTGCGTCCGGAGTCGCTCCGCCGCGCGGACGGCCGTGCCCGGTGCTCCACCGGTGACGACGATCCGCCACCCCCGCTCGGCGGAGGCCGCGCTGCACGCGACGAGGAGGTCCGCCCCGGTGACCCGACGCACGGTGTGGTCGCCGAGCAGTCGCGCCAACGCGACGATCGGGAGGCCGTCGACCGTCCGGAGGTCCGCCCGCGCGTGCGCACGGCGCGCCGCCTCGTCGTTCCGCAGCACGAGTACCTGGTCGACGTTCGGCGTCGTCACGAGCGTTCGACCGGTACCCCGCCGCCGGTCGACCTCGTCGAGGAGGTCGCGCACGTCCCCCCGGAACAGCGGCTCGTCGGCGAGCAGGACGGCGTCGGGCGCGACCCGGAGGAGCGGTGTGCGTCCCGACGCCATCAGTAGGCTCCCCGTGCGCGGAGGACGGCACCGACCGTCCGGGCCAGGACGACCAGGTCGCCCATGAGGGACCAGTTCTCGACGTACAGGAGGTCGAGGTGGAGGCCGTCCTCCCACGGGAGGTCCGAGCGACCCCCGACCTGCCACGGGCCCGTCAGCCCCGGCTTCGTCAGGAGGCGCCGTCGTGCCCGGTCCCCGTACGTCGCCACCTCGGACGGCAGTGGTGGCCGCGGCCCCACGAGGCTCATGTGACCGAGCAGGACGTTGACGAGCTGTGGGACCTCGTCCACCGACCAGCGCCGGAGGAGGCGGCCGAGCCGGGTCACGCGCGGGTCGTCCCGCATCTTGAACAGCGGTCCGGAGCCGTGTTCGTTCTCGGCGCGGAGGTCGCCCTGCAGTCGGTCCGCGCCCGGCACCATCGTCCGGAACTTGACGATCGTGAACAGCCGTCCGCCCTGGCCGACGCGCTGCTGGGTGAAGAACGCGGGCCCCGGACTGTCGAGTCGTACCGCGAGGGCGACGAGCACGATGAAGGGCGCAGCGAGGACGAGCCCCAGGGCACTCGCCACGACGTCGAACGCCCGCTTCGCCACGTGCGGGAGGCCGGACCGCGGGGGCGGTTCGACGGCGATCAGGGCGTGCCCGGCGAGCGTGACCGTCTGGAGGCGCTGCGTCGCGACCGGTCCGACCTGCGGCGCCACGAGCAGCTGGACACCGTCGGCCTCGAGGGCCCAGGAGAGCTCGCGCGCGAACTCGTCGCCGTGCCCGCCGACGACGAGCACCGCGTCCGGGCCGAGCTCGTCGACGAGCTGCTCGACGCGCGCGTGCAGCGCCTCGGGTCCGGCGCGGCGCGCACTCGCCCCGACGGGGCCGTCGGTGACCAACGTCCGGACGACGCGGAGCCCGGCACCCGGGTCGCGGTCGACCAGGTCACGGACGGCCGCCACCGAGTCGGACGGACCGATGACGAGCGTCGAGCGGCACATCCGGCCGCGCTCGCGCACACGACGGACCCACGCGCGCCAGGCCACCCGGTCGGCGACGAGCGCGACGAGGCCGAGCGGGACGGCCACGAGCAGGTACCCCCGCGAGATCTCCGTCTGCGTGATCGCGGAGGACACGGCGAGCACGAGCACGACGACGACCGTGGTGCGGGTGAGGTCGCGGAACGCGCCGGGTGACGACACGAAGCGGTCCTCGGGGGACCGCCCGGCCCGGACGACGAGGAGGAGGACGAACCACAGCCCCGACAGGAGCACCGAGAACTCGGTGTAGTCGAGCCCGACGAACCCGATCTGCACGCCGTTCCCGTCGAACCCGAACCGGAGGAACTGCGATCCGAGGGTCGCGGCGAGCAGACTCACGGCCTCGGTGGCGGCCATCGTCCGGGTCGGGAGCGGTGTCGCGGTGCCGGGCCGCGCCTCCCGGTGTCCGCCGACCGCGGCCGTCGCGATCGTGTGCGCCACGTCACCGCTCCTCGGTGTGGTGGTGGTCGACCCAGTCGCCGAGGGTGTCATGCCGCAGGGCGCTGCCGATCTCGGCGACCGCGGTCCGGTCCTGCAGCACGATCGACTGACCGTCCGCGCTCGTCCCGCTGCCGAGCGTCGGCAGCGTGAAGAAGGCCACGTCGTCCGGTCGGACCGATCGGAGTCGCCAGCCGATGCGCGCTGCGCGGGTGAACGTGAGGCCGCGGTCCACCGTCACGGACCGTCCCGTCGCACCGAGGAACGCCCGCACCCGGCCGAGGTCGTGCAGGCCGTCCCGGTCGGCCAGGCGGTCGAGGACACCGCGGAGGAACGACTGCTGGTTCCGGACGCGCTGGTGGTCCGCGTCGGGGAACGCGTACCGTTCGCGCACGAAGGCGAGCGCACGCTGCCCGGCCACGTGGTTGACGCCGGCGGTGAACCGGTAGCCCGGCATGTTGCGGCTCGTGAAGGCCTTGGGTGACACGACGTCGACACCACCGAGCGTCGACGACATGGCCGCGAACCCGGCGAAGTCGACGACCGCGACGTGGTCGATGCGGACGTCGAGGAGCGCCTCCACGGTGCGGATCGTCAGCGGGACCCCGCCGAGGGAGAACGCGGCGTTCACCTTGCCCTCGCCGTGCCCGGGGATCGGCACCCAGAGGTCGCGCATGATCGACATGACCTGGACGTCGTCGCCGTCGGCCGGGAGGTGGACGAGCATGAGCGTGTCCGAGCGCTGCCCGGTCGGACCGCCGCCCGCGATGTCGCCGAGGCGTCCGCGGGTGTCCGAGCCGATGAGCAGCACGTTCTCGGAGGCCCGGGACGCCGCCGGACGCTCCCCTCTCGGGAACGGGTCGGTGTCGAGGGTCCGGACGTCGGACCGGTACCCGGTCTGCACCAGCAGCACGACCGCGGCCGCCGCGACGAGCGGCAGCACGACGAGGATCACGACCGCGAACGACACCCGTCGTAGGACCCGCCGCCGCTCAGCCACGCGTCGCCGCCAGTGCGTCCGCGATCACCGTGACGGCGTCACCGAGTTGTGCCTCGAGTGTCGCGAGACGCGCCGGGTCCGGACCGACCGGGTCGATGAGATCGCGATCGCCGCCCTCCGCCGTCACCGCGGCCCGCAAGGAGCCCGCTCGCTGGAGGAGCCCCGCCGGATCGAGCCCCCGTGCGCGGTGGTGACGCGCGATCGCCGCGAACTCGAGCACGGTGAACGTCCGGTTGAGCAGCGCCGGCACGCGCTCGAGCACGGCGACGGAGTGGGCCTCCTCGGCCGTGAGCACGAGTGTCGCACCCCGGAGCCGGGTCGCCTGGAGCGGTGACGCCCGATGGCCGGACGCGTCCAGCCCCCGGTCGCGCAACATGCGACGGACACCCGGCACCATCGCGCCGCGCTCGAGCACCCGCACCCCGCAGCTCGAGACCGCGAAGCGCCCGGGGGCCCGGGCGTCGAGCTCGGCCTGCAGCAGACGCTCGACGAGTGGGGAGCGCGCGAGGTTCGCCGCGCACACCACGACGACACGCGTCCGCCCGTCGCTCGGCCCGGGCGGCGCGGCACGCTCCCACGGCGACGGCCGTGTGCATGTGGACGGCGGTGTGGTCATCGCGACGATCCCCTCCTCGATCGGGTCGGTCGCGGTGACCGTACGGTCACGACGCGGCTCGATCAGGGGCGTGCGCGATGGGCGTCCGGGAGGCCCGGCACCGGGTCACCCGTCAGTTCACGTCCCGCGGCGCGGGTGCCGTCGTCCGCTCACCGGAGCGGCCGTGATGAGGGTCCGGCGCGCGGACTCACCCCCGGAGCGCGCCCACGGCTGACCGGGAGGTCGGCGCTAGCATGCGCAGCCGAGGAGGGAGGTCCGCATGGACGACGACGAACGGACGGCAGGGCCGCCCCGTCGCTGGGTCCGCCGACGGGCGCGGGTCGCGGCGGTCGGCGACGCCGAGCGGGTGGTGGTCACCGATCCCGCGCGGTGCGACCTGCACGTGCTCGCCGGCACTGCTGCGGTCGTCTGGTCCGAGCTGGACGAGGGCACGACCGTCGAGGACGTGGCCACCCGGGTGGCGCGGTGGTACCCGGACGTCGACCCGGAGACGGTGGCGGGGCAGGTGGCGGCGTTCCTCGGGGAACTCGCCGCCGCGGGGCTCGTCGAGGTCGAGCCCGTCCCGGACACACGAACGGACCGGCCCGGGGCCGTGGTCGAGACCATCCGGTCTGACCACGGCACCCGGGCCGGTCCGTGGGGGTGGAGCGTCGGGACGACTACGCGTTCTGCACGTCGTCCTTGGCGCTCTGGGCGCTGTCCTTGACGTCCGAGGCCGAGGACTGCGCCTCGTCCTTGACCGTCGACGCGGCGTCCTGCGCCGTGCCCTTGAGGTCCTGCACGTGCTCCTGCGCGGTGTCCTTGAGGTCGGAGGCGATGTCCTGCCCCACGCCCTTGGCCTTGTCCACGAGCGGTGCGGCCTGGTCCTTCAGCTGGCCGGCGAGGTCCTCTTCCTTCGAGGAGGCCGGGATGAGGGACGAGGCGAGCCAGCCCGCACCGAAGGCGATGAGGCCGACGGCGAGCGGGTTGCCCTTGGCCTTGCCGACGGCCGAACGGGCAGCGCCCTTGGCGGAGTCGGAGGCGCCCGAGACGGAGCCCGAGGCGCTGCTCGTGCCGGACTGGACCTTGCTCTTGGCGGCGTCGACCGTGCCCATCACACTGTCGCGGACGGAGCCGATGCGCTCGCGCACCTTCTCGGTCTGGCGGTGGGCGATCGACGACGGGCTCACCTTGTCGGCGAGTGCATCGACGTCCGACCCGAGGTTGCCACGGGTGCGCTCGATCTCGGCGCGGATCTCGTCTGGGGTGCTCATGCGTTCCTCCCGTTGGTGTGCGGCTTGAGGGTGTCGGGGATCTCCTTGGCGGTCTCGACCGTCTGCGGGGCGCCCTGGATCTCCTTCATCGACTTGCGGCCCTGCATCGCGAGGATCGCGGCGATGATGCCGTAGATCACCGCGATGATGAGCGCCGACCAGGCGTTGTTCACGAGGAACCCGAGGGCCCACCACGCGGCGATGGAGATGAAGAGGAGGGCGAAGAGCGCGGTCAGACCGGCTCCACCGAACATCCCGGCGCCCTTGCCGGCCTTCTTCGCCGACTCGGTCAGCTCGGCCTTGGCGAGCGCGACCTCCTGGCGGAACAGGTTCGACAGGTCCTTCGAGACGTCCGTCAGCAGCTCGCCGAGCGGCGTCGAGGCGGCGCGCTCCTCGGCGGCTTCGTTCGGTCGTGATGCGGCGGTGGCGCCGGCGGTGTAGCCCGCTCCGGGCACACCGCCCGGCACGCCGCCCGGGGTGGTCTGGCTCATGCCACGCCTCCGGCGCCGTACCCGGCACCCGTGCCGGGGTCGTACTCGGTCTCGACCGGGTCCGTCGTGCCGTACGCAGCGCCGGTCGTGCCGTAGTCCGTGTCGGTGACGGTCGAGTAGGTGCTCGTCGACGTGGCGTCGTACGAGGACGAGTCGCCGCCGGTGGCGCCACCGAAGGCCTCGGCTTCCTTCTCGTGCTTGATCTCCGTCGTCAGCGCCTTGGTGAGGCGACCGGCGAGGATGCCCGCTCCGGCGGCGATGGCGATGAACGTGCCCGGACGACGGGCCGCGAAGGAGCGGACCTCGTCGATCAGCGAGCCCGGGTCACGGCCTTCGAGGTAGCCCGCGACGCTGCCGGCGCGGTTCGAGAGGTCGCGGACGACCTTGCCCGCGATGCCGTCGTCGGCGTTCTCGGCCATCGACGACAGCTGGTCGCTGATCGTGCGGAGTCCGCCCGCGGCGCGCTGCTGCTGCTGGCCCGCCTGGTCCTTGAGGCTCGACGTCGCCTGGCCGAGGAGTTCCTTGGCGTGGTCCGTGGCCTCCGAGGCGACTCGGGACGCCTGCTCCTTGGCGACGCCCGCGACCTGCGCGGCCGACTGCTTGGCGTCGCCCGCGACGTTCTGGGCTGCGCCCTTGGCGGCGTCGGCCTTGCCGGAGCCGCCGGAGTCGCTCGCGCTGTCCGTTCCGTAGGACGGGACGTGGACGCCGGAGTAGGTGGTGTCCGTCGTGTCGTCGACGACGAGCTCGTCGTCGATGAGGTCGTCGTCGGCGAGCGACCCGGTCGGCACGGCCCGGTCGTAGATCGGGGTGTCGTTCGGGATGTCGTTCTCCGGTGGGTATGTGCTCATGACGTTCCTTCCCTGTTCGCGGGTCCGGGAGGACAGGCGTCATCCCGGTCTGGCGTGTCACCCACCGTGCGCGTTCTCGCCTGGGAGCGTTCGGACTCCCAGGGGCGGACCAGGGAGATTGTCCCCCGTTCTGGGTGCTCCGGACGACCCGGGGGCGGCCGGAGCACGCCCCGTTCGTCCCCCGGACGCCCGGGTGGGCCTCGCTGACTCCCGGAAATCCGGACGGGAGGGCCGGGGCGGGGCCGCACCGCACCTCCCGTCCGAGGGGGACAACCTGCATGGGTGGCGAGGGAACGGGGCCTACGGTCCAGACCACGCGTCGTGAGCGCCGGGACCCGCCCGGCACCGACGCGAGCTGAAGGAGAGACACAGGATGTACTTCCACAAGCAGGAATTGCAGTTCAAGTCCACGCCGAGCAAGCCCGACGCCGTCTACGCACGGAAGCTGCAGGAGGTCCTCGGTGGCCAGTACGGCGAGATCTCGGTCGCGCTGCAGTACCAGTTCCAGGCCTGGAACATGCACATCCCCGGCAAGTACCGGGACCTCGTCTTCGGGATCGGCGCCGAGGAGCTCGGTCACGTCGAGATGCTCGCGACGATGATCGCCCAGCTGCTCGAGAAGGCCCCGCTCGGCATCACCAAGGAGGCCGTGCAGGACGACCCGACCGTCGCCGCCGTCATCGGAGGCATGGACGTCCAGCACGCGATCGTCGCCGGCGCCGGCGCGCGCCCCGTCGACAGCAACGGGAACCCGTGGCAGGGCTCGTACATCACGGCGAGTGGCAACCTCCTCGCCGACTTCACGGCGAACGAGAACGCGGAGATGCAGGGGCGCATCCAGGCCGCCCGGCTCTACCACATGACGGACGACCACGGGATCCGCGACCTGCTGTCGTTCCTCATCGCCCGCGACACCATGCACCAGAACATGTGGGCGACCGCCGCCGCCGAACTCCGCGAAGAGGGCTACGAGGACTTCCCGGTCCCGAGCAACTTCGCGCAGAAGAAGGAGGACCAGGAGGTCAACTACCAGTACCTCAACTTCTCCGACGGCGCCGCCGCGGCCGAGGGACGCTGGGCGAGCGGCCCCTCGTTCGACGGCAAGGGCGAGTACACGTACCACGACGGGCCCACCACCTCGGTGCCGATGCCCCCGCCCACGCTGGTCGACGCGCGCTACTACGGCACCACCCCGACCCCGAACAAGGTCGAGCAGAAGGCCGCCCTGTCGCAGGACCGGCGAAACAAGGAGTGACGCGCTCCGGCGGCCGACGCCGCCGCCGTGACGGGGACCACCGTCGGCCTCACGTGTCGATGGTGGTCCCCGTCCTCGATGACGCCTCCGTGCTCCGACGGTGCCTCGCGTCCGTCGCGGTGCAGACCGTGCCCGTCGACGAGGTCATCGTCGTCGACAACGGCAGCACCGACGACAGCGTCGCCGTCGCCCTCGCGGCGGGGGCCACCGTGCTCCACGAGCCCGTCCGGGGGATCGCGGCGGCCGCGTCGTGCGGGTACGACGCGGCTTCCGGCGACGTGATCGCCCGCGTCGACGCCGACTCGGTGCTGCCACCCGACTGGGTCCACCGCGCGCTCCGGGCATTCGAGGATCCCCGCGTGGTCGCGGTGGCCGGGCCCGGGCGTTTCCGGGACCTCCGCCCGGTCCCTCGCGCGTTCTGGCAGCTCGCCTACATGCGGGCGTACTTCGTGCTCATGTGGCTCGCGCTCGCACGGCCGCCGGTCTTCGGCTCGAACACCGCGTTCACGCGCGCGGCCTGGACCCGCGTCTCCGCACGCGTGGACCGTCGTGACCCGGCGCTCCACGACGACGTCGACCTGAGCCTCCACCTCGACCCGGCGTGGCGCGTCGTCGTCGATCCGGGACTGCGCGCCGAGATCTCGAGCGACCCGCTGCGGGACCGCCGCGGACTGGTGATCCGCACGCGCAAGGCGCTCCACACCCTCGGGTCACACGGCCGCGCGGGCCTCCCCTGGTACCGGTGGTTCCGGCGCGGTCTCACCATGCTCCGCGCACCCGCGATCCCGAGCCGGGCGGTCGGCTGGCCGGGCGCGACCTCGCGGACAGCGGCGGCTCCCGGGCTCCCTGAGCACGAGCCGAGACTGCGGGGCACCGGCACCGCTCCGGGCCATCATCGGGATGGTGACTCGGCCCCCACGGCCGCGTCGCAGTGACCCTCGACGGGCACACGTCCCGTCACACGGAAGGAGGCCGACATGGCCCGCACGACATCGGAAGCCGGCGGCGAGGACGAGGCGGACGCCACCACGCACGGTGGCATGGACGCGCCCTCGCAGGCCGAGGGTGAGGACCCGGACGAGGACTCGCCCACGATCTGACCGAGCACAGTACGAGGCCCCGGGTGCGGACGGATCCGGGGCCTCGGCTGTGTAGGTCCGGGTTGATCCCGCGATCGAACGGGGACTGCTGCATCTTGGGACTCTGGCCTAACGTCGTCGCCTCAGTTTCGCCGGCCCGAATACGAGGAGGAACGTCAGCCCCGCTCCCACCGCGACCGTCGCAGTGAGGAACGCAACCCATGAACCCCACCCAGTCGATACAGAGGTAATGGTGAGAACTGCGAGGATCACGAGAACTGGCGTGAGGATTGCGCACACGATCGAGTTATAGCGCTTCCTTCCGTTAGCAGGCACTGGCCACCGATCCGATACCATCTATCACTCCGTATGCTGACGCTCCAAATCCAATGACGCCGGCTACTCCCAGCGCCGTTGACCATCCGAGGGACGGGATCTCAGCGGCAACCGATCCAACAATTGCGACACCGGAGGCGATGAGCCCGAGGCTCGAGAACACGAGACCGGTGACGGCATGGCCGCACTGCGAAACACGACCGGTGGGATCCGAGCCGTTGATGGGATCGCAGCCGACGAACGCGTATCGGTTGGCGTTGCCTGGATCGAGGGGCGCGTCGAGGGTGTCCTCCTGCGTCCACCCGCCCGCGACGGGAAGGTACCAGCGTTGTCCGAACTTCACGAGCCCGTCGCCGGTGATCCGGATGCCGGACTTGTATCCGAAGGGCAAGTACTCGAACCACGGCGACGTACCGCCACTGACCACGGTCCGGTTCCCGTACGGATCGAACGACACCGCGTACGCCCGCTGGCCGTCGTCGGTGAGGATCCCGACCGGGCTCCCGATCCCGTCCACCAGGTACAACCCGACCTGCAAGTCGGGGCTGATCGCGTCCAACACCTGTCCTGTGGTCGGGTCGTCGAAGAAGAACGACGTCTGCCCGGCGCTGGTTTGGGACTGCAGCTGCCCGCTCTTGCCGTACACGTACATGTACGAGTCCCCGCCCGGTGTGGTCTGGCTGAGCAGCTCGTTTTGGTCCGCGCCGGCGTAGGTGTACGTGGTGGTCTTCCCGCCCATGGTGGAGCTGGTCATCTGCTCCGCCCCGTTGTAGGTGTACGTCACGCCCGGTGATGCGGTCATGTTGCCCGCTGCGTCATACGTGTACCCGCTCGAGGTGATCTGGTTCGCCGCGTTGTACGTCAGGTTCTGCGACGAGGTCGCACTTCCCGTCTCCGCGGCACCGGTGCGGTCCCCGTTGCTGTTGTAGGAGTACGTCCAGGTCACGTTGCTGCTGCCGCCGGCCTGGGTGGCGCTGGTCAGCCGCGCCGCCGTGTACCCGTAGGTCGTGGTCTGATGCGAGATGTTGTCCGTGGCCAGCTGCAGCTCGCTGCGATCGTTGAGCTGGCTGGCCGCGGTCGGCTTCGCCGCCTGGACGCTGTCGCAGCTCGCCGACGCCGTCTTGAACTGGTAGCAGTACGAGGTGTCGAACACGAGCGAGTTGCTCGCATCCCCGGTGCCGGTCCAGGACCGCACCCGGATCACCCGGCCGGAGGTGTCGTAGTCGGTGTGGGTGCGGCCCGTCCACGTCGTGTGCGCCGCGTTCGCGTTCACCCACGTGTCCGTGCGCCGGCCGTGGTCATCGGTGGCATACACCTGCGTCTCGGTGCCGGACGCGTTCGGCAGCGTCGTGGTCAGCAGGGTGTTGGCCGGGTCGTAGGTGTTCGTCGCCGTGCCACCGCCGGCGGACACGGTGAGCTCGTTCGAGGCCTTGTCGTACGTGTACGAGACTGTCCCGCCGCCGGCGGTGTTCACCGTCGACGTGAGCCGGTTCTGCTGGTCGTACGTGTTCGTGATCGTGCCAGTCGCCGAGGTCGACGAGGTCAGGTTCCCGTTGCCGTCGTACTGGTTCGACACCGCGTGGGTGCCGTCGGAGAACGATTCCGTCAGCTGCCGGTCATCGTTGTCGTACGTGAACGACGTCGTGTGGCTGTTGCCGTCCGTCTCGGACGCGAGCCGCCCGAACGCGTCGTACGTGTACGTCTTCACGCCCAGGGTCGTTCCCGTCGGCGGCGTCACGGTCGACAGCTGGTGGTTGCCGTCGTAGGCGTAGGTGGTCGGGTTCTTCGGGGTGCTGCCGCTGGCGGCGTTCCCCGGCGCGGTCGCGGTCTTCACCGTCCCGTCCGAGTTCCGCTCCACAGCAGCCTGCACGTTCGTGTCGCTGCCGGTGGAGGACGTCATCTGGTTGCCCTGCCCGTTGTAGGTCACGGTCGTCGTGTTCCCCGACCCATCCGTCGTCGAGGTCGGCAGATACGGGTTGGTGCTGTCCCCGTACGTCGCCGAGCTCGACGCGCCGGACGAGGACGCGACCTTGTCCAACGACTGGCCACTGTTCGACGTGTACGTACCGGTCGTGGTCGACGTGCTGTCCCCCGAGCCGACCTGGCTCTGCGACACGGCGTTGTTCGCCGCGTTGTACGACGCACTGCGCGTGTTCCCATCCGGATCCACCGCCTTCGTCACATCATGCGTGGACGCGTCGATCGTGTACGTCGTGTTCTTCACCGCCGACACCGTCTGCGACGAATCCGTGTCCGGACCCGCGACCTGCGTCTGGGTGCTCGACACGTACGACAACCGCGTGACCGCGGTACCCGGCGACCCCGCCGTCGTGTTCCGCTGGTCGACCTCGGTGACCCGATCCGAGCTGTCGTACGTGAACGTCGTCACCCCGCCGTTCGGCGCCGTGACCGAGGTCAGGTCCTGGCCGGAGTACCCGAACGTCGTCGTCGCGCCGGTGGCATCCGTGTAGCCGACGATGTTGCCGTTGCCGTCCTTGCTGTACCGGATCGACCGCGTCGCCGAGCCGTTGGTCTGCGTGAACGTCGTCGCCCCGTTGCTGTACGCGACGTTCGCGACCCGTGCGCCGCTGATCGGCTTCCCGCTGCTGTCCGTGGTGACAGCGCCTGCCGTCGACACGATGCTCGCCAAGGTCGCACCGGAGTAGCTGAACGCGACGGCGTTGCTGTTCCCGTCGACCACCTTCGTCGGCTGGCCGTTGAGATTGAAGTGATCGACCTGCTTCGACGTCCATGACGTCAACGTGTACTCCGCCGACGACTTCGCCAGCGTCTGCTGCAAGCCCGCCGGCGTCGTGTACGAACCGTCAGCGTTGACCTTGAACAGCCACGTCGACCCATCCGGACCCGTGTAGATCACACCCGTGCTACCCGCCGACAGCGACCCGACGCCGTCGAGGGCGTACTGCCACCGGTTCGCCACCATGCCGATGCTGCTCGCCGTCTGCCAACCCCGCGAGTTGTACGCCGCACCGATCGTCGTCGACGCGTTCACCCCCGGCAGCGACAACCCGCTGTTCCCGACCAACAGGTTCCCCGTCGCGACGTCCACCTGCGCACTCGTCTGATCATCGATCCCGAAACTCAGATTCGTCGCCGACGGCCGCGACCCCGTCACGTTCGTGGTCGTGGGACCGGTCGGCAGGTTGTTGTACCAGCCCTGCAGCTCGAAGACGTAGTCCGTGCTGTCCCCGCTCCGGTTGTAGAGATCGATCTTGCCGTTGGACCCGACGGGCACGATCACGGTGTTGGTCCGGATCGAATCAGCACTGAAGTTGATGGACGTCGTTCCGGGCTTGGTCGCGCCATCCGCCCACGCGATCGCGTCGCCGGTGCTGTTCGCCGCATGCAGCGACGTCAGCGTCAACGCCACCGCGGTCACCCCGGCGCCGACCGCAGGCACGCCAGCCTGCCCGGACACCTGAATGGCGCGGCTCGAGTTCGCAGCGATCGGGGTGTTCGGGCTGACCCGCGTGTCATAGACCGTGCCTGCGGCGGGCGTGAACACGCTCCCACCGCCGTTCGTCGCGGTGAAGTACCCCTGCACATCCACCGCGAGATCGATCGCGTTCACGTCATCCGCGACGGTCAACTTGCCATCACTGCTCAACGCCACCTGCGCCGTCAGCGATGTCGGCACCCCCGCCGCGTACTGCAACGACCGCTGCGGCTTGCTCGTCCCCGCCGGATACGGCGTGATGTACCCGCCGTTCGCCGCCGGGATCACGATGAAGTTCGCAACCACCGCCGACGCACCCGCCGGCACACCACCATTGCCCGTCACCTGGAACGTCACCGAACTGCCCGCCGCGATCTGCGCCTTCGACACCCCCGTGCCGTTCCGGGAATCCACGATCCGCGTGCCCGGCACCGACACGAAGCCGCCCGCCGCCGTCCCATCGTCGTTCGCGGTGTAGTAGCCCTGCACGTCGATCACGAGATCCGTCACCACGTCCGATGCAACCTGGATCGTCCCATCGTCACCGACCGCGATCGTCGCCGTGTTCGACGTCGTCCCCAACCCACCACCGTCGAACACGAGCATCAACGCCGACGCCGTCGAGTCGTCCGGCCGGCCACGCACCTCGCCCTGCTGGGTCATGTTCACCGCGGTGACGTTCACCACGACCGCACCCACCCCAGACGTCGGCACACCCGCCTTGCCACCCACCTGGATCGACCGGTACCCACCCGCCGGCATCGCCGTCGAGTACCCACCCGTCCCGCTCCGCGTGTCCAAGATCCGGCCCGACGCCGCCACGAACCGACCACCAGTCCCCGTGTCCGTCGCATCCGCGTGTGCCGGAGCCGGGGGCGTCACCGCCACCAACAGCGCCGCGACCAACGCGATGAGCACCGCCAGCGCTGCGCCGAACCGACCCCGAACAGACAACGACTCGAACGCACGCACAGACGCGCCCAAAGGCAGAACCCCGATCGCCGGACGCGTCCTTCGTACCCCGCGCGTCCCAGCGAGAACATTCCGAACAGTACGGGTACATGAACGATCGTCCGGACCCCCATTCCGAGGGTCAGGGTCCGGCGCGACCAGCGTCGATCCAGGCGGGGCTCCGCGGTCAGCGCCGCGAACGACCGCCCGCGAGCGCGACGACCCCGACGGCAGCGGCGCCGAGCACGACGGGCACCCACTTCCGCCGGGCACTCGCGCGCCATCCGCCGTCGGTGGCGTTCGACGCGTCGTCGGGACCGTAGAGGTTGCCGTCGCTCGGGGCGCCGTGCCCACGGAGCGCGAAGATCTCGACGGCCGGACGCGTGATCGCGTGGAACAGCGGCGGCAGCGCGAACTCGAGCGGCACGAGGGCGGCCTGCGCGAGCCCGACGTACGTGTTCCGCTTCGGGTGCACGACGGCACGCATGATCGCCTTGGCCACGCGCTGCGGGCTGACGACCGGCGGCATGGGGTGCGAGTTCTGGTTCGTGTAGTTCGCGCCGTGCTGGTAGATCGGGGTGTCGATCGTCGAGGGCAGCACCATCGGGAAGTGGATGTCGGTCCCGCGGAACTCGTCGCCGAGGACGTCCGCCAGGCCGAGCGCCGCGTGCTTGCTCGTCACGTACGCCGACTGGTAGGGCGCGGACAGGAGCGACTGGATCGACCCGACGAGCACGTAGGTCCCGCGACCGCGTTCCCGGAAGTGCGGGAGGACGGCGCGGATGCCGTTGACGTGCCCGAACAGGTTCGTCTCGATGACCCGGCGGAACGCGTCGTCCGGCACCTGCTCGAACAGGCCGTACGCGAACAGCGCGGCGTTCCCGACGAACACGTCGATGTGTCCGAACCGGGCGATGGTCGCCGCGACGAGCGCCCGGACCTGCTCGGCGTCGGACACGTCGGTGGGCACGGCGAGCGCCTCGGCTCCGCGAGCCCGGCACTCCTCGGCCGCGGCCTCCAGGCTCTCGCGTCCCCGGGCGGCGAGCACGACGTGTGCGCCGGCCTCGGCGAAGGCGTGGGCGGTCGCGCGGCCGATGCCGCTCGACGCCCCGGTGACCACGACGACCTGTCCTCGGAACCTGGATGTCATGCCGCTCGTCTACGCGAACCGGCTGGGGCCGCCTGAGCGCCCGGGGGACAACGCGACCTCAGGCGTGATCGGCCAGGAACGCGTCGAACTCCTCGATCGTCGGGTAGGACGACTGCGCGCCGAGCCGGGTGGCGGCGAACGCGCCGACCACGACCGCGAACCGAGCAGCGGTCACGAGGTCGTCCCCGGCGGCCAGCCGCATCGCCAGTGCGCCGGTGAACGCGTCGCCACAGCCCGTCGTGTCGACGGGGTCGACGCGGACGGACGGAACGCGGACGGGCTCCGCGCCGCGGTCGAGCACGACGCACCCGGCACTCCCGGTGGTCACGACCGCGGGGTCGACCCCGCGATCGGCCAGGAGGCCCGCGAGCCGCCCGACGTCCTCCGCACCGCCGTCCGCCGCGCCGTCGTCCGCCCCCGCGTCCGCCGCGGTGCATCCCGCCGGCGTCACGAGCTGCGCGGCCTCGTGCTCGTTGACGAGCAGCACGTCGGTCAGCGCGAGGAGTTCCTCGGGCACGGGCCCGAACGGCGACAGGTTCGTCACGACCGTGGTCCCGGCGGCGTGGGCACGGCGGGCGGCCGCGAGTACGACCTCCATGTCGACCTCGAGGCAGAGTCCGAGCACGGCCGCGCCCGCGAACGCCCCGTGGGCGGCGTCGACGTCGGCGGCGGACAGCCGCCCGTTCGCCCCGGGCGAGACGACGATGGTGTTCTCGCCGGCGGCGTCCACGGTGATGACCGCGGTGCCGGTCGCGCTGCCCTCGAGCACGCGCACACCGGCGACGTCCACGCCGGCGTCGGCCACGGCACCGCGCAGGAGCTGGCCGTTCGCGTCGTCGCCCACGGCGCCGACGAGGGCGACGTCGCCGCCGAGCCGACCGGCCGCGACGGCCTGGTTGGCGCTCTTGCCGCCGGGCAGGATCCGCAGGTCCTCGCCGCGCAGGGTCTCGCCCGCGCGGGGGAACCGCGCGGTCCGGACGACCAGGTCCGCGTTGAGCGAGCCGACCACGACGACGCGGCCGCGGGCCTCCAGGACGTCCCGATCCGGAGCAGCGGTGCCGACCGTGTCCGCCCCGTCGGCCGGGAGGCCCGTCACGCGTCGATCCCGTCGGCGACGGCGACCGGGTCCGCGTCCCCCACGCCGCCCTCGCCGATCCGCTCGAGTGCGTCGACGACGAGGTCCCAGAACCGGTCGCGGTCGAGCTCGAGCGCGGCGGAGGTCCGGCAGTCCTCGGGCGCCGGCGCTCGCAGGTCGGCGACGGTCATGCCGGTGGTCAGGGTGCCGGTGGTCTCGACGGCGATGGGCATCCGCACGGCCCGGACGATCGTCGGGTCGATGACGTGCGCGACCGCGCAGGGGTCGTGCACGGGTGGGGCGTCGAACCCCTGCACGTCGCGGTACGCGTCGGCGAAGAACCCCATGAGCTCGTCGACGAACCGAGCCGGCCCGGTGCCGAGTGCCGCGATGCGCGCGACGACGTCGGGGGTCGCGAGCGCCTGGTGGGTGAGGTCCAGCCCGACCATGACGACGTCCCAGCCCGCCGTGAACACGATCTGCGCGGCCTCGGGGTCGATCGCGATGTTGAACTCGGCGACGGGGGTCATGTTGCCGACGTGGACGCCGCCGCCCATGAGGACGACCCGCTGGACCCGCTCGACGATCCGCGGCTCCTTGCGGACGGCGAGCGCGATGTTCGTCAGACCACCGACCGGCACGAGCGTGATCGTGCCCGGCTCGTGCGCCATGACGGTGTCGATGATGAGATCGACGGCGTGCCGGGGGTCGAGCTCGATCGACGGTTCGGGGAGGACGGGCCCGTCGAGCCCGGACTCCCCGTGGATGTCCGCGGCGTGCTCGATGGTCCGGACGAGCGGCCGGTCCGCGCCCGCCGCGAACGGCACGTCGGTGATCCCGGCGATCCGCGCGACGGCGAGCGCGTTCCGCGTCACCTTGGCGAGCGTCTGGTTGCCGACGACGGTGGTCACGGCGAGCAGCTCGATCTCCGGGCTGCCGTGGGCGAGCAGGATCGCCACGGCGTCGTCGTGGCCCGGGTCGCAGTCGAGGATGATCTTCTGGGGCATGGCCGACCTCAGTCCAGGTGCTTGTCGAAGCAGATCGAGAACGGCATCGTGCGCGCGTACGCCGCGGAGTAGATCGGGATCCGACGCCAGCCGGTCTTGTCGTACAGGGCGACGGCCTCGGGCTGCTTGTCACCGGTCTGCAGGACGAGCCGGTGTGCGCCGACCTCGCGCCCCACGGCCTCCGACTCGGCCAGGAGGGCCGTGGCGGCACCCTGCCCGCGCGCCGCCGCGAGCACGATCAGGCGCTTGAGCTCGAGCTCGTCCCCGAGCCACCGGACGGCGATGTGCCCGACGGCCTCGCCGCGCTCGTCGACCGCGAGGATCGCCGCGACGACCGTCTCTGGGTCGACGTGGAGGGCACGCTCCCGCTCGGCGGCGCGCGCCGGGTCCTCGGTGCCGTCGCCGACCCCGTACCGGGCGTGCATGTCGTCGTCCATGGCGGCGCGGAGCGCGACGGCCCGCGGGTCCTCCCACGCGACGCGTTCGATGGTGATCACGACGGACCATCCTCGCAGGTGTGGGCGGCCCTCCCGACCCGCACGCCGCTCAGTGCCGGTCGGTCAGGTCCTCGTCGACGACGTCGACCTCCTCGTGCCCGACGGTCTCGGTGAGCGACCGTTGCTCGGTGACCACGTCCGTGACCACGCGCACACGCTCCACGGGGACGACGCGGGTGACGACCTCCACCTGCTCCTCGTGCAACACCAGCTCGATCGCGTCGCCCGAGCCGATCGGGAGGACCGTGCCCGGGTCGACGACGTCGGTCCCGTCGAGCGGCTCCTCCTCGACGCGGAGTTCTTCACGCCGCACGGTGACGGTGACGGTCCGCTCCTCGGACACGATCACCTTGCGGATCCGCACGCGGCGCACGGGGACGGTGTCGGTGCGCACGACGAGTCGCTCCTCCGACCGGGTCACGGCGACGTCGTCAGCCCCCGGGTCGAGGATGCGGTCCGCGCGTCCCGCGAGGGAGGTCGCGTCGATGGGGTCCCGGTCCTCCGGGTACGGCGTTGCGTCGACGTCGGTCACGTCGTCACGCTCCCAGCTGTCCGATGGGGCTGTCGTCGATCCCGGCGAGGATCGCGGCCGGGTCGTCGAACACGGCCACGGCCCCGGCCTCACGGAGCTCCGCCTCGGAGATGCCGCCGGACAGCACGCCGATCGCGGCGACGCCGGCCCGGCCCGCGGCGATGACGTCCCACTTGGAGTCACCGACCATGATCGCGTGGTCGGGATCGGCCCCGGAGCGCTCGAGCGCCAGCTGGATGATCCCGGGGTCCGGCTTCGCCTGCTCGACGTCACCACCGCTCGTCACGACCTCGATCGTGTCCTCGATCTGCAGGAGCTCGCGGAGGATGGCGAGCTCGGCCTCGGGCGCGCTCGTCGCGAGGACGACCTTGTGCCCGCGGCGGGCGACCTCCTCGAGCAGGTCGTGCACGCCGGGCAGGATGTGCAGCTCCTGGAAGTGCTCCCGGTAGTACGCCGTGTGGAACTCCTTCGCCTGCTTCGCGACGTCCGAGTCCGCGGAGCCCACGAGCTCGTCGAGGAGGCTCGACGAGTCCATGCCGATGCAGCGGTGGATGCGCCAGGCGTCGACGGGCTGCCCCGCGGCGTGGAAGGCACGCCACCAGGCGTCCACGTGGGGGTAGTTCGAGTCGGCGAGCGTGCCGTCGATGTCGAAGAGGACGGCGGTCGTGGGGTCGTCGGTCATGCTCCGAGCCAACTCCTCGACCGTCGTCCCCGTCGTCAGCGTCCTCAGGCTCGTCGTCCCCCGGTCAGAGTTCGACCGACTCGCCGACCGGCAGGATCGACATCGGCACGCCGCCGAGGCCGTCCGCACCGAGGAACTGCACGGTCGACTGCTGCCCGGGCTCGCTGAGGAGCAGCTCGTGGATCTGGATGGCGCGCTCGGGACGGACCTCGCGGACGTAGTCGACGGCCTCCCGCATGTGCGACCACGGGCCGCTCGTCGGCATGAGCAGCGTCGGCACGGCGACCCCGGGCACGAGGTAGGCGTCGCCCGGGTGGAAGACGATGCCGTCGACGAGGTACCCGACGTTCGGGATCGTCGGGATGTCCGGGTGGATGACGGCGTGGGTCTCGCCGAACACCCGCACCTCGACGGTGCCCACGGTGAACGTGTCGCCCGCGCCGACCGTCACGACCCGGCCGTCGTGGTCGCCGCCGATCTGGTCCGCGACACCCTCGGGCACGTAGGCGCGGAGCTCCGGGGCGGCGTCGAGCCCGGCGCGGAGGGCGTCGGTGTCGAGGTGGTCGAAGTGCTCGTGCGTGACGAGCACCGCCGTCGCGCCACGCACGAGCTCGGCGGACTCGGGCGTGAACGTCCCGGGATCGATGACGATCGTCACGTCGTCCTGCTCGAGCACGACGGTCGCGTGGTTGTACTTCGTGAGCCGCATGGGTCCTCCTGGTCGTTGGCGTCGGTCAAGTGTACAACCATGTTGTACACCTTCCTCCCGCGAGATCGTAGTCGTCGCCGTTCTGGCAACCGTCCAAGCGGCGACGACTGCGATCTCGCAGAGGGGAGGCGGGCGGTGCGGGTCAGCCGTCGGTGTGCTGCGCGATGCGGGCGAGGAGTTCGGGCATCCGCTCGAGCGCAGCCCGCTCGTCCGGGTCGAGCTCGGCGTCGATCGCCCGCGCCATCCACGACGTCCGTGCCCGACGGTCCGCGGTGAGCGCGAGCCGTCCGGCTTCCGTGATGCCGATGACCGACGCACGCGCATCGGTCGCGCTGGCGGTGCGCGCGACGTGACCCAGGGCCTCCAGTTCGATGACGGTACGGCTCTGGCCCTGGTGGCGGACGCCGCGGCGCCGCGCCAGGTCGGCCGTCGTCATCGGACCCTCACGGTCGAGGTGACCGAGGGTGGCCGCGTGGGCCGGCGAGAGCGTGTCGGCGCGACCCCGACCGATGCGGACGAGGGTCCCGATCGCCGCCCGGAGGCGCTCCGCGAGCTCCTCGGTGCGGTCGTCGGTCCGGTCCATGGGTCCGACGGTACTGCGCCCGGCTCCCCCAGGCGACGCGGGTGCGGGCGGTCCGAGGCAATCGATGACGCGTACGGTGTCGAACCACCACCAGGCCGCGACGCAGCGCGCCGGAAGGAGCACGGCATGAGCACCGATCCCTGGGCACCACACCACCTGGAACCCGCCGTCGCGGCGGCCCTCGACCGCAAGCGCGCACACCGTGGCACCACGACGTACGTCCTGAGCCAGCTCGACGACCTCGCCGCACGGCTCGACGCGTTCCTCGTGCGCCGCGTCGACGGGACGTTCTCGGTGCGGGACCTCGAACGGCTGCCGGGTGGCGCCTCGAAGGAGCAGTTCGTGTTCACGCTCGACCGCGTCGTCGACGGCGAGCCCCGCTCCGACCGCCTCGTGCTCCGGATGGACCCCCTCGGATCGCCGGTCGAGAGTTCGCGTCGACGGGAGGCCGACGTCCTGCGGATGGTGCACGGTGTCCTGCCCGTCCCCGAGCTGCACTGGGCCACCGACGACGCCGATGAGCTCGGCGCCCCGTCGCTCATCTCGGAGTTCGTGTCCGGCGTCACCGGCCCCGCCGATGCTCCGACCACCGCGTCCGGGCTCGGCGTCACGTACGGGCCGCGGCTCCGCCCGGTGCTCGCCGAGCAGTTCGTCGAGCACCTCGCCGCGCTCCACACCGTGGACTGGAGCGCCCACGAGCTCGAGGCGTTCGAACGCCCGCGTCCGGGGACCACCGACGCGCTCGACTGGCGGCTCGCGGCGATCGACCGGGCGTGGGACGACGACGCCTTCGCGCCGCACCCCACCGTGGCACTCGTCCGCGACTGGCTGTGGCGGAACCGACCGACGGTCGACACGGTCTCGGTCGTGCACGGGGACTACCGCAACGGCAACTTCCTGTTCGACGAGAAGAGCGGGCGTATCACGGCCGTCCTGGACTGGGAGCTGACGTACCTCGGCGACCGGCACCACGACCTCGCCTACATCATGATGGAGGGCTGGGGCGAGCGGGACGAGGCCACCGGCACGTTCTGGTGCTCGGCTCTCGTCACCGAGGACGACCTCATCGCGCAGTACGAGGCACGGTCGGGCCTCAGCGTCGACCGCGAACGACTCCGCTACTACCTCGTGCTCAACATGTACTGGGCCATCGTCGCGCTCACGGCGGCGCTCCCCCGCAACGCCGCCGAGGAGCTCACACACCTCGCCGTCATGGGCAACTTCCTGACCGGCCTCGGCACCTACTACATCGACCGCGTCAACGAGATCGTCGCGACCGAACCGATCGGAGCACCCGCGTGATCCCGTCCGTCGCCCAGCAGCTCCTCGCCGTCCGCCGGACCATGGCCACGACCGTGCTGCCCGCCATCGACCCCGCACAACCGTTCGCCGCCGAGCAGGCCGGGCTCATCCTCGCCACGCTCGACCGTGTGCTCGACGTGCAGGCCTCGGAGTACCGCTACGACGTCGTCGAGCACGCCGACGCCACCGCGCTCGAACGGGCACTCGCCGCGCTCGGGTCCGCGGACGCGCCGTCCGCGGGTGCCGACACCGGCGACGTGCGGGACGCCGACTCCGACTCCGACGACACCGAGGTGCCCGACGACCTCGACGAGCTCCGTGCGAGCACCACGGCGGCCGCGAAGCGTGCGGAGCGACGCTTCCGGGACCTGCTCACCACGGACCGCGCGGACGCCGCACGGGCCCTCATGGCGCACGCCGCACGTCGGAGCACCGAGCGCGAGCTCGCGGCGGCCCGCATGACCGGGTTCCCGCGCGCGGTGGGGTCGATCGCCGAGGTCCTGGCGCGGCAGGCGACCAGCTCGTTCGGGGACGTCGCGGTGCCGGCGGACGGCGAGGTCACGACGCGATGATCACCGCCCGCGACCTCGACTACCACCCCCACGACCCGTCCGCGACGAACTGGGCCGAGACACTCGTGTGCGTGTTCAGCGTGCCCGAGGCGGGCATCCTCGGCAACGCCTACGTGCTCGTCCGTCCCGAGGTCGGCGCCGCGATCTCGTCGGTCGTCGTGCACGGTGGGTTCGCGACACACGCGCACGACATGGACTTCGTCGACCCGCAGGTGCACATGCCGGCGCCCGAGCGCTTCTCCGACTTCACGTTGCCGAGCGGGCTGTCCCTGCACGCGGACCCAGCGCCGCGGGACTTCTCGGTCCAGTACGAGAGCAACACCCCCGGCGCCTGCTCGCTCGACCTCCGGTTCGCCGCGATCGCCGACCCGTTCGACACACACGACCCCGCGCAGAATCCCCTCGTCGTCCCCGACGGAGCGATGGACACCGGCCTCGGCGACGTGTGGGCCAACGGGCACATGGACGCGGTCGGGCGTGTGACCGGCGAACTCGTGCTCCGCGGTCAGCGCTACGCGGTCGACTGCGTGGAGGGCATGGACCGGAGCTGGGGCCCTCGTACCGAGGTCGGCACCGCCGCCGCGGCGTGGATCCACGTGACGCTCGGCCCCGAGTTCGCGCTCCACGTCGCGATGGCGATGTCGATCGACGACGCCGGGGCGGTGCACTACGACGGCATGCGGTTCGGCTACGTCGTCGAGGACGGCGAGCTGCACGGACTGACCGACGCGTCGGTCGAGGCCGCCCGCGTCGACATGGTGCCGGTGAGCAACCACATCATGGCGACGGACGTCCGCGGCCGCCGGTACGAGTTCCACGGCAGCGCCGTCGGCGGGTACCCGTGGCACCAGTTCAGCCCGGCCTACGTCTGCTACCAGAGCCTCATGCGGTACGAGTCGGACGGCCGGGTCGGGTACGCCGAGCACGGTGACGTGTTCGGGATCGAGTACCTCGCCGCACGCCGATCAGCCGCGGGACGCCGGGCCCGCACGGCCTGACCGCCAGGCGGTCGCGCGGTCGGAGGACCAGCGCCGCAGGCGAGGGCGCACGACCCGCCGCCACCGCAACGACGAGGGTGCACGACCCGCCGCACGCCATGAGCGGCAGCGGCGCGTCGTGCACCCTCGCGGAGCGGACCGGCCTCAGTCGACGTCCGACACCGCGCTCGACACGGCGGTCGGCGCGTCGTACTCCTGGTCCGGGATCTGCTTGAGCGCGTTGAGCACGTCGTCGTCGGCGCCCTCCTTCTCGGCCGTCGAGACGATGGTGTCCTTCGAGGCGGGGTAGTCGATCCCGCTCAGGAACTTCTGGATCTGGATCGGGTTCGGCGTTGCCATGGGGTTCTCCTCGTCGTTCGTTCCACCGGATGGTCGGACGACCACCCGTTCGTCACCCGGGAGGGACCGGGTGCGGCTCAGGGCTCCCGTCGTCCGACACCGAGTGCCTGCTCGGCGTCGATCGGGGGGAGGAGGACGTCCGGCGCGTCGACCGACCGGTCCGTCACGGTCGTCGGGGACTCGAGGTGCACGGCGCCCGACGGCACGATGCCGACGCCGCCCGCGCGCTCCATCACACGCCACTGCGCGACGACGTCCTCGCCCGCGTGGCCCGTCGGGAGTTCCCGCCAGAAGTCGAACCCGCCCGCGTCGAGGAGCACCGCGCGGTCGTACAGCACGCACGCACCCACCCACGCGACCCGGTAGGGCACCCATCCGCCGTGCGGGACGTCGAGGTCCGCGGCGATGTGGGCGAGGTTCGCGGCGTTGTGGAGCTGCCAGCGGTCGTGGCCGGGCGTGCCGCGCCGGATCACCTCGGGCACGACCGGCCCGTCCCACCGCTCGAACGTCGTCTGCTGGTGCGGTCGCCGGTCGTCGAGGTACGACAGCCCCTGCACCGCGGACCCGACGAACCCGCAGCCGAGCTGCCGGATCGCGTCGAGCATGCGGGCGATCGAGTCGCGCTCGAGCCACACGTCGTCGTCGAGGAACAGCACGTACGGCGCGGTCGCGTGCTCGAGCAGGAACTGCCGGTGCTCGGCGAGCCCGTGCCGCTCGGGGTGCCGCAGGACGAGCGGCTGGCGGCCCTGGGCCTCCAGGACGCGGAGCATCGCCTGCACGCTCGGGTCGGCGAGCGGCGCACCGTCGACCGACTGGTCGCTGAGGACGAGCCGGAACGTCGGCTCGTCCTGCCCGGCGAGCCCGGCGAGCGTCGTGGCGAGTTCGGTGACCCGTCCGGCGGTCGGCACGAGCACGTCGACCACGGGCTCCGGTGCCGGCCGGGAGGCCCGTCCCCACTCGCCCGACCAGCGTGCGGCCGTCACGGGGTCGCCTCCGTCGCCGTGGGGGCGTCGTCCGCGTCGGTGACCGTCTCGCCCGCGGCGCGCTCGGCGGCCGCTCGCGCGGACTCGCGGATGCGGCGGACGACGTCGGTCGTCGAGTGCTCGGCGACGTAGTCGACCATGACGACCTCGCCACCGTAGGCACGGACGACCTCGGTCTCGGTGAGCATCTCGGGCGAGTAGTCGCCGCCCTTGACGTAGACGTCGGGCTGCAACCGCTCGATGAGCGGCACGGGGGTGTCGGTCGGGAACACGGTGACCAGGTCGACCGACGCGAGGGCCGCGAGGACGCCCGCACGGTCCTCCGCCGTGTTGATCGGCCGCTCCGGCCCCTTGAGCCGGCGGACCGAGTCGTCGTCGTTCACCGCGACGACGAGCAGGTCGCCGAGCTCGCGGGCCTGTCGCAGGTACGAGGTGTGACCGCGGTGCACGACGTCGAAGCAGCCGTTCGTGAACACGACGCGGCGGCCCGCGGCCCGGGCGGCGGCGACGGCGTCGGCCAGGTCGTCGTGGTCGACGATCGTGTCGGCCGGGGCGGAGACCGAGGCGACCAGGGCCTCGGCGGTGCAGATCGAGGTGCCGGCCTCGCGGACGACGACGTCGGCGGCGGCCTGGGCGAACCGGGCGGCGTCGGCGAGGGGCGTCCCCGTGGCGAGCGCGACGGACACGGCGGCACAGAACGTGTCGCCGGCGCCGGACGCCTGCTGCTCGGACGCCGGCGTCGCGCGGGTGCGGACCGGGGTGGTGTCAGCGGCGGTGTCGCCGGGCAGCAGCACGGTGCCGTCCTTGTCGAGCGTGACGATGGCGTTCCCGGCACCGCTCGCGGCGAGGACGGCGTCGCGGAGGCCCTCGACGACCGCGGGACGAGCGGACCCCTGCCCGAGGGAACGACCGAGGAGCTGCTCGGCCTCGCCACAGTTCGGGGTCACGAGGTCGGGGTGCAGGTCGTGCCAGCGGCCGAGGTCGTGCGCGTCGACGACCACGGCGGCCGGGCGGTCGCGCAGCACCGCGGGGACCACGGCCTCCGGGGTCGTCCCGAGCCCGTAGTCGCACACCACGACCGCGTCGGCACCGCGGACGCTGGCGGTCACGGCCCGGGCGAGGGCGATCGTGTCCTGCTCGGTCGGGGGATCGGCGATCTCGTCGACGCGGACGAGGATCCGGTCGCCGCCGACGACCCGGGCCTTCGAGGTCGTGACGCCGTGCGAGACGGGCACCAGACCGGACACGTCGACGCCGTCGGCCGCCAGCCGGGCGCGGAGGATCCTCCCGGCTTCGTCGTCGCCGATCAGGCCGACCATGCGGACCTCCGCGCCGAGCGCCCGCGCGTTCACGGCGGTGTTCGCGGCACCACCGGGCACGTCGATGACCTCGGTGACGCGCACGACGGGGGCCGGGGCCTCCCGGCTCACCCGCTCGGCCTCACCGACGCTCCAGCGGTCGAGGATGACGTCCCCGACCACGACGACGAGCGGTCGCCGGTCCCGGGTGCGGTCCACGACCTCCCGGACGACGCGGAGGTCCCCACTCACCGGTCGCTCCGGCGCGGCGCCGATTCGAGGTGCACGACCGTGGTCGTCGTCATCTCGTCGAGCAGGTGCGGGCCGTACCCGAAGCCGGCACCCGACGCACCACGCGGCTGGGCGCTGCCGCCCGGAGCGCCTCCGAACACGGCGTTCACCTTGACGGTGCCGACCGGGAGCTCGTCGCCGGCGCGGAGCGCGTGCTCCATGTCGTTCGTCAGGACCGTCGCGGCGAGGCCGTAGCGGTCGTCGGCGGCGAGGCGCAGTGCCTCGTCGAAGTCGTCGACGACCTGCACGGGCGCGATCGGGCCGAAGGTCTCCTCGTGCATGACGAGCATGTCGGGCGTGCAGTCGACGAGCACCGTCGCGGGGTAGAACGTGCCGGCGCCGTCGGGGATGCTGCCGCCCGTGAGGACCCGGGCGCCCTTGGCGACCGCGTCGTCGACGTGCGACTGGACCACGTTGCGCATCCGCTCGTCGACCAGGGGGCCGTAGCCGTCGGCGTCGGTGGCGGTCTTCGCCTCGGCCTCGGCGACGAGCGCGGTGACGAACGCGTCCGCGACCTCGCGGAGGACGTACACGCGCTCGACGCTCGTGCAGATCTGGCCGGTGTTGGCGAACGCGCCGAGCGCGGCCTGACCGGCGGCCCACGCCGGGTCGACGTCGGCGTCGACCACGAGCGCGTCGTTCCCGCCGTTCTCGCGGATGACGTGGGCACGGGTGCGCAGGGCCATCTCGGCGAGGACGTCACCCGTCGCGGTCGAGCCGACGTGCGCGTAGACGTCGATGCCGGGCTCGGCGAGCAGCGCCTCGCCCGTCGCCGCGTCACCCGTGATGCCGACGAGGACGCCCTCGGGCAGCGCCTCGGCCAGGATCTCGTTGAGGAGGGCCGCCGTGGCCGGGCAGCGCTCGCTCCCCTTGTGCACGACGGTGTCGCCGGAGACGATCGCGGCACCGAGGATCCCGCACGCGACGGCGACCGGGTCGTTCCAGGGCGTCAGCGCGAGGACCACGCCGCGGGGGTGCGGCTTCGCGGTGTCCGTCGCGCCGAACGAGCCCCGCAGGACCTCGCCGCGGTGCAGCGGGCCGAGCTCCGCGTACTGGATCAGCGTGTCGATGCCGGCCTGCACACCGCCGAGGGCGTCGCCGGGGACCTTGCCGGTCTCGCGGGTGTTGAGCGCCGCGAGTTCCTCGGCACGCTCCTGCAGGTGCAGCGCTGCGGCCTTGAGGACCGCGCCACGCTGCCCCGGCGCCGTGCGGGACCAGGTCGCGAACGCCGTCCGCGCCCGCACGACCGCCTGCTCGATCTCCGCCGGGCTCGCGACCTCGACCCGGGAGGCGGTGCTGCCGTCGCGCGGGTTGGTCACCTCGATCACGCGGGGCGCGAGGCTGTCCTCGACGGTGGGCTCGGAGGGGGCGATCGCGGTGTCCAGGGCCAAGGGTGCTCCTCTGTCAGGGGGACGACCGGCCGAGGGCACGGTCATGGGCGTTCCGTCATCGTCGACGCGCGCGGGCATCGGTCCGCACGTACCCACACTGCTCCTCCGTCCCGGGACTGTCCGCGATCGCGGCCCCCTTCGGCTCGCCTGTCCCCCGACCACGGCCCGCCCTGGAGTCCGCATCCGGCGGGTGCGCGGGCGAGGAGTACGGTGGACGGGCGTTCGCGTGAGGTGTGCCGGGAAGACTGGTCGGCGATCCGTCGACCGACCCTCCCGAGGAGATCCCATGTCACTCGCCCCACGAGCCGAGCGCTGCCCGTGAGCGCGGACGACGCGTTCACCCTGGCGGTCGGGCTCGCCGGACTCGCCGCGGTCGCGGCCGTCGTCTCGAGTCGCCTCAGCACCCTCATCCGCGTCCCGTCGCCCGCGCTGTTCCTCATCGCCGCGGTCGCGGCGTCGTCCTTCTTCCCCGTGCTCGAGACCGTTCCGCGCGTGCTCGACGAACACGTCGTCAGCGTCGCGCTGGTCTTCATCCTCTTCGACGGCGGCATGCACATCGGCTGGTCCCGGTTCCGGAACTCGCTCGGCCCCATCACCTGGCTCGGGGTCGCGGGGACCGCCGTGACCGCGGCGGGGGTCGCGCTCGCTGGACACCTCCTGCTCGAGCTCCCGTGGCAGCAGTCGTTGCTGCTCGGGGCCGCGCTCGCCCCCACCGATCCCGCGGTCGTGTTCTCCGTGCTCGGCAAGCGCGAGATCTCGGGCCGCTCCGGCACGATCCTCGAGGGTGAGTCCGGCGCGAACGACCCGGTCGGCATCGCGTTGATGGTCAGCCTCCTCGCCGCGACCGGTGCCGGCCTCGACGCGGTGACCCAGGGCCTCCTGACGTTCGTGCTGCAACTCCTGATCGGCACGGCCGTGGGCGTCCTCGGCGGCCTGACGCTCCGGTGGGCCCTGCAGCGCCTCGCGTTGCCGAACGAGGCGCTGCACTCGATCTGGACACTCGCATTCGCGGTCGTGCTCTACGCGGTGGGCACGCTCCTGCACGGGTCCGGGTTCCTCGCCGTGTTCCTCGCCGGCATCCTGATCGGCGACGTCCGCGCGCCGTTCAAGCGCGAGATCGACCGGTTCAGCTCGGGGTTCTCGAACCTGGCGGAGATCGTCGTGTTCACCCTGCTCGGCCTGAGCACCGACGTGACCGCGGTCGTCCGACCCGATGTCCTCCTGCCGGGGCTCCTCATCGCGGCCCTGTTGATCCTCGTCGTCCGGCCGCTGTTCGTCGGTGCGCTGAGCATCCCCCTGCGCCTGCGGTGGGGTGAGCGCGCATTCGTGCTGTGGGCGGGACTCAAGGGGGCCGTGCCGATCCTGCTCGGACTCTCGATCCTCGCCTCGGGCGTGGCACACGCGGACCGGCTGTTCGGCATCATCTTCGTCGTGGTGGTGTGCTCGGTGGTGCTGCAGGGCGGTCTCGTCCCGTTCTTCGCCGGGCGGTTCCACATCCCGATGCGGGTGCGCGAGCCGGAGCCCTTCGCGGTCGGCATGCGTCTGACGGCGGAACCGGAGGGACTGCACCGCCATGTCGTCCAGCACGGGTCCGAGGCGGACGGTCGCCGCGTCGACGAGCTCCTCGACGGCGAGGACGGCTGGATCAGCGTCGTGCGTCGGCAGGGTCGGCTCATCCGGCTGCGGCGGGACACCGTCCTGCACGAGGGTGACGAGGTCCTCGCCCTCGCGGACGACGAGGGCGGTCTGGATCGGCTGTTCGACGCGCCCTGAGCGGGAGACGACCCGCGCACGGTGCGGCCGCGCGCCCGTGAGTCCGGTCAGCGCTGCGCGCCGGCCGCGGGCGTCAGCGCATCGAGGGCAGCGGTCTGCTCGGCCGTGAGCTCCACCGCGCCCGCCGCCAGGTTCTCCGCGAGGTGGTCGGCGTTCGCTGTTCCGGGGATCAGCAGCGTGTTCGGCGCGTGCCCGAGCAGCCAGGCCAGGCCGACCTGCGCCGGGGAGACCCCCAGCTCCGCCGCGATCCGCTGCACCGCGGGTTCGTCCGTCACCTTCGGCAGGCCGGGGAATCCGCTGCCGAGCGGGAAGAACGGCACCCAGGCGATGTCCTCGGCGACGCAGAGCGTGAGCATCGCCTCGAACTCGCGGGCGACGAGGGAGTACGCGTTCTGCACGCAGACCACGCCGACCGGGAGCGCCCGCCGGAGGCTCTCGATCCGCACCGCGCTGAGCCCGATCCCGCCGATCAGCCCCTCGTCGCGCATCGCGGTCATCTCGGCCAGCTGGTCGTCGAGGTCGACGAGGTCCTCGTCCGGCACGGTGAGACCGGGGCCGATCTCGGGGCGGCGGAGGTTGACGACGTCGAGTCGATCGCGTCCGAGCGTGCGGAGGTTCGCCTCGACCTGCGCACGGAGTTCCTCCGGTCGCTGCGCCAGCACGAGGGGGATCGGCGCGTCGACGCGGACCGGCCCCACCTTGCTGACGACCGCCACGGCGTCCGAGGACCCGATCGCCCGACGGATGACGTCGTTCGCGACCCCGTCGCCGTAGAACTCGGCAGTGTCGATGTGGTCCACCCCGAGCTCGACGGCGTGACGGAGGAACGCTGCCCCGGCCTCCCGGTCGTCGTCGAACCGTTCGAGCGCCATCGCGCCGTACCCGATGCGAGCGATCGCGCGCCCGGCGAGCGTCGCCGTCCCTCCGGGGATCGTCGTGTGGTCTGCCATCATGGCTCCTGTCGTCGTCGGAAGCGGAGGACCCTCCGCTCTCCGCGACGCTACCACTGATCCGGAGGTACCTCCGCTTTGTCGTCCGCTCCCGCGCCCGCGCGTCGTCCGCGCGCCGATGCCGCGCGCAACCGCGCCAGGATCGTCGAGGTCGCACGCGCGTCCTTCACCGACACCGGCCAGGACGCGTCGCTCGAGGGGATCGCGCGCGCCGCCGGCGTCGGGATCGGCACGCTCTACCGCCACTTCCCGACCCGCGAGGACCTGGTCGCCGCGGTCTACGACACCGAGCTCACATCGGTCCTCGCCACCGTCGAGCCACTCCTCGCCCGCCACACGCCCGACGTCGCCCTGCGGACCTTCATGGACCGGTACGCCGCGTTCGTCGTCACGAAGCGCGGCATGGCCGAGACCCTCCGTGCCGGGGCCTTCCGCGACGCCGTCGGGAGCGCCCGGACCCGCGAGCGCGTCAACGCCGCGATCGCCACGATCCTCGCCGCCGGGGCGGCCCTCGGCGTCCTGCGCCCGGCGGTCCCCGCCGACGACGTCACCGCCGCGCTGGTCGGGGTGTTCCTCGCGACCGCGGGCGTGGAGGACCAGGAGCAGGTCGGGCGGTTGCTCGACCTGCTCGTGTCGGGCCTCCGGCCCTGACCGCGCGGCGCCACTTCGAACCGGCCCCGTCCGTTCGAACCGCGGAACACGGGTGTTCGACCGGCATCGGGCGGTTCGATCAAGGAGCGGCGCCGGCCGGCGACGTGACCACGGCGCGCGGAACGCCACCCAGCGCCTCCCGGTAGACAGGAGGACGCACCCGCGCGCCGTCCGGCGTGCCGCACCACGAGGAGGCCCGGTGTTCCCGATCGGTCAAGCACAGCCCGCGTTCGAGGACGTGCGCGAGATCGCGGTCCTGCGCGGCGGTGGACTCGGGGACCTGCTGTTCGCCATGCCGGCGATCGACGCGCTCGCCGCCGCGTACCCGGAGGCCCGCATCACCCTCCTCGGCACGCCCATGGCCGCCGCGCTGCTCGCCGACCGGCCCTCGTCGATCGACGCCGTCGAGGTGCTCCCCGTGGTGCCGGGTGTCCGCGAGGTCGCCGGGCAGGAGTCCGACCCCGCCGAGGTCGACGCGTTCACCGCCCGACTGCACGGGCGCTTCGACCTCGCCGTCCAGGTGCACGGCGGCGGCCGGAACTCCAATCCGTTCCTGCTGCGCCTCGGCGCACGACACACCGTCGGCACCGCGACCGAGGACGCCGAGGTCCTCGAGCGCTGGGTCCGCTACGTCTACTACCAGCACGAGGTGCTCCGGGCGCTCGAGGTCGCCGGGCTCGCCGGTGCCGCACCCGTCGTGCTCGATCCCGTCGTCCACGTGTCCGACGACGAGCGCGCGGCCGCCGTCGCCCGGATCGAGGACGCGATCGGCGCACCGCTCGCCGGGCGCCGGGTCGTCGCGGTCCACCCCGGCGCGACGGACCCTCGGCGCCGTTGGCCCGAGGAACGCTTCGCCGCGGTGGCGGCCGCCCGCATGGCCCAGGGCGACGTCGTCATCGTCGTCGGCGACGAGTCGGACCGGGAGGCGGCGATCACCATCGCGCGCTCGGCCACCGACATCGCGGGTCCGGACAGCCCCGGGCAGATCGTCGACCTCGCGGGGGTGCTCGGCCTCGGGGAGCTCCCGGGGACGCTCGCGATCGCGGACGTCATGGTCGCCGACGACTCGGGGCCGCGGCACCTCGCGGTCGCGGTCGGCACCCGCACGGTCGGGATCTTCTGGTTCGGCAACGTCGTCAACGCGGCGCCGTTCGACCGGGGGCGCCACCGGGTCGAGATGAGCTTCACGACGCACTGCCCCGTGTGCGGCGTCGACGTCACCCAGGTCGGCTGGACCGCGGAGCGCTGCGAGCACGACCCGTCGTTCGTGGCCGAGGTCGGGGTCGAGGTGGTGCTCGCCGACGTCGCGGACCTGCTGGCGACCGCACCCGATCACGCGGCGGCCGTCAGCGCCGCGGCGCGAGCAACCAGGGGCGGATGAGCCGCGTCACGAACGGCAGCACCCAGAACGTCATGACCGGCGTGAGGACGAGCGTCGTCAGCAGGACCTTCGGCACGGTCGGGAACGTCGGCCAGAACGGTACGAACGTGGTCACGAGCAGCGTGAACACGAGGTTCACCGGGAAGAACCCGAGCCAGATCGACACCGCCTGCTTCCACCGGGGCGGTGCGCTGTCCGACGGCGCATCGCGCGGCACGTCGAACCACCCCTCGATCCCCGTGCGCTTCTCCACCCGGGACTCCACGACGAGGTCGCGCCCCTCGTCGAGCCACCGGAGCCGGTCGTCCGAGTTCTCCCACGTCGCCAGGGTCGTGTGGTCGGCGAACCGGTAGAGCATGTGCCACTCGCGTGAGGTCGCGTGCGAGCGGACCCATCCCGACCCGAGGAACCCCGGGTAGCGGTTCGCGAGGTTCACGCCCGACTGGACCCAGCGGGTGACCTCCGGGATGCGGTCGGGCTCGACGAGGCGGGTGATGGACACGGTGACGGGGAGGCCGATGGTCGCTTGTGGCGTGATGGCGTCCCCAGGCTCGGCTGGAGTCATGACGACGATCATCCCGCGCCCGTGTTTCCCGCACGTGACGTCGACCCGGCACCGCGCCGTCAGTGCACGCGCTCGACCTCCGCGCGGAAGAACGCCTCGGCACACGCGCGACGATCGGCGACGTCCGCAGCCGCGTCGAGCTGGTCGAACGACGCCGAACGCTCGAGTTCCTCGTCGACGTACCGCTGGAGCACTGTGGGAGGCGCTCCGGTCCCCAGTTCGCGCGTCACTGCCTTCGCGGCGATCAGCGCGGCGCTCGCGTCGCGGACCTCGGCCGACACGGTGGTCTCGTCGAGCAACGTCGGCAGGTCCATCGGCGGCAGGACACCGTCCGGGTGGTCGTCGAGCCAGCGGAGCGTCGTGGCGCACCGCAGGACGTAGCAGAACCGCTTGAGCGTGCGCGAACCGGTCTGCTGCTGCCGGGCGACGTGCAGGTAGTGCCGGCCGATCGCGCCGCGCTGCATGACCTCGCCCGCGAACCCGAGCATCCGGTCACGGAACCCCTCGTCGCCCCGGTAGACGATCGGCGACCGGAGCCACTCGATCGCGACGGCGTTGCCCCGGACGAGGAGCCGCACCGTCTTGGCGAGGTCCCACCCGTTGACGTCGAACACGGCGTCGAGCGGGGTCTCGATCACATCTCGATCGGGCCACAGTGCCAGGTAGCGATGCCGGGGGCGGACGAACAGGAAGCGGCAGTCGTAGTCGCTGTCGGGCGACGGGAACCCCCACGCACGACTCCCGCTCTCGATCGCCCACGACACGGCGACCCCGTGCTCGGTCTCGACCCTGGCGAGTCGCGCGTCGATCTCGGCGACCACCGAGGAGTCGAGGCTCGAGGGGACCGTCCGCAGGTCAGGCACGGGCCACCTGCGAGAAGTCGGGCGATCCGTCCGGCAACGCGGGCAGCGGCGTCCCGTCGACGTACCGCGGCCACGCGAGGACCCGCTCGACGGGTGGGGCCGCGGCGTACCGCAGGCCGTCTCGACCGCGCACGACCGCCGGAACACGTGTCCCCGCTCCGATGGACGACGACCCGGCTGCGTTCGTGGACGAGTCGGGCGCGATCTGCTCGGGCACGACCGGCGCCGGCACCGAGTCCCAGCCGGTCGGGAGGTTCGGCACGGGTGCCTGCACCGACCGCGCCGCCCGGTCGGCATCGCTCGTGCCGACGGGGCTGACCGGCGTGACGGCCCCGCCTGGGACGCCCCACGCCGATCGGTCGGCCGACTGCATCGGAGCGGCGCCGCCGCCGTCCGTCGTGAGGCTGTACGGATCGTCGGCACGCGGACGGAACAGCGCGTTGCTCAGGGGCACGAGGACGGTGCCGAGCAGATCGAGGATCGCGAGCACCCACACCAGGCGCCAGTAGCCCGAGGCGAAGTGCGTGTGCGAGAACAGCACCGGGATCGACAGCAGCACGGCGATCACCGCGATGACGACGACCGTCGCCTTGGCGACCACCTGCAGGAGCGGTGTGGGGTAACGGCGGTGGATGACGAGCAGCAGGTGCACGTGCAGCAGTGCGGCGCGGGCGATGAGCACCGCGCCGATCCACTGCCAGAACTGCTCCCCGACGGTGGACACGTCCGCACCGTACGGGCCGTCGTGGAGCACCCAGACCTCCAGGAGGCCCGCCACGAGCAGGTACATCGAGGTCGCCACGCTCGCCATCGCGAACGCGCCGGAGCGCTTGGCGGAGACGTCGGCGTCGTACCAGGACAGCAGGGCGAACACGATGACGACCGTGATGGTGAGGAGGAGCTGGATCGCGACGAGTCCGAAGTCGCCGATGAGGACCGCGACGACACCGACCAACCCGGCGGCCACGACGGCGCCGATGATCGTGCGGAACACCAGGGGACGGACACGTGCCCACACCGGGTCCCCGAGTCGTTCCCCGATCGCGTTCTCGTACTGGCGGTCCGGGTCCGATCGGTCGACGGTGTCGGACCGGTGGTCGGCGTTGCTCACGGCGGCGTCCCCTCTGCGGCCGGTCGGCCGCGTCGTCGTGTCAGCGCACGCTACCGCAGGGGCCGCCGTATGCGCGGCCCGGTACAGCCCCCCGATCGGGAGGCTCTCCCCACCTCCGCCCGCATGCCAGGATGCCGTCATGTCCGAGTCACCCTCATGGCCTGACCCGACGTCCCCCCATCCATCGCCGCCGCGCTGGCTCGCGAACCGGCCGGTGTTCGCCCTCTGGGTCCTCACGCTGGGGCTCGTCGTCACCGCGGTGGTGTTCTGGGTGCGCTCGTACGACGAGGTGCACGCGTCCGGCGGCTTCGACGCGTTCAGCCTCACGACCAGTGCGGTGCACCTCGGCGTCGGTGCGGTGTTCTTCGGTCTCGCCGTGGCGACCGCGACGGTGACACTCGTCCTCCACACCCTCGGACACCGGCTGGTCGTCCCGCACCCGGACGCGCCCGACTCGGTGTCCTGACCGGGGTTCCGCATGGGAGGGCGAGCGCCAGTCCCCTCCCGAGGTCGCACGACGCGCCGCGAGCACCCCCTCGAGATCGCAGAACACGCCGCTCACCTCGGAAGGTGAACGGCGTGTTCTGCGATCTCGGCGGAACCGGAGGCCGGGCCGGAGGCCGGGGGCCGGGCCGGAGGCCGGAGGCCGGGCCGGAGGCCGGAGGCCGGGCCGGGGGCCTACGGCCAGCTGGGCTCCTCGGCCGGCATGATCGCGAGCTCGCGGATCTCGCACCCGGCGGGCTGGCTCAGGGCGAAGATGATCGCGTTCGCGACGTACTCCGGCTCGATGAGCTTGGCGTCCGGCCCCGGCTTGTACTGCTCGGTGCGGCCCTCGAAGAACGCGGTGCGCATGCCCGCGGGGATGATGTTCGTCACGCCGACGACGCCACGGGTCTCGGCCGCGAGCGCCTGGGAGAACCCGCGGACGCCGAACTTCGACGCGGAGTACGCGGTGCCGTCGCCGACGCCCTTGAGCGCCAGCGAGGACGAGATGATGACGACGCGGCCGTTCGAGGCCTCGAGCGCGGGCAGTGCCGCCCGCACGGTCGCGGCGGTGCCGAGCAGGTTGACGCCGACGATGCGCTCCCAGTCGCCCGACGAGATACCGCCGATCGGGGCCGGCTTGTCGATGCCCGCGGCGGTGACGACGGCGTCGAGGCCACCGTGACGCTCGGCGGCGTCGCGCACGGCCTGCTCGGTGGCGGCGGTGTCGGTGACGTCGACGGCCACGCTGTCCCACTCGCTCGGGACCGCGTCGGTCTTCAGGTCGAGCACGATCGGGGTGCCGCCCGCCTCGGCGACGGCGGCGGCGACGGCGGCACCGAGGCCGCTCGCACCGCCGGTGACGAGCACGCGGCCGATGGGCGTGGTGGGGATGGGCATGGGTGTTCCTTTCGGTTCTGCGGTCGGACGGGAGGCGCGACGGCGGACGGCTGCCGCGCCTCCCGGCCGGACGTGGTCGGGATGGTGCGCGCTCGCGCTACCCGACGCGTTCGAGGGCGGCGGCGAGCCGCGTGGTGGAGCGTCCCGGGTGGAACGGCACGGTGACGACGCGGCCACCCCACTCGGCGAGGGTCCGGGACTCCGGGAGCTCGTCGGCGGAGTAGTCACCGCCCTTCGCCCAGACGTCGGGCTGGAAGCGGCGGAGGGCCTCGTCGGGCGTCGACTCGTCGAACACGATGACGGCGTCGACGCAGTCGAGCGCGAGGAGGAGCTCGACGCGGTCCTCCTGCGTCATGATCGGCCGGTCCGGGCCCTTGAGCCCGCGGACGGAGCTGTCCGAGTTGAGGCAGACCACGAGGCAGTCGCCCAGCGCTCGGGCGGCCGACAGCGTGCGGGCGTGGCCGGCGTGGAGCAGGTCGAAGCAACCACCGGTCGCGACCACGGTGCCGCCCGCGGCGCGGACGTCGTGGGCGACCCGGATGGCGTCCCGGTCACTGCCCGGCACGGTGACCGGTGCGGGAGGCGCGAGGAGCGACGCGACGCCGCCCGCGGCCAGGTAGGCGGAGGCGTCGGCGACACCCGCCGCGACGGCGTCCTCGGTCGAGGCGCCCTGCGCGAGCGCGACGGCGACGCCGGCCGCGAGCCGATCACCGGCGCCACAGGGGTCGCCCGCGGTGACGGAGGGCGCGGGGACGAAGCGGGAGTCGCCGGCGTCGGTGCGGAGCAACGCGCCCTTCTCGCCCATCGTGACGGCGACCGCGTGGGCGGACCAGTCGGCGACGAGCTGCTCGCCGGCGGCCGTGGCGAAGGGCACGCCGGAGCCGGTCGCGCCGGAGAAGCCCCGGGCCTCCGCGGCGTTCGGGGTGGCGACCGCGATGCCCGGGACCGGCTGCGCGCCCTTCGGGTGCGGGTCCCACACGACGGGGGTGGTCTCGGCGACGCGGGTCAGGGCCTCCCGGAGCGCGGGAGCGGCGGCGAGGCCACGGCCGTAGTCGGCGACGACGATCGCGTCGGCGCCCTCGAGCGCGGCGGTCATGTCCGCGGTCACATCCGGCACGGGCGGCGTCGCGCATGCCTCGTCGATGCGGACGAGCGCGTGGTCGCCGACACGCACGCGGGTCTTGACGGGGGTCGCGACGCCGGAGTCCCCGGCGACGACGCGGACGCCGGGCATGCCGTCCCGGAGCTCGGCGCCCCGGTCGTCCTGGCCGAGCACCGTGACGAGCGTGACGTCGTGGCCGTCGCGCGCGAGCATGGTCGCGACGAGCCCGGCACCACCGGCGCGGCGGACCTCGTCCTGCACGTCGAGCACGGGCACGGGCGCGTCGGGGCTGAGGCGCTCCGAGGTCCCGGTGACGTCGACGTCGAGCAGGGTGTCGCCGACGACGACGATCCGCGTGCGGGTGGTGTCCGTGCGGGCGTTCATCGGCGGCCTCCCCGGAGTCCCTTGAGCGCGGGCTCCATGGCCCGGCAGAGTGCGTGCACGAGGACGAGCTGGGCCTCCTGCACGTTGGCGGAGGGCCCGTCGATGCAGATCGCGTCGTCGACGACCTCGGCGAGGGGGTTCGGGCGTGATCCGGTCATCGCCCAGGTGCGGACGCCGATCGAGCGGGCGGCACGGGCTGCGTTGAGCAGGTTCTCGCTCTTGCCGCTCGTCGAGAGCAGCACGAGGACGTCGCCGGCGCGGGCGTGCGCGTGCACCTGGCGGGCGAAGACGTGCTCGTAGCCGTAGTCGTTCCCGATCGCGGTGACCGCGGAGGACTCGGCGTGCAACGAGATCGCACTGAAGGCGGGACGGTCCCCGTCGAACCGGCCGACGAGCTCGCTCGTCAGGTGCTGAGCCTCCGCCGCGGAGCCGCCGTTGCCGGCCGCGAGGAGCCGCTGGCCCCGGCCGAGCCGCGACGCGAGGTCGTCAGCCCACGCCGCGATGTGGTCGCCGTGCTCGGCGAGGGACGCGATGACCGGGACGGACGCGGCGATGTGGTCGAGGACGAGCGACGCGCTCGAGGCCGGCTCGTCCGACGTCGGCCGAGCGGTGGTGGCGGGCAGGTCGATGGTCATCGGAGGGTCCTTCCGGCGGTGCCCAGGGGGGCGGGGTCGAGCGTGGGGACGGCACCGGCACGGCGACGTCCGGGACGGGTGGAACGGCGACCGGTGATGCGGTCGTACACCCGCTCGGAGTCGGTGGCGATGCGCGCCCACGAGTAGCGGGACTCGACCCGCTCGCGGCCGGCGCGGCCGAACGCCACGCGACGGTCGGGGTCGTCGAGGATCGCGGCGACGGCCTCGGCGACCGCGGCGGCGTCCCGCGGCGGCACGTGCAGGCCGGTGGCGTCCTCGACGACGGTGTCGATGAGGCCGCCGACGCTCGACGCGACGACCGGGACGCCGCAGGCCATGGCCTCGAGCGGCACGATCCCGAACGGCTCGTACCACGGGGCGCACACGACGACGTCGGCGCTCCGGAGGACGGTCGGGATCTCGCGCTGGGACAGCTGGCCGCGGAAGGTCACGTGGTCCCGCACGCCGAGCCGGGTGGCCAGGGCGTCGAGGCGCTGGTACTCCGGGTCGTCCACGAGGTCGGCCCCGGCGGTCCCCGCCCCACCCACGATGACGAGTTCGACGTCGCGGCCCGCGTGCACGAGGCGGGCGAGCGCGTCGATCGTCGTGCCGACGCCCTTGCGCTGCACGAGCCGGGAGGCCGTGACGACCCGGTGCCGTCGGCTGCGGACCTCGGTCAGGCCGTCCGGCGTGAACGCGTCGACGTCGACCCCGCAGGGCACCACCGAGATGCTGCGGTTCGGGATGCCGAGGGCCTTGAGCTCGAACGCCTCGTCGGAGCACGTCGCGATGACCTGGTCGGCGCGGCGCCCGACCTCCGGTTCGAGCCACTCGCGCTCGCTCGGGCTGGTGTCGGCCGAGCCCTGGTGGCGGCGCTTCACGACGCCGAGCGCGTGGTACGTGTGCACGACGGGGATGCGCGGCCCGTCGCTGTGGGCACCGAGCTGCTGTGCTGCGTCGAGGGCCGCGAGCCCGGACATCCAGAAGTGGCTGTGCACGATGTCGGGGCGGTCGACGGTCCACGCGGCGACGAGGAACGAGGCGAACTGCCCCATGTACTGGAGCAGGTCGTCCTTCGGCAGGCGTTCGGCCGGCCCGGCGTCGACGTGCACGACGTCCACACCGGGGCGGAGCGACACCCGGCGCGGCAGGGTCGCGTCGTCGCGCCGCGTGTAGACCGTCACCTGGTGCCCGCGGTCGGCGAGCGCCCCGGACAGGGCTGCGACGTGGACGTTCTGGCCGCCGGCGTCGACGCCCCCGAGCGTGGCCAGCGGGCTGGCGTGCTCCGAGACCATGGCGATCTTCATGCGCGGTTCCTTCCGTCGGTGCGTTCGGCGACCGGGGCTGCGCCGACCAGGTCGGTGAGCGGTGCCGGGGCCGGTGCGGATCGGTGGTGTGCTGCGAGGTGACGCTCCTGCACGCCGTCGAGGAGGTCGTCCCAGTCGCCGAGGAACCGCTCCAGGGAGTGGCGCGCGAGCACGGCCTCCCGGGCGACGAGGCCGCGGCGACGCGCCTCGTCGGGGTCGGCGACGAGGTGTCGGGCGGTGGCGACGAGGTCTTCCACGTCGGTCGAGATCGCGCCGGCCTCGGCGGGGACCGCACGGGCCGCCTCGGTCGTGCCGAGGACGAGCACCGGCATCGCCATGTGCATCGCCTCGAGCAGGGACAGCCCGAGCGAGGTCCAGCGGTTGAGGTGCAGGTAGGCGCGGCGCTCGGCGAGCTTCGTGTGCATCGGGTCGGGCTTGACGTCCCCCATCACGCCGAGCCGGTCCGGACCGAGTCCGAGGGCGTCCGGGAGCTGGTCGGTGCCCATCCCGAACGCGTCGACGGGGGCGACCGCCGCGAACCGCGGCACGAGGTCGGTCCCGGCGACGCGCGTCCGGCGGACGGGCTCGTTGACCACGACCCCGAACCGCTCGAGCGTGCCGGTGTACCGCGGACCGGGGTCGACGACGCCGTGTTCGATCACCGTCGTGGCGGTCGTGCCGCAGTCCCACATGAGGGCGTTGAAGTGCGTGACGTGCGCGATGAGGACGTCGTCCCGGTCGCGCAGCGGGTGCAGGGACGCGGGGACGTCGACCCGCGGGGCATTGTGCTCGACGAAGACCGCCGGGAGGTCGCGGCCGAGACGGGCACCGAGCAGGCGTTCGGCCTCGGCGAACTCTTCGGTGCGCTGCAGGACGACGACATCGACGTCGGCGTCGCGCACGGCCTCGGGCGCGATCTCGACGACGTTCTCGGGCCAGAGCCGGTCGGCGCGACCGAGGCCCCAGGCGTCACGGGCGGGGGTGGTGGGGACGAGGTAGTCGTGCTGACCCCGGACGAACGCGTCCATCCAGCCGCCGTGCACGTGCCACACCAGGATCCGCACGCCATACCTCCTGCTCGTCCGTCCCCGGCTGAGGGAACGCCGGGAATTCGGACGATACGCACTCCTCCTGCTGCTCGCCTCCCGGTGGGACTGCTTCTCAGGAGTGTTGTACCCCGGACGTGCCCCGTTCCCAGCCAGCGAGGCGCGCGCACGCGGCGACCACGGCCTCCGGGTCGACGGAGCGGAGGCACGGGTGTCCCGGCACCGGACACTCGCGGGCGCGGCTCAGTCGGCAGGGCGCCTGCTGGTCGCCGAGCAGTTCCACGGGCACGCCGTAGGGCGCCCACCGGACCGCGGGCACCACCGGCGAGAACAGACTGACGATCGGGACCCCGACGGCCGCGGCGAGGTGGGCCGGACCCGTGTTCCCGACGACGACGACCTCGGCGCCCGCGAGCACCGACGCCAGTGCCGCCGGGCTCGTCCGGCCCCCGAGGTCGATGCCCGAGGCCCCTGCGGCGGCAGCCGTGAGGTCACGCTCGCCCGGGCTGCCGGTCACGACCACGGTGTGTCCGAGGGCGGCGAGCCGCTCCACGAGCGCGGCGTGCAGATCGACCGGCCACGACCGCGCCGGGACGCTCGCGCCGGGGTGCACCACGACGTACGGTCCGAGCCCGTCGAACTCCGGGGGCAGGTCCGCCGGGTCGTGGATGACCGCGAGCCGGCCGTCGTCCCCGTCCGGCAGCGCGTACCCCGCCGCTCGGGCGATCTCCAGCGCACGCTCGGGTTCGGGCTGGTCCTCGGGGAAGTCCTCGCCCGGCCGGAGTCGCACGTCGAGCAGTGCCCCCGCGTGGTCGACCGACGCCCCGGTGATCCTCGCGACCCCCGCCAGGCGGAGGAGGAGCGCGACCGGGAGGGGCGACTGGTGGAACGAGGTGAGGACGATGGCCTCGTCGGGCCGAGCCTCCTGGACGATCGCGTCGAACTCGGCGAGCATCGCGGCGTCGACCGGCCGGTCGGTCTCGGTGATCCAGGGGCAGGCCCAGACCCGGAGTTCGTCCACGCCCGGCAGGAGCCGCCCCGCGGGAGCCCCCTGGGGGCCGCAGAGCATCCACACCTCGGTGTCCGGAGCCGCGGCGACGGCCCGGACCGCGGGTCCGCCGACGAGGACGTCTCCGAAGCTGTCGAGCCGGACGACGAGGACCCGGCGCGTCACCGCCCGGTCCCGGCGCGCTCCGCCCCGGCGCGCTCCGCCGCCGCGCGCTCCGCCGCCGCGCGCTCCGCCCCGGCGCGCTCCGCCCGTGCGGCGAGGTCACCCTGGCGGCCGTGGCGCAGCGAGTGGAGCACGAGCGCGACCGCGTCGACGAGCGACTCCGTGGCGACGTCCGCCTCGTCGATCTCCTCGGCCCGGGTGACCTCGGTGGGAACGAGGATGCCGGCCGCTCCCGCGTTGCGCGCCGCGCCCATGTCCGCGCCGATGTCCCCGATGACGACGCACTCCTCGGGCGCGACGCCGAGGCGTTCCGCGGCGTTGACGACCATCCCCGGACGGGGCTTCCGGCAGTCGCAGTCGTCGTCCGGACCGTGCGGGCAGACCTCCCACACGTCGAACGGACCGATGAGCTCGTCCACCCGGGCGTTCACCGCGTCGACCTGGTCGCGGGTCGCGGTCCCCCGGGCGATCGCCGACTGGTTCGTCACGACACCGACCGCGACCCCCGCGGCACGGAGCGCTTGGACCGCGCGGCGGGCCCCCGGCACCGGCTCCACGAGGTCCGGGTCCGTGTTGTAGGGCACGTCGACCACGAGGGTGCCGTCGCGGTCGAAGAGGACAGCGCGAGGGGGGCGGTGCGTGCGCAGGCTCATGCACCGATTCCTACCCGGTCCGGCCGGTCCCCGTCACGCGCCCGGCGCGTCGGGGTCGTCCTGCGCCACGTACTCGCGGACGAGTGCGACGAAGTCCGTCGGTCGCACCCCCGCAGCGACGAAGCGGCTGTCGCGGACCCCGATCGAGCGGAGCACCCGTACGGCGTCGAGGCGGTGCCCTCGCGCAGGCTCCTCATCCAGACGCCATCCCCCGATCGACTCCGCCCCGTGCTCGTGACGGATCGCCAGGAGGTGGTACAGATCGATCAGGTCCTTCGCGCTGTGCCGCGACATCGCGGCCGCGCTCTTGAGGATGGTGGCGGCCTCCACCGTCGGCTCCCGGACCACGAGCTGCTCGGTACGTCCGTCTCGGTGGACGACCGTCGTGTCGATCACGATCGGTGGGAGGGCGAGGGCGAGGTCGAGCCCGAGCGTGCTGTCGAACTGACGCGTCCCGAGCGTCCTCGGCCGCGCTGTCGGGTAGGGCGTCTCGACGATGAGGTCGATCGTCTTCCCTCCCGACACGAGGCGGTTCCCGCCAGCCGTGGCGTACCCCCGATCGAGCAGCCGCGCGTGGACGACATCACGAGCCGCGACCTCGGTGCTCACACCGGCGTCCGCATCGGCAGTGCGTCGGACCTCGAGCCCCGGAACCGGGAACGCCGTGAGCAGGAGACCGACCATGTGACCGCCGATGACGCGCACGTCGTCCAGGTCGGCTGTGGCACGGACGGCATCGGCCAAGGCGCCGTAGGCCAGGTCGTCGGCGGCGGAGGTGCACGGGGCGGTCGCGCGGATCCGGATCACGCGTCCCGATCCCGCCCGCTGAGTACCGCGTTCCGATCCCGCCCGCTGAGTACCGCGTCGCGGAGGACCTGCGCCGCCTCGTGCGCGTCGGGTCCCGGCGTCTGCATGATCTCCCAAGCGGTGATGACCGGATCGGTCGTGCTCGGGGAGGCTTCGGCCCAGGAGCGCGCCGTGGCCACGACGGTCGGGTCTTCGGGCACCGTCAGGAGCAGCGTGGCCTCCAAGCGGTTTGCCACCACGGACCTTGCCGAGAGATCGATGCCGACGGGCGACCACACCGCGGCGCGGACCGGGCGACGCCACGGGACGAGCGCATCCGCCGCGAGATCACCGGAGACCAGCACGTCGCGTCCCGCGACCGCGCGGGCCCGGGCGACTTGCTCGTCGAGCGCAGCGGCGCTCATCCACCCCTGCCGGAGGCCGCCCGGACCGGGGTAGTCGTCGACGCAGTGGTCCCAGAGAGCCGGAGGGTCTGCGCACATCCAGCCGCCGAGCGACCGCGAGACTCCGAACTCCTCGAGGGCGGGGAGCGCCTTCGCGACGGCCTGCTGTGTGATCCCGGCCTCCGCGGCGAGCGCGGCCTGTGTCCGCGGGTGCACCGTCCGCAGGAGGACCCGCCCGAGCGCGAACCGTCCCCACGGCGTCCGACCTCGGGGACGCGCCCGCTCCGGCGGTGCCGCTCGGTCCCGGCGCCAGTGGTCGCCGTCGACGACGAGGTGGCCTTCGTCGACACTCACGACCGCGACACGGTGGTCCTCCACCGCGCGTCGCACCAGGGACGGCGATGCCCGTCGGAGGACGTAGAGGAGCCTCGCCGTCCGGTCGGCCGGGTCGAGGGCCCCAAGGGCGGCCTCGACCCGGCTCGGCGCGGGCGGGCTGTCGAGGACGATCGCTCGAGCAACACGCAGCGACGGGCCGTTCCAAGCGACGGTCCGGGGACCGACCAGGCGCGCGACGAGACCCATCTCCCCGAGGAGGGCCAGTGCGTCAGCGAGGTCGGGCATGGGACGGATCCTACAACTGCATCCGGCTCCAGCCGTATTTGGTTGTACTCCGTGCGGTTGCCGTGCCGGCACACGCCGCCACCACTCCCGGTAGCGTCGACCCGTGCCCGCACTCCCCGCCCTGCCGCCGTCGGACGGCCGCCCCGAACTCGTCGTGCTCCGCGCGATCAAGCTCGGTGACATCCTCATCGCCGTGCCCGCGCTGCACGCACTGCGCCGCGCGTACCCGGAGCACCGCATGACGCTCGCGACCACCGCGTGGCTCGCCCCGATCGTCGAGCTGCTGCCGGGGGTCGACGTGCACCTGGCGCAGCAGGGCCTCGACCACGACATGCCGATCGAACCCGGCACCGTCGACGTGGCGGTGAACCTGCACGGCTCCGGCGGGGAGTCCCGCGCGATCATCGCGCACCTGGAGGCCCGGCACACCATCAAGCACGCCGCGCACGGTGAGGACGGGCTGCCCTGGCTCGACGGCATGCACGAGCGGGAGCGGTGGATCCGCCTCGTCCGCGCCTTCGGGATCGAGGGCGACCCGGACGAGGTCGACATCCGCGTGCCGGACCTCGAGCCCGCGGTCCGGGACGCCGCCGTCGTGCACGTCGGCGCGTTCTACGGCGCGCGGCACTGGCCGGTCGAGCGGTTCGCCGCGGTCGCCCGTGCGCTCGCGGCCCAGGGACTCGACGTCGTCGTGACGGGAGGCGCGGACGACGTCGACCGCGCCACCGCCGTCGCCGAGGGGGCCGGCCTGGCACCGGCCGCCGTGCTGGCGGGCCGGCTCGACCTGCAGGAGTTCGCCGCGGTCATCGCCGCCGCGCACGTCGTCGTGACCGTCGACACGGGCGCCGCGCACCTGGCGTCGGCGTACCACGTGCCGAGCGTCGTGCTGTTCGGCCCGGCGCCGCCGGAGGAGTGGGGCCCGCCGGCCTCTGGTCCGCACGTCGTGCTGACGGACGCGAGCGTCCGCCGGGGTGACGTGTTCGCGACGGAGCCCGACCCGGCCCTCCTGGCGGTCACGGTCGACGACGTCCTGGAGGCGGTGGCGGAGGTCACGGCGCGCGTCGCGTCCTGACCGCGGGTCGGCACCAGCCCACAGCTGCGTCCGGTGCGGGCTCCCCCTCGGCTACCCTGGTCGGCCATGAGCACGACCGACGACGGAGCAGCGGATCGGGCACGCAACGAGACCCGGTCGGAGCGGTACGACCGGAACTGGCGCGACATGCAGCAGGAGCTGCGGATCGTGCAGACGGGCACCCAGATCCTCGCCGGGTTCCTGCTCACGCTGCCGTTCCAACAGCGCTTCAGCATCCTCGACGACGGTGAGATCGCGATCTACCTCGTGCTCGTCATCCTCGCGGCCGGCATCACGATCCTGGCGCTGGGCGCGGTCTCGACCCACCGCCTCCTGTTCGGGCAGCGGCAGAAGCACGACCTCGTGCGCTTCGGCAACCGGATCCTCATCGCCTGTCTCGTCATGAGCGCGCTGCTGTTCGCCGGCACGGTCCTGTTCGTGTTCGACGTCGTCCTGGGACACACGATGGGTGTGATCGGCGGCGTCGTCGTGTTCGTCGCGACCGCGGTGCTCTGGATCGGGGTGCCCCTGGCGGCCCGGCGGACTCGCCAGGACGACCAGGAGGACGGCGAGGTGCCTCGGAGCTGATCGCGGCGGACCCGCGGTCAGAGCCCCGCGGTCAGAGCCCCGCGGTCAGAGCCCCGCGGTCAGAGCCCGACGCTGCCCTGCGAGATCCCGCCGTCGACGGTGACGGTGGTGCTCGTCATGTACCCGGCCTTGCCGGACGCGAGGAAGACGACGACCTCGGCGATCTCCCTCGGCTCGGCGAGCCGACCGAGCGGGATCGCGGCGTCGAGCTGCCTGAGCTTGTCGGCGTCCGAGGTCGTCGCGGTGTTGATCGGCGTGTCCACGGCGCCGGGCGCGATGTTCACCATGCGGATGCCGTGGGGCCCGAGCTCGACGCCACCGCTCCGGGCGAGCATCCGCATGCCGCCCTTGGCGACGCAGTAGGCGAGGTTGCCCGGCATCGGCCAGTCCTCGTGCACGCTCGAGATGTTGAGGATGAGCCCGCCGCCGCCCTGCGCCACGAACTGCTTCGCCGCCGCCTGCGAGCCGAAGAACGCGCTCTTCATGTTGATCGCCATGACGCGGTCGTAGCCCTCCTCGGTCTCCTCGAGCAGGGACTTGCGGTCCTCGACACCCGCGTTGTTCACGAGCACGTCGAGCCGCCCGTAGGTGTCGACCGCGGTCTGCACCATGCGGTGCAGGTCGTCGGCCTTCGTGATGTCCGCCTCGACGCCGACGGCCTTGCCACCGGCCTGCTCGATCTTCGCGATGAGGGCGTCCGTCGCCTCGGGGTGCACGACGTAGTCGATGACGATGTTGGCCCCCTCGGCGGCCGCGGCGAGGCAGATCTGCTCGCCGATCCCGCTGTTGCCACCCGTGACCACGATCGTCGTTCCGTCCAGCAACATCTCGGTCTCCTCGCTCCGTCGAGCCGTCGAGCAGGCGCTCGGACCAGCGCCGCCGAACGTACGCGCGGAGTGCTGCCGCCCGACCTCGGGCGAGCGACCGTCGGGTGAAGGACCGCTCAGCTGGCCTTCTTCGAGCGGGACCGAGCGGCAGGCACCTTCTTCTCGCCCTTCGCACCCGCGGTCGACGACGACGCCTTCGCGGCGGACGTCTTCGACGACGCCTTCGAGGCCGCCTTCCCGGCCGGTGCCTTCCGCCGCGGCTCGGGGTCGTCCTCGGCCGCCGCGTCGTCATCGGCCGATCGACCACCCCGGCTCGACCGGGAGGCGCGGTTCCGGTCGACCGACGCGCGCAACGCCGCCATGAGGTCGATGACGTCACCGCCGTCGCCCTCGTCCTCGTCCGGCTGCTCACCGAAGGTCGCGGCGGTGTCGACGTCGTCGCCCGCTTCGAGCTTCGCGTCGATGAGCTGCTGCAGCTGCTCCTGGTACTCGTCGGTGTACTTGCTCGGGTCGTAGTCGGTGGACATGCTGTCGACGAGTGAGGACGACATCTTCAGCTCGTTCGCCGAGACCTTGACGTCCGTGTCGAGGGCCTTGAAGTCGGCTGCGCGGACCTCGTCCCCCCACAGCAGCCCCTGCAGGACGAGGACGTCGTCGTGCACCCGAAGGGCACCGAGCCGGGTCTTCTGCCGGAGCGTGAACTGCACGATGGCGGTCCGGTCGGTGCGATCGAGGGTCTCGCGGAGCAGGACGTACGCCTTGGGCGACCGCGAGTCCGGCTCGAGGTAGTAGGACTTCTCGTACGAGATCGGGTCCACCTGGTCGCTCGGCACGAACTCGAGCACCTCGATCTCGTGGGACTGCTCCTCGGGCAGCGTCTTCAGGTCGTCCGCGGTGAGCACGACCGTCTTGTCGCCGTCGTCGTAGGCGCGCTGGATGTGCTCGTAGTCGACGTCGTGACCGAGCTCGCACACGCGCTTGTACCGGATGCGGCCGTTGTCCTCGTCGTGGACCTGGTGCAGCGCGATGTCGTGGGTCTCCGTCGCCGCGTAGACCTTGATCGGCACGTTGACCAGCCCGAACGCGATGGAACCCTTCCAGATCGACCTCATGGGGCCATGATGCCCGTGCTCGGGTCAGGGCGCACCGGTTCTCCGCGGACCACCAGCGGGAGGGGATCTGAAAGGCCCTTGCAGATCAGCGGGATGGACCGTACGATCCGAAAGCCTCTTTCAGACCAGGACGGAGCACACGTGGACGAGCACGAGCAGCCCGACCGGGCCCCGAGGGCGGAACACCGCCCGGACATCAGCGACCCCGCCGTCCTCGACGCACTCGCTCACCCCGTGCGCCTCGACGTCCTCGCCTACCTCATGTCCGCCGGACCCGCGACCGCCTCGGAGTGCGCTCGTGCGGTCGGGGACTCGCCCTCGAACTGCAGCTACCACCTCCGCGTCCTCGCCGCGCACGGACTCGTCGAGCCTGCGCACGCCACCGACGGCCGGACCCGCCCCTGGCGCGCGACGATCACCGGGTTCACGAACGACGACACCGACCCCGCCGACCGTGTCGGCCTCGACGCGATGCTCGCCGCGGCGCTCCAGCTCGACCACCAGCTGGCGCGCGAGCACCTCCGCACCCGGGACACGCTCCCCGAGGTCTGGCGGTCGGCGGACGTGCACGCCCAGTACGGACTCCGGATCACCCCCGACGAACTCGCCGACGTCGTCGCCAGGATCGACGCGATCGTGCGCCCGTACATCGCGCCGATCCGCGACGTCGCGCCCGACGACGCCGCGCACGTCCACGTGACACTCACCGCCTTCCCGCGGCCCGGCTTCGACCCAGCCGCCGCACGGTCCGGCCCCGCCGCATGACCACCCGCACCGCGCCCCGGCCGGGAGGCCCGGCACCAGGCCGCCTCGCGGGCTCCGCGCTCGCGGTCCCCGCGTTCCGACGTCTGTGGACCGCGGGCGTCGTGTCCGACGGCGGAGACTGGCTCCTGTTCATCGCGCTGCCGCTCGTCGTCCTCCGGCTCAGCGGCTCGGCGCTGACGACGTCCGTCGCGTTCCTCCTCGAACTGCTCCCACCGATCCTCCTGGCACCGGTGGTGCCACGGATCCTCGCCCGGACCGACCCCCGGCGGCTGATGGTGACGGTGAACGTCGTCCAGGCCTGCGGGCTGGTGCCGCTGCTCCTGGTGGGTGGGAAGGGCCTGCCGGCCGGCACCGCGCTGACCGTCGTGTGCGCGGTGATCGTGCTGCAGGCGGTGTGCAGTGCGGTGTTCGAGCCCGCGAAGAACACACTGCTCCCGACGCTCGTCGGTCCCGACCGCGTGGTGTCCGCCAACGCGCTCGTCGGGCTGAACCAGGACGTCGGCCGGCTGGTCGGCGGGCCGCTCGGCGGCGTGCTCCTCGTCGTCGGGGACCTGCCGCTCGTCGCGGGCGTGGACCTCGCCACGTACGTCGTGTCGGCCGTCGTGCTGGCGGGGCTCCCGCGACCCGGGCCGGCAGTGGCGACGACGGACCACGCCGTCCGCGCGGCAGGTGCGGCCGGCGCGGCGGAGGCGGCCGGCGCGGCGGAGGCGGCGGTCCGCGTCCCGACGTCGTCCGCGCCCCGACGTCATCCGCAGGGCCTCCTCCGCGCATTCCGCGACCCCGCCACGCGCGGCGCACTCGCCGTCGTCACGACCGCATCCGTCGCCCAGGGGATGTTCGTCGTCCTCTTCGTGTTCTTCGTGCGCGACCGGCTCGCCGGCTCGGACGCCGACGTCGGCCTGCTCCGGGGTGTCCAGGCGGTCGGTGCGATCGGCGCGGGCCTCGTGCTCGCCGCGATCGCCGGTCGGGTCCGCGTCCGTCGGATCGCACTGCTCGGACTCGTCGGGTTCGCCGGACTCACCGTCGTCGCCTGGAACGCGTCGTTCGCGACGCACGCGCTCTGGCTGTACGTCGTGCTCTTCGCCCTGGTCGGTGCTCCGGGGGTCGTCATGGGGTCCGGGCTCACGAGCCTGCTGCAACTGGGGGCGTCGGCCGCGGCACGGCCTGCCGTGTTCGCCGCGCTCGGTCTCGGCGTCGCGGTCGGGCAGGGCGTCGGCCTGCTCGCGGCTGGAGCGCTCCAGGCCGTCGTCGGCACGATGCCGTTGCTCGAGGTCCAGGCCGGCGTGTACGTGCTCGCGATGGCGCTCGGGTTCGTGACGCTCCCCCCTGGTGCCGACGTCACCCGCAGGGAGCGTTGACCGGACGCGGGGGTCAGTCGCCCGTCAGCGGGCGGCCGAACTCCACGCGCACCTCGAGCGTCGACTCGTCGACGTCGAGCCAGACGGCGGCGATGTCGAGCGCTGCGGCCGCGACGTCGCCGTCCCGCTCCACCTGGCCCAGCGCGATGATCGGCTCCCCTCCCAGCGGGCTCGGCGACGTCAACTCCGGGAGTTCCACGGTCCACCACGCCCCGTCGGGCCGAGCGATGGCCCGCAGGACACGGACCGGATGCGCTGCGATCGTCATGTCGTTCCTCCTCCTCCGTTCAGCGCCACCCCGACGGCACCTTTCCATCGACCTTCGTGATGATCTGCCGCACGAGACCGGCCGAGACCTCGCCGTGCCGCGGTAGGACGATCACCGAGCCTGCGGGGTCGCGCCAGACCTCGTGACTGCCCTTGCCCTGACGGGCGATGACCCACCCGTGCTCCCGGAGGAACCGGGCCACGTCGCGGTCCTTCTGGGGTTTCGGCACCGGGCTGTCTGCGGCCGTTGCCGATTCCGACACATCACATTCCACCGCGGTGTGGACAGCTGCCGCAGAGACCTCTCTGGTGCGGAACCGGATCGCTCCGCCCGCGTCAGGCTGCCGCGCGGATCTCCTCGAGCGCCGCCAGCAGCGCGGCGAAGGCCGGGTGCGCGGGGTCGATGACGTCCATGTGGTCACCGGGGACCACGCGGACCGAGGCGTCCTGTCCGGCCGCTCGCGCCGCGGCGACGTACGCGTCGGACTGGTTCATGGGGACGACGTCATCGCGGTCGCCGTGGACGATGCGGACCGGCAGGTCCGGGACGACCCGCGTCGCCGGGTCGGCCGCCGCGTACCGGTCGGGGTGGGCCGCGGACGTGCCGCCGAGGAAGTCCACCACCGCGCCACCGCCGATGCGGTCCGCTTCGCCGAGCCGCAGGTCGAGCGCGCCGGCCAGGCTGACGGCGCCCTCGAGCGGCAGCACGGCGTCCGGGCGGGACAGCGCCCACACCGCGAGGTGACCGCCCGCGCTGTGGCCGACCGTCAGGACCGGTCCCGGGTCGACGGCCAGTGACGCGGCGACGACGACGAGGTGCTCGATCGCGGCCGCGGTGTCGTCGAGCGTGCCCGGCCAGCCGCCACCGTTCGGCAGCTGCCGGTACTCGATCCGCCACACGTTCCAGCCCCGACCCACGAGGGCCTCGGCGAGCGGGGCGGGTCCGTCGAAGTAGTCCGGGGTGCCCCGCCAGAAGCCGCCGTGGATCAGGATGACCGTCCCGCGTGCCGGGGCCTCGGCGACGTGGAACACGCCGTACTGCATGGGATCGTCGCCGTACTCGGAACGCTCTGGCATGGACACGACCGTACTCGGGGCGCGCCCTCTCCCCACCGGTCCTGCACACGCCGGAGCGCCACCCGCTCCCCGTCGTGCGACCGATCGCGCCGGAGGCTCCGAGCAGCGACCACATCCGGCGTGTTCGATGGCCGCATGAGCCAGCTCGACAAGCAGGACCCCCGGACACAGTTCCCCCAGCCCCCGTACCCGCCGCAGTCGCAGGAGCTCCCGGGCGGCACGAACGCGATGGACCCGAAGCCGGACCACGGCGAGACCAGCTACGTCGGCACCGGCCGGATGCCGGGCTACCGAGTGCTCGTGACCGGTGCCGACTCGGGCATCGGCCGGGCCGCGGCGATCGCGATGGCGAAGGAGGGCGCGGACGTCGCCCTGAACGCGCTGCCCGAGGAGCAGGAGGACCTCGAGGAGGTCCGCGACGTCATCGGCGACCTCGGACGCAAGGCGGTGATCCTGCCCGGGGACCTCACCGACGAGGCCACGTGTGAGCGGATCGTGGCCGAGGCGGTCAGCACCCTCGGAGGCCTCGACTCGCTCGTGCTCGTGGCCGGCCACCAGAAGGTCAACGAGGACATCACGACGACGAGCACCGAGGACTTCGACCTGACGGTCAAGGTGAACCTCTACGCCATGTTCTGGCTCTGCCGGGCCGCGGTCCCGCACATGGCCCCCGGCTCGACCATCGTCACCACCGCCTCCGTCGCGGCGTACCAGCCGCAGACCCGGCTCCTCGACTACGGCATGACCAAGGCCGGCATCATCACCTTCACGAACGGCCTCGCCGGTCAGCTCGCGAGCAAGGGCATCCGCGCGAACTGCATCGTCCCCGGGCCGATCTGGACCCCGTTGCAGCCCGCGTCGTACGACAGCGCCGAGATCGAGCACTACGGCGAGGGCACACCGTTCGGGCGGCCGGGCCAACCGGTCGAGCTCGGAGCGGCGTACGTGCACCTGGCCGGCCCCGAGTCGAGCTACACGTCCGGGTCGACGCTGACGATCGCGGGGGCGACGGGCATGGCGCTGTAGCGATGGCCGGGACGACGACGCGCGGCCGGACGATCACGGTCGGCGACCGCCGCATCACGCTGACGAACCTGGACAAGGTGCTCTACCCGGAGACGGGGACGACGAAGGGCGAGGTCATCGCCTACTACGTCGAGGTGGCGCCGTGGATGATCCCGCACGCGAAGGACCGCCCGCTGACCCGGAAGCGTTGGGCGAACGGCGTCGAGGGCCCCGTGTTCTTCGAGAAGAACCTGCCTGACAGCGCCCCGGACTGGATCCGCCACCGGGTCGTCCACCACAAGGACCACGACATCGAGTACCCGCTGCTCGACGACGTCGCGACCCTGACCTGGGTCGCCCAGCAGGCCGCCCTCGAACTCCACGTGCCGCAGTGGCGATTCGACGCCGACGGCACGCCCATGCGCCCGGACCGGCTGGTCCTCGACCTCGACCCGGGCGAGGGTGTGGGCCTCCGCGAATGCGTCGAGGTGGCGCACGCGGCCCGGGAGCTCCTGCACGGTGCCGGCCTCGAACCGATGCCCGTCACGAGCGGCAGCAAGGGGATCCACCTGTACGCAGCGCTCGACGGCTCGTCGACGTCCGCGCAGGTCAGCGAGGTGGCGCACGAACTCGCCCGCGCACTCGAACAGGACATGCCGGACCTCGTGCTGTCGCAGATGTCCCGCGCTGCCCGGAACGGCAAGGTGTTCGTCGACTGGTCGCAGAACAACGGCAACAAGACCACCATCGCCCCGTACTCGCTCCGTGGCCGCGCCCAGCCGACGGTGGCCGCGCCCCGCACCTGGGACGAGCTCGACGACCCCGACCTCCGGCACCTGACGATGGCCGAGGTCGTCGAGCGCCTCCACACCATCGGCGACCCCCTGCACCCGGTCGCCGCCGCCGCACTCGCGGTCGGGAGGCCCGACCACGGCCACTGGGAGAGCAACCGGAACCCGGACGGCTCGTTCAAGGAGGACGAGCCGAACCGCGCGCACCGGACCGAGCAGCCGAGAGGCGCGGCACCGGACCGCCTCGCCACCTACCGCTCGATGCGCGACGCCTCCCGGACGCCGGAGCCCGTGCCGCAGGGCGCCCCGACCGTCCGCACCGACGGTCGGCCGACGTTCGTCATCCAGGAACACCACGCGAGCCGGCTCCACTACGACTTCCGACTCGAGCACGACGGCGTGCTCGTCAGCTGGTCCCTGCCGAAGGGCGAGCCCGAGGACCCGGGCCAGAACCACCTGGCCGTGCAGACCGAGGACCACCCGCTCGAGTACGGGGGCTTCGAGGGCACGATCCCGAAGGGCGAGTACGGCGGCGGCAGCGTCACCATCTGGGACCACGGCACGTACGAGCTCGAGAAGTGGCGCGAGGGCCAGGAGGTCATCGTCACCCTGCACGGCGTCGGCCGCGGCACCCGCCGACTCGCGCTCCTGCACACCCGCGGGCGCGGCGGGGACGAACGGAACTGGCTGATCCACCGGACGAAGCAGCAGCCCGAGGGGCTCGACCACGGCGACGCCGCGGTGGGGGCGACGTCCGCACCGGAGTCCCCCCGGTCCTCCCGACCGCCCGCGGCGACGGCGCCGCCAGCGGACACCGACGCGACCGAGCGGTTCCGTCCGATGCTCGCGAGCCCGGCGAAGACCCCGGGCGCGCTCACGCCGGACCGGTGGGCCTTCGAGATGAAGTGGGACGGCATCCGTGCGATCGCCGAGGTCCGCGACGGACACGTCCGCCTGACCAGCCGGAACGGGAACGACCTGACGAGCCAGTACCCCGAGCTCCGTGCCCTCGCCGACCAGGTCGGGGTCGACGCGGTCCTCGACGGCGAGATCGTCGCACTGGACGACCGTGGCCGCCCGGACTTCAGCGACCTCCAGAACCGCATGGGGCTGTCGCGCGCCCGGGACGTCGAGCACGGGATGCGCACCACCCCGGTGCGGTTCGAGGTGTTCGACGTGCTCGAGGCGGACGGGCACGACCTGACGCGCGTTCCGTACGACCACCGCCGGGAGGCACTGGCCACCGTCGTCGAGCCCGGGGGCCCGATCGACGTCCCCCCGGCCGCCGACGGAACGCTCGAGGACGCCATGGACGAGAGCCGTCGCCGCGGCCTGGAGGGCGTGGTCGCCAAACGACGCGACTCCCGCTACTCGACCGGCCGCCGCTCCGATGCCTGGGTGAAGATCAAGCACCACGCCACGCAGGAGGTCGTGGTCGGCGGTTGGAAGCCCGGCACCGGACGCCGCGCGGGCGGGGTGGGCTCGCTCCTCCTCGGGATCCCCGACGGGGACCGCCTGCGCTACGTCGGCAAGGTGGGCACCGGGTTCCGGGACCGCGACCTCGACGAGATCGAGGCGGTCCTCGGCCCCCTGGCCCGGGCCGACCCGCCCTTCGCCGACGTCCCCCGGGCGGACGCCCGGGATGCTCGATGGGTCGATCCCGTCCGGGTCGGCGAGGTCGAGTTCGCGGAGTGGACGAACGGCGACCGGCTGCGGCAGCCCTCGTGGCGGGGATGGCGGACGGACAAGGACCCCGGGGACGTGGTCCGCGAGTCCTGACGGGTCAGGCGCCGGGAGCGGGTTCCTCCGCAGCGGCACCGCCACCGGTCACCGGCAGTCCCGAGTCGTCGCCGGTCTGGTCGTCCTCGGTGGGCTCCAGCCGTTCGGCGACGAAGTGCTTCGCGTCGTCGATGGCGTCCTGGCTCCGCTGCAGCGGGCGCTCGTCGGCCTGCTCGGCGGGGTGCTGGTCGTCGCTCATGTGGGCCTCCTGATCGTCGGTCTGGATCCCCGTCGACGCTACGCGGGCCGACACGGCCGTGCCCGTGTCGGCGCGCTCGGGCGCGTCGGACGAGCGCGCCCGCGTCAGATCGGTGTGTACGGCAGGTCGGCGTCCACCGCCGAGGCGGGCGCGGACGACGAGGGCATCGGTGGCGCGGCGGGCGCCCCGATCGCGTCGGCCGCGTCGAGGACCGCCCGGCTCGCCGCGGCCGCCGTCCGCAGGGCGTCCGCCGCGGACATGCCGTCGGTCACCGCGGTCCGGACCTCGACGCCCCAGGGCTCACCGTGGCCGAGCTCGCGGGCGACGTGCACGAGCGCCGGGAGGTCCCCCAGGCCGCCACCGGGGAGCGCGCGTCGGTCTCCGGCCCATGTCGACACCGAATCGGGGCCGGCGGCGTCCGAGAGCTCGACGGCGAACAGGAACGCGGGGTCGATGGCGGCGCGGAGGGACGCGACGGTGGAGCCGCCGGCGACGGCGTGGGCGATGTCGAGCACGAGGCCACCGTTCGGGTGCCCCGCCTGCTGGACGAACCGCGCCGCACGTTCCGTGGTGCCGAGGTTCGACGTCGGGGCTGCCGACAGCACGACCTGCGCCCCGACCTGCTCCGCCTGTGCGGCGAGGGCGAGCCAGTCGTCGGCCATCGTGGTGGGGGAGGTCATGGGCGTCGTCGTGTCCGCGGCGACGACGATCTGCGCCGCCCCGAGCGCGGCCGCCGCCTCGAGCACGACCATCCGGTCCAGGTCGCTCACGGCGCGTCGGTCCCCCGTCGTCCACCAGTCCTCGAGCGTCCCGAGCTGGACCCAGACCAGGCCGACGTCGTCGAGGACCCGGCGCAGTGCCTCCAGGCCGATCGTGACGCGCGTCTCGTGGAGGTCCTCGAGTCCCAACCCGATCCCGGAGAACCCGGCCCGGGCGACCGCCCGGATGCGCTCGGCGACGGGGAGCGCGCCGAGCGCGTCCGTCCCCGAGCGCGCGTCCGCGACCGCGGGTGCCCAGCACCGCGCGAGCAGGTCGTGTTCATCCATGTCGACCCTCCGTCCGTGCGCCTCCGGCGTCGTGGCCTTGCTACTCCCCACGCCTCGGGAGCACCCCCAGGAGCCGGAGCCGCTGGGGCGGCCGGAGACGACGGGGAAGGCGCCTCACGGCAGCACGATGCGGAGCACGCCGGGTCGACCCGCCGGCACGACCGTCAGTCGCACGCCGCCCGCGTCCGCGAGGAACACCTCGTCGGCGCCGGGAGCACCGATCGACGCGGTCCCGTCGGCCCCGACGTGCCAGGTCTGGTCCGCGCTGCCGTCCGGGTCCCGCAGGTCGACGACCGGGTTCGCCCACGGGCTCGACGGGCGCATGCGCGTGAGGCAGCGTCCGGCGTCGTCGTGGATCGACCCGATCGCGTCGGCGACCGGCCCCGGGTCGAACGGGAACCGGAAGCACGCCGCTGCCGCCAGGGCGTCCGCGAGGGGCCCCCGTGCGGCGACGACGCCGTCGGGCCCGATCGCGACGTGGACGCCGTTCGCGTCGTCGCGGAGCACGAACGGGCGCGGGCGCGGCGGTTCGACCACCGTGAACACGCCCCGACCGGTCGAGCCGGACGCCGTGTGCCGTCCGACGACCGCGAAGACGCCGGGCACGGTCCCCGCGCCGAGACCGGCGCAGCGTGCCATGCCGGCCGCGTCGGTCCGGAGCGTCCGGATGGTGGCGCCGTCCTCGAACGTGGGCCCGGCGCCCTCGACCACGGCGAGCACCTCGGCTTCGACCGGGACGCCCTCGCGGGTGAGTCGCAGCGCCACGTCGCTCAGGTCGGCTCCGGTCGGGCGGGTGGTCGGCTCGGGGACCATGACGTCGAGCGTGTGCGCCGGGCTCGACGCGTGGGCCGGCGTCGCGACGACGACGCCGATGGCGGGGAGGCCCCAGGCGGCCCCGAGGAGGAGCCGACGTCGTCCGGGCTCAGGTCGTCTGCGGGTCGCGGTGACGGCGTCCGCGTCCGTGTCCGTGTCCGTGTCCGTGTCCACCATGTCGTCCCCCTCCGTCCCCGGCTCCCCCGCCGGGCATCGACGCTGCAGCGCCCTCCGCGCCGGCGGGACGTGTCTAGCGGACGGCGCGCCACGCGGCGTCCGGGCGCACGCCACGGCGGCTCGGCACGCCCCGCCGCTCATCCACCGGTTCACCCGACGGGTGACGCAGTGATCCGGGCCAGGACGACGGACGGGAGGGACGGGGCGAGCCGCCACCGTCCCTCCCGTCCGTCGTCCTGGAGCGGAGCGCGCTTACGCGCCGGCCTTCGAGAGGGCCTCGAACTCGTCGTCCGTCAGGTCGATGAGCGCGCCCGCGAGGTTGTCCTCGAGGTGGGCGACGCTCGACGTGCCCGGGATCGGCAGCATCACCGGCGAGCGCTTGAGCAGCCACGCGAGCGCGAGCTGCGACGGGGTGGCGTCGTGCTGCTTCGCGAGCTCGGACAGCGGGCTGCCCTCGCCCGAGAGCTGCCCGGTCGCCAGCGGGAACCACGGGATGAACCCGATGCCCTGCTCCTCCGACCAGTCGAGCAGTTCCTCGGAGGACCGGTTCGACAGGTTGTACAGGTTCTGCACGGTGACGATCGTGGCGATCTCCTGCGCCGCCTTCACCTCGTCGACACTGACCTCGCTGAGGCCGATGTGACGGATCTTGCCCTCGTCCTGGAGCTTCGCCAGCTCGCCGATCTGGTCCTCGAGCGGGACCTTCGGGTCGATGCGGTGCAGCTGGAAGAGGTCGATGCGCTCGAGGCCGAGGCGGCGGAGGCTCATCTCGGCCTCCTGGCGCAGGTACTCCGGGCGACCGACCGGCGGCCACTCGTTCGGGCCGGTCCGGGTGAGGCCGGCCTTCGTGGCGATGACGATGTCGTCCCCGTAGGGGTGCAGGGCCTCGCGGAGGAGCTCCTCGGCGACGTACGGACCGTAGCTGTCCGCCGTGTCGAAGAAGTCGACCCCGAGTTCCACGGAGCGCTTGAGGACGCGGATCGCCTCGTCGTGGTCCTTCGGCGGTCCCCAGACGCCGGGGCCGGTCAGCTGCATCGTGCCGTAGCCGAGGCGGTGCACCTCGAGGTCACCGCCGATGCGGAAGGTGCCGCTCGCTGCGGCGGGGCGGTTCGAGTCGGTTGCGGTGGTCATGCTCGGGGGTTCTCCCTCTCGTCGACGGTCCGGGTGCTCCGTCGTCGACGGACGCCCCGGGGGTACCGCGGTCCGGTGTACTCCTGGTGCACCGTCCGTGCCTGGGGCAACGTGTCGCCCGTCGGTGCATTCCCCGGGCGCGAGCCGCGCGTGGCGGGTGAGACGGCCGAGCGGGCGGCTGCCGACGGCGGTGACCGGGCGGGTGATCGCCTGCTGCTGACGCCCGGACCCCCGGCGGAACGCCAGGTGCGGCCCCAGGGCGGACCTACCGTCGTGCAGGACCCGGCGCGACCGCCGCGTCCGCTGACCGGAAGGGAACGCCTGTGTTCATGGGCCTCACGGGACTCCACCTGCTCATCATCGTCGGCGTGGTGGTCCTGCTGTTCGGCGCCACCCGGCTGCCTGCGCTCGCGAAGGGCCTCGGCGCGTCGCTGCGGATCCTCAAGCAGGAGAGCCGGGCGGACGACCATGCCGAGGTCACGCCGCGGGACGAGGACGGGGCCTGACCGCTCCCTGCCGCCGCCCGTTCGTCACCGGCTCGCCCACCGGATGCCGCGCTCGACGATGGTCCGGACGCTGGGGTGCGCGAGGACCTCGGGGTCGTGGCCCGGTGTCGCGACGAACACCCGTCCGGCGCCCCACTCGCGGGTCCACACCGCGGGACACGTCACCGGTCGGTGCCACGGGTCGCCCGGCCGGGCCGCCAGGGTCGTCGTGGCGAGCACGTCCGAGGAGCCATCGGTCAGCACCCAGTACTGCTCGGTGGTCAGCGTGAAGTCGTCGAGCCCGGCGACGATCGGGTGGTCCCGGCGATCCGGCGCGATGACGATCTGGTGCTCGATGAAGAAGTCGGCGCCGTCGTCCCGCCGATCAGCGACCGGTTTGCCCGGGTGCGTGGCGAACTGCCCGCCGACGAGGTGCAGGTAGTCGGCGCTCGCCCGGAAGGAGTCCACGACGCCGCCGTGCCAGCCCGCCAATCCCGTGCCCCGCTCGACGGCGGCGGCGAGGCCCCGGACGGCCGCGTCACTCGCGGTGCCCATCGACACGCACTGCAGGACGAGGTCGACCGCAGTCATCACGGACTCGTCGGCGTAGACCTCCGGGTCGTCCTCGATCCGCACCTCGTACCCCGTGTCGCGGAGGAACGGGAGGAACGCGTCCGTCGCCGCGACGGGATGGTGGCCGGGCCAGCCGCCGCGGACGACGAGCGCGTGCTTGGTGACGTCGATGTCGGACATGGTCCCGATCATGGCCTGCCCGGACGGATGGCGTCCGTCCTGGGCCCTCCCGTCCTCGCGCACCGAGCGGCGACGAGGCCCGGTGCGAGCGGGATCAGTACTTCGGCCGAGCGAACTTGTACTTGCCGGTGCTGTCCCACGGGTCCTCGTACAGCTTCACGTGGTTGGTGGAAGCGGTGCCCGTGCCGGCGTTCCCCTCGACGGTGCGGATGTGTCCGTCGCTGTGGGAGCGGACCAGTCCGATGTGACCGACTCCGTAGTACCAGATGATGTCCCCCTGGCGGACGTTCGCGGCGGAGACGGGGGTGCAGAGGTCGTAGAACGCCTCGGAGCTGCGGCTGAACCCGGTGTCGGTCCCGCGGAGGCACCAGCTGACGAACGTGGCACACCAGTCCGCGCTCGTGTCGTACTTCGATGTCCAGATCGCGTTCATCTGCGCGAGGGTGTTGCCCTCGTAGCTCTTGGCGAGGGTGATGACGTCGGCAGGGGTGGTGGGAGCGGCCGCGGAGGCCCGCTGAGCGGGTCCGGCGAAGGCCGCCACGGTGGCGAGGGAGAGACCGCCCGCCCCGAGGATGAGTGCGCGTCGGCTGAGCGACCCGGAGGTCGTTGCGGTGATGGTGTTGTCGTCCATGCGCACGAACCTGGCACCGGCGAGAATGGCTCACAAGTCGGCCGAAGATGCGTCTGGCGAGGAACGGCCGGCAGGGACATGATGAGGAGAACGCGGCCGCGCGCGCCGACCGACACCCCGGTCGGGCGAGCCGGCCCGACGTCAGCCGGCCGCGGTGACGAGCGTCAGCCGTTCGCCGCGACGACCTCCCGGAGCACGTCCTGCGCGGACCTCGGCGCGCGGCCCAGGAGCTCCCCGAGCATCGGGTCCGTCCCCGCGAACCACCCCTGTTCCGCCGCCAGGTACATGCCGAGCAGGAACCGCACCATCGGCTCCTGCTGTCCACCGGCCACGGCCCGCTCGACCCAGACGTCGTCATCGACGACCTCGAACCGGACCTCGTTCCCGACGAGGTCCGAGGCGGTCCGGGTGAGGTCGGCGAACGTCGGCGCCTCCGGAGCGGTGATGGTCACGGGGCCCTCGACGGGTTCGTCGAGCAGCAGGATCGCTGCGGCCGCCTCGGCCGCGTCCTCGCGCGCGGTCCACGACACCGGACCGTCGGCCGGGATCGACACCACGCCGGTCCGCTGCCACGGTCCCAGGAGCCACTGCAGGCTGTGGGCGTAGAAGCCGTTCCGGAGCGACGTCCAGGGCAGCCCGGACGACGCGAGCATGTCCTCGGTCGCAGCGTGGTGTCGCGCCGGCACGAACGGCGACGCTGCTCCGGCACCCTGATGGCTGGTGTAGAGCACGTGCCCGACCCCGGCGGTGATCGCTGCCTCCACGGCGTTCCGGTGTTGGCTGATCGTGTCGCCCGCCGGGTCGTTCGACGAGACCAGGAGCAAGTGGTCCGCGCCGGCGAAGGCCGCCGGCAGCCCCGCCGGATCGTCGTAGTCGCCCTGGCGGACCGTCACGCCGCGCTCGGCGAAGCGTGCGGCCCTCGCCGGGTCGCGCGTGACGACGGTCAGTTCCGACGCGGGGAGGTGCTGGAGCAGGTGGTCGACGGTCGCGCCGTTCAGGGCGCCGGTCGCCCCGGTGATGGTGATCATGGTGGATCCCTCTCGTATCGATGGAAACGTTGTGTCCGTATCATTGGAAACACCACCACCGTAGCAACAGGATCACGTCGGAAGCAACGGCGCGTTATCGTCGATACGTGGACGACGCCCCCGAGCCCCGCCTCGACGTGCGGATGCGCATCGTGACCGCAGCCGCCGAGCTCCTGCACGACGAAGGCGCCGTCGCTGTCACCACGAGAGCGGTGGCCGAGCGAGCTGGCGTCCAGGCTCCGACGATCTACCGGCTCTTCGGCGACAAGGACGGGTTGCTCGACGCGGTCGCCGAGCACGCGATGACCACGTTCAGCGCGACGAAGGCCGCAGCCGTCGACGCGGTCACCGGTGTCGACCCCGTCGCGGACCTCCGCGCGGGGTGGGCGATGACCATCGCGTTCGGACTCGCCAACCCGGATCTGTTCGTGATCATGAGCGACCCGCGTCGAGGGCGGGACTCCCCCGCGGTCGCCGCCGGGATCCGGCTGCTCGAGGAGCGCCTCCGTCGGGTCGCCGCGGCCGGGAGGCTCGCGGTGCGCGAGCGGGACGCGGTCCGGCTCATGCACGCGGCCGGCTTGGGCGCCGTGCTCGCCATCCTGGACGAGCCGGCGGACGAGCGCGACCCGCGGTTGGCCGACTTCGTCTTCGACGCCGTCATGACGCAGGTCCTGGCTCCGGAGCCGGCTGACGAGGGTCCCCGAGGCACGTCCGGTGTCCGGACCGCCGCCATCACCCTCCGTGCCTCCATCGACGAGCTCGGCGCACTCTCGTCGGCCGAACGGGGCGTGCTCGCCGAGTGGCTCGACCGGATCGTCGACCACGACCCGGCCACGTCGCGGTAGCACCGGGCCGGCCGGAGCCCGGCCCGCCCGCGGTTCTGCCGAGCCGGGATGGCCCGCCTGCCTATCCTGACCCGGTGACGAGTTCCCCCGTCCGCGTCCCCCGGTCGCGGTCCCGGTCCCGGGCCGGCTCGGGCCCCGCGCTCGTGCTCGTGCTCGTCAGTGCGCTCCTCGCCGCGCGGGTGGTCACCACCGGCGACAGCACGGCCGGGCTGCCCGACGAGCTGCAGGACTTCCTGACGCTCGCGATCAGCGTCGTGGTCGAGTCGCTGCCGTTCGTGGTGCTGGGGATCCTCCTGTCCATCGTCGTCGAGGTGTGGGTGCCGCACGGCGTGCTGGAACGGGTCCTGCCGGCACGCCCGGTCCCGCGTCGGGCGGTGATCTCCCTGATCGGCATGCTCTTCCCGGTGTGCGAGTGCGGGAACGTCCCGCTGGCGCGAGGGTTGATGCTGCGCGGGTTCTCGCCAGCGGAGGCGACGACGTTCCTCGTCGCGGCGCCGATCCTCAACCCGCTCGTCATCGTCAGCACGGCGCAGGCGTTCGGGTGGTCGGGATGGATCCTGCCCGTCCGGATCATCGGCGGCTTCGTCGTGGCGAACGTCGTCGGGTGGGTCGTCGCAGCGCACCGCCGACCCTCCGAGCTCCTGGTGCCCGCGTTCGAGGCCCGGTGCCGTGTGGAGGCCGGCGGGCAGGCGCGTGGGAGCCGGTGGGCGGAGAGCGCATCGCACTTCGGCGGCGAGACGGCGACGATGATGCCCGCGCTGTTCGTCGGGGCAGCGGTCGCCGCCGCGATCCAGGTCGCGGTGCCCCGGAGCACGCTCATCGCGATCGGCAGCGACCCGGTGCTGTCGGTCCTGGCGATGATGCTGTTGGCGATGACGGTGTCGCTCTGCTCGAACGTCGACGCCTTCTTCGCGCTCTCGTTCGCCTCGACGTTCCTGCCCGGGTCGATCACGGCGTTCCTGCTCATCGGGCCGATCATCGACGTCAAGATGATCGCGCTGCTCCGCACCACCTTCCGCACCCGGTTCATCGGCGCACTCGCCGTCATCTGCGTGCTGTTCGCCGCATCGGTGGGATTGGTGATGGATGTCCTCGTCTGAACGTCGACGGGTGCTGTTCGGGCTCGGCTCGGTGCTCGCGCTCGCCGTCGCCACACTCTGGCTCGGAGCGGCCGGTCATCTCGACCTCTACATCAATCCGCGGTACGGGGTGTTCACGATGGCGCTCGCCGCCATCGCGGTCGTCGCCGCCGCGGCCGGTCTGTCGGCGGTCGCATGGCAGACAGCGCACCCACACCTCGAACGGGGGCATGGGCACGGCGACGACGTGACGGTCGTGCCCGACGGCAGCAGCGGGCGGGGTGCTGCACTGTCCCTGCGCGTCGTGGCGGTCGCCGTCGCAGTGGTCGTCACGGTCGGCATCAGCACGGCGATGTTCGTGCTCCCGCCGACGACGCTGTCGGCGCGGACGGCCCAGCAGCGCAGCGTCGACTCGGGCAGCCTCTCGACCGCCACGGGCTCCGGCGGCGCCGTCGCGTTGCTCGGCAGCGGCTCCGTCGACACGTCGGAGTACGGCGTGAAGGACTGGGCCGCGCTCATCCGTCAGACGACGGACACGAGCGCCCTCGTCGGGAAGCGCCTCCGCCTCACGGGGTTCGTCGTGCCCGACACGGACGGCGGCTTCACGCTGACCCGGTTCGTGATCAGCTGTTGTGCCGTCGACGCCCAGCCCGTCGGCGTGGGCGTGGTCACGGACGGATCCGTGCCGGCGGCGAACCAGTGGGTGACGGTGTCCGGCGCGCTCGCGGCGAACCCGGACGCCGGGTCCGACGTCCCGCTGGTGATCCGCGCCGCCACGGTCGAGCAGGTGCAGCGACCATCGGATCCGTATGAGTACTGACGTCCGCGGTACTCCTGCCCCCGGCCGCCCCCTCCGACGCCGATTCGTCGCGGTCGTCGCGGTGCTCGCGCTGATCGGAGCCCTGGCGGCGATCGTCGGCTCGCATCAGGGCCCGCGCCTCCGCTCCGTGTCGTACTCGGCGACCGACCTCGTCTCCCGTCCCGCGCAGCGCCTGATCCTCACCGCGAACCAGGCACTGCAGCGGGTCGCCCCCTCCGACGTCGTCGTGTCCCCCGCCGCAGCGCACACGGTGACCTCGAGCGGGAACACGGTCGCGGTGCAGTTCGACGGCCCGTTGGCGTACGACCGCACCTACGCGGTCGTCGTGCGGCACGTCCGGGTGCCGGGGCAAGCCGCGACGTCCGACCTGCGCACGACCATCCACACGGGCACCACCGACGTCCTCGCGCTCGTCCCGGGCACGAACGGTGCACACGATCGCATCGTCAGCCGTGGCCTCGCCACCGGGGGCACGGACACCGTGTTCCAGGGCACCGGCATCACCGGGTTCGCACGCCTCGCCCGGTCCCTCGTCGTGCTCAGCGACACGGCCGACGGCACCTCGAGCATCGACATCGTGCCGCTCGCCGACGGGCGGCAGGACCCGGCCGTCCCGGTCGAGCACATCACCATGCCCAGCGCACGGGGGCACGCGTCGGCGCTCCACGCCGCCGACGACGGCGCGTCGTTCGGCTTCGTGTACGCCGACACGACGACGGGTCGCTCGCAGGACGTCGGGCTCTACGACGTCGACCTCACCGGCACGCACATGCCGACCGCGATCGCGGCGGACGGGAGGCCCACCACGGGTGCCACCCCGATGACGGTGCGCCAGTGGGCGTACGTCCCGCGGACCGAGAGCGCGCTCGTCAGGACGACCGATGACGGCCTCGTGCTCGTGGACATGAGCGGACGGACCGACGCGGCTCGGCTCGGGTCCGCGACGTACGTCCACGGCTTCGTGGGAGCCGGCACGACCGCCGTCGTGGAGGCCGGGGACGCCATCGTCCGGCTCGACCTGACCGACGGCGACCGGGCCGCGCTCACGGCACCGGCCGCGAGCACCAGGGCGCAGTACCTGGGGCGGATCGTCGCGCTCACGGGCTCCTCCTACGTCCGCCTCGTCGGCGACGTCCGCGCGGACGGGACCATCGCCGCCCGACTCGTCCGCGTCCACGGGGAGCGCGTCTCGGACCTGCAGGTCCACATCCCGTCCGACGCCAGCGTCACCGCGGTCTGTCCCTCACCGAACGGTCAGTTCCTCGCGATCACCACGCGGACGGCCGACTCGTCGTTGGTGAGCGTCGTCGACGCCACGTCCGGCGCCCTCGAGGCGAGCCTCGACGGCGTGACCCTCGACTGGTGTGCCGCGCTCCCCTCCGGCGCCGACGCCGGGTGACGGTCGGGGCTCACGTCGCGTCGACCCCGTCAGCGGCCTCGATGACCTCGACCGAGGCCACCGAGAACCCGAGGGGCACTTGTCCCAGCGCGCTCAACAGTGCGCCCCGGGCGTCGGCGCTCTCGGCCTCGATGAGTCGTCGCTCGCTCGACACGACGACGAGCCGCACCCGATGCGTCGTCGACGGAGCGCTCCCGTGATGCTCCGGCGTCCGTCGCGGACCGTCGAGTCCGGCCGGACGAGGAGGTACCGGCAGCGGCGGACCCGGCACGCGGCCGCCGAACATCCGCGTGATCACCGCCCCGAACCGGGTTCCGCTGCGCGCCATACGACCCCCTAGTGGTGGTGTTCCGTGGGCCATGCCGGGAAGGGGTCGTCGTATGTCGCCCACTCCATCGGCCCCGCGAGGAGTTCCGCGTCCGTGACCAAGCTGCGGTCGAGGGTGCTGATGATCCGGTGGCGATCGAGGTCCTCCCCGAAGAGGACCAGCTCCTGTCCGGCAGGAGCATTCCGTGCCCAGGTGGACATTCCGGTCGGATCGAGCGCGACGGTGTCGCCGGCGCTCCGCCACGACCCGATCTGGTCGGCGCGGGTCGCGAGTTGGACCAAGCCCCGCGATCGAGCGATCCGGCCGACTCGTCCGGGCGTCAACTGCTTGTCGACGGCGTCGAAGAGCCGTCCGGGGTGGAAGGGGCGCGGATCACGGAACACGATCGCCTCGACGCCGTACCGGGGTCCCGGCTGCGTGGCCGGGTCGGCGAGGGCGTGCATCCAGCCCATCCGTTCCCCGAGTCGACGAGCACACCACCGCCCGCTCGCCCCCGTCCGTCGGGAGGACATCGCGCTCGGGCTCCGGACCACGGCCGCACCGGGGTTGAGCTGTTCGAGGACGCCGAGGGCGCTGCGGAGGGACGCGGGGCCGATGTCGTCCGCATCGCTGAGGACGATCACCGTCGCGAACTCGATCTGCGAGGCCAGTCGTTCCGCAGTGACGTAGTCGTCCAGCGGGGACGGTGCGAGCGACAGGAGCCACCGCTCGATGTCCTGCACCGCCACGACCGTCATCAGGTCGTGTAGCTCCACGGGGGTCCCTTCCGCCCGTCGGCTCTCGAACTCGGTCTCCAGCACGAACCCGATCTCCATCACGTCCGCGGCCTCCTCCAGCTCGACGATGGAGCGACCGGTGGCACCGGCTCGGGCCGACTCCAGGATCCGGTCGGCCAGGACCAAGGCGAACTCGCCGCTGTCCTCGGTACCGTCGTCGACCTCGACCGGTGCTCGGCGCGGTGCTCCGCTCAGTCGCCGGCTGACCTGTCGTCGGTCAGCGGCGCGCAGGCCGCTGACCAAGGTCACCCGGAGGACGGCGCCGTCCGGATGTGCAGACCCGAGTTCGTTCCGTGGCTCCATTGCCCCTACTCTAGTGAGAAACGTTCTCAGTAGGAGGATCATGAAGGTCAGGAACTCACTCAAGGCGCTGAAGCAGCTCCCGGGCGCGCAGGTCGTACGCCGCCGAGGTCGCACGTTCGTCATCAACAAGCTCAACCCGCGCGGGAAGGGGCGCCAGGGGTGAGTGCGACCTGATCATCTTCCGTGCACGTATTGCTACTCGTGCATGCTTGCTCTAGTGTCGGGGTCACGTCAACCGACTGATCGAAGGAGCACCACCATGACCGAGCAGGAAACCGTCGCCGAGCACACCGTCACCGAGCACCACCACGAGGACGGCTGCGGTCACGAGGCAGTGCGGCACGAGGACCACGTGGACTACGTACACGAAGGCCACAAGCACGCCGAGCACGGCGACCACTACGACGAGCACTGAGACCCTCCGCCCGGGGGTAGGGCCAACCCGCCGGACCCCCGGGCGTTGCCCGTCGGTATGCACATCTGCTTACATCGCCAGGTGACCGATCATCGAGTGAGCATCGCGGCGGAACTCTTCAAGGCCCTCTCCTCGCCGGCCCGCCTCCGGGTGCTGGTCGCCCTCATCGAGGCGCCCTGCGACGTGTCGTCGCTCGCTGCGCAGACCGAGCTGTCGCAACCGCTGGTCTCGCAGCACCTCCGCACCCTGCGACTCGCCGGGCTCGTGGAGGTCGAGCGCATCGGGCGGAACGCCGTGTACTCATTCCGGGACGAGCACGTCGCGCACATCGTCAGCGATGCGCTCACGCACGTCGGCGAAGCCGCGGCGTGAGTGCCCGTTCAGCTGCACGTGCGACCCTGCCTCCTCAGCACCACCGAGCGTCCGAGACCCGAGAGGCGTCCATGACCGAAGCACCCGTGGGGAAGAAACCCCAGCGGCAGACCGCCCAGAAGACGGCGATCCGCGACGCGCTGCGAGGCGTGCGGTCCTTCATCAGCGCGCAGGACCTGCACGAGGTCCTCCGCGCAGACGGCAGCTCGGTCGGCCTCGCCACGGTGTACCGCAACCTCAGCGACATGGCGGTGAACGGCGAGGCGGACGTCCTCCAGGCCGAGCCCGGCGTCCAGCTGTACCGGTTCTGCGGCGATGCCCACCACCATCACCTGTACTGCGTCAGCTGCGGTCGCACCGTCGAGATCGAAGCACCGATCGAGGACTGGGTCGACACGGTCGCCGCTGAGCACGGGTTCTCCCGCGTGCGCCACGTGGTCGACATCTTCGGGGTGTGCGACGACTGCCGCGCACGCGGCGTCGGAGCGTAGGGCGCCTCGGGCCGACCCACGTCTCGCTCAACCGCGCACCGAGCAGGCGCTGCACCTCCCGTGGATGGTCAGCGCAGCATTCTCCTCGAAGAACGCGAGGCATGGTCCGGGGTGCTGTCGTGGGTCCGCGACCTCGCTCGTGCGCCCGCACGTGTCGCACACCAGGAGGTCCCGGTCGGGGAGCCGGTACAGGACCTCGCCGCCGACGTACGCCTCGGTCAGCGCTCGCTCACGCGCCAGGGCGTGGAGCTCCCGGTAGACCGTCGAGAGTCCGATCCGTACCCCACGCGCACGGATCCGCGCGAACACGGACTGTGCCGACGCCGGCGCACCATGTTCGACCAGTGCGGCGAGGACGCTCGCGCGATACCGGTGGCCGCGCGGTCGATCCCCGGCCCACTCCGTCGACACCAACCGACACCATCCGTCCGTGGAACAATCGGGAACGACTCCCGTTACCAACACGCTCCAACGTGCCGTAGTCTGCACCTATCGATAAGCGTTCTCAACAGAGCGCGCGGGTGGGACGCGGTCCCTGGATTGGATGGATGTCAGTGCGCATCAAGAGATTGGCGGCGCTCGGCGTCGCGGCCCTGGCCGTGACCGGTGCTCTCACCGGGTGCTCGCAGTCGGCGAGCGGGGGGAGCGACGGCAAGATCGTCGTCGTCGGCGCGGAGAACGAGTACTCGGACGTCGCCGCACAGATCGGGGGCAAGTACGTCTCGGCCAAGGCGATCATGAGCAACCCGAACACCGACCCGCACACCTTCGAGGCCAGCGCGAGCGTGGCGAAGGAGCTCAGCTCGGCCCAGATCCTCGTCCAGAACGGGCTCGGGTACGACGACTTCATGACCAAGCTCGCCAAGGCGTCGCCGAACTCGAGCCGGAAGGTCATCGTCGCGCAGGACGTGCTCGGCCTTCCCGACAGCACGCGGAATCCGCACCTCTGGTACGACCCGAAGACGATGCCGGCGGTCGCCAAGCGCATCGCCGCCGACCTCGGAGCGCTGCAGCCCTCGCACAAGCAGTACTTCCAGGACAACCTGACGACGTTCAACCGGTCGCTCGAGACGTGGACGAACCAGCTCGCGTCGTTCAAGCAGACCCACGCCAACGCACCCGTCGCCGTGACGGAGCCCGTCGCGGACTACGCGCTGCAGGCCGCCGGAGTCGACGTCGAGACACCCTGGTCCCTGCAGGCAGCGATCATGAACGACACCGACCCGAGCCCACAGAACTCGGCGGCGCAGGACGCGCTGTTCACCGGCAAGCACGTCAAGGCGTTCCTCTACAACCAGCAGGTCACCGACTCGATCACCTCGCACTACCTGTCCCTCGCTCACGACAACGGGATCCCCGTCGTCGGCGTGTACGAGACGATGCCGACGGGCTACCACTACCAGAAGTGGATGGAAGCCGAGTTGACCGCGCTGCAGAAGGCGCTCACCAACGGCACGTCCACCGAGAAGCTGTGACCGGTCGGACCGACAGCGACGTCCCGGGCGGGGTCCTCTCCGCCCGGGACGTCCGCGTCGTGATGTCGGGGGCCCTCGTCCTCGACGGGGTCGACCTCGACGTGCAGCCCGGTGAGTTCGTCGGACTCATCGGCGCGAACGGCGCGGGGAAGACCACGCTGCTGCGCGTCCTGCTCGGCATCCTCCGACCCACCCACGGTGCCGTGCGCCGACCCGAACGCAAGGCGAGCACGCACGGCATCGGGTACCTCCCCCAGAAGGTCGCGCTCGACCCCGACACGCCTCTCAGGGCACGCGACGTCGTCGCACTCGGTCTCGACGGCGGGCGGTTGGGCCTCCCGATCCGTCGTCGCGCGGTGCAGGAACGCGTGACCGTGGTCCTCCACGCCGTCGGCGCAGCCGCGTTCGCCGACCAGCGGATCGGACAGCTCTCCGGAGGCCAGCAGCAGCGCGTGCTCCTCGCGCACGCACTCATCAGCGAGCCGGCGCTGCTGCTCCTCGACGAACCCCTGGCGAACCTCGATCCGGCCAGCGCCCACGACATCGTCCGTCTCCTGGACACGCTCCGCCGTGATCGCGACGTCGCGATCGTGATGACCGCGCACGACATCAACGTCCTCATGCCGGTGATGGACCGCGTGGTGTACCTGGCGAACGGCCGCGCCGTCACCGGCGACCCCGGATCCGTCGTCCGGAGCGACGTCCTCTCGCGCCTGTACGGTCGGCCGATCCGGGTGATCGAGGCCGAAGGCCGGGTGATGGTGCTCGCGGACGACCGGGATCTCGCATCTGACCTCGCGTCCCCTGGCCTCGAGTCGGTGTCGAGACCGAACGGAACCCCCGCATGACCCCCGCCTCGGTGATCGGCGGATTCCTCGGCAGCCCCACCATCCACACCGCACTGGTGGTCGGTGGTTTCGTCGCCCTGGTCACCGGGATCGTCGGCGTGTTCACGATCGTGCGCGGCCAGTCGTTCGCGGGACACGCGCTCGCCGACCTCGGAGCCGTCGGCGGATCCGGAGCGTTCCTCATCGGCATCAGCCAGGTGTGGGGGTTCATCGGTGCCGGCGTCCTCGCAGCACTGCTCATGGAGCTCATCGGCGTCCGTCGTCTGCAGGGTCGCGACGTCTCGACCGGCATCGTCTTCGGCTTCGGACTCGGTCTGACGGCACTGTTCCTGTACTGGAGCACCACCATCGGCGGCTCGAGCAACGCAGCCGTGTCCGTGCTGTTCGGATCCCTCTTCGTCATCGCTCATGACGTCATCCCGCTCGTGGTCGGACTCAGCGTCGTCGCCCTCGCCCTCGTCGCGGCGACGTACCGGTGGCTGCTCATGGAATCGCTCGATCACGGCCTGGCAGCAGCACGCGGTGTCCCCGTTCGCATCACCGGCATCGTGTTCCTCGTCGCGCTCGCCCTCGCGGTGGAGCTGTCGTCACTGACGATCGGCGCCATTCTGTCGACCGCGCTCCTCATCGGTCCCGCCGCGACGGCGCTGCTGCTGACCCGACGCTTCGGGACCGCGGTCCTCGTGTCGGCCGCTCTCGCGGTCCTCAGCACCTGGGCGGGGTGCTTCGTCTCCTTCGAGAGCTACTCCTGGGCGGGCCACGACGGCAACTGGCCCGTCAGCTTCTGCATCGTCGCCATCATCCTCGTCGTCTACCTCGCGATCCGCGTCGGAGTGGCAGTGCGACGTCATCGGATGTGGAAACCGGCGCGCGTCGGGTCAGTTCGCGGCTCGTCCCGCGCGCAGGACACCGAGGAGGTGCTGCCCTGATGTTCGCACCGTTCATGCTCAACGCCTGGCTCGCCGGGACGATCGTCGCCCTCATCGCCGGGATCGTCGGCTTCTTCGTCGTCCTCCGAGGAAACTCGTTCCTCGCCCACGCCGTACCCCACGGTGCATTCGCAGGAGCGGCAGGAGCCGTGCTCATCGGCGTCGACCCACTGATCGGACTCGGCGTGTTCGCAGCCGGCGGCGCGTTCATGATCTCGGCGCTCGGGCGGCGCGCTCGCAGTGACGTGGTCACCGCGCTCACCCTCGTCTCGATGCTCGGCCTCGGAGCGCTGTTCCTCAGCCGATCCACCGAGTACTCCGCCGAGGTGTTCGCGCTCCTGTTCGGCCAGATCCTCGGTGTCTCGAGCCTCGAGATCACGCCCATGATCATCCTCGGGGCGGTCTGCCTCATCACCCTGGGCGTCGTCTACCGGCCGTTGCTCCTCGCATCGACACTGCCGGACACCGCGCCGTCGCGCGGCGTCTCACCGCAGGCGATGTCGATCCTGTTCGGCCTCATCCTCGCCTGCGCGACCACGATGAGCGTGCCCATCGTCGGGGCGCTCCTGATGTTCGCGCTCCTCGTCGGACCGCCCGCAGCCGCGCGCTTCGTCACCAGACGGCCGGCGACCGCGATCCCGCTGTCGGCCGCGCTCGCGGTCGCGGCGGTGTGGGGAGCGATCTCGCTCGCGTACGTGACCGATTGGCCCGTCGGGTTCTTCGTCACCGCCATCAGCGCCCTGATGTACCTGGCCGGGCGCCTGGCCACGGTGAGACCGACGCGCGGCCGGACGGCAGCATGACGTCCCTCCGACACGCTCCTCGCCGTCGTGGTCCCGCCCCCGACGGTCAGGTCAGCGTGAACTCGTCCCTCCGCCCGCCAGGGCTGCGGTCCTGGCGGTGATGTCCGCGACGAACGCTCTCGTGTCTGCCGCGAAGGGGTTGTCGAGGTCGTCGCCGAGTTCGTCGTCGTCCGCGTCGAGGACGAGCAGCGGACGGCCAGACGCCACGTGCACGCTCGTGGTCGTCCCACAGCCGCATCGGTCGAACGTGGGGACGTCGACGCGATCGGTGCGGGCGTTCCGAGCGAGTGCATCGGCGTAGTCGCACACGGTGCGAGCAACGGCGTCGGCCACGAGGATGAACACCGGCCCGCGGACGAGGTGCTTCATCGCGCTCGCCCGTCCGTCGCCGCGCCGCTCCTGGTCTCGGACCGATCGAGGACGTGCGAGGGATTCGTGCTGAACGGGAGACGTGCCATGCCGACCTCCGGCCGTGGGTGAGAACGTCACCCTTCGGCAGCGCTGGACGTGAAAGGCTTTCATGCCGCTCCACGTGACGGTATCCCTGCTCCCTGACCGCCCCGCCGGTCCGGGCGTCATCGGCTCTGCTGCATCAGCGCAGCACGGAGCACGCGAGCCAGGGCGACGGAGTAGGCCACGGTCAGGTGCCCGCCGTCGGCGCGCACGACGATCCCGCCGACGGCCGCCGGGCAGCGCATCGCACGATCGCAGAACCACGAGGCGGTGTCCACGAAGGAGGCCCGCGGCACGTCCGCCAGCGCGCGCCGCTCGGCCGCTCGCTTCGGTGCCCACGTCGCCGGTGGCGTCGACAGGCAGGTCCCCGGGCCGGCGACCCGGACCGCGCAGGCGCTGACGGGCGTCCCCTCCGGTGGCGACCCGAGCAGGACGACGCGGGCGCCGTCGCCCGTCAGGCGCCGGGCGAGGCGGCGCGTGCCGTCGCTCCACACACGACCCCGGGCGGCGGCCGGCTGCCGGTCGTACCCGCCGGCGGCGGAGGACGCGACCACCAGGTCGGGCCGGAGCCGATGGACCTCGGCGAGCGCGGCCTCCCGGGCGGCGTCGCACGAGGTCGCGAAGGCGGGGCGGCGGCCCGCGTCGGTGGTCGTCACGATCGATGCCGGGCAGCTCTCCAGGCCGATCCCGACGACACGCCAGCCCCGACCGCGGACGGCGTCGACGATGCCCGGCAGCCAGCTGATGGCGATCGAGTCGCCGACCACCACCAGGGTCCGCGCAGCGCGACCGTCGGAGAACGTGCAGCGGGTCGCCGCAGCGGTCAGCGTGCTCGGCGTCGTCCCCACGGGGTCGTTGAGACATCCGTCGGCCTGCAGCCGTCGAGCCGCCGCGGCCGCCGCACTCACCTGGTCCAGGTCGGGGACGGTCGCGCCCCACGCGCCGTCGTCGACCGCCGCGCGCACCGCCCGCTGTAGCGCGGTCGCGGATCGGAAGGACGCCACGTGCTGCGGGCCCGGGTCCGGCAGGTCGTCCACGCCCGTCAGGCGCCCCGGCGCGACGAACTGCGCGGCCGACAGCGCGAGCACGAGCGCGGAGGCGAGTGCGACGACGAGCGTGCCACGGGTGGTCCGCAGCCGACCCGACTGGGCGCGCACGGGCCTCCCGGGCGTGCCGGGACGGGGGCCGGGGCGTGTGCGCCCGTACCGGAAGGGCCGCTCGACGAACCGGACGGTGAGGACGGCGAGCACCAGGGTGATCCCGAGGGCGACCGTGGGCACGACGGCTCGGCTGCGTGGTGCGACGGCGTGCAGGAACGACCACACCGGCAGGTGCCAGAGGTAGAGCGCGTAGGACCAACGGCCGACCGCTCGGCTGACCGGGTTGGTGAGCGCCGCGAGCACCCGCGGCGCTGCGGTCGCGCCGCAGAGGACCACCCCCGCGGCGCCGAGGACCGGGAGCGCGGCGGCCGGTCCGGGGAACGGCATGCTGGGGGTGTCGACGGCCCCGGCCAGGAGCACGGCGGCCAGCCCCGCCGCGGTCACCACGCTCGCCGCGCCGACACGGAGCCGAGCGGCGACGCGTGGCTCGGCCACCGCCGCGGCGGCTCCCACACCGAGTTCCCAGGCGCGTGACTCGAACGAGAAGTACGACCAGTCGGGCTTCGCCCGGGTCTCCCAGCAGGCGATCGCGAACGACACGGCGCAGCCCACCCCGAGTGCGATCGACAGCACTCGGTCGACGATCCGCTCGCTGGTGCCGCGATCGGCGAGGACACCGGCACGCCGGGACCGGCGGCGTCCGAGGGCGACCGCGCCGACGACGACCCACGGCCAGAACACGTAGAACTGCTCCTCGACCGCGAGAGACCAGAAGTGCTGCAGCGGCGAGGCCGCCCCGCTGTCCCCGAAGTAGTCCGTGGCGGCGCGGATGAGATGCCAGTTCTGGACCATGAGCATCGAGGCGACGCCGTCCCACGTGACCGCGCTCGCCCGCGCCAGGTGGTCGACGGCCCAGGCCAGGGCGACCGTGACGAGCACGGTGAGCGCCGCGGCCGGCAGCACGCGCCGTGCCCGCCGGAGCGCGAACGCGGCGAGGTCGACCGTGCCGGTCGCACGGGCCTCCCGGAGCAACCCCGTCGTGATGACGAACCCGGAGACGACGAAGAACACGTCGACCCCGACGAACCCGCCGACCGGTCGACCCAGCACGTGGGCCGCGACGACGAGTGCGACCGCGATGCCCCGGAACCCCTCGATGTCCGGACGGAACGGCGCGGTGCCGACGTGCCCGGAGGGATCCACAGCACGACGCACGGCAGCGATGCTCCGTGACGACCGGGAGGCCCGGCGCGGCTCCGCCACGGATCGCGCGTCCCGAGGACGGGGGCGTCACCCCACGGTTCACCCGGCGCGCTCGACACCCGTCCCCGCGCGTACCGAACACTCGGACGGCGCGCGCGGGGCGGGGCACCACGACCGCCGTGGACGTCCCCCCACTGGTACGTCCACGCGGTCCCGCAGCTCTCGGGTCGAGCCGCTGCGTGTCCTGGAAGGATTCCACAGGACGGTCGTCCAGGGCAATCCTCCGTGGGGATGATCCCGTCCGAGCGCCCACCCAGTTCGGGGGACCCTGCCGCGGCAGCCGTCGCCGCGCTACCGTTCTGCCCATGGGCATCCGCGAGGACCAGCGACGCCGCACCCGGTGGACGATCCTGCTCGCGGCGGCCGCCGAGTTCGAGGAACGGGGGTACGAGGCCACCTCGTACGCATCCGTCGCCGCCCGCGCCGACGTCGCGAAGAGCCTCGTGAGCTACCACTTCGCGTCGAAGACCGACCTGGTCGACGACCTGTTCGCGATCGCGTACGAGAACGGCGTGTTCGCCGCGGCCCCGGTCGACCTCGACGCACCCCTCGACGAACTGGCGCGGTCGACGGTCCACGTCGCGATCCAGGAGGAGTCGAACGTGATCGCGCGGGCGGCCATGCGCCTGCAACGTGAGGCGCCGCTCATCCCGACACGGATGCCCCCGCCCTACCTCGGCTGGGTCGGGCGCTGCCGGAACGCCCTGACCCGCGCGATCGCCCTCGGGCAGCTCCCGGCGTGCATCGACGTGCCGTTCGAGGCCCGCATGCTCGTCGCGCAGTTCGCGGGCGTGCGCGAGGTCACGACTGCCCTCGGCGACCACGAGGGTTTCGCCGCGAGCGCGGCCGTCGGGACCCTGGACCGCTTCGCGACGATGGGCGCGTCGGCCGACGCGCTCCTGCGGGCAGCGGGTCGTTCCGCCAGCGCGATCCGGGAGGCCGGGCTCACCGGCGCGGACCGCGTCGCCAGCCGGTACGAGCACGTGGGCAGCGGGCAGGGGCGCTCGGGTCAGTCCACGACGACCCCGAGGGCGCGAGCGAACGAGGTCGCCAGCAACGCGGACTGAACCTCGGACACGGTCGCACCGCGGAGCGCCGCCGCATCCGCGACGACCGCGACGTCGGCGCCTCGGAGGTCGACGTCCCGGAGGCGGGACCCCGCTGCGGAGAGCTCGTGGATCCGACAGCCCGGGAACGCGACGCGGTCGGCCACGACGCCGCCGAGGTCGAGTTCCTCGATCGTGCAGTCCTCGAACGTGACGTCACGGAGGGTCGCGGCACGCAGGTTGACGAACCCGAGCTTGGCGCCGATGACGCGGACGTCGTCGAACGTCGAGTCGTACCACTCGGCCGACCCGATCCGGCCGGACCGGATCACGACGGACCGCCAGGTGGACCGTGGCGTGCGGAACACGGGCGCGTCGAGCACGTCCACCACGGTGTCCCGGACACGCAGCATGCCGAGGTCCGCGTCGCCGGCTCGCAGCGTGCCGATGCGACACTCCTCGACGACGAGTCCGGTCAGTGCACGGTCCACGACGTCGAGGTCACGGATGTCCCGCCCCTCGAGGAGATCGCCGGGGAGCAGGACGTCGCCCCCGCCGGGCTCGAGCTCGACGGGGGCGACGTCCTCGTGTCGGGGCGGCCGGGTGCGGTGCTCGGGCATGCCCCGATCATCCCAGCCGGTCACCGGTCAGTCGACGGGGCGCTCCAGCCCGACGCGGTCGACCTTGCGGTGGTAGTGCATCCCGGCGAGACCGCCGACGATCGCGCCGACCAGGCTGAGGACGAGGGCGACCACGACGGTGATGATCCCGGTGACGGTGAGGCTGCCCTCGTCCACGGGGATCCGCGGGAACGCGTTCACCTGCTGGAGGAAGTTCGCCTGCGTCCCGGCGATCGCGACCACGATCGCGGCGACGATCGCGATGGCGACGGCCCAGAACCAGACGGCGAGGCCCTGCTTGACGCCGTCGAACCGTGCCATGCGCCCGGCGACGTACCCGCCGCAGTAGTAGGCGACGAACAGGATCACGGCGAGCGCGATGGCGCCGATGAGTCCGACGGTGCCGGCGTTCGACGTGGCGGCCTTCCCGACCTGGTTCGCGTTCCCGCCGGTGATGCCGAGGCCGAGTCCGGCACCGATCGCACCGAGGATCGCCGTGAGGATGACGGCCGTGCCCATCGCGGTGAGCCACCCGAAGAAGGCCGATCCGAACTTGAAGCCGCCGAACTCCTCCTTCTGGCGTCCGACGACCTCTTGCCGGGTCAAGGGCGCACGGTCCCGGTCCTCGTGCGCCACGGCACGGTCCCGGTCCTCGTGCGCCACGGCACGGTCGCGGTCCTCGTGCGCCACGGCGCGGTCCCGGTCCTCGTGCGCCAGGGCACGGTCCCGGTCCTCGTGCGCCACGGCACGGTCGTTCAGGTCGGCCCCGTCGTCGGCGGGACCCCGGTCGTCCACCGGCGCCCGGTGCTCGGGGACGTGCTCGCCGTCGTTCGGGTTGGTGAGTGGGACCGCCGGTGTCGTCTGGCGGCCGTCATCGGCGTTGCTCATGGGTTCCTCCTCGGGCCCGTCCGGGCCGTCCCGGGTCGGACGCGGTGTGCGTCGTCCGGCCCACAGTGTGCTCGCACCACACCCGGTCCGTCATGGCTCCTGGGAACGGGGGACAAGCCCCTCCCAGGCGTCACCGGTCGCGGCACCCGCGCTGTCCCTCAGCCGCGGAGCGGCCCCGACGCGGGCACGGACGAGCCCTGCCGGAATCCCTCGACGAGGTCGGCGAAGGCCTCGACCGCGGTGTGCTGCGGCTCCCACCCCAGCTCCTCGCGCGCCTTGTCGGTCCGCATGATCGGCACGTTCGCCGCGATGTCGATCCAACCGGCGTCTGTCGGCTGGATCCGCAGGTGCCAGGTCAGGGTGACGACGGCACGGAGCAGTCGGAGCGGGATCCGGACGGCGCGACGCATGCCGAGCACCGCGGCGAGCCGCGGTGGCGTGAGCACCGGCCCGGCGGCGACGTTGAACGCTCCCGCGGCCCGCTGGTCGATCGTCCGCCAGTACGCGTCGGCGAGGTCGTCGGCATGCACCGCCTGGAACACGAACGGTCCCGGGAGCGGGAGCACCGCCCACCGGGCCGCGCGGACGACGCGCATGGGGACGAGGTGCCCGAGGAACAGCCCCCGGATCTCCGCTGCCGCCGGCTGCTGGAAGACCAACCCCGGGCGCAGGCGGGTGACCACGATGTCGGGGTGGGTGTCGGCGAACTCGTCGAGGGCCGCCTCGTTGAGCGCCTTGTGGATGCTGTACGTCGCCGTGGCCATGCCGTCGACCGGCCAGGACTCGTCCACGCGCAGCCGCTTGTCCGCAGCCCGGTAGGTGCCGACCGACGACGCCACGACGACCTGCCCCACGCCCGCGGCGGCGGCCGCTTCGAGCACGGCGGCCGTCCCCTCGACGTTGACGCGGTACTGCGTCGGGATGTCGTGCGTCGGCTGCAGCGCCCAAGCCAGGTGGACGACGGCGTCGACGTGCTCGAGGAGCGGCGTCAGGGCCGCCACGGCACCGTCGGCGCCGACGTCGACGCTGTGCCACTCGACCCCGGCGTACGGGTCGGCCGACCGGTCCGGGATCCGTCGGGCGATGCCGACGATGCCGGTCACGGCCTCCTCGGCCTGCAGGCGGCGCAGCAGCGCCGTGCCGACGTTGCCGGTGGCGCCGACGACGGCGACGCGGGTCATGCCGGAGCGCCGGGGGTCAGGACGACCTTGACGCAGCCGTCCTCCTTCTTCTGGAACACCTCGTACATGTGCGGGGCGTCCTCGAGGGACACGCGGTGCGTCGTCAGGTCGAGCGTGCCGAGCGGGTCGGACGGGTCCTCGACGAGCGGCATGAGGTCGTCGAGCCAGCGGCGGACGTTGCACTGTCCCTCACGGACCGTGATCTGCTTGTCGAACAGCGTCATCATCGGCATCGGGTCGGCCGTTCCGCCGTAGACACCGCTGAGCGAGACCGTGCCGCCGCGCCGGACCAGGTCGATCGCCGCGTGCACCGCGACGAGCCGGTCGACGCCCGCGGTCTCGATGGCCTTCTGCGCGAGCTTGTCGGGCAGCAGCCCGGCCGCCCGCTGGGCGAACCCGGCGACGGCGTCACCGTGGGCCTCCATACCGACGGCGTCGACGACGCCGTCCGGCCCGCGTCCGTCGGTGAGATCCACGAGGTGCTCCACCACGTCGTCCGACATGTCGAACGTCTCGACACCGTACTTCGCCGCCATCTCGCGGCGGACGAGCTCCGGCTCGACGGCGAGCACGCGGTACCCGAGGTGCTTGCCAATCCGGGCCGCGAACTGCCCGACGGGGCCGAGCCCGAGCACCGCGAGCGTCCCGCCCTCGGGCACGTCGGCGTACGCCACGCCCTGCCACGCGGTCGGGAGGATGTCGCTGAGGAACAGGTACTGGTCGTCGGGGCCGGTCGCGGGGACCTTGATCGGCCCGTAGTCGGCGTGCGGCACCCGGAGGTACTCCGCCTGCCCACCCGGCACCTGGCCGTACATCTTCGTGTAGCCGAACAGCGCGGCACCGCTGCCGTACTGCTTCACCTGCGTCGTCTCGCACTGCGACTGCAGCCCGTGCGTGCACATCCAGCAGTGCCCGCACGAGATGTTGAACGGGATCACGACGCGGTCACCCGGAGCGAGGTTCGTCACGCCCGAACCGACCTCCTCGACGATCCCCATGGGCTCGTGGCCGAGCACGTCGCCCTTGTCGATGTACGGCCCGAGCACGCGGTACAGGTGGAGGTCGGACCCGCAGATCGCCGTCGACGTGATCCGGATGATCGCGTCGGTGGGCTCCTGGATCGTGGGATCGGGGACGGTCTCGACCGAGACCTTCTCGGTCCCCTGCCAGGTGAGTGCGCGCATGGTTCCTCCAGCTCGTCGGGCTGCGGCGGTGCCGCAGCGGTCGGCCGGGAGGCCCCTCCCGCGCCGGGTCCATCGCTACCCGTCCGCCACCTGCCACGTCCGACCCGTGCAGGTCCCGTCCAGCCGGGGGTGTCCCCCGCCCTGCGGATCCGCTCGGCCCACTGCTGGCTGGGAGGACGTCCTTGGTTGGGGGTACAACGAGGATCACTCATGCTGATCGGGGGCAAGCTCGGGTCGATCCCACCCGAAGGAGACCGTGATGCTCGAGCGCTTCCGCAACCTGCCGATATGGGCGTTGGCCGTCGTGATGTTCGTCGTCCTCGTCGTCGTCCGTGGTGGCATCGACCTCGTCGACCCGCCGCGACACACCGACTGGCCCGCGCAGCTCATCGGTGACGCCGTCTACGCGGTCCTGCTGACAGCCCTGCTGTCCGTACGGGTCAGCATCGCCCGGCGGCGCGCGGGCGGTACGAGCGCCCTCTCCGCCATGCGACGCTCCCTGAAGACCGGCCAGGTGCCCGATGACGCCGATCCCAGCACCTGGACACCGATGCTCGAGCGGTGGGAGCGGCAGCAGCGACGGTCCGCGTGGTTGGCTCCGGTGCTCTGCGCGGTCCTCGCGCTCGTCTCGGTCTGGCTGCTGACCCAGTTCGCCGATCCCATCGGGATCGCGCTCGTCGTGCTCTGGGTCGCCCTCGGCATCTGGAGCGTGGTCCAGACGCGCCGCGTGCTCCCACGGATCCGCCGGGTGCTCGGAACCCTCCAGCAGCGCGGTAGTTCGTGGACCTACCCCGCGGACGCTCCTACCGGCGGAACCGCGCCTGCGCAGCCGCAGGCAGGTGCTCCGTCGCCGCACTGAGCAGCGCACGGTCCATCCCGCTCGCGTTCGACTCGAGGAACGCGACGAGCTCGTCGTGCGAGGCCCACTTGCCGACCCCGCGCAGGACGAGCGCCACGGCACGCCGCACGTGCTCGTTCCGCTCCCGCACGAGCCTGCCGACGATGTCGAGCGCGGTCGCGGCCTCCCCACGCTTGACGAACGCGAGGGTCGCGGTGACCGCGATGCACCGCTCCCAGACGACGTCGCTCTTGGCGAGCGCGAACAGCGGGCCACGCGGACGGTCCGCGAGCCACGCGCCCACGATGTGTTCCGCACTGACCTCGACGAGGAGGTCGCTGTCGACGCGCTCGCTGTGGGCCGCTGCCATGTAGTCCTCCACCACGACCGACCTGGTCGCGTCGTCACCGTCCCGGAACCGCTGGACGAGCAGCAGCACCGCCACGAGCCGTGCGTCCTCGACCTCGCTCCAGAGCAGCACCCCCACCTCGCCGTCACCGAGGGTCGCGAACCGGCGGGCGACGCGTCGAGCGGCGGCGAGGTCGCCCGGGGTGCGGGCGAGTGCGCCGAGGACGTCCTCGGCGGTGTCGACGGCCACGTCAGTCCGCCGAACCGATCGCGACGGGGCGCGTGACGGACGGACAGGACCGGGAGGAGGACGGCACCGATCCAGGCTACGTGTGGCCCGCCGCGCGTCGTTCGACACGGCCGCGAACGCCTCCTACCGGCCGAGATCTTCGATGTCGTGGAACAGGTCGCGAACACCCTGGCCGCGGGCAACGGGGTGGCCGTGATCCCGTCGCGGATGCAGCTGACGACACACGAAGCCGCCGACCTGCTCGGCGTTTCCCGGCCCACCCTGGTCAGGCTCCTCGAAGCGGGTGCGACCCCGTTCCAGAAGCCAGGTCGACACCGTCGGGGAGCCCTGAGTGACCTCGTCGCGGACCAGGAGCACGAGCAGGACGAGCGTCGCGTTCGGCAGTTCCCGACACGCTTCCGTCAGGCGTTCGGCGTGACCACCGCGCGCCCGGACAGCTCGCCAGCCTCGAGCCGCCGGTAGGCCTCCAGGGCGTCGTCCATCGCGAAGCGCTCCACGTCGGGCACGATCTGACCGGCTCGGTACATGTCGACGACCTCGTGGAGGTCCTCGATCGTGCCCCAGTAGGTGTTCGTCAAGGTGGACTCGTACGGCGTCGAGAAGAACGACCAGGACGTGACGCCACCGGCGATCCCGACGACGGTGAGCCGGCCTCCCTGCGCCATGGACGCCTGAGCGAGCTCGATGGTCGGCGTCGCGCCGACGAAGTCGAAGGCGGCGTCGACGCCCTTGCCTCCCGTGATCTCGCGGATCCTGGCGGCCTGATCCGGGCCTCCCGGGACGGTCACCGCACCGCGCTCGGCGGAACGCGTCATGGCGTCCGCCTTGGTGTCCGTCGCGATGACGGTCGCGCCGGTGAGGGCGGTGAGGATCTGCACGGCGATCTGGCCGAGGCCGCCGAGCCCGACGACGAGTGCGGTGCGGCCCCCGCCCGCGAGGTTCGGCAGGCTGTTCTTGATCGCGTGGTACGGCGTCAGGGCGGCGTCGCTGAGCGGCGCGGCGAGCACGGGGTCGGCGTCCCCGAGCGGTACGAGGTTCCGCGCGGGGACCGTGACGTACTCGGCCATGCCGCCGTCGCGGCCGAGTCCGATGCCGAGGTACGGCATGGTCGCGGCGTTCTCGCAGTACGTGTCCTGCCCGCGCGAGCAGGCCCTGCAGTGCCCGCACCCGATCGGGCCGTACACCAGGTAGGCGTCTCCCTCGGCGAAGCCCTCGACTCCTGGGCCAACTGCTTCGACCCAACCGGAGTTCTCGTGACCGAGCGTGAACGCCGGCGCCTGCGCCCCGGGCTGGCCTTCGGAGAAGTGTCGGTAGACGGCGACGTCCGAGTGGCAGGCGCCCGCGCCCGCGACCTTGATGAGCACCTCTCCCGGTCCCGGGACCGGCTTCGGCACGTCGGTGAGCGAGGGGAAGGTCTGCCACTGTTCGAAGACGACGGCGCGCATGGATGACTGCTCTCTGTGCTGGTGGTGGCCCATCGGCACCCCGTCATCGAGTCGGCGCGGCGTCGCGGTCGGATGGAAGATCCGGCAGTCACACTACACCTGTCGCTGTGCACGACAGGTGTCGTTGACCGGTCCGGAGGCCCGCCCCACCGTCCTCCATGCGAGGCTGGACCCCTGATCCCCACCCCGCTCGGAGGCACATCCCCATGACCTACGTCGCCCGTGACGACCGCTACGACTCGATGCCGTTCCGCCGGACCGGCCGGTCCGGCCTCGACCTGCCGCTGCTCTCACTCGGGTACTGGCACAACTTCGGTGACGACCGACCGTTTGAGACCCAGCGCGCGATCAGCCGGCGGGCGTTCGACCTCGGGATCACGCACCACGACCTCGCGAACAACTACGGGCCGCCCTACGGCGCCGCGGAGATCAACTTCGGCCGCATCATGCGGGAGGACCTCCACCCGTACCGGGACGAGCTCGTCATCTCGACCAAGGCCGGTTGGGACATGTGGCCGGGCCCGTACGGGCAGGGCGGCGGGAGTCGGAAGTACGTGCTCGCATCGCTCGACCAGTCGCTGCAGCGCATGGGCCTCGACTACGTGGACGTCTTCTACTCGCACCGCCTCGACGCCTCCACGCCGCTCGAGGAGACCATGACCGCGCTCGACACGGCTGTCCGGCAGGGCAAGGCGCTCTACGTCGGGATCTCCTCGTACGACACGGAGCGGACCCGTCAGGCGGCGGCGATCCTCCGCGACCTCGGCACCCCGCTGCTCATCCACCAGCCGTCGTACTCGATGCTCAACCGCTGGATCGAGACCGAGGGCCTCCTCGACGCCGCGGACGAGCTCGGGTTCGGGGTCATCGGGTTCACGGCGCTCGCGCAGGGCCTGCTCACGGGCAAGTACCTCGACGGCGTGCCCGAGGGGACCCGCGCCGCCGCCTGCACCTCGTTCGACCCCTCGGTCATCACGCCCGAGGTCGTCGGTCACCTCCGGGCGCTGCACGACATCGCGGCCGCTCGGGGGCAGTCCCTCGCCCAGCTCGCACTCGCGTGGGCCCTCCGCGACGAGCGGGTGACCTCGCTCGTGATCGGCGCCTCGCGGGTCGAGCAGGTCGAACAGAACGTCGCGGCGCTCGACCACCTGTCCTTCGCGGAGGACGAGCTGCGCGCCATCGACGAGCACGCGGTGGACTCGGCCGGCATCGACCTGTGGGCGGGCGCTCGGGCCGGCGAGGTCTGAGCGCCGTCGGTCACTGCGCTCAGCGGGGGGGCGGTTCAGGTCCCGGGGGTGCCGCCCGCCGCCGCGCCGGGGTCGGGGTCGGGGCCTGGTCCGGCCCCGTCCCTCGGGCGGCTGCCGTGGAGGCCACCCGGCGTGAAGTCCCCTTGGCGCAGGCAGTCACGGACCGCGCGGAGGGCCGCAACGAACCCGGCGTCGAACCGTTCGTCGTCCGGGTCGGGGTCCGCCAGCGTCTGCGCGATCCACGTGTCGAGTTGCCGCGCCACCGACAGGTGCGCCAGGTACTCGACGGGCCGCTCCTGCAGGAGCCGGTCGATGCGCGACGCCGAGTAGCTACGGAGGCGGTCCGGCTCGAAGTCGAACACGCTGGGGATCAACATGACATGAAGCTAGACGGTCTAGCGATCTCCGTCCGGGGGGTTGCGCAAAGCGGACCGGATGGAGGCCACTCCGGGCCTCCATCCGGTCGGCGCGATCGAGCGTCAGCGCGTCAGCGCGTCAGCGCGTCAGCGCGTCAGCGCGTCAGCGCGTCAGCGCGTCAGCGCGTCAGCGCGTCAGCGCGTCAGCGCGTCAGCGCGTCAGCGCGTCAGCGCGTCAGCGCGTCAGCGCGTCGAGATGATGTACGTCACGGACGAGCCGGGCGTGCTGATGCTCACGGTGTAGCGGTCGCTGGTGTAGGTCGCCTGCGTGGCGGTGCCGCCGCCCTGCTTGGTGAAGCCGGCAGACGCGAGTGCCTGGCCCGCCTGTGCGAAGCCCTTCCCGCCCTTCGGCGAGACGGTGGCGCTCCAGCCGTCGCTGGCGTTGCCGCGGGCGACGATCACGTCGCCCTTGACGACGGGCACGGCCTTCGGGAAGTTCGCCGGCAGCTTCGACGAGGACGACGACCCCGATGCGGAGGAGGCCGACGTGGAGCCGGAGGAACCGGCGGAGGTGCTCGAGCTGCAGCCGGCGAGCAGTGCGGCCGCTGCGAGTGCGGTCGCGGCGCCGACCACGAATCGGGTGGAACGGGTGGTGCTGTGGAGCTGGTGCATTGATCCTTCTGGGACTCGGTGCGTTTCCTGTGGACACACCAGGATCGCACTGACTCCCTGCGTCTCCGGTCGACGTCAGCGCGGCAGGAGCCGGAGCGGCACCCCGGCGTCGCGGAGCGCGAGTGTGGCGAGGACCCGGACCGCGTCGGGCTCCCCGGCCCGCCACCGCTCGACCACGGTGGGCTCCACGGCACGCAGCGTGCCGGGGTGCGCGTGCGCCAACGCCTGTGCCGCGAGGGCTTCCAGTCCGAGCGGTGTGCGCAGCAACGCCCGGACCGCGGCCGCCCGCCGCACGAAGCCGCCCCGCCGGCGCAGCCACAGGACGACGACGAGGAGGACGGGCAGGCCCGCCACGACGACGCCGACGAGGACCGCGACGTGGTGGGCTGCCTCCTGCTGGTCGCGCCCCGCGGCGACGAGGGTCCGTGCGGCGTCACTCGCGTTCCGGAACGGCGCGCTCACGGCACGGCCCGCGAACGGCAGGTCGGCGATGCGGTCCGCCGCCCGCGACATGGTGCTGCGGAAACCCTCACCCGCGTCCTGCACGCGCCGACCGACGTCACCGAGTGCGGCGATCGACGCCCCGACCGCGCGCCCGAGCAGGACCGCCAGGACGATCGCGACGAGGGCGACCACGTCGGCGACCAGCTGCCGCACACGACGGACGGGATCGGCGGCGTACAGCTGCATGGGGCCTCCTCGCGTGGGCCCCGAGGCCCGGAACGGACCCGTTCATCATCGTCGTCCCGCGGACGGCGCGCCGAGGATCGCCGACATCCGCCTCCTGCGCCGGGGCTCAGGCCGCGGTCGGGTCCTCGTCACCGAGCTGCGCGACGAGGTCCTGCACCCGCGCCGCGGTCTCCGACGTCCGACCGGCCGCGGGGGCGCTGAAGAAGTCGTCGAACCCGGGCAGGTCGTCGGCGCCGGTGTCGACGACCGCGCGGTACCCCATGGTCCACGCCGGGAACCGACGCTCGGCGATCGACTCCTGCGCGACGAGCTGGACCGCACCGTGCCGCGGGTCCGACGCGATGATCGCGTAGCGCTCGCGCACGGCGTCGTCGGGGCCCTCGAGCACCTGCATGAACTGCCCGTCCTGGTGCAGCAGGACGCCGGTCAGACCGGCACGGGCGTTGTTCGCGCGGCTGTTCAGGAGCAGGACCGCCAGGTCGTCATCCGTGAACGGGTACGTCGCGGAACTGGTGTAGACGGTGGACAGCACGACGGTTCTCCTCAGGTGGGGATCAGGGGTAGGACCCAGATTCCACCCACGACCGCCGCGAGCGGGACACCCAGTTCGGGGCGCATCGGGGAAGCACGGCCCGAACGGTGCCTCCGAGCCGGTCCAGGAGGCACGAGTAGACGAGACGCAGCCGTCGTACCCCGTCGGCGGAGTCAGCGTCGACAGGACCACCCGAGATCACGACACCCGAGACGGACCCGAGATGCTGCACCGTCGACCGACCACCGACCCCGCCACGACGAGCGATGACGCGCTGCTCATCGCCGTCTGCGGCGGCGACCGCGAGGCCTTCCACCAGCTCTACGTCCGGCTGACGCCGCGCCTCGTGTCGTTCGCCCGCCGGACGCTCGTCGACCACGCCCAGGCCGAGGAGGTCGTGCACGACGTCCTCCTCGACGTCTGGTCCGACGACACGACACCGTACGACCCCGCGCGCGCTTCGGCGACGAGCTGGCTCCAGACCCTCACCCACCGCCGCGCCGTCGACCGGGTCCGGTCCATCGAGCGCACCCGACAGCGGGAGATCCGCGTCGGGATGCGGGACTTCGAGCCGGTCGACCACGACGCCGCCGAGCGGTTGGACGTGCTGGCCGAGTGGGTCGCGGTGCGGAACGCGCTCGCCGGCCTCACGCCGCACCAGCGATCCGCCGTGCTGTTGCGGTACCGCGACGGGCTCACGGACCTGGAGGTCGCCGACCGGTTGAGCGTCCCGGTCGGCACCGCGAAGACGCGGATCCGGAGCGGTCTCCGCGGTCTCCGCCGCTGCCTCAGCGTCGCGGTCTGACGGCGCACGTCAGCGCGACGGCCCAGGGCGGTCCGGGCGGCGTTCGCCGTGACTCAGAGCGACCAGGCGTCGTCGACCCACGTCGACGGCGTGAGCGGAGCGCGCACCTGGTACCGCTCCTCCCAACCGCGCTCGAGGCGGGAGGCCGCCCGGTCGAACGCCGACATCAGGTCGAGGTCCTGCCGGAGCAGGGCCTGCAGCTGCAGGCCCTCGTAGAGGGCGATGAGCTGCTCCGCGCCGCGACGGGGGTCCATGGTGTGCGGTGCACGACCGACGGCGACGTCGTGCTCGAGACCGCGGCGGATCTGCGTGACGAACAGCTGGTACCGCGACTGCAGGTAGGGGGCCATGGGGTGCGTGCAGTCGCTCGCGACGCTCGCGAGGGCGACGAGCAGGCGCATGAGCGCGGGCTGCCGGACGTTCGACGCCACCATCGCGCGGAGGAACTCGACGGTGCTGACGTCGCCGAGGGTGTGCTCGATGGCTTCGGTGCGCTGGCCGTTCCACCGGTCGACGGCGGCGAGCACGAGGCCGTCCCACGACGGGAAGTGCTGGTGGAGCTCTTCGAGCGAGATGCCGATGCGGGCGGCGACGGCGTCCGGACGGGCCTCGTGGAAGGGCACCTCGTGGAGCAGGTCGACGGCCCCGTCGACGATGATGACGCGGAGGTGGAGCGTCTGGGCTGCGGCGGCAGCGGCCGCGGTGTCCGCGTTGGTGTGGTCGAGCATCATGCCCCTTCGTGGAGACGGGAGGGCGGACGACGTTGGCACCCTGGTCCGGTCTGGCGGACGTCGTGTCCGTCCCCACGATCAAACCGCCCAGAAGGTTTCTTCCGCACCCCCCGGTCCGGGGGTCCTCTCTTCAGGGGACAACCGGGGGGCGGCGCCCTCGGGGTATCGGGAGCGACGACGTAGCATGACCACACCCGACGCGGGCCCCGAACCCGCGACCCCGTATCCCAGGAGCACCATGTACCCGAAGCATGCCCTCGTCCGCCGTGTCCGGATCCCGATCGTGGGCGGTGTCACCCTCGCCGTCGCGGGCGCCCTCGTCCTGGCCGCCGGCCCCGCAGCCCACGCCACCGAGGTCTCCGGCGCGATCACGAACGTCACCGTCAGCCCGACCGCGCCGGCGCTCGGCAGTCAGCTCCGCACGTCCATCGACTGGTGCGCGCCCGCCGACGCCCACGCCGGTGACACGTTCGGCCTCACGTTGAGCGACCACCTGGGTCACCTGCCGACGGGCTTCGAACTCGACGACCCCGCCACCGGCGCGACGGTGGCGACGGCAACGATCGCATCGAGCACCCCGTGGATCGTCTCGTTCACGTTCACGAACTACGTGGACACGCACCGCGACACCTGCGGCACGGCGTACGTCCAGTCGGACTTCAACGGCACGACGACCCCGGGCGGTGTCACCACCCCGATCACCTCGACGACGAGTGACGGGCGGCAGTTCACGACGCCGATCACGCCGACCGGCCCGGCCTGGGGTGACCCGGCGGCCGCGTCGAAGTACGGCACGTGGGCGCGGCCCGACCAGGGCCGGACGAACCCGACGGACGCGGTCGTCTGGCACATCGACACCCCGAACGGCCCGTTCGCCTCCGCCACGACCACCGACGCCGTTCCCGCCGGACAGACCTGGCAGTTCGACTGCGCCACGGTGCAGCTCTCCGAGGGTTCCTACGTCGACGGCGTCTACACGCACATCGCCGACCTTCCCGGGTCGGGGATCCCGGTCACCTGCTCCACCACCAGCGTGACCGTGTCCTGGCCCACACTCACCGTCGCGGACCAGTACCGGGTCGAGATCGCGGCTTCCGAGCGCACGGCGAACGGGGACGGTCCGTCCCGCACCGAGCAGAACGAGGCCGCCGTCACCACCGTCACCGCCGACGGCACGACCGCCACGACCGACGCCGGTGCACAGATGATCCAGGCGAGCGCGGGCGGCATGGGGCAGGGCGTCGCCGTGGCCGTCGCGCCGATCACGACGCCGACGCCGTCCCCCTCGGGCGGCACCGCGAGCGTGTCCCCGGCCGGAGCGAGCGCCGTACCGGCTGCTGCCGCTGCGACCGACACATCGGGCTCCCTCGCGTTCACCGGGCAGGACGACCGCCCGGCGATCGCGCTCGGTTCGGCCCTGCTCCTGGCGGGGATCGCCGTGCTCGCCCTGGCGCGTCGCCGTCGGCTCACCGTCGACGCGCCCGAGTCGGCCGGATCCGCGACGCCGCGTCACGGCCTCCGTCGGCAGCGCTGACCCCCGGTCCCGGCGGCGCTGACCCACGTCCCGGCGGCGCACCGCGCCGTCGGGACCGGGCCGGCACGGACCGGGCCGGCGGGACACCGCTGGCGCGGCGCTGGGATCGCGGTGCGAGGATGGACGCCATGTCCCCCGACGATCTGGCACAGGGCCTCGCGCAGATGGCGAGCACCGGGTTCGAGCTCGGTGGCCACGCGGACGAGGTGGCTCGGGACGTCCGCCTCATGTGGGAGCACCTCGGCGCTCCGGCCGGTGCCTTCGAGGCCGCGGCCGAGGCCGTCGCGAAGCTGCCGCAGCGTCCGGAGGTACCCGTCGCCGACCTGGCGCGCCGGGCCGAGATGGAGCGGGCCTTCGGCATCCAGCCGGTCGAGGTCGAGCTCGCCGCGGCGCTGTCCGCACGTGAACTGCTGCAGCGCATGGCGCGGATGCGCCCCGCCCCGGACACCCGCTGACGCCCCCGGACGGCCCCGGACGGCCCGGACTTGGAACGCCCAGATCGCAGAACACGCCGCTTCCCGATGGTGGGAAGCGGCGTGTTCTGCGATCTCGTCGCGGTGCTCGGCCGGCGGACCGAACGGCCGGACCCGGGCCCGGGCCCGGCCCGGCCCGGCCCGGGCGTCACGGCGTGGGCATGCCACCGTTCACGTGGAGCGTCTCGCCGATGACGAACGAGGACTCACCACTCGCCAGGAACACGAAGGCCGGCGCGAGCTCGGCCGGCTGACCCCAGCGTCCGAGCGGGGTCTCGGCGCCGACCTCGGGCAGCTTCTCGGGGGCCTGGCCGCCCGCCGGCTGCAGCGGCGTCCAGATCGGGCCGGGAGCGACCGCGTTGACGCGGATGCCCTTCGACGCGAGCTGGCCCGCGAGCCCCTTGGAGAACGTGTTGATCGCGCCCTTGGTCGAGGCGTAGTGCACGAGCGCCGGCGACGGCTGGTACGCCTGGATCGAGGTCGTGTTGATGATCGTCGAGCCCGGCTGCAAGTGCGGCAGCGCGGCCTTCGTGATCCAGAACATCGCGTAGACGTTCGTCTTGAAGGTGGCGTCGAACTCCTCGTCCGACAGGTCGGTGAGGTCCTCGACGTGCTGCTGCTTGCCCGCGTTGTTGACGAGGATGTCGAGCCCACCGAGCTCGTCGACGGCCTTCGCCACGAGCTCGCGGCAGAACGCGGCGTCCGTGATGTCGCCGGGCAGCGCGACCGCCTTGCGGCCCGCGTCCTGGATGAGGCCGATGATGCGCTTGGCGTCCTCTTCCTCCTCGGGCAGGTATCCGATCGCGACGTCGGCGCCCTCGCGCGCGTAGGCGATCGCGACGGCTGCGCCGATGCCCGAGTCACCGCCCGTGATCAGGGCCTTGCGCCCCTCGAGTCGACCGGAGCCGCGGTAGGTCTCCTCACCGTGGTCGGCGGGGACGTTCTCCGCCATCTCGGCATCGGTGCCGGATCCGCCGAGGTACTGCTCGTCGGGCACCTTGTCGGCGTAGAGCTTGCTCGGGTCCTGGAACGTGTACTGGTCCGTCATGTCTGGGTCTCCTCCTCCTGGCTGAGGACCCCGACGGTACGCGGGAGACCGGGACGCGCTCACGGCCAGCCGGCGGCGGTTGTCCCCCGGGCGGAGGCGCTCCGGTCCCCGCCCGCCCCGTCGTCAGTCGGCGGGCCGGAACACCGCGATCGGCAGCGCTCCCGGCTCCTCGTCGACGTCGTCGGTGGCGATCCAGGTCCGTCCCTCGTGCTCGATGGTCGTCGGGAGCTCGCCCCGCACGATCAGGCGGATCGGCGGCTGGTCGCCGTCCACGAGGTCCACGCCCCGCGCGCGGTCGTCACCGGTGTTGTCGACCACGTACTCCGTCATGGGTGCAGTCTGTCACCGTCCGGCGGCCCAGGTGTCGAGCCGCTCGAGCGCGCGCAGAGCCGCGGCCCGGTCGCCGCCCCGGTCGGGAGGCACGGGGGCCCCCGCCCCGTCGCGCGCGTCGGGCGAGCCGACCCAGACCCGACCGGAGGCACCGTCGACGGTCACGAGGTCACCAGCGCGGACGACCACCCCGGAGGGGCCCGTCGCAGTCGCGTCGTCCTCGGCTCCCGTGAGCACGAGGTCACCGGCGCCGACCACGGCCGGGACGCCCCACCCCCGCGCGACCACGGCCGCGTGACTGGCCAGGCCGCCCCGGCAGGTGACGATCGCGACCGCGGCGGACATCCCGACGACGTCCTTCGGGCTGGTCTCACGACGCACGAGCACGACGTCGCCGTCCGCGGCGAGCGCGGCCTCGGACGAGAACACGACCGCCCCGGTGACGATCCCGGGCGACGCGCCGAGCCCGGTCACGAGCAGGGTCTCGCCGGCGGCAGCACCGTGCGCGTCGTCACCGTGCTCCGTGGCGGAACCAGCACCATCCGTCTCGAGGTCGCGCCGCGCCCGCTCCCGGACCTCCTCCGGGACGCGCGCCACGGCCTCCTCGGGCGTCAGCGCGACCTCCGGGTCGTCCACCAGGTCGACGGCGGTACGCACGGCCGCGACCGCACTGAGCTTGCCGGCGCGGGTCTGGAGGAACCAGAGCCGTCCCCCCTCGACGGTGAACTCGACGTCGCAGACGTGGCGGTAGTGGGCCTCCAGACGGCGCAGCGCGGCCATGAGGTCGACGTACACCTGGGGGTCGAGGTCGGCGAGGTCGCGGACCGGCACCGGGTGCGCACTGCCGTCGACGACGTCCTCGCCCTGGCCGCGGACGAGGTAGTCGCCGTACGGGCCCGGCGCGCCGGTGGCCGGATCGCGCGTGAACACGACGCCGGTCCCGGAGCGTGGTCCGCGGTTGCCGAACACCATGGCCTGCACGGTGACGGCGGTGCCGGCGTCGTCGTCGATGCCGTCGCGGGCGCGGTAGGCGCGGGCACGCTCGCTGTCCCACGACGCGAAGACCGCGGCGATCGCCTCGCGGAGCTGCTGCTCGGGGTCGTGCGGCACGGGCCGCCCGGCGAGCTCGGTGATCCGTCGTCGCAGCGTGCGGGCGTCCTCGGCGTCGGCGAGCGCCTCGACGGACACGCCCATGACGATCGTGGCGTACATCCGGAGGAAGCGCCGGTGGCTGTCCTCGGCGAAGGCGTCGTCCCCGGTGACCCGGGCGAGCCCCCGCACGGTGTCGTCGTTGAGCCCGAGGTCGAGGACCGTGTCGAGCATCCCGGGCATCGAGACGGCGGCGCCGCTCCGAACGGACAGCAGCAGCGGATCGTCCGGGTCGCCGAGCCGGCGGCCCATCCGCTCGCCGAGCGCCGCGACGTGTGCCGCGACGACGGCGTCGAGCGAGGAGGGCCACCCACCGTGACGCCACCGACGGAAGACCGGCAGCGCGATCGTGAACCCCGGGGGCACGGCGAGTCCCAGCGCGGTCATCTCGGCGAGGCCCGCGCCCTTGCCGCCGAGCAGCTCCGTGAGCTCGCGGGCGGGGACGCCGTGGTGGTGGTCGAGCGCGAACACGGCGTCGTCGAGCGCGCGGTCCCGCGGTTCGACGCTCGGCTCGGACGGGGAGGACATCACGGCGCTCCTGGGGTCGGAAAGGTGTTCCACAGTAGCCAGTTCGTCGCCGGACGCGACTACGGTTGGCGACCATGACGATCGGGAGCCCGACGGCGGGCGTCGACCTGATGGACCTCACCGCGTTCGCGGACGACCGCGAGATGGCGGTGTTCGCCGCGCTCCGGGAGCAGGACCCCGTGCACTGGAACGCCCCGTCGCACCGCGGGCCGGGCTTCTGGGCGCTCACTCGGTACGCCGATGTCAAGGCCGCGGCGAGCGAGATGCCGCAGCTGACGAGCGCCGAGGGCACGCAGATCCTGGACCGCAAGGTGGAGGGCGCGCTGCAGAGCCTCCACAACATGGACGGGCAGGAGCACGTCGCCCTGCGCCGGGTCACGATCCCGCACCTGCGGGCCGTGAAGATCCAGCAGTGGCAGGCCATGATCGACGAGGCCGTGACGCTCCTGCTCGACGAGGCGGAGGCCCGCGGCACCTTCGACCTGGTCGAACGCATCAGCGCCCGCCTGCCGATGCTCGTGCTGTCCCGCGTCCTCGGCGTCCCCGCGTCGGACGCGCCCCGCATGGTCGACTGGACGAACCGGTTGACGAGCTCCGACCCGGACCACCTGGTCGACGCCGACGCCCTCGCCGAAGCGCGGGACGAGGTCATGGGGTACTTCCAGCGCCTCACCGAGGAGCGTCGCGCCGACCCCCGGGACGACCTCATCAGCGTCATGGCGAACGGCAGCGTGGCCGGGCAGCCGCTCACCTGGAACCAGCTGGCGGCGTACTACATCGTGCTCGTGGCGGCCGGGAACGAGACCACGCGGCACCTCGTCTCGGGCGGCACGGTGGCGCTCCACGAGCACGACGCGTGGGCGCGGCTGGAACGTGACCGCGGCCTCCTGCCGACGACCGTCGAGGAGATGTTCCGCCACGTCAGCCCGGTCGCCGCGATGCGCCGGACCGCACTCGAGGACCTGACCATCGACGGGCGCGACGTCGCCGCGGGCGACAAGGTCGTCCTGTGGTTCTCGGCCGCGAACCGTGACCCCGCCGTGTTCGAGGACCCGGACGAATTCCGCCTCGACCGCACGCCGAACGACCACCTGAGCTTCGGGTGGGGCGCGCACTTCTGCCTCGGGTCACACCTGGCGCGGGCGGAGGTCCGGTCGTTCTTCGGCGCCGTGCTCGACCGCGGGATCCGGTTCGAGCTCGACGGGGAGCCGGAACGCCTGCGGGTGAACCTGTTCCGCGGGTGGGACCGCGTGCCGGTGCGTGTGGTCCGGACGGGAGGCGCGGCATGAGTCCCGAGACCGGTGTCAGCACCACCGCCGCTCCCGTCGACGCGGTCGTCGTCCCCGACCGCTCCGTGTTCATCGGCGGCGGCTGGGTCTCCCCCGACGACGAGGCCCCGCTCGACGTCGTGGACCCGGCGACGGAACGGATCATCGGCACCGTCCTCGACGCCTCCGCCGACCTCGCGCACCGCGCACTGCTCGACGCCCGGGAGGCCTGGCCCGCCTGGGCCGCGCTGCCACCGTCCCGACGTGCCGGGCTCCTCGACGCGCTCGCCGCGGAACTCGAACGGCACGGTGACGCCCTCGCCGAGCTCGCGACGCACGAGATCGGCATGCCCATCCGGGAGTCCCGCGCGGTCCAGGTCGACCTGCCCGTCAAGGTGCTCCGCTCGACGGCGGCGATCGCCCGGCAGCTCGCCTGGGACAGCCGCGACGCCTCGGGCAGCTCCGTCGTGCGCGAGCCGGTCGGCGTGGTGCTCGCGATCACGCCGTGGAACTTCCCCGTCCACCAGATCGTGGCGAAGCTCGCGCCCGCACTCGCCGCGGGCTGCACGGTCGTGCTCAAGCCGGCCGAGCTCACGCCGCTCAACGCGCTGTTCCTCGCCGAGCTCGGGCGCCGAGCGGGGCTGCCCGCCGGGGTGTTCGACGTCGTCACCGGGACCGGCGCGACGACGGGCGAGGCGCTCCTCCAGGACGAGACGTGGGACATGGTGTCGTTCACCGGCTCGCTCGCCGTCGGTCGGCACATCGGCGCCGTCGCCGGGTCGCGGATCAAGCGCGCGACGCTCGAACTCGGCGGCAAGTCCCCCGCGGTCGTGCTCGACGACGCCGACCTCGACCTGGCGGTGCGGACCACCGTGCGCAACTGCTTCACGAACGCGGGCCAGAAGTGCAACGCGCCGACACGGCTGCTCGTGCCGGCGGACCGGCTGCACGACGCGGTCCGGATCGCGGCGGAGTCCGCCGACGCGTACGTGCTCGGGGACCCGTTCGATCCCGGGACGACGATGGGTCCGGTCGTGTCGGCGGAGCAGCGTGCGAAGGTCCTCCGGTTCGTGGACACCGCACGAGCCGCGGGGGCGACGGTCGCCACGGGCGGCACCGCCGTCGACGGCACGGGGTTCTTCCTGCGCCCGACGATCGTCACCGACCTCGCCGAGGACGCCGAGATCGTCCGCGAGGAGGTGTTCGGTCCGGTCCTCGTCGTGCAGGGTCACGCGGGCGAGGACGACGCGGTCCGGATGGCGAACGACACCCCCTACGGCCTGTCGAGCGAGGTCTGGTCGGCGGACGAGGCCCGGGCGGCGGCGATCGCCCGACGCATCCGTGCCGGTCAGGTGCGGGTGAACGGCGTCCGCACCCCGGCCCTCCCGGTCTCGCCGTTCGGCGGGTACGGACAGTCGGGGCTGGGGCGCGAGATGGGGCCGTTCGCGATCGAGGAGTACCTCGAGGTGAAGGCCGTGCTCGGCGACCCCGTGCTCGATCCGACCGCGACCACCGCCGCACCAGCGGCGGCGGGGCAGGACCCGCTCGCGTGAGGGCCGCCGTCGTCACCGAGGCCGGTGGTCCGTTCGTCGTCCGCGACGACGTCGAGCACCGCGCGCCCGGCCCCGGCGAGGTCGTCGTCCGGATCCGCGCCGCGGGCCTGTGCCACACCGACCTGTCCCTGGCCGCGGGCGCGTTCGGGCAGCGGCTCCCGGCCGTCCTCGGGCACGAGGGCGCGGGCGAGGTCGTCGCCCTCGGGCCGGACGTCGACACCGTGGCCGTCGGCGACCGCGTCGTCGTGTCGTGGGTCCCCCGGTGCGGCCACTGCTCCGCGTGCCGCCGCGGCGAACCGTACATCTGCCGGAACCGCCCCCGATCGTCGGCGCAGGGCGCGGCGATGACGGCCGGCGGTGCGGACGTGGTCGCCGGGATGGGCACCGCGACCCTCGCCGAGGAGACCGTCCTGCCCGTGACCGCGCTCGTGCCGCTGCCCGAGGACGTGCCGTTCACCGTCGGTGCGCTGCTCGGCTGCGCCGTCCCGACCGGCTTCGGTGCCGCCGTCGACACCGCGCACGTCGCCCCGGGCGAGACCGTCCTGGTGATCGGGGCCGGCGCGGTCGGGCTCAACGCCGTACAGGGCGCCCGGATCGCGGGTGCGACCACGATCGCGGCGGTCGACCCGAGCGCGGACCGCCGTCGCCTGGCCGCGGAGCTCGGCGCGACGACGACCGCCGCGCCCGGGGACCTCGACGGTGCCGCGCTGACGGACGGCGAGGGCTTCGACGTCGCGATCGACGCGGTCGGGTCGTCCGGCACGATCCGGGCCGCGTGGGACGCCGTCCGACGCGGTGGGCGGGTGGTCGTGGTCGGCGCGGGCCGGAGCGACGACCCCGTGCGGTTCAGCGCCCAGGAGCTGTTCCACGAGCAGAAGTCGATCACCGGGTCGTTCTACGGTTCGAGCGACATGTGGCGGCAGGTCCCGCGCATGGTCGACGCCTGGCGTGCCGGGGACCTCCGGCTCGACGCGTTCCTGACCGACGTCGTGTCCCTCGACGACCTCGAGGCGGCGGCGGCCCGGCAACGCGCCGGCGACGTCCTCCGCGTGGTGGTCACACCGTGACCACCCGTCCGACCGACCAACCGGTCCGAACACCCGACGACCACGAACCGCGCAGCGCAGCGCACCGACACGGAGGACCGACATGGCCCAGCAGCTCACCGACGACGAGACCACCTTCGAGCAGGTCGGCACCGGCCTGACGGTCTACGAGACCGACGACCTCGTCGAGGGCGTGGCGAAGTGGCTCGAGACACCCGAGGACGTCATCGCCTTCGCCGACCTCGACGATGTGTCCGACGTCGTCGTGATCGCCCGCGGCGGCACCACGACCTTCCTGACGATGGCGCTCAACGCGGGCATCCGCGGGGTCGTCACGCTGCAGGGCGCACCGGAGAGCCACCTCGGCATCCTCTGCCGCGAGTACGGCATCCCGGCGGTGATGTCGGTCACGTTCGACAAGGGCGTCCGCACGCCGCGCGGCGAGGTGGTCCCCGCCGACGGCGTGCGGATCCGGCTCGACGTGTCGTCGCGGCCGGGAGGCACGGTGAGCGTCGAGCGCGGTGCTCCCGTCGACGACTCCCCGGCGCCCGAGAGCACCGCCCCGGCGATGAGCCAGGAGGAGTTGGCGCAGATCATGCTCCTGCTCGAGAAGTTCGGTGGCGTCGTGCCGAAGGGTTCCGAGGGCGATGCCGTCATGCAGGCCGAGATGACCACCCGGGTGTTGTACACCGACGCGGAGTCGATCCACCGCGACCTCACGCGCGAGGAGGTCAACGAGGCGATCCGCTACTACACCTGGAACGAGTGGGACGCCCTCGCTTCGCGCGCCACCGAGGGCGAGTCTGGACTCATCCCCCGCCAGGAGTACGAGGCCATGGGGATCATGAACTGCTGGTTCCAGCACCCGCGGTGGCTCCGTGCGATCGAGGACCGGATCGGGATCGACGGCGTCGTCGACATCGCGTCGATCGCCAAGCGCGAGATCGGCACCAAGGTCAACATGCTGCACATCTGGGCGCTCGCCACCGCGCCGTCGTTCGGGCGGGGCATCGCGCTCGAGCTCGGCCTGCACGACGCCGACTACGAGGCCGACCGGATCCGCGACGCGTTCGGCGTCGTCCGTCGGCTCTACAACGGGTTCTGGGGCGACGGCCCGATCCTCACGTCGATGCAGGGGTACCGTGCCGAGGTCCTCGACCGCGACTGGATCGACCGCTTCGGCCAGGACCGGATCGCCCTGGGCGTGGACGCCGACCGCTCGACGTTCCAGCGGTTCCAGGGAGCCGCGGAGCTCATGGGGTTCCTGCTCCACTTCGACAACCGGCTCGGTGTGTCGGATCACGGGCCCTACCCGACCGACGACGGCGGGTTCGTCCTCGTCCGCGACATCTTCCTCAACGAGCCCGCCTGGCACTGGAACGACCCGGCCTCGCCGCTGCCCTGGTCCGTCACGACCGCGATGTTCTTCGGCCCGGACTCCGGCCTCGACGTCCAGGTCATCGACATCTCGACCGCGTTCACGAACCCGGCGAACTACGTGCCGTACATCCAGGGCGTGGCGGCGTACACCCGACCGACCTGGGACGCGCCCATGTCCGACATCGACGTCCTGTCGCTCGAGGACATGGCCGCCCTGCGCACGCAGATCGAGGCGCAGTCCGCCGCCCTGTACGGACGGATCGCGAGCATGGACCGCCGCGAGAAGATCGAGGCGGGCGCCCTCACGTACACCGCGGGCTTCGCGCTCCCGTTCGCCCGCGCCGCCGGCCTGCTCGACGAGCTCATCGCCGATCACGACTTCCTCGGGATCCACCCCGCGGTCGCCGCCTGCTACGACACGATCGTCAGCGGGGTCGCGACCGAGATGATCCCACGACTGTTCCTCACGGGGTCGTGGGGCAACCCCGTCCCCGAGACCGCCTCGACCGGTCTCGTCGCCGACGAGACCGAGTTCGCCGTCCTCCAGGCGCTGCGCGTCCGCGGGTTCGCCACGACCGAGCAGATCGCCGAGAGCACCGGGCTCGACGCCGCGGCGATCGACGCGACACTCGCCGCCACCGACGAGCGCGGACACACCCAGCCGACCGGGGGACGTCGGGCCATGCACACGCTCACGCCGGCCGGACGCGCCCGCGCCGTGCTCCTCGCGGGCGACCGACTCAGCGCCACGCAGCGCAGCACCGTGGCGGACGTGTACGAGTCGTTCCTGTTCCCGAACCGCGACGTCAAGCAGCTCACCGCGGACGCGCAGTCGGGAGCGGACGTCACGGAGCGACTCGAGGTCGTGCACGGGCAGATCGGAGCCGTGCTCGCTCAGCTCGGAGATGTCGACCCGCGCTTCGGTCGGTACGGCGAGCGGCTCGAGCGGGCGATCACGGCCTACCGCGGAGGCGACCGGGACGCCCTCGCCCGGCCCCTGTCCGGCTCGTACCACGACGTGTGGATGGAGCTGCACGAGGACCTCATCGCGACGCTCGGGCGGGAGCGCACGGAGGACGACGAGTGACCCACACCCACCGCGCCTCCAGTCCGACGTCGGTGGGCCGGCGAGACGTCACCGAGTGGCGGAGCCCCGCGGGCCGACGCCTGGCCGACCGCCACCAGCGGCTCGTCGACCGGGTCGGCGCGCACCGGGCGCTCATCGGCCTGCTCGCCGTCGGGGGCGGGGTCGCGGCCGGCGCGACCTGGCTCGCGGCGACGATCTACGACGACGTGGCCGACCGCAACGGCATCGCGAGCCTCGATCAGCCCGCGCTCGCCTTGGCCAAGCGGCTCCGCTCACCCGCGCTCGACGGCACCGCGGCGGCGATCGCGCACGGGTTCGGCCCGGTCGGCATGCCCCTGCTCGCGGCGGCAGCGGGTGGTTCGTTCGCGCTCGAGCAACGGAAGGCCGCGCCGTTCACGCTGCTCGCCGCTGCCGGGCTCGGCTCGCTCGGCATGACCGTCGCCGGCAAGCGGATCATCCACCGCCACCGGCCGGGCCGTCGTGACGCGATCCCGCCGTACGAGCGGTCGCCGTCGTTCCCGTCCGGGCACACGCTCAATGCGACGACGATCGCCGGGATCGTCGCGTACCTCCTCATGCTGCGGCAGCGTCGGCAGGCACCGCAGGTGGTCGTCGCCGGGTCGGCCCTCGCCACGATCGCTGGGGTCGGGCTGTCCCGGGTCCTGCTCGGAGCGCACTGGTTCACGGACGTCGCGGTGGGATGGACGACGGGTGCCGGGTGGCTCGCGACGGTCATCACCGTCCACCGACTGCACCTGACGACGGAGCACGGCAGGACGCCGGCCGCCACTGACATCGACGGCCGGCGCTGAGCCTCCCGGTCCGCGCATCCCGGAGGGCCGACACCGGTCCGCAGGTCACGATGCGGACACGGGGGCGTTGCGATTCGATGAATGCCGGTCACGGGAGCCTCCACGGCCCCTACGGTCGAGTGGTGACCGCTCGACCGCTGCTGCTGCCCACGCTCGTCGTGGGCGCGCTGTTGCTCGGCGGATGCAGCACCCCGGGGACCGCGGCGATCGCCGGGGCCACCACCGACGGGGCAGGCGCTGCCGTCGCCACGCCGCGCGTGGTCGAGACCGCCAGCCTCCTGAGGACCGATGGCGAGCCGAGCACCGACACGACGATCAGCGCCGCCAGCCTGCGGACCGTCGACGTCATCGAACTCGACGCCGAGCAGCTCCGCCTGTCCGACGGCGACGACCTCGTCGCGGTCGCACCGATGACCGACGGCGACGCCACCGTGGGCCTCCTCCGTCGGCTGCTCGGCAAGCCGCGGATCACCCGCACGGCGGTGGGTGACGGCGGCACCTGTGTCCCGGCGAGCACGTCGTACACGTGGGGCCGAGGCCTCCGGGTCGTCGACCTCGCGCAGACGTCCACCCGCGGGAACGCCGTCGACATCCGCATGCTCAAGGCGTCGATCACCGGACGGTCGGGGGCCACCGTGCACCTCCAGGGGCCCAACGGTGTCACGGTCGGCGACGACATCCGCGAGCGCGTCGCCACGGCCTCGGGCCGCGACAAGGAGTCCTACGCCTCGGGCGACCGCGCGAACTGGCAGATCGTGCTGCAGGAGGGCTGGGTCCTCGATCCGGACGCCTCCGACGCCGAGGTCGACGGCGTCTCCGCGATCACGAAGGGCACCGAGGTCGCCGTCATCGGATCGCCCATGCCGGTGCACTCGTCCGACGACTGCTAGTCCGCGCCGGTCTCAGTCGAGCGGGGTCCCGACCCGGTAGAAGGCGACCGCGTTGTCGACGAGCACGGCCCGGGCGTCGTCGGGATCGAGCCCCTCGACGGCCACGGCGACGTCCTCGTCCCGGAACGGTCGCCGCGCTCGCGTGCTCGGCAGGTCCGTCCCGAACAGGAGCGCGCGCGGGTCGACCCGGTGGACGGCGGCGAGGGTCTCGCGCACGTCGAGGTCCACGCGGCCGAACCCGGTCGCCTTGACACGGAGCCCGCGCTCGACGAGACGCAGCAGGACGTCCCGGTGCGCGTGCGTCATCCCGAGGTGGTCGACGGAGGCACGGGGCAGCGCCCGGAGCACCGGCTCGAGTTCGGCGAGATCCGCCGCGTCGAGGTACAGCTCGACGTGCATGCCGGCGACGTCCCACGCTCGACGCCCGAGCGCCACGAGATCGGTCACCGCCGTGGATCCGCCGCGGTACAGGTTGCAGCGGATCCCCCGGATCCCTGCCGCGGCGAGCGCCCGGAGTCTGTCGTCGGCGATGTCCGTCGGCACGTTCACGACGCCGACGAACGACGGTCCGAGGCGGTCCAGCGCGTCGAGGAGGTACGTCGTGTCGACGCCCTGGAACGAGCCGGACACCACGACGCCGCCGATCACGTCGAACGCCGCCGTGCGGGTCCGGTAGTCGTCGACCGTGAACCGCGGTGGGAGGTACCCGTCGTTCGGCACGAGCGGGAACCGCGGATCGATGACGTGGAGGTGGCTGTCGAAGACCTGGATCGGCACGCCGCCATGATGCCCACCCGTCCCCGCGAGATCGCACCTGCTGCCGCTCTGGAGCTCCCGAGCGGGGCAACGAGTGCGATCTCGCGGGCGGGCGTCAGACGCCCAGGACGAGCCGCGCCACCACCGGGAAGTGATCGCTCGCCGACCAGGTGCTCGGGTCGTCGTGGTCGATGCGGATGCCCTCGACCTCCACGGGTCCGCGCGTCAGGATCCAGTCGATCCGGACGCCCCCGTCCACGGGCGGCTCCCAGCCGTTGAAGCTCGACACGGGGTCGTCGGCACCGGCGCGCGTCCAGGCGTCCGCGAACCCCGCGACCGCCAAGCGCTCCGACGCCGCGGCGAGCCCCGCGCCCTCGTTGAAGTCCCCCGTGACGACGACCGGCCCGGAGGCATCGGCGAGGCGCGCGGCGATGAGGTCCGCGCTCATCCGGCGCACCTCGGCGCCCCGGGACGTCTGGACGTAGTCGGTGTGGGTCGTCAGGAGCGTGAAGCGCTCGTCGGTGATGAGGTCGTGGAAACGCCCCCAGGTCGCCATCCGGACGTGTGAGGTGTTCCAGGTGTTCGACCCGACGGCGTCCGGGGTGTCCGACAGCCAGAACGCGCCGTCCTCCTCGACCGCCACGCGGTCCCGTCGGTGGAACACCGCCGCGTACTCGCCGCGCTCGCCGCCCTCGCGTCCCTGGCCGATGTCGCCGTACTCGGGCAGCGCTGCTCGGAGGTCCTCCATCTGCGCGTGGAACGCCTCCTGCACGCAGAGCACGTCGGGGTCGTTCCGCCGGATGATCGCCACGAGCAGCGGCAGGCGATCCGCCCAGTCGTGTGCCGGGTCGTGGTGGTGGTTCTTGACGTTGTAGGTCATCACCGTCAGGGGCACGGCGGTGCGGAGCGTCGCGGCTCCGCCGGTCGTGGAGGGACTGCTCACGCCGTCGACGCTATCGTGCGCCCGTCGTCACGTCCGGTTCCGGACGCGACGACGCCCTCCGTCCGTGCGCGGTCGGAGGGCGTCGGGTCGTGCGATCAGGCGCTGAGCGCCGGGTAGTCCGTGTACCCCTCGGCCGTCGTGCCGTAGAAGGTCGCCGGGTTCGGGGTGTTCTCCTCGGCGTCGCGCTCCCAACGGGTGGCGAGGTCGGGGTTCGCGATGGCAGCGCGGCCGACCCCGACGGCGTCGGCGAGACCAGCCTCGACGAGGCCGATCGCCTCGGTCCGGGTGGTCGGCGCGCTGAACCCGCTGTTCGCGATGAACGGCGCGCCGATGGTGCGTCGGATCCCCTGCACGAAGTCACCGGCGGGCTCGGCGTGGAGCACGTCGACGAACGCGAGCCCGAGCGGGGCGAGTCCCTCGGCCACGGCCGTGTACGTCGCGACGAGGTCGTCGCGGTCGGTCTCGAGCGCACCCTGGATGTTGTGCTCCGGCGAGAGGCGGATGCCCGTCCGGCCGGCACCGACGGCAGCGGCCACCGCGGCGGTCACCTCGACCGCGAGGCGCGCCCGGTTCTCCGGCGTCCCGCCGTACTCGTCCGTGCGCTCGTTCGACGCGGGCGAGAGGAACTGGTGCACCAGGTACCCGTTCGCGCCGTGGACCTCGACGCCGTCGAACCCGGCGCGGATCGCGTTGCGGGCCGCGGCGACGAACTGCTCGACGACCTCGTGCACCTCGTCGGTGGTGAGGGCGTGCGGCACCGGGTACTCGGCCTTGCCGAGCGGCGTGTGTGCCTCACCCGGAGCCGCGAGGGCGCTCGGGCCGACGATGCGCGGCGTCAGCGAGATGTCGGTGTGGGAGACGCGGCCGCCGTGCATGAGCTGCATCACGATCGTGCCCCCGGCGGCGTGCACCGCGTCGGCGACCCGGGCCCACCCGGCGACCTGCTCGTCCGTCTCGATGCCCGGCTGGCCGGGGTACGAGCGGGATTCCTGCACCGGCCAGGTCCCCTCGGTGACGATCATGCCGAGCCCGGCGCGCTGCGCGTAGTGCTCGACGAGCAGGTCGTTCGGGACGCCGTCGACCCCGGCGCGGGTGCGCGTGAGCGGGGCCATGACGATGCGGTTGCGGAGCTGGAGGTCGCCGAACTGGGCGGGGTCGAAGAGGTTCACACGAGGCCCGAACCGCGATCCGGGTTGTTCCATTCCGCAACTTGACCCCCAGAACGGGCGCTTTCCACAGGCTCCCGCCACCGCTTGCATGGAAGGACCGCGCACCACCCATGACGCGACGCCCACCGCAGGAGGACCACCCTGATGGAAACGACGACCGACACCACCGAGTCGGCCACCCAGACGCTCGCGGCCGTGGACGTCCGCATCGGCATCGTCGAGGCGGCCCTGCGGGTGCTGTCCCGCCAGTCCTACCGCCGCACGACGTTGCGGGACGTCGCGGACGAGGCCGGGATGACCCTGGAGCAGGTCGGCGAGCACTTCCCCACGTGGCCGGGGCTCGTCATGGCCACCCTGCACCACTGGCAGACCCTCCGGACCGCGCACCTCCTGGACGTCGGACGGGACCACGGCGTGCTCGAGTTCATGCGTCGCCTGGTCGAGGAGAACCTCGACGACCCCGTGATGGCACGGTTGCTCGTCATGGTGCTCGCGGAGGCGATGGACCCGACGCACCCGAGCGCGCCCTACCTGCAGACGCGCTACGAGGCGTTCCACCAGACCATCCTGACCGCGGTCGAACACGACATCGCGATGGGGCGCTTGCCCCACGACCTGCAGGCGGACCACGCCGCCGAGCTCATCCTCGGGCTCTGGGAAGGGCTGTGGATGCAGTTCCTGCTCCGCCCGCAGATGGACATGCAGGCGGCGTTCGACCGCGCGCTCGGCGTGCTGGTCCGCGACTGGCGCGTGGTCTAGCCCAGGTCGCCTGCGTCCGGGGCGAGTGCGCTGAGGTACGCGAAGTGCGCATCGAGCGCACGGCGACCGTCGCGCGTCAGGCCGGCCCAGGTGCGGGCGTGGCCTCGGTCGCGCTGGACCCGGCGGAGCACCACGTAACCGGCGTCGGTGAGCACCCGGAGGTGCTTGCTCAGCGTCGCGTCCGAGACGTCGAGTGCGTCCCGCAACGTCGCGAACTCGACCTCGCCACCGCGTGCCAGCAGCGCGCAGATCTGGAGGCGCTGCGGCGCGTGGATCGTCGCGTCGAACGTCGGTTCCATCGGTGCCGTCACGCGTCGCGGCGCCCGAGGTACCGCCGTGCGGTCGCGTCCGCGAGCGGACCGGTCAGGGCGGACACGAGCCCGACGACCGTCGCCACCACGATGCCCTCGGGCACGGTCCACGAGCGCACCACGACCGAGGCCGTGAGCGCGGCGACGGCGACGACCAGGGCGATGACGGACCAGGGAGCGCCCGCGCGGAGGAACTGCCACCGGTCGGGGTTCGCCCGGGAGAACCCGACCACGCCCGTGCGGCGTCGGGCCAGGCCGATGGACAGGACGAGTCCGATGCCGAGCGGGAGGAGGTCCCACGCGGATCGGCTCCGCACGCCGTAGACGGTGAGGGCGATGCCGAGGCCGTGCAGCGCGTGGAACCACCACGGTGAGCGCAGCCGGTCGGTCATCCGGGCGCGTGCGGCACGGACGGCTTCGCGGGCAGCGAGCGGGTCGATCGGCCCGAAGGCCCGGTTCTCGTCGGTGTTTTCCATGTCGGCAACAATACTGTTTCCAACACGGAAAGCAAGGGGCACGGGTACGGCGGCCTGCGGACGCCACCGTCGCGGCGGACTAGCGTCGGGCCTCCAGACGGAAGGGACGGGCATGACGGACCTGGGACCACGCGAGACGGGGGCCGGCGACGAACGCGGCCCGCTGCAGAAGGCGGCCGATGCTTCGACCGGACGGCAGGAGCACGGCATCGGCGACCACGCCCACCGCGTGAAGGACACGGCGTACAGCCCCTCGAGCGACGCCGAGACGGAGGCCGCGCAGGACCTCCAGCGCGACGACGCCGACCTGGCGGAGGACGGCATCGACCCGTCGAAGGTCGTGACGGCGCCGGGGACCGGCGGCGCGGACGACGTCGGCGACGTCGAGCCCGAGGCGGGTGACATCCACCTGCCGTTCCAGGCGTCGGACAACGGCGCCGGCGACAACACGACCGGCCCGCGGTAGTCACACCGTGGCACGCACGGGCGGACGTTCGCGCCGGGCCCTGGTGATCCGGAGCGTCGCGTTCCTCGTCGTCCTCGTGGTCGACGGGCTCCTCGTCCTCGCCGGCTCGCCGTCGTGGTCCCCACTCGTCGCATCACCACTGCTCATCGCGGCCGCTGTGGTCGGGTTCCTGGCGGACGACCGGCGGGACGACCGGCCGCTCGGCCCACGGTCCCCCGACCGCGACCAGCCCACGGGCCGGATCGCGCGCCAGGTGGGCCTCGCGGCGGTGGGCGTCGTCGGTGTGCTGACGGTCGCCGTGCTCGCGCTCATCGGCCACCCGGAGGTCGCGCTCGTCGTCGCGCTCCTGCTGTCCCTCCTCGCGCTGCTGCTACTGCGGGGCGGTGTGCGCGGCGCCTGACCCCGAGGTCGGACCTCTGGCGCGGTGGCTCATCGTCGCGCTCGATGGACGTCCCGCAAAGCCGTCGCGCCTACCGTGCCCCGGGTGTCGGAGCCCGAACTCGCCGCAGCGCAGACCACGCCGCGCTCGCACCTGTACGAGATCGACGTGCTCCGGCTCCTCACGTTCGCGTGCGTCATCGCCGTCCACACCGTCAACTACATCGGCGGGTTCGGCGTCGTCACGGACGCGCTGCTCACCCTGCTCCACTTCACGCGTGGGGCGTTCTTCTGGCTGACCGCGTTCGTGCTCACCTACGGGCAGCTCCGTCGGCCGCGGCCTCTCCGCCGGTTCTGGCCGCGGCGGTTCCTGCTCGTCGGGGTCCCGTACGTCGTGTGGTCCGGTGTGTACGTGTTCCTGAACGCGACGATCTCGGACTCGCTCGGGGACCCGCTCGCCCGGCTCGTCGACTGGGCGCACGCACTCCTGCGGGGCGACGCCGCCGAACAGCTGTACTTCCTGCTCGTGACCATGCAGGTGTACCTCGTGATCCCGGCGCTCATCTGGGCCGTGCGGCGGTTCCCCGAGGCCCACCTGCTGTTCCTCTCGGTCGCGTTCCTCGTCCAGGGCGCGGTGTTCTGGGTCGCGCGGTACGAGCCCGCGACCGTCGCCTGGACGCACGGCTCCCTGACGAGTGTGTTCACGAGCTACCTGTTCTTCGTCGTGGGCGGCGTCGTCGCCGGCGCGCATGCCGACGCGGTGCTGAGGTGGGTGCGCGGGCACCGGGTCGTCCTCGCGGTCGCACTCACCGCCACCGCCGTGCTCGCCCTCGCCGTCTACGCGCTGAACCGTCACATCGGCCTCGACCTCAGCGACGCCTCGGACGAGATGCAGCCCGTGCAGCTCGTGTGGAGCACGGTCGCGACACTCGCCCTGCTGAGCGTCGGCGCCTGGTGGGCGGACCACCGCCGCCCGGGTTCGTGGGACGACCGGACGCTCGCGTGGGCGTCGGACCGGTCGTTCGGGATCTTCCTGAGCCATCCGGCGATGATCACGATCCTGCTCGCGCTCGGCATCACGGCACCGTCGAACCCGGCCGCCCTGCGCGTGCCGATCGCGTACGTCCTCGTCGTGATCGGTGCGGTCGTCACGACCGAGGTGTTCCGGTGGACGCCGCTCAGCCTGCCGCTGACGGGGCGCCCGATGGTGCGTCGCACCCGGGAGGCCTTTGTTCAGCCCGTCGGTGAGAACCGGTAGCCCATCCCCGCCTCGGTGACGAGGTACCGCGGGCTCGCCGGATCCGGCTCGAGCTTCTTCCGCAGCTGCGCCATGTACAGCCGCAGGTACCCGCTGTCACCCCCATGCGACGGACCCCACACCTCGGTGAGGAGCATCTCACGGGTCATGAGTCGATCCGGGTGCGCCAGGAGGACCTCGAGCAGCCGCCACTCCGTCGGCGTCAGCCGCACGGGGGCGCCGGTGCCTTCGGCCCACGTCACCTGCTTGGCGGCGAGGTCGACCACGAGGTCGCCGATCCGGACGGTCGGGGCCTCCTCGGCCGGGGCCCGTCGACGGCCGAGCGCCCGGAGGCGGGCCAGGAGCTCGTCCATCTGGAACGGCTTCGTCACGTAGTCGTCCGCCCCGGCGTCGAGCGCGTCCACCTTGTCGGCCGAGTCCGTGCGGCCGGACAACACGAGCACGGGCACCTGGGTCCACGCCCGGAGCGCCTCGAGCACCCCGAGACCGTCGAGCCGCGGCATGCCGAGGTCGAGGAGCACGAGGTCCGGCCGCTGCGTGATCACCGCGTCGAGCGCAGCCCGGCCATCGCGGGCGGTGACGATCTCGTAGCCACGGGCGCCGAGCGTGACGGACATGGCTCGGACGAGCTGGGCGTCGTCGTCGGCGATGAGGATCTTCACCGATGTCCTTCCTGGCCCGTGGCGGCGATCGGCAGGCGGACGACGACCGTGAGCCCGCCACCCGGGGTGTCGTCGACGCGGATGGTGCCGCCCATGCCCTCGGTGAACCCGTGGGCGAGCGCGAGGCCGAGGCCGAGCCCGGTCTCATTGTCCGTGTCCCCGAGCCGCTGGAACGGCAGGAACACGTCCTCGCGCTGCGCCGCCGGGATGCCCGGACCCGAGTCCGCGACGCGCAGCTCGACGACCGTTCCGGAGACGGTCGCGGCCACGCGGACCCGCGCGCCGTCGGGCGAGAAGCGCTGCGCGTTCGCGAGCAGGTTGACGACGACCCGCTGCAGGAGCACGGGGTCCGCCCACACGGACGGCAGGTCGGCGGGCAGGTCGAGGTCGACGTCCGTGGGACCGAGTGCGAGCTCGTCGAGCGCGGGGGCGACGACGTCCTCCAGGGCGATCGTCTGCGGCGTCACCGCGAGCACCCCGGCCTGCACGCGGCTCACGTCGAGCAGGTCGGCCAGCAACGCCGCGAGGGACCGCAGGCTCTCGTCGGCGGTCGCGAGCAGTTCCTCCCGGTCGGACTCCGTCAGCGTGACGTCGGTTGCGCGGAGCCCGCCGATCGCGGCCGTGGCCGCGGCCACCGGGCGGCGCACGTCGTGTCCGACCGCGGCGAGCAGGGCGCTCCGGACCCGGTCGGTGGCCGCGATCCGCTCCGCGTCGACGGCGGCCCGGGCGAGCACGCGGTGCTCGAGCGCGGCGTCGATCTGCTGCTCGACGACGGCCAGGAGGCGCCGCTCACCCGGTCCGACCGTGCCACCCCGGAACTCCGCCACGCCACCACCCGGGAGGCTCCGGGCCACGTCCGGCGTGCCGAGTACCGCCCCCGACGACGCGGCCACGTCGTCGTCCTGCCGGACGAGCACGCTGTCGAACCCGAACGCCTCGCGGGTGCGGTCGACGAGCGCGGCGAGGGCGTCGTCGCCGCGGAGGACGCTCCCCGCGATGCCCGTGAGGAGGGCGGACTCCGCGGCGGCACGGCGGGCGGTGCGGGAGTGCCGCGCCGAGCGGTCCACGACCACGCTGACGAGCACGGCGCTCACGACGTACAGCACGAGGCCCACGAGGTGCGACGGCTGCTGCACCGTGATGCGGTGGACCGGGGCGACGAAGAAGTAGTCGAGCGACAGTCCGGACAGCACCGCGGCGAGCACCGCCGGCCACGCGCCGCCGATGAGCGCGGCGACGAGCACGAGGAGCTGGTACGCCAGCGCCTCGACCGTGATGTCCCCTCGAGCCCGGATCGCGACGAGCAGTGCGGTGAGCGACGGTCCGACGACGACGACCAACGCGAAGGCACCGAACACGCGGGACCGGCTGAGGCTGCCGGTCCGTCCGGTCGCGAACCGCACGCTGCGGCGGAGCAACGAGGGGTCGGCGTGGACCATGCGATCCGCCTCGGGTCGTCGACGCTCCATGCGCTCATCCTGCCGTGTGGACCCGCGCGGCGCCCACGATCCAACGATATATTACGTATCAGTGAGGGGAGACGGGGGTCAAAGGCCAGAGACGGCAGAAGCTCCGGGTCCGCCGAGGCGGAATACCGGAGCTTCCTTCCGTGGCCCAGGCAACATGCAAGCAGCGGTCGACGAGGGCTTTCGGCAGCAGAATATCACATGGATCAGAACGGTCAGGCGTCGGTCTGGTTCCTCGAATGGGTCAGCCGCCCTCGCTTCGAGCGGTACCTGCAGGCCGCGGGACATGACCATGCACGGGCCCGGTCGCTGTACAACTGGAACGCTCGACTCGCTGCCGCGTTCCTCCACGACCTCGCCCACCTCGAGGTCGGACTCCGGAACAGCTTCGACACCGCACTGATGCCAGCTGTCCGCGGGAACGACTCCCACTGGACCGATCCTCGAACCCTCTCCGCCCTGTTCCCTCGTCACCATCGGCGCAGTGGCCCGGGGGCGTCGAACGACCCGAACGCCTTCACGCTCAAGACGGTGCATTCCGCCAAGGAGCGGGCAGGACGGACAGCGGGGCCATTCGTCCGACCGGACCACATCGTCGCGGAACTCCCTCTGGGCTTTTGGACCTACCTGGCGAGCGATCGGCATGAGAAGACCATTTGGGTGCCGTATCTCCGTTCGGCCTACCCTGTCGGAACGAGCCGTACCGACGTGCGCGACGCGCTCGACACCCTCCGACGGTTCCGGAACCGGGTCGCCCATCACGAGTGCATCATGCAGGGCGCAGAGACCCACCGCCGTCGGCTCGTCGGGCAGGTGCGCCGGCTATCCGAGGAGGCCGCGCGCGACCTCGCTCGACGGAGCGAGGTCGCGCGACTCCTCCACGAGCGCCCGTGACGGCCGGGCGGGGGCCGCGGTGTTAGTGGTCCGTACGGCTTCGCTCCGGGGGCGTTAGGGATCCGTGAGGACGGCCGGTCGGACTCCGCGCCAGGCGCACGATCGCTTCCGGCATCCAGATCGGGTGCGGCCCCGGCTCCGGCCTCGGCCAGCTGACAACCAGGAGTTGGTCCTCGTGTTCGACGTGTTCGTCGTCCTCGGCACGGTCGCGCTGTTCGGCGTGATCGCGCTCATCGGCAAGGGGGTGGAACGCCTGTGATCGTCATCACCATCGTCGCGGGCGTGCTCGGCATCGCCTCCATCGGCTACGTCGTGTGGGCGCTCGTGCGCCCGGAGCGGTTCTGATGAGCGCCGCGGAGACCTGGGCGGGCATCGCGTCCGTCGCGGCGCTCGTGCTGCTCCTCGTCGTCGTGCACCGTCCGCTCGGCGACCACATGGCCCGCATCTACACGCCCACGAAGCACATGCGGGTGGAGCGCGGCGTCTACCGGCTCATCGGGGTGGACCCCGACGCCGAGCAGTCCTGGCCCGCGTACCTGCGGAGCGTCCTGCTGTTCAGCGTGGTCGGCGTGTTCGCCATCTACACGCTCGAGCGCCTGCAGGCCGTGCTCCCCGCGAGCCTCGGACTGCCCGCGGTCACGCCGAGCCTGGCGTTCGACACGGCGGTCTCGTTCGTGACGAACACGAACTGGCAATCGTACTCCCCCGAGCTCACCATGGGCTACACGGTCCAGATGGCCGGCCTGGCCGTGCAGAACTTCCTGTCGGCCGCGGTCGGCATGGCGGTCGCCGCGGCGCTCGTCCGCGGATTCGCCCGGCGACGTACCGGGACCCTCGGCAACTTCTGGGTGGACACGGTCCGCACAGTGTGGCGTCTGCTGCTGCCGGTGTCCTTCGTGTTCGCGATCGTCCTCATCGCGGGCGGTGCGGTGCAGAACTTCCTCGACCCGACCACCGTCCACACGCTCGCGGGCGGCACGCAGACGATCGCGGGTGGCCCCGCGGCGTCGCAGGAGGCCATCAAGGAGTTCGGCACGAACGGCGGCGGGTTCTTCAACGCGAACTCCGCCCACCCGTTCGAGAACCCGCAGCCGTGGACGAACCTCCTCGAGGTGTTCCTGCTGCTGGCGATCCCGTTCAGCCTGCCGCGCACGTTCGGCACGATGGTCGGCGACCGCCGCCAGGGGTACGCCATCCTCGCCACGATGGGCGTCATCTTCCTCGTCTCGCTCTCGGCGATGTCGTCACTCGAGCTCGCCGGCGGCGGCACCGCGACCCACCTCGCGGGTGCCGCGATGGAGGGCAAGGAGGTCCGGTTCGGCGTCATCGGGACGACGATCTTCAACACCTCCTCGACCATCACGTCCACCGGCGCCGTGGACGGAATGATCGACAGCCAGACCCCGCTCGGCGGCATGATGGCGATGATCAACATGATGCTCGGCGAGATCGCGCCGGGTGGGACCGGGTCCGGCCTGTACGGCATGCTCGTCCTCGCCGTCATCACGGTGTTCATCGCCGGCCTGCTCGTCGGCCGCACGCCCGAGTACCTCGGCAAGAAGATCCGTGCCCGCGAGATGACGTTCGCGTCCCTGTACGTGCTCGTCACACCGGCGATCGTCCTGCTCGGCGCGGGACTCTCCCTCGTGATCCCCGGCGTCGCGCAGCAGGTCGAGCACACCTCGATCTCCAACCCGGGCAACCACGGGTTCTCCGAGCTGCTCTACGCGTTCACGAGCGCCGCGAACAACAACGGGTCCGCGTTCGGCGGCATCACCGCGAACACGACGTGGATGAACTCGGCCCTCGCGGTCGCGATGGCCCTGGGCCGGTTCGTCCCGATCGTGCTCGTGCTCGCGCTCGCCGGGTCCCTCGCCCAGCAGGACCACGTGCCCGCCACCTCCGGGACGCTGCCGACGCACCGCCCGCTGTTCATCGTCCTGCTCGCCGGTGTCGCCGTGATCGTCACCGCCCTGACCTACTTCCCGGTCCTCGCACTGGGCCCCCTCGCAGAAGGACTCGTCCGATGAGCACCATCGCTCCCGAAACCGAGGACACGACCGTGTCCGACCACCCCACCCGGCGGAACGCCGCGTTCGGCCCCCGGCAGCTCGCCGCCGGCCTCCCGGGCGCCGTCCGCAAGCTCGACCCCCGCATGATGTGGGGGAACCCCGTCATGTTCATCGTCGAGGTCGGCGCCGCGCTGACGACGGTCACCGCGATCGTCGACTCCCTCTCGCACGAGCCGGCAGCGGGCGCTGCGGCCGTCCCCGCGTCCTTCACCTGGGCGATCGCGATCTGGCTCTGGCTCACGGTCGTGTTCGCGAACCTCGCCGAGTCCGTGGCCGAGGGGCGCGGCAAGGCGCAGGCCGACGCGCTCCGGAAGACCCGCAGCACGACGACGGCCCGCCGTGTCGTCGCGTACGACCGAGCCGGAGACCCCGCTGCCCACCGGGCACAGACCGAGGAGGTCGCCAGCGTCGACCTGGCCAAGGGCGACGTCGTGCTCGTCGAGGCGAACGACGTGATCCCGGGCGACGGCGACGTCATCGACGGCATCGCCTCGGTCGACGAATCGGCCGTCACGGGCGAGTCCGCCCCCGTCATCCGCGAGTCCGGCGGCGACCGATCGGCCGTCACGGGCGGCACGCGCGTGCTGTCCGACCGGATCGTCGTGCGGATCACGTCGACGCCGGGCGAGACGTTCATCGACCGGATGATCCGGCTCGTCGAGGGCGCGGCACGGCAGAAGACCCCGAACGAGATCGCGCTCAACATCCTGCTCGCGTCGCTGTCGATCATCTTCGTCATCGTCTGCCTCACGCTGCAGCCACTCGCCGGCCTCGTCGGGTCGACCGTCAGCGTCACGGTGCTCATCGCCCTGCTCGTCTGCCTCATCCCGACGACGATCGGTGCGCTGCTCTCCGCGATCGGCATCGCCGGCATGGACCGGCTGGTCCAGCACAACGTGCTCGCGATGTCGGGCCGCGCGGTCGAGGCCGCCGGCGACATCACCACACTGCTCCTCGACAAGACCGGCACGATCACGTACGGCAACCGCCGGGCCTCCCGGGTCGTCCCGGTCGGCGCGGTGACGGAGGCCGAACTCATGGCCGCCACCGCGCTCTCGTCGGCCGCCGACGGCACGCCGGAGGGCCGCTCGATCGTGGAGCTCGCCGCCCAGGCCGGCGCCCCGACGGGCGCCCCCGCGGGCGCGGTCGAGGTCCCCTTCACGGCGCAGACCCGCATGTCCGGTGTCGACCTCCGTGACGGCACGCAGGTCCGGAAGGGCGCCGCGGCCGCGGTGCTCGCCTGGGCCGGGACGAGCGACAGCGCCGTGGTCGCCCAGGTCGACGCCACCGTGGCGGAGATCTCGGACCAGGGCGGGACCCCACTCGTCGTCGCGCGCCGGGACGCCGGCGGCACCACGGCCCTCCTCGGCGTCGTGCACCTCAAGGACGTCGTCAAGGACGGCATCGCCGAGCGCTTCGCGGACATGCGCGCCATGGGCATCCGCACCGTCATGATCACGGGTGACAACCCGCGCACGGCGGCCGCGATCGCGGCCGAGGCGGGCGTCGACGACTTCCTCGCCGAGGCGACGCCCGAGGACAAGCTGCGGCTCATCAAGCAGGAGCAGGAGGGCGGCAACCTCGTCGCGATGACCGGTGACGGCACGAACGACGCCCCGGCGCTCGCTCAGGCCGACGTCGGCGTCGCGATGAACACGGGCACGACCGCGGCCAAGGAGGCCGGCAACATGGTCGACCTCGACTCGGACCCGACGAAGCTCATCGACGTCGTGCGGATCGGCAAGCAGTTGCTCATCACCCGCGGGGCGCTCACCACGTTCTCGATCGCGAACGACGTCGCGAAGTACTTCGCGATCATCCCCGCGATGTTCCAGGTGGCGTTCCCCGGCCTGGCGGTGCTCAACGTCATGCACCTGCACAGCCCGGCGTCGGCGATCCTCAGCGCGGTCGTGTTCAACGCGCTCGTCATCGTCGCGCTCATCCCCCTGTCGCTCCGCGGCGTCACGTACCGGGCAGCGTCCGCGTCGAGCATCCTCGGCCGGAACCTGCTCGTCTACGGCCTCGGCGGCGTCATCGTGCCGTTCATCGGCATCAAGATCATCGACCTCATCGTCGGTCTCATCCCGGGCTTCTGAGCCCGGCAACGAGGAGTTCCACACCATGGCATCGACACGCACCACACTCCGCACGGCGGGCGTCGCCCTCCGTCTCACCGTCCTCAGCACGATCGTCCTCGGCGTCGGGTACCCGCTCGCCGTCTGGGGCGTCGGGCAGGTCGCGTTCCCACACCAGGCGAACGGCTCGATGGTCCAGGACTCGTCCGGCCACGTCGTCGGCTCGTCGCTCGTCGGCCAGTCGTTCACGACGCGGAAGGGCGCCACGATCGACCGTTGGTTCCGGTCGCGCCCCTCCGCGGCGGGGGACGGGTACGACGCCAACGCGTCCTCCGGCTCGAACCTCGGCCCGGACAACCCCGACCTCGTCACGGCCGTCCGGGAGCGCCGCGCCGCCATCGCGAAGGCCGACGGCGTGCCCGTCTCCGCCGTGCCGGCCGACGCCGTCACCGCGTCCGGCTCGGGCCTCGACCCCGACATCAGCCCGGCGTCCGCGCTCGAGCAGGTCGACCGCGTCGCCCACGCCCGCGGCCTGTCCACGACGCGGGTCCGGCAGCTCGTCGAGGACCACACCGCCGGACGCCAGCTCGGGTTCCTCGGTGACCCGACGGTGGACGTGCTCGAGCTCAACCTCGCGCTCGCCGACCTGCGCTGAGGACGACGAGCATGCAGCGGGGACGCCTCCGGGTCCTGCTCGGCGCCGCCCCGGGCGTCGGCAAGACCTACACCATGCTCGAGGAGGGCCGCCGCCTCCGCGACGAGGGCCGTGACGTCGTCGTGGCCGTGGTGGAGACCCACGGCCGCGCGGCGACCGCGGCCCTCGTGGCGGGGCTCGAGCTGGTCCCGCGGCGCACGGTCGAACACCGCGGTGTCCGGCTCGACGACATGGACCTGGAGGCCGTGCTCGCCCGCCGCCCGGACGTCGCGCTCGTCGACGAACTCGCCCACACGAACGCCCCGGGCAGCCCGCACGACAAGCGCTGGCAGGACGTCGAGGCGATCCTCGCCGCCGGGATCGACGTGATCTCGACGGTGAACGTGCAGCACATGCAGTCGCTGTCGACCGTCGTGCAGGAGATCACGGGCACGGTGCAGCGCGAGACCGTCCCCGACGCGGTCGTCCGGGCCGCCGACCAGATCGAGGTCGTCGACCTCTCGCCGCAGGCCCTGCGAGACCGGCTCTCCGACGGGCTGGTCTACCCCGCGGCCCGGATCGACGCCGCGCTGTCCAACTACTTCCGGCTCGGGAACCTGACGGCGCTCCGCGAGCTCGCGCTCCTCTGGCTCGCCGACGAGGTCGACGACGCCCTGAAGAAGTACCGCGCCGAGCACGGCATCCAGCACAAGTGGGAGGCCCGGGATCGCGTCCTGGTCGCACTCACCGGCGGCCCCGAGGGCGAGACCCTGCTCCGCCGCGGGGCACGGATCGCCGCCCGGTCCGCCGGCGGCGAGCTCGCCGCCGTGCACGTCACCACGAGCGACGGCCTCCGCGAGCGCCATCCGGGTGCGCTCGGTCGCCAGCGCGCACTCGTCGAGCAGCTCGGCGGCACCTACCACCAGGTCGTCGGGGACGACGTCCCGACCACGCTCGTGCGGTTCGCCCGATCCGTCGACGCGACCCAGATCGTGATCGGGGTGAGCCGTCGGTCGCGGGTGCTCGCCGCGCTGACCGGTCCGGGCATCGGCACGACCATCGTGCGCGAGTCCGGTGACATCGACGTCCACATCGTGACGCACAGCGCCGCCGGGGGCCGCCTCGCACTCCCCCGACTGGGCGGCAGTCTGTCGCGCTCCCGGGTCGTGGCCGCGTTCCTCCTGGCCCTCGCGATCGGGCCGCTCCTGACGTTCGTGCTGTCCTCCGTGGGCGACCGCGACGCGATCACGGTCGAGGTGCTCGCCTACCAGATGCTCGTGCTCGTCGTGGCGCTCGTCGGCGGGATGTGGCCGGCCGTGTTCGCGGCGGTGCTGTCGGGGCTGTCCCTCGACTTCTTCTTCGTGCAATCCCTGTACACGGTGACCGTGCAGCGGCCCTGGCACCTCGCGGCCCTCATCCTCTACGTGGCGAGCGCCGTCGCGGTGAGCTGGGTCGTGGACCGGTCCGCGCGACGATCGCGCGCCGCCCGCCGTGCCGCCGCCGAGTCCGCGCTCCTGGTCGGGATCGCCGGCAGCGTCCTGCGCGGGGACGACGCCCTGCAGGCACTCGTCGACCGAGCGCGTGAGGCGTTCGGGTTCGACGGTGTGCTCGTCCGGCAGGGTGAGGACGTCGTCGCCGAGGCCGGCGCCGTGCGTGGTGCGCCGAGCGCGACCACGCGCCTCCAGTCCGGCGGCACGGTCGAGTTCCACGGTTCCGCCGACCCGGGCGGACAGCGGTTGCTCCGCGTCGTCGAGCGGCAGATCGACGTGGCGCTCGACCACCGCACCCTGGCGCGGACGGCGGGCGAGGCGGAACGGATCGCGGCGGCGGACCGGGTGCGCAGCGCCATCCTCGCCGCCGTCGGGCACGACGTGCGTCGGCCGCTGGCCGCCGCGTCGGCCGCGATCCAAGGTCTCCGCGCGCAGGACGTCACCCTGTCCGACCACGACCGGGAGGTCCTCCTCACCACCGCCGACGAGAGCCTGCGGACCCTCGGGTCACTGCTCGCGGACCTGCTCGACGTCTCGCGGGTCCAGGCGGGCGCGCTCGCCGTGGCGACCGCACCGATCGGCGTCGACACCGTCGTCGCTCCGGCGCTCGACGAGCTCGAGCTCGGCCCGGGCGCCGTCGACCTCGACCTGCCCGCCGAGCTCCCGCCGGTCCGTGCCGACGCGGTGCTGCTGCAGCGGGTCGTCGTGAACCTGCTCGCGAACGCCGAGCGCTACGCCCCCGCGGGGACCCGCGTCCGCGTGGCGGCCAGTGCGTTCGGCGGCATGGTCGAGCTGCGCATCGCGGACCAGGGCCCGGGCATCCCACCGGAGCGTCGGGACGACGTGTTCATGCCGTTCCAGCGACTCGGGGACACGGACAACGACACGGGGCTCGGCCTCGGACTGGCGCTCGCCCGCGGGTTCATCGAGGCGATGGACGGATCGGTCGAGGTCGACGACACCCCGGGCGGCGGCCTGACCGTCGTCGTGCGGCTCCCCATCGCGGGACACCTCGGCGTCGGAACCGTCACCACGCACACGCACGGCACGGCGACGAGCACGTGACGGGCCCGCACCGCGCCTCCCGGTCGCTGGCGCACGAAGCGGGCCGAGGGAGGAAGATCGGAGCGTGAAGACACTGGAGTTGCCACAGACCGACCTGACCGCGTCCGACATCGTGCTCGGACTCATGCGGATCACCGACATGTCCGACGAGGAGATCCGCACCCTCGTCGGCACCGCCCGGGACGCCGGGATCACGATGTTCGACCACGCGGCCGTGTACGGCGGCGCGATGCACCACTGCGAGCGCCGGTTCGGCGAGGCGCTCGGACTCTCGTCCTCCGAGCGGGACGAGATCGTCATCCAGACCAAGGTCGGGATCCGCGACGGGTACTTCGACTTCTCGAAGGAGCACATCCTCGAGTCGGTCGACGGCTCGCTCGAGGCCCTGCACACCGATCACATCGACGTCCTGCTCCTGCACCGGCCCGACGCACTCGTCGAGCCCGACGAGGTCGCCGCGGCGTTCGACGAGCTCCACACGGCCGGCAAGGTCAAGCACTTCGGTGTCTCGAACCACACGCCCGGTCAGGTCGAGCTCCTCAAGCGCTCGGTCCGGCAGCCGCTCGCGTTCAACCAGGTGCAGCTGAGCATCACGCACGCGAACCTCGTCGCGCAGGGCGTCGCCTCGAACATGGCCGGGCTCGAGCAGTCGGTCGACCGTGACAACGGCATCCTCGACTACTCGCGCCTCAACGACATCACCCTGCAGGCGTGGTCGCCGTTCCAGAAGGGGTTCTTCGACGGCGTGTTCCTGGGCGACCGCGAGCAGTACGGGGAGCTCAACGACGTCATCGACGAGCTCGCCGACGCGTACGACTGCACCCCGACCGGCATCGCCGTGGCCTGGATCACCCGCCACCCGGCGCAGATGCAGGTCGTCCTCGGCACGACGAACCCGCAGCGTGTGCGGGACTCGGCCGCCGGGTCGGATGTCCGGCTGTCGCGGCCGGACTGGTACCGGCTGTTCACCGCCGCCGGGCACCTGGTCCCGTAGCGGGGCGCTCGGCGTCGCACCGCGTTCGTCCCGTTGCGCCGCGCGATCCCGCGGTGCAACGGGAACCGGGCGGTGCGACGTCCGCGGAGGTCGTCAGCGCCCGATGGCGTCGAGCTCCTCGAGCGCGTCCGCGGGCAACTCGATGCCCGCGCCCTCGACGTTCTCGTGCAGGTGCTGCACCGACTTCGTGCCCGGGATGAGCAGCATCACCGGCGAGCGCTGCAGCAGCCAGGCGAGCGCGATCTGGAGGGGCGACGCACCCAGGCGCGCCGCCACCCGTCCCAGCGTGTCCGACTGGAGCGGGTTGAAGCCGCCGAGCGGGAAGAACGGCGTGAACCCGATGCCGAGCTCCGCGCAGCGGTCGACGAGCGCGTCGTCGTCGCGGTGCGCGAGGTTGTAGTGGTTCTGGACGGTGACGAACGGAGCGATGCTCCGGGCCTCCTCGAACTGCGCCATGGTCACGTTGCTGATGCCGAGGTGCCGGATGCGGCCCTCCTGCTGGAGTTCGACGAGCGCTTCGTACGGCTCGGCGATCGAGCCCTCCTCGGCACCGAACGCCCCGCCGACGCGGAGGTTCACGACGTCCATAACCTCGACGCCGAGGTGCTCGAGGTTCTCGTCGATCGCTTCACGCAGGTCCTCGCGGCCGAGCGCCGAGGGCCAGTCGCCGTCGGCCGTCCGCCGCGCGCCGACTTTCGTGACGATGTGCAGTCCCTCGGGGTACGGGTGCAGGGTCTCGCGGATGAGCTCGTTGACCATGAACGGGCCGTAGTAGTCGCTCGTGTCGATGTGGGTGATGCCGAGCTCGATCACGGCGCGGAGGACCTCCTCGGCGCCCTGGCGGTCCTCGGGCGGACCCATCACCCCGGGTCCCGCGAGCTGCATCGCGCCGTAGCCGAAGCGGGTCACGGTGAGGTCGCCGGCGAGGGTCAGGGTTCCACCGGGGAGCGTCGTCATGCCGTCGATGGAACTCCCGGCGCCTGGGCCGACACCCAACCGCCCCGGTGCCCCGTTCCGAACACCCTGCACAGCGACACGCAGCGATCGGCGAGAGGGAAGAGGTGGTCGACGTGGCTCCGACACCGTTCTGGACCGTGGCCTACACCGAGTCCGGCAGCACCGAGGTCGCGGTGGCCGTGCTCGGTGCGTGCGACCGTGATGACGCCGTGCGGCGTGCGCTCGACGTGCTCGGCGTCGGGGTCACCGTCGTCTGGGTCGAGCCCCGACACGACGCCGCCGTCGCGGCCTGACCGCCCCGGCCGAGGGCGTCACCGGCAGGCCCGCGGCCTGACCGCCCCGGTCGGCAGCGTCAGCCGAACAGGCGCCGGGAGGCGATCGCCGCGCCCTCGACGAGTGCGCCGAGCTTGGCCCACGCGACGTCGGTCGCCACGAACTCGTAGCTCGCGAAGGTGGCGAGCCCGCAGTCGGTCCCCGCGATGACGCGTGCCGGGTCGCCCACGGCCTCTGCGGCCTCGACGATCCGGTTCGCCACGACCTGCGGGTGCTCGAGGTAGTTGGTCGTGACGTCGATGACGCCCGGGATCAACAGGGCGTCGTCGGGCAGCGGGTGGTGCCGGAAGGCGGGGAGTTCGTGCTGGTGGGCGGGGTTCCCGAACGGGATGCTGAACGCCCCGACCTCGGCCCGGTAGAGGTGCTCGAGCAGCTCGTCGACGGGGACGTCGTCCTGGTGCGGGCCCTGCCAGTTGCCCCAACAGACGTGGAGTCGCACGCGGTCCTTCGGGATGTTCCGGAGGGCCCGGTTGATCGCCTCGACGTGCAGGTCGACGGCGGCCAGGAACTCGTCGAGCGTCGCGTCGCCGAAGTGGATGACCCGCTCCATGGCGAGGTCCGGGGCGTCGAGCTGCAGCGTGTGCCCGCGTGCCACGATCTCCTCGTACTCGACGCGGAGCTCCTCGGCGAGCGCGAACACGTACTCGCGGTGGTCGCCGTAGTGGGGGTTCTCCTCGTCGAGGAGCAGGGTCGTCGCGACGATGCCCGGGGTCGCGGCGGACACGAACGTGCCCGCGGGACGACGCCCGGCCTCGGCGTTCCGCGCCAGCTCCCGTTCGAACGCGTCGAGGTCGGACCGGACCCCGGCACGCTCCTCGTCGTAGTGGAGCAGTCCCTGCGCCAGCGGGGTGTCCCAGACCCGGGCGAACTCCGCACCCTCGTCGATCTGCCGCGCCTGGAAGGCGGCGTACTCGGGGAACTTGATCGAGTCCAGCGTGGGCTTGCGATGGCCGACCCCGCCGAAGCCGTCGATGCGGTCGCGGATGTAGGTCGAGAACCCGACGCGGGGGACCTCACCGTCGTTGACGACGTCGAGACCCGTGGTGAGCTGCTGTTCGACGGTGCGTGCGAGTACGCGGTCGGTCTCCGCACGGAGCGCGTCGACGTCGATGTCGTGACCCTGATCGCGTGCCACGAGCAACCGGGTGAGCTCGGGGGAACGCGGCAGGCTCCCGGTGTGCGTGGTGAGGATGCGGTTGGTCATGCGTCGATCCTGCCGCACCCCCGGGACCCCCGACGACCGACCGTCACCGAGGGCAACACCGCGGGCCGGCGCCAGCCCGACGACCGGGTTCGCCGGTGTCAGTCCCCGAGCTGGTCGTCGCGTTCCTCGTCGCGGAGGTCGTCCTGCAGCTCCTCCTCGGTGAGGCCGCGGCCCACGACCGGCGTGCGGAACACGCTCGGGGCCGCGGGGTCCTCGTCCTCGAAGTCCGCGTCGTCGAAGTCGACGCCCTCGGGCAGACCGCCCTCGGGCCCGTCGCCGCCGGGCAGACCGCCCTCGGGATCGCCACCGCCGGGTGTCAGGGGTTCCATCATCGACATGCTCCGAGCATGCTCCTCGGACGGCCCGCCGCGCCCGGGCCGCGGCGGGCCGTCACCCGCTGTTCACTCGAGCTCGGGTCAGTGGTCCGGGAGGCGCGGCCGACGGCACCGCCGTCCCACCGAGGGAGCACGCTGGGTGCACACCACCCAGCGACTCCCCGAGGAAGAGGAACGCCATGCCCGTCCTGGACCGTTTCGACATGACCGGACGGACCGCCGTCGTCACCGGTTCGACCCGCGGGCTCGGCAGGGCCTTCGCCACGGCCCTCGCGGAGGCCGGGGCGAACGTCGTGGTCGTCGGGCGGGACGCGGACGCTGCCGCGACCGTCGAGGCCGAACTCGGCGCGCTCGGTGCCGACGTCCTGACCGTCCTCGCGGACGTGACCCGCCGCGATGACGTCGAGCGGCTCCTCGCCGCCGCGGTCGACCGGTTCGGGCGGGTCGACGTCCTCGTCAACAACGCGGGCGCCTGCATCCACAAGCCCGCCCTCGACGTGACCGACGAGGAGTGGCACGAGGTCATGAGCGTCAACGTCGACGGGCTCTGGATCGCGAGCCAGGTCTTCGGGCGGCACATGATCGAGCGGGGTGGTGGATCGATCGTCAACGTCGGATCGATGTCGGGCGCGATCGTCAACCGCCCGCAGTGGCAGCCCGCCTACAACGCCTCGAAGGCGGCCGTCCACCACCTCACGCGGAGCCTCGCTGCCGAGTGGGCGCCGATGCACGTCCGCGTGAACGCCATCGCGCCCGGGTACATGCGGACGGACATGGCGCCGGTCGACGCCCCCGAGTTCCACCGCCACTGGATCGAGGACACGCCGCAGCAGCGCGCCGGGGAGCCCGACGAGCTGGGGCCGGCGATGGTGTTCCTGGCGAGCGACGCCTCGAGCTTCGTGACCGGGTCGGTGCTGACGATCGACGGCGGCTACACCGTGTTCTGACCGCCGCCGCGGGGCCCACGGGACAGCGCCGTCAGGCGCGGTGGACGTCCGCCGTCCGCGCGCCTCGGGCACGCCCGCGCGGTCCGTCGTGATGGACGAGCACCGGGCACGTGGCGTACTCCGCGCACGCCGAGCTGACCGAACCGAGCAGGAGTCCGGCGAAGCCACCGTGACCACGGCTGCCGACCACGAGCATGACCGCGTCCTCGCTCGCCTCGATGAGCGAGCGCGCCGGGGGGCCGTTCACCACCTTCGTCCGGAACCAGCTCGGCTGGCCGTCCGGGAACACGTCGGCGCAGGCGTCATGGAGGACCGCGCGGACGTCCTCCTCGGGTGACCAATCGGTGAGTACAGCAGCTCCGTAGCCGGCCTGGGGGGTTTGCCAGGTCCCGACCGCGACGAGCTTCGTGTGCAGGGACCGCGCGAGGTCCGCCGCGTAGCGGAAGGCCTCCCTGGACTGCGGCGACCCGTCGACGCCGACGACGATGTCACCCGTGTGCTGAAGTTCGTGATCGCTCATGTGACCAGGTTCCGGCCCCGTCGTAGCGCGGACCAGGGACCGTAGTCCCGGATCGATCACCGCGCCAGCAGTGGTAGCCCGCGTACAACCCGTCGAAGGCAGGCCGTCCATCACCGCGGCTACACCGTGTTCTGACCGCCACGAGCGAGACGAGCGTTGGCCTGCCGGGCCGCAGCGGTCATCCGTTCCAGGAACGCGATGACCGTCGCCAGCTCGGGGTCCGGCGTCTCACGGAGCGACCCCGCGATCTGCGCACCCGAGAAGGCGAGGAACGCGCGGGCCTGTTCCCGGGCCTCCCGGACGGGTCGCAGCGTGACGCGTCGACGGTCGCTGCCCTCGCGTGACCCCACGATGTGCCCGGCGGCCTCGAGACGGTTGAGCAGCACGGTCGTCGCGCCGGAGGTCATGCCGATCTCACGACCGAGACGGCCACCGTGCTCGTCCGCGGGGACGGGAGCGTCCGTGCGACGCTGCCGTCGGACGGGACCGACGGCGCGACGGCAGAACTCGAGGTCCTGCGCCGCGGTGTACGAGTCGTGGATGCGGCCGATCGTCGTCGACGCGCCCTAGCGTGGCGGACTGGCCGCCGACCGCCAGCCACTCCGGACGAGGGACACCCCGTGCAGGCGTCCGGAGCGGGTGACATCCGGGGTGACCTCGACCCCCGGTGACCCCCACACGGTCCGGGACGAGCGCGAGGTGGGCCCGTCCCGCGTGTGACCCTTCCGCGATGAGCAGCACCATGCGGGCGCGGACCCCGCCGGTCGACGACGTCGCGGGCCAGCGTCGGCGGGCGTGGACAGGGGCGGGGTCCCCCTGGTCGGACGCCCTCGTGGTGGCCGCCATCGCGACGCTCGTCACCGGAGCCGGCTGCTGGGTGCCGTCCGCGACGTGGGACGAGGGTGCGACGGTGAGCGCGGCGACCCGGTCGTGGTCGGAGCTGTTCGCCCTGGCCCGGACCGTCGACCTCGTGCATCTGGCCTGGTACGCGACGATGCACTGCTGGTTCGACCTCGTCGGGTACTCGCCGCTCGCGCTCCGCGCCGTGTCGGTGCTCTGCGTCGGTGCGACCGCCGGGCTCGTCACGGTGCTCGGTCGGATGCTGCTCGATCGATCGGCCGGGCTGCTCGCGGGTGCGTTCTTCGTGCTCCTCCCGCGGGTCACGCTGTCCGCCACCGACGGACGGTCGGGCGCCGCCTCCGCGTTCGTCTCGGTCCTGCTCACCCTGGTGCTCGTGACGGTGGCCGGTCGCCTCCTGCGCGAGCAGGGGGAGGACCCGCTCGGACGACGGCCACGGACGACGCTGCTCTGGACCCTGTACGGCATCATGGCGGCGCTTGCGGTCGTCGTGTTCCTGCACGACGCGCTCATGCTGGTCGTGCACGCGATCGCCGTCGCGGTGTGGGCGACCCGCTCCCCGGACCGCACCGCGAGCCGACGCCTCGCCGTCGGCTTCGTGAGCGCCGCGGGTGGGGCCGCGGTGGTGTGCGTGCCGTTCGTCCGGATGGCGGCCGCGCAGGTGGGCCAGGTCTCCTGGCTCCATCGCCCCGACCTCGGCACGGTCAAGCAGATCGTCGTCGAACAGTGGTTCTCCGCCGATCCGCCGTTCGCGGTCCTCGGCGTGCTCCTGGTGGGTCTCGGCCTGGCGCGGTGCTGGCGGGAGCGGTCGACGACCGGCCCGCTGCTCGTGGCGTGGCTCCTGGTCCCGACGATCATGCTGCTCGCGGTGTCCGTGGTCTGGACGCCCGTCTACCAGGCTCGGTACCTGGCCTTCTGCAGCCCGGCCGTCGCGCTGCTCGCCGCCGTGGCGATCCGTGGCTGGCGTCCGAGCCGGATCGTCGTGGTCCTCGTGCTCGCGGCGGTCCTCGCGGCGCCGGCGTACGCGCGACAGCGCACCGAGGAGGGCAAGGACACCGACTGGGCGCGTGTGGCCCGGGAATCGAGCGCGGTGCGTGCGGCGCCGAGGACCACCGCCGCGCTGTACGGCGACGTCGAGGGGGACGCGGACTCGACCCTCGACGTCATCCCCCTGCTCTACCCGGATTCGTTCCCGGGCGCGGTCGACTGCAGAGCCGGGCGCTCCGCCGACACGCGCGACACGCTGTTCCCGAGTCGGCGGCCCCTGTCGCAGGCACTCCGGTGCGCCCGAGGGCACCGGACGGTCTGGCTGGTCACCACCCGGGAGGACCGGGCGTGGCGGTCACGGGTCGTCGCCGCCCTGACGTCGACCGGGTACCGGATCGACGTGCCCGACCGCGGCGGTGCCACGAGCGTGATGCGGTTCCACCGTGACCACGAGCACGCATCCGCTCGCGGTCGATGATCCGACCCGGACGCCACCGGCGGCGCGACGGGCGTCGCATCGTGCGGCTGTGCGCCCCGGGGCCGCCAGTCAGCGCTTGCCGTTGCCGGTCGCGTTCCCGTGTCCGTTCCCGTGCCCGTCCGCAGCGTCCTCCACGACGTTGCCGACGCCCTTCCCGGGGTGCTGCTTCACGGTGCCGGCGGCAGTGGTCGGCGTCGCCACGGGCACGGTCGGCTCGGGCTGCGGCACGGTCGTCGGGGTGACGGACGGCTGCGGCGCGGGCTCGCTGGTCTGGGACGGCGGCGCGGGTTCGCTCGGTCCGCTGCTCGGGACCTGGGACGGCAGGGGTGACGTCACCGGGCCGGAGGTCATGGTCGTGGCGGTCCCGGTCGGCTCCGGGGTCGCCGGACCCCGTGACCGGACGGCGAGCGCGACGAGGACCCCGATGACGACGAGCGCGGCGACGACCGCGACGACGATCCACGCGGTCCGGCGGCGCCGCGCGCGCTCGGCTCCCGAGCCCGACGGGCCTGGTCCGCCCGGCCCGGCACCACCACCGCCGGATCCCGCGCCACGTCCACCGGATCCCGCGCCACGTCCGCCGGCCCCGCCGGCCCGCCGGCCCTGGCGCCGCCTCCACCCCCACCGTCGGCACCAGCCACGCCGCCACCGAGCACGGCGGTCGGGGCGTCGGCCCCGCCGCCCTGGGTGCCGGTGAGCAAGCGCGTCGGCGCGTCTCCGGTGGGCATCACCCGCGTCGGCGCGTCCATCGCGGCCGTCGGACGGTCCGCGTGCGCAGCGTCGGCGCCCACGGCGCCGACCGCGGCACCGGCCACCCCGGCAGCCGCACCGGCTGCGGCGGCGGCGCGCCCCGGACCTCCCGGTCGATCGAGCAGGGCAGTCGGCGCGGCGGCCGTGTCGACGTCGCGGCCCAGGGCGCGGAGTCGGGCGGCGGCCTCGGCGGCGGTCGGCCGGTCCTCCGGCGCCATCGCGCTCATGGTGTGGAGCAGGGTGCGCCACGCGACGGGCAGCGACGGATCGATCTCGGGGGCCCGGGTCAGTCGCGCGGTGGCGGACTCCATGACGCCGCCCGGGAACGCCTGCCGTCCGGTGAGTGCCTCGAGCAGCAGCAGCCCGAGCGCGTACACGTCCGCCTCGCCGGTGAGCTCCTGGTTCGTCACCTGCTCGGGCGCCAGGTACGCGGCCGTGCCCATGACCATGCCGGTCCCGGTCAGCCGGGCGGCGTCGCGGAGCAGGGCGATGCCGAAGTCCGCGAGCTTCACCCGGAGGCCGCCCGGTGCTGTCGCGTCGTCCTCGATCAGGACGTTCGCGGGCTTGACGTCGCGGTGGACGATGCCCTGCGCGTGGACGGCGGCGAGCGCGTCGGCCACCTGCGCGCCGATGTGCGCGACGACGCCCCGCGGGAGCGCACCGTCGCGCATGCGGGTGGCCAGGTCGGTGCCCGGCACCAGTTCCATGACGAGGAACGACTCACCGTCGCCGTCGGCGATCGCCGCGTCGTACAGGGTGACGAGCGAGGGGTGCCGGAGGCTCGCGAGGACGCGGATCTCGGCTTCGGCCCGGCTGCGCTCACCGTGGTCGACGGGCCCGGTGCGGAACACCTTGACGGCGACCTCGCGGCCGAGCTGCTCGTCGACCGCGCGGTACACGGTCGCCATGCCGCCGTGGCCGAGCGTCCCGAGCACCTGGTAGCGGCCGCCGATGGTCCGTGGGGCAGGTCCGTCGTCGCTCATGCTGCCCAACGCTACCGAGGCAGGGGCCGCGTGGTTCCGAGCGGGACGGAAGCGCTGCCGGCCAGGCCCTCGCGTGCGACGGCGTAGGAGGGTTCACGGAGGGCGCGGGTCCACCGGTAGGTCCCACTCCCCGGGAGCGGTCGCAGCATCGGGTCGAACCGCGTGCCGGTGTCCGTGTCCGTCGTGCCTGCGTCGCGGGCGAGCACCAGTCGCGCGAAGGGGTGCCACACGCCGAGGGGTTCCGCGTGCAGGAGCTCGAGGACCCACGAGCCCTCGTCGAGCACGGCTGCGCTGGCGCTCGGATCGGACGGCAGCGTCGGTCCGGGCAGCGCACGTGCGGCGACGAGCACGGGGCCGAGCGCGCCGCGGTACGGCACCAGGGACGTGAAGCGGAGACCGTCGGGGGTGCGGGCAGGGCGGAGCATCCAGCGATCCGGCAGCCCGAGCCCGGTGGCCGCGAGCAGGAGGTCTGCGGGCCCGCCCGGGGTGGTGGCGCGGACAGCGAGGCCCCAGATGTCGGGCAGCACCGCCGGCAGGCCGATCCCCCGCGACAACCGTGCCTCGACGACCTGGCCATCGGCAGCGCCGTCGTCGATCCACCCGATGCCACTGGGCTCCGCACGTCGGTACCAGTCGATCCGCCCCCGCAGTGCGACCCCGTGCGGGTGGACCGGGCGGCCGCGACGCGCCGCTCGGACGGCAGCGATGCCCGCCGCGGCGAGCGCGCCGGCCGCGGCGGCGAACGGTACTCGGCTGGCGTCCTCGGTGTGCATGTGCCCACGATGCCAGCGCTCCCCGCACGCGCCCACAGCGGGGCGCGGGGCGCGGTTCCGGCGTGACGGGATCGGATCAGCGTCGTGCAGCTCGGCGGTCGTCGGCCTCAGATGACGTAGGTGGCGAAGAGCGGCCCGTACGTCTGGCCGTTCCCGGGGACCGGGTCGCTCCCCGGGGCCCCGACCGCGGCGGCCTCGACGAGCACCTGCCCGTTGTTGGTGCGCAACGGCAGGGCCCGGTTCGGGATGTGCGCCGAGTGCTCGAGGGTGAAGCTCGCCCCGGTAGGGATCGGTGCGTCCACGCGGTACTCGCGCCTGATGCCGACCGTCCCGCCGGGGAAGGTCGCGGGACCCGTCGGGACGACGTTGCCGGTCGTCAGACCGATCGCAGCACCGTCCGCGCCGACGCCGACCAGTTCGATGGCCGACACGATGGTGGCGCCCCCGATCGAGATCGTGCCGAACGTGTACGTGAGCAGGGACCCCGCGGGCAGTGGCACGCTGCCCGCGTTCCGGATCACACTGCGGAACGTGTAGGTGCCGTTCACCCGGTACGCGGGTTGCCCGCTGATCGTCGTGCCGGGGCCCTGCAGGAACGGCCATGTCGGTCCGCCGGCACTGACCACGGCGATGTCGAAGGCCGGGACCACCGTCCGGGTGGCACTCGCCGGGGCGATGCCGCTCACGGTCGCGGTGAGCGTCACGGTCCCGGCTGCCGTCCCCGCCGTCAGGTCGGTCGCCCGTGCGGTCCCCGAGGCGTCCGTCGTCACCGTGCGCTGCGTCACCCCGGGCGCGCCGAAGAAGGCGGGCCCGGAGACCCGGAGGACGATCGTCTCGCCAGCGACGGGCTTCCCGTCCGCGCCGACGAGCACCACGCGGCCGTCCGACAGATCACCGCCCGTCGGCCGTTGGTCGGGCTCGTCGAACATCACGTGGAGGATCGCTCCAGCACTCGCCGCCGCTGCGGGCGTGGTCGCGCTCAGCGCGATGGCCGGGATGCTCCATGCCGCTGCACCCACCAGCGTGCGGCGTGCGATCGTCTGCGGGCGCCCGTCGGGGCCCGCCCGCCGCTCGTCGTCGTCGCTCATCCGGTCGTCCACCTCTCGTCGTCGGACTCCGGCCCGTGCCGGAGGTGATCGGAACGGTAGGTGCGCAGGGCGCCGAGGACGACCGGGTCCGCGGTGGATCCCCACGTCGACGGGGATCCACCGGATCTCGGTCACTCGCCGTGTCAGCCGACGTCGGGTGGTCGGCGGGGAGCGCATCACCCTCCCCGACGAGTGTCGCGCCGCCTACTTGGCCGACGCGTAGTCGTCGGCCACCGCGACCTGCAGCGGGAACTCGACGGGGAAGTCCCCGAACAACAGGCGCCCGGCATCGGCGGCCGCGGCCCGGACGTGCTCGACGACACGGTCGGCGTCGCCTTCGGGCGTGTGCACCATGATCTCGTCGTGCAGGAAGAACACCAGGTGCGGGCCGGCGGTGACCGGTCCGGGCCACTCGGCCATCAAGCGCGTGCGGAGTCCGGCGAGCCACGACAGCGCCCACTCGGCGGCGCTCGCCTGCACGACGAAGTTCCGGGTGAACCGACCCCAGCTCCGCGCACGACTCCGCGCCGCCCGTTCGAGTGCCGGTGAACCCTCGGCCGAGAACGCGTGGGCCTGGGCGGCGAGCTGGTCGGGGGACGGTGCCGGCGAGGTCCGCCCGAGCCGTGACGTGACGACCTCGCCCCGCTCGCCCGCCCGGGCCGCTGCCTCGACGAGCGCGAGCGCCTTCGGGTACGCCCGCGCCAGTCGGGGCACGAGCCGTCCGCCCTCGCCCTGGGTGGCGCCGTACATCGCGCCGAGCATCGCGCCCTTGGCCTGCTGCCGGGTCTCGACCGCACCCGAGGCGACCACGCCGTCGTACAGGTCGCGGCCCCGCCCGGCCTCCGCCATCGCACGGTCCTGCGCGAGCGCGGCGAGGACACGGGGTTCGAGCTGCGCCGCGTCCGCGACGACGAGTTTCCAGCCGGGGTCGGGGACGACCGCGGCCCGGATCTGCTTCGGCAGCTGCAGGGCTCCGCCGCCGCTGGCCGCCCACCGCCCGGAGACGACACCGCCGACGACGTACTCCGGGTGGAACCGGCCGTCCTCGATCCACTCGTCGAGCCACGTCCAGCCGTTCGCGGTGAGCAACCGGGAGCGCCGCTTGTAGTCGAGCAGCGGTTCGATCGCCGGGTGGTCGTGGCGCGCGAGCTCCCACTTGCGGGTGGAGTCGACGACGAGCCCGGCCCGGCGGAGGGAGCGGAGGACGTCCGCGGGCGAGTCGGGGTTGAGCCCGGGGTCGTCGAGCCGTTCGCGCAGCACGGCGGCGAGCTCCTCGAGCCGCCGCGGTCGGACGCCGTACGGCACGCGGGGGCCGAGCACGTCCTCGAGGATCCGCTCGTGCACGTCGACCCGCCACGGCAAGCCCCCGAAGCGCATCTCCGCGGCGACGAGTGCCCCGGCAGACTCGGCGGCGAGCAACAGCCGGAGCGCACCCGGATCCCGGGACCCGGCCACGGCCTCCTGTTGCGCGCGGAACTCGGCGACGGGATCGGCAGCGGACACCGGATCTGCAGCGATCCGTCCGGTGGACGACGGCCCCGACGCGAAGATCGAGTCGTCGAACAGGGCGTCCGCGCGCGGTGCGGGGGTGGCCTCGCCGAGGTCGTCCCACCAACCGTCCGGCGCCGTCGCGAGCGGCGAGCTCGCGGTCGCGACCGCGGTGCGCAGGATCCGGTGACACAGCCGCAGGTCGACGCAGCGCGCGACGCGGCCGCCCGCGGCGAGCACCTGTGGGTACCAGCGGGCCGTGTCGTCCCACACCCACCGCACGCCCGGCGCTTCGTGTGCCGCGATCCAGGCCGGGAGGCCCGCCGCGGCCACGTGCACCGGCGCGCCCTGGGCGGTCCCCGCGTCCGACACGACGGTCGCGAGCGTGCCGCCGTCGACGCGGTTCAGGACGATGTGCACCCGTCGATCATGCCCGGGACCACCGGCACGACCGGCACGGTCAGCCCTCCTCGGCTCCGACGAGGTACTTCCGAAGAGAGCCGTCCGCGAGCACCGTACGCACGACGGCGGGGTCGTGCAGGGCGTGGCGGTCGAGCGACGACGGGCGACACATCGGGTGAAGGTCCAGCCGCCGATGCCCCGACCCCCGTGCCCGACGCGGACGGGGTGAGGACCGGATGTGACCATGCCCGGACGCTTCCCGACCCCCTCCGACCGAACTGGAGCACAGATCCACATGAGCGACGACCGACCCGACCAGCAGCAACCCCGCACCCTCTCGCCGGCGACGGCGTCGGAGGATCGATTAGGGAGTCCCAGCCGTCGCTCGATCGTCCTCGCGGGAGCGTGGAGCGTTCCCGCGATCGCCCTCGCCACCGCGACCCCTGCACATGCGGCCAGTGACAGCGCCACCATCACGGTCTCGTTCGCCGATTCCGCGCCTCGCGCACCGGGTTCCTCGCTCGCCGACGGGACCGCGACCGTCCGCTCCGGCAGCGGAGTTCCGTTGCCGAACGAGACCGTCGTCCTCACGGTCTCCGGACCCGCCTCCTTCGGCCCCCCGGGGACCACCACGGTCACGGTCACCACCGACGCCGCAGGCCAGGCGGCTGCCGCCGGTCTCACCGCGGGCACGACCAACGGCACGGTGACGCTCACCGCGACCGTGACCGGTGCGGGGACTGCCACCGCCACGATCAGCGTCCTCCATCAGGGTGTGCTCCACCAGGAGGCCGCGGTCCGGTTCCCGGCGGCGACCGGCGCGTTCACCGCACTCGCCTCGAACAGCACGTCGAACAACCGGTACGGCGTCGCTGGCGTGACCTCGACCGGCGAGGTGTGGAGTTACTACTCGGGGACGAACACGGTGCGACGGGTCGCCACCGGTGCCGATCCGTCGATCGCGCCGGCGATCGCCCTCCGGGGGAACTCGAACGACAGCTTCACCCACTACGTGAAGGGAGGCGTGGCTTTGAACGACAATGGCTCACCGCTGTTCCCCGGGGTACCGGGACCGTTCACGCACCTGACCGCGACGAGTACTGCGGACAACCTGTACTGCGTCGTCGCGGTGACGTCTGCCGGTGCCGTCTGGCGGTACTTCTACGGCAACACGTCCTCCAGTGTGGCGCAGGTCGCGTCGGACGCGGATCCGACGATCCCGCCGGTGTCGGCGATCAGATCCGTCAGCAAGGACTCCTCGCAGGTCTTCGTGACCCGGGACGGCGTCCTCCACTCCCGCAGTACTGCAGACGCGACTCCCTTCCCAACGACGGCGCGGTTCGTGGGCGCGTCGGCGACCAGCACGCTGGCCAACCACTACGCGTTCGTCGCCGTGACGTCCACCGGCGAGGTGTGGCGCCTCGGCTATCGCAGCAGTGCGCCGACCCTCATCGACCGCGTCGCCACCGGCGCCGACCCCACGGTCACACCGGTGGTCGGGATCCGCTCCGACGCCAACGACCACGTTCCGGTCTGGGTCGGGACGGACGGCCGGGCGTACTCGACCTGGTCGAGTACGCCTGTCTTCCCGGCGGCGACCGGCCGCTTCACGCATCTCGCCGCGGACGCGGAGGCGCACAACCGGTTCGCGGTCGTGGGGGTCACGACGACCGGCGAGGTGTGGCGGTGGCACTACGGCGGGAACAACTCCAGAACCGACGACTACGCGCGTGTCCTCACCGGTGCGGACCCCGCGATCGCACCGGGTGTGGGACTGCGCGACGACTCGAACGACTCCGTCGCGTTCTCGGTGACCGGGGCGTCCGCCTGATCGGACGCATTTCGTCATTCTCGAGTGGCGCGGGAATGGGCGCGGTCCAGGCTGGGTTTCAGGAACGTCCGCGAACGCACCGAGGGAACCCCATGCACCACCTGAGAACCGCCACCGTCGTCGCCGCCACCGCGGCACTCGCACTCGCACTCACCGGGTACTCCGGCGCCACGGGGACCGCGCCGGCGAGCGCCGCCAGCAGCACGAAGGGCGGGACGCTCCACATCCTGACCACCGCGACGGCGGTGCACCTCGATCCCGCGACGAGCCAGAACCTGTCGACGACGACGCTCGGCCTGGTCGTCCGACGCCTCACCACGTGGGACATCCGGCCGGGGAAGACCGCGAAGGTCGTGCCGGACCTCGCCACGACCACGGGCACGCCGAGCGACGGCGGGAAGACCTGGACCTACCACCTGAAGAAGGGGATCGAGTTCCAGGACGGCACCCCGATCACCAGCCAGGACATCAAGTACGGCGTCGAGCGCTCCTTCGCGCCGACCCTCACCGGTGGCCTGAGCTACCACAAGTCATTGCTCGTCGGAGGCTCGAGCTACCAGGGTCCGTTCGACGGCGGGCAGCTCGACAGCATCGCGACGCCCGACGACCGCACGATCGTGTTCCACCTCGATGCGGCCTACGGCGACTGGCCGTGGATCGCGTCGATGCCCGCGTTCGCGCCCGTGCCGCAGGGCAAGGGCGACCCGAACACGTACGACGCGAAGCCGGTCGCGTCGGGCCCCTACCAGGTGCAGTCGAACCAGCAGGGCTCCCAGCTGACCCTCGTGCGGAACAAGCACTGGAGCGCCGGGACGGACAAGGTGCGCACCGCGGGCCCCGCGAAGATCGTGTTCGAGGAGAGCCAGGACGAGTCGACCGTGACCCAGAGCCTCATCGCCGACTCGGGTGACGCGAAGGACTCGTTCGCAGCCACCTACCTCGGGGCCGCAGAGCTCAACCAGGTCCGCCAGAACCCGTCCGCCGCGTCGCGCGTCGCCACGTCGAAGGCCGGCCCGATCACGTACCTCGCCATGAACACGCAGCGTGGCGCACTGAAGGACCTCCAGGTGCGCAAGGCCCTGGAGTACGCGACCGACAAGCGCGCCTTCCGGATCGCCGCCGGTGGCGCCCAGGCGGGCACGTACGCGTCGACGCTCATCACACCGGGCATCGCGGGCCGCAAGTCGTACGAACTGTACAAGGCGCCGGCGTCCGGGAACGTGAAGAAGGCGAAGGCGCTGCTCAAGGCGGCGGGCCAGAAGGACCTGCACTTCACGCTCCTGACGCAGAACGACCCGTCGTACCTCGCCCAGGCGCAGGCGCTCCAGCAGGGGCTCAAGCGCGCGGGCATCGCGGTGACGCTCAAGCCCGAGGACGTCGACAGCTTCTACACCGACGCCACGAACGACTCGTCGTACGACCTCGTCCTGTACGGCTGGCAGCCGGACTTCCCGAGCGCGAACGCGAACATCCAGCCGCTGTTCGCCTCGTCCCAGATCGGGAACGGCGGGTACAACGTGTCGCACTACAGCAACAGCGACGTCGACGCCCTCATCACGAAGGCGACGGCGACGGTGAACCGCTCGAAGGCGAACGCGCTGTGGGCCCAGGTCGACCGTCGCATCATGCAGGACGCGCCGATCGTGCCGCTGACCTACGCGAAGCAGTCGTTCCTCCGCGGCTCGGACGTCCAGCACTTCTTCGTGCCGGACTTCCCCGCGTACCCGAACTACCTCAAGGTCACGCTCGCCAAGTGAGCGAGGACCGCACCGCGCCCGTCCTCGACGTCCGGGGGCTCCGTGTCGCCTTCGGCGGCGGTGCCCCCGTCGTCGACGACATCACGTTCGCCCTGCACCCCGGCCGGGTCCTGGCGCTCGTCGGCGAGTCCGGTTCGGGCAAGTCCGTCTCGGCGATGAGCGTCCTCGGGCTCCTGCCGTCGACCGCCGCGGTGTCGGGGAGCATCCGCTTCCGGCGCACGCCCGACGCGGAGCCCGTCGAGCTCGTCGGGGCGGACGCGGACGTCCTCCGCAGCGTGCGCGGTGCGGGCATCGGCACCGTGTTCCAGGAGCCGATGGGGTCGTTCACGCCCGTGCTGTCGATCGGCACGCAGATCGCCGAGGCCGTCCGTGCGCACCGGTCCGGCGCTGACGTCGTCGCCCGGACGGAGGCGCTGCTCACCGCCGCCGGCATCGCCGACCCCGCCCGGGTCCGGCGCGCGTACCCCCATGAGCTGTCCGGCGGGCAGCTCCAGCGCGCGATGATCGCGATGGCGCTGGCGGCCGACCCGGTCGCGCTCATCGCCGACGAGCCGACGACCGCACTCGACGTCACCGTGCAGGCCGGGATCCTCGACCTGCTCCGCCGCCTGTGTCGCGAGCGTGACCTCGCCGTGCTCCTCATCACCCACGACATGGGCGTGGTCGCCGACGTGGCGGACGACGTCCTCGTCATGCGGGCCGGGCGGGCGGTCGAGGCGCAGTCGGCCGCCGACCTGTTCGCGGCGCCGCACGCCGCCTACACCCGCGAGCTCCTGGCCGCGGTCCCCGTCCTCGGCGGGCCGAGCCGGGCCTCCCGGCCGGACGCGGAGACGCGGCCCACCACCGGCACGTCGTCGTCCGGACCGAGATCCACGGCCGGGTCCACGGACCGGGAGGTCGTGGCCCGCCTGACCGACGTCGCCATCACGTACGGCGGACGGCGCGCGACGCCCGCCGTCGCCGACATCGACCTCGCGATCCGCTCGGGCGAGGTCCTCGGGCTCGTCGGCGAGTCCGGCTCGGGCAAGTCGACGATCGGGCGGGCGCTCGCCGGCCTCGTCCCGGTGTCGTCCGGGACCGTCGAGGTCTCCGGCACGGATCTCCGGCGCGCGCGGCGGCGGCGGCTCCGCGCGGTCCGCAGCCGCGTCGGGTACGTGTTCCAGGATCCCGCGTCCTCGCTCAACCCCCGCGCGACGATCGGGTGGAGCATCGCTGAGCCGCTGCGCCTGCACACCGACCTCGGCGAGACCGCCCGCCGGGCCCGGGTCCGCGAGCTGCTCGAGGCCGTGCGTCTCGACCCCGCGTACGCCGACCGGTTCCCGCACCAGCTCTCCGGCGGGCAGCGGCAGCGCGTGGCGGTGGCGCGCGCGCTCGCCCTGCACCCGGTCCTCCTGATCGCCGACGAACCGACGAGCGCGCTCGACGTCACCGTGCAGCGCACCGTGCTCGACCTGCTCGCGACGCTGCAGGCGGAACTCGGGTTCGCGTGCCTGCTCATCAGCCACGACCTGGCCGTCGTCCGGCAGCTCGCCGACGAGGTCGTCGTGCTCCGCCGCGGCCACGTCGTCGAGCGCGGCACGGCGGCCGAGGTCCTCGAGGACCCGCAGGACCCGTACACACGCATGCTGCTCGCCGCCGCCCCCGTCGCGGACCCGATCCGCCAGGCCGAGCGGCGGTCCACCTGGCGCCGGCTCGTCGCCGCCGGTGGCACGACCGAGGAGGCCCGCGCATGACCGCGAACGTCGTCGACCGCCCCGTCGCCCCCACGCCCGCCGCCACCGGGTTCCGCGCCGTCGCCCGCCGCGTCGGCCGGGACCGCTGGGCACTCGCCAGCGCGATCGTCATCGTCGTGTTCGCGCTCGTCGCGATCGGCGCACCGCTCATCGCCGGGCTCAGCGGGCAGGACCCGTACCGGTACCACCTCGGGACGCTCACCGGGTTCGGCGCACCGAAGGGCACGGGCGGCGGGATCAGTGCCGCGCACTGGTTCGGCGTCGAGCCGCTGACCGGTCGCGACCTGTTCGCGATCGTCACCTACGGCGCCCGGACCTCGCTCGGGGTCGGGATCGCCGCGACGATCCTGTCGATGGTGCTCGGCGTGCTCGTCGGCGTCACCACCGGGTTCTTCGGCGGCTGGTACGACCGCGGGATGAGCCGGGTCGTCGACGTCATGTTCGGGTTCCCGTCGCTCGTGTTCATGATCGCGCTGACCGCCATCGTGCCGAACCGGTTCCCCGCCCCCGTGCTCGTCGTGCTCGTCATCGGGTTCTTCGGCTGGCCGGCCGTCGCCCGGGTGATCCGCGGGCAGACACTGTCCCTGCGGCAGCGGAACTTCGTCGTCGCGTCGACCGCGATGGGCGCCGGTTCCTGGCACGTCATCATCCGCCAGCTCCTGCCGAACCTCGCCGCGACGATCACCGTCTACGCGACGATCTCGATCCCGAGCATGATCGGGGCCGAGGCCGCCCTGTCGTTCCTCAGCGTCGGGGTGACGCCCCCGACGCCGTCCTGGGGCCGCACCATCGGCGACGCCGTGGGGTGGGTGCAGACCGACCCCATGTACCTCGTGTTCCCGGGAGCCGCCCTGTTCGTCATCACGCTCGCGTTCAACCTGCTCGGGGACGCCCTCCGCGACGCCCTCGACCCGCGCCGGACGGAGGTGTCGCGATGAGGACCTGGCGCTTCGTGCTGTTCCGCGTCCTCGGCGCGATCGTGGTGTTGTTCGTCGTGGCCGCGGTCACCTACGCGCTGTTCACCCTGCTGCCGACGAACGCCGCCCGCGCGATGTGCGACAAGCCCTGCACGCCCGACCGCCTGGCGCAGGTCAAGGCGTTCATCGGCACCGACCTGCCCTGGTGGCAGCAGTTCCTCGACTACCTGTCGGGCATCTTCGTCGGGCGGCACTTCGGCAGCGGCTCGACCGCCGTGGTCTGCGGCGCACCGTGCTTCGGGTACTCGTTCCAGCTCCACCAGAGTGTCACGACGCTGATCCTGTCCCGCCTGCCGGTCACGGCCTCCATCGCGATCGGCGCCGCCGTGCTGTGGCTCGTCGCGGGTGTCGCCGGCGGCACCGTGTCCGCGCTCCGGCGTGGATCGGTCCTCGACCGGGCGGTCATGACGATCGCCGTCGGTGGGGTCTCGGCGCCGGCGTACCTCGTGGGACTGTTGGCGATCCTCCTGTTCGGGTTCGTGCTCCGGATCCTGCCGACCGGCGGCTACGTCGCGTTCACCGACGACCCCGTGCAGTGGTTCCTGCACCTGCTCCTGCCCTGGTGCGTGCTCGCGTTCATCAGCGCCGCCATCTACGCCCGACTGACCCGCGGCGAGATGCTCGAGGTGATGGGCCAGGACCACATCCGCACCGCCCGCGCCAAGGGCCTGAGCGAGTCGCAGGTCGTCGTCCGGCACGGGCTCCGCACCGCGATCCTGCCCGTCGTGACCCTGTTCGGGCTCGACCTCGGCACCCTGCTCGGCGGCGCGGTGATCACCGAGAAGGTGTTCTCGATGCAGGGGCTCGGCGCACTGCTCATCGACGCGGTGCACTCGCTGGACCTGCAGGTCGTCGTCGGGTTCACGCTGTTCGCGGCGTTCCTGGTCGTCACCGCGAACGTCATCGTCGACCTCGTGTACGGGGTCGTGGATCCGCGGGTGCGGACGGGGCGCTGAGGTCGAGCGGCGCGCCCGTCACCCGGGTCCCGGTTTCTCCGCCGTCGGACTTCACCGAAGCACGGTCCGATCTGAACCAGGTGACCGAGGGCCGACACGGGCAACGCGATCAGATCAGCCGGTCCGCCGTGTGCCGTGACCTCGGCCAACCTGTCGCTCCGCACCGGTCTCCTCATCGTCGCACCCGCGCACCCGACCAGAACCAGGCGCTCGTCACGAACACGACGACCGCGAAGAAGAAGCCGAGCGCGTCCGTTCCCCCGTCGTACGTCCGGGCGTCGACGGCATGAACGGTCCCGACGACGAGGACGACGCCGACCACCGCCAGGAGCATCGCGGCACCCCGGAGCACGAGCGCCCGCGTGTTCGACCGGTCTGAGCGCGCCGCCGGCTGGACGTCGTACCGCGACAACCACCGGCGACTCCGGAGAACGGACTGACCGATGCCCGCCACCGCGCAGATCAGAGCCCCCAGGTCGAAGAGCACCATCGCCCACGGAGTCCTGTTGAACCAGAGCGCGGCACCGACGGCCATGACCAGCCCCAGGAGCGCCACCCAACGGGTCAGTGTCCACAGCAGTCGCCACATGCCGTACCCTCCGTCTCCCGGGCCGTGCCCTCAGTCCTCCGTGTCGACGCCACCCGGTCGCACCGCCGCGGTGTCGGCAACGTCGATCCGGGTCATGCCGTCGCCACGGTCCTCGGTGGTGATCCGCGGGGCCGCATCCGCCTCGGTCGACCCCGAAGCCCGGGTGAGCTCGTCGTGGCGCCGCTCCGAGAACGTCATGTCCACGCCGTCGTCGGTCGTCTCGAGGGGATCGCGAGCATCCGTCATACGAGGGACGCTACCCGCCGCTACACGAATTGGATGCGTGAGCAGCACCGATGCCACCAGCTCCAGCTCCATCTCGTGGAGTTGCATGCCGACGTGCAGCCGGGGCGGCCGCCGGCCCTGTCGGCTCGGCTGGCGGGATGTCGCACGAGCTGACCCGCGCCGTCCATCACGAGACCGGGACGACGGTCCATGAGGAGCATGGTTGCTCGTTAAATTTAACGCCGTCATCTGCCGGATGTGCTAAATTTATCAAGTGCGCTCACCTCTCACGAACCCGTTCCAACCGGGTTCCGACGTGGTTCCAGATGTATGGGCTGGTCGTGTCGAGCAGTTGGCCGATTGGCGGGACGTCGTTCGCCCGCGTCGTCATGCGGGCCTGTACGAGACAGGCCGAACCATCCTCGGTGAACCTGGTACCGGCAAGTCGAGCCTGGTACGCCGGATCGCACGCGATGCCGCAGAGGGCGGCGACTGGGTCACCCCCCAACTGCGCATACCTGCCGGTGCTGATCCGTTGAAGATCGTCGCGTCCGCAGTGCTGCGGCTGGCCGACAAGGCCGGCCTCCTGGCAACGAGTCGGCAACGGGTCCTGGACGTCCTCTCGCGAGTCGAACAGATCGCGGTGTCGGGGTTCTCCGTCGCGGTGCGCGGAGAAGCAGGACCAGAGCCGTTCACCGCACTGTTCGACCTGCTGGTCGAACTCGGGCAGGCCGCCATCGCGCAGAACACCGTGGTGTTGATCCACATCGACGAGGTGCAGAACATCACCGACGAGGCAGCGCTGTCGCAGTTGCTCATCGCTCTCGGTGACGCGCTGTCGCACCAGGTCGAGGTCACGGCTCCGGGCGGTGTCCTCGTCGAGCGACACCTGCCCCTCGCCGTGTACCTGACGGGGCTGCCGGACTTCGAGGACATGGCCGGCGCTCGGAAGGGCGCCACCTTCGCCCGGCGATTCCGCACCATCACGCTTGCCGCCCTCGACGAGGCGGATCTCCTGCAGGCGCTGCAGCCATTCGTGTTCGACGGTTGGGCCACCCCCGACGGGAACGGCGGTCTCGAATCCGTTCAGATGAGTTCCGGGGCTGCGAGAGCCGTCGTGGCTCTCTGCTGCGGGGAGCCGTTCCTGTTCCAGCTCGCCGGTCAACGCGCCTGGAATGCAGGGAGCGCCTCGACCATCTCCCAGGAGGAGGTCGTGGCCGGATGGCGCGGAGCTCAGGGCGAGGCCTCGGCACACGTCGAGCGCATCCTGAACCGGCTGCCGGCTCGTGAACACGAGTTCCTCGACGCGATGGCGGCGCTGCCGCCGGCCGATCGCACGCTGACGAAGATCGCCGCCCAGATGGGCATGACCTCCGCGACGAAGGTGGGGCCGTTCTCGCAGCGACTGGACACGGTCCGCGGGATCATCGACCGGGGCAAGCCCTACTCGTTCCGCAACCGTGCCGTCGAGGCGTACCTGACGACGGACTGGCCGCGCGTCGACTGACCCCGCCCTCCTGGCAACTCAGCCCTTCGTGCCCGTCGACCAGATGCCCGTCGAGCCCTTCTTGAGCACGACGTTCCCGTTGCCCTGCACGACGAGCGTCGTGCCCGACCCGGCCCGGCTGGTGTTCGACGCCCACCGCGCCTTGCCCGAGGTGTCGTAGACCACCAGGTTGCCGTCCGCCTGCAGGCTCATGTACGCGCCGTGGTACTTGCTCGTGTTCGTCGCCCAACGCGCTCGGCCGCCGATGTACATGACGAGGTTGCCGTCGGCCTGCATGATGAACTGCCGCGTGCCCGAGCCGTCCTGGATGAACTGGCCGCCGGTCAGCGTCACGGGCGCCTTGAGCGTGTCGCGGCCGGACAGCCCCGTGTGCCAGAGCACCGTGCTCCCCCTGGTCAGACGGAGGTCGCCCGTGTTCGTGACCGCCAGGACAGCCCCGCTGCCCTTGCCGCTCGTGCGGGACTGCCACACCGCCTTCTGCGCGGCCGTGTAGATGACCGCGTTGCCGTCGGCCTGCACCGCGAGCGAGGTCCCACCACGGCCGTTCGTCCCGGACGACCAGAGCGCACGCCCGTTGCCGTACAGCACGAGGTTGCCGTCGGCCTGCATCGTCAGCGTGTACTGCTGGTTCGGCGACGTGATCGAGTGGCCGACGGCGAGGGTCGCGGGCGCGGTCAGCGAGGTGCTGCAGCTGCTCGTCCCGGGCAGCGCGGTCGCCAGGGCCGCCCAGTTCGGGGAACCGAGACCGGTCGCCATGTCGTAGCCGGTGGTCGCGCTGTAGAGCAGGTTGTTGCCGCTCGTGACGTCGCGGAAGTCCCCGCGGTTCCCGTAGAGCGTCGCGTGCACGTCGCCGACGCCGGTGCTGCAGCCGAGGCTCGACAGGGTGGCGGCGAGCTGCCCCGCCATGATCGGCGCGGCCGCGCTCGTCCCACCGCCGAGGACCCAGCCGCCCTCCGCGCCGATGTAGACGCCGGGGCCGGTGTCGGGATCGGCCACCGCGCTGATGTCCGGTACCAGCCGCGTGCTGCCCGGGAGGCCCACACCGCTCTGGTACGTCGGCCGCGCGGTCCGGGTCGAGGACCCACCACCGCTGCCGACCGCGTCGGCCCGGTCGCTCCAGGCGGTCTCGCGCCAGCTCGTGCCGCTCCCCGTGAGGCTGGTCCCGCCGACACCGACGACCGACGGCACGACGGCCGGGAAGTCGACGTCGGGCGTGCTCGAGGTCCCGCCGCCGCAGTCGTAGGCGCCGTCGTCACCCGAGGCCGCGAAGGTGGTCGCACCGGCGACGACCGCGCGATCGATGGCGTCCTGGACGGCGCTCTCGAACGACGAGGACAGCGACGACTCGCACATCCCCCACGAGGTGCTCAGCGCGACGATGCCACTGCTCGTGACGTCGGTCGCGACGCGGTCGTACGCGTCGTAGATACCCTGGGCCGAGTTCGGCGCGACGTAGATGCGCTGGGACGCCTTCGGCGCGGTGGCGAAGAGCATCTCCTGGTCCAGGGCGACCTCGGAGCCGCCACCGTCGACGGACGTGGTGGTGGACGCGCCGTCGACCGCGACCTGCGTGATCGACGGCAGCGTGACGCCCACGGCGTTCGCGTAGGTGGTCAGATCGCTCTTCGACCAGCCGGAGAACTGCACCGTGGCGATCGTCGTCCCGGCACCGGTGCTCCCGGAGCGCGTCACGCCGTAGGCGCTGGCCAGGTCGGCCGGGGTCCTGCCGCCGGGCAGTGCGTGGTGCTCGAACACCGGGCGCTGGTCGAGGCCGAGCACGGTCGTCACCGCGCCGGACAGGCCCGACGGCAGGTCCAGCGCCGTCGTCGGGTGCAGGGTGTCCCCCTTGCCCGCGAGGTCGACGCCGAACACGGACTCCGCCTGGCCGACCGTGCCCGAGACCTGGACGTCCCACGTGTCCTGTGCGGTGACGTGGAGGCCCGCCGCACGGAGTGCGTCGACCACGTCGTCCCGGGTGTCCGTGGTCGGGGCGACGTCGGTGAGCGCGTCCTTCCGCTGGGCCTTCGTCATGGTGTCCGCCCGGCGGACCAGGTCGCGGAGTTCACCGCGATCGGACGGCTGCAGCACGACCGTCATGTCGATCGGAGCACCGCTGGGGGCCGGGGCCGTCGCGGTCGCGGAGGGGGCGGGCGTCGTGGCCGAGGAGCTCGGCGACGCGGTCGGCGCGGCCGATGCGGTGGCCCCGGACGCGGCCGGCGCGGCCGAGGGCGCGGGCGCCGCGGCGGAGGGGGTGGGCGTCGACGCGGAGGGGGTGGCCGTCGACGCTGCGGACGTCGTGGCGGTGGTCGCGCCTCCCGGCTCGTCCGCCACCGCGGGGAGGGCCGAGCCGGTGACCGTGAGGGCGGCGGCGGCGACGACGATGAGGGGCAGACGGACGGTGCGCATGGTCACTCTCGGAGGCTGAGCGGTCGGGGGTGCCCGGCGCCGATTCGGGTTGCGATCGCCGACCTGACGACGCTAACCCGAGCGGAGGCCCGACAACAGCCCCTGTGCGACCTCACAGACCCCCAGTTGGCGGGGTCGTGTCGACGGGGTGGGCGTCCGTGGTCAGTCAGGGGCGCGTGGGCCGGAGCGTGATCAGGGGCGTGACGACCCGCCGTCCTGCTGGTACCGGGCGTTCGTGACGTCGTTCGTCGACCCGTGGATCGAGATCGCCCCCGTGGCGAAGTCGGCTTCGAGCTGCTCGAGCGATCGCCCCCGGGTCTCGGGGACGACCGTGAGCACGAACACGAGCGCGGCGGCGTTGAGCACGGCGAACACGAAGAACGTCGTCGAGATCCCGAAGACCGCGACGGCGATGGGGAACGTCAGGCTGACCCCGAAGTTCGCGAGCCAGAGCACGAGTGCGGTGAGCCCCATGCCGGCCCCGCGGAGGCGCAGCGGGAACACCTCGGAGAGCATGAGCCACACGAGTGGCCCGATGGTGCCCTGCATGATGCCGACGAAACAGATGATGAACACGAGGACGACCACCGCGCGGAGCGCGCCCTGCGGCAGGACCACCGACGCCAGACCGATCAGCAGATGGAACAGGGTCGTGCCCGCGAACCCGCTGATGAGGAACGTGCGCCGGCCCAGTCGGTTGATGAAGCGGAGGCCGATCACGACGGCGAGGACCGCGATCACCCCCGAGCCGACGTTCGCGATCAGGGCACCCTGCTGGCTGAACCCGGACTCCTGCAGCACCTGCGTGCCGTAGTACATGATCGAGTTGATCCCGGTGACCTGCTGGGCGATGCCGAGTCCGCCGCCGATGTACACGAGCCTGCGGAGCCACGGCTCGCGGAACAGATCGCGGATCCGGCCGGAGCGGGCCTCCGCTTCTTCCGCGGCGAGGTCGTGCAGCTCGGCCATCTCGGCCACCGCGCGCTCGTCCGAGCGGATGGTGCGGAGCACGGCGAGCGCGTCGTCCTCGCGCCCCTTGCCGAGCAACCACCGCGGGCTCTCCGGCACGCGGAGCATGCCGATGAACAGCGCGACGGCGGGGATCAGCGCGACCGCGAGCATGTACCGCCAGACGTCGGTGTGGGAGCCCCAGATCGACCCGATCACGGCGTTGATCGCGAATGCGGCCAGCTGCCCCGTCACGATCATGAGCTCGTTCCGGGTCACGAGACCGCCGCGCTTCTCGGTCGGCGACAGCTCCGCCAGGAACACCGGGACCGTGACGGACGCCCCGCCGACGGCGATGCCGAGGACGAACCGCGCCGCGACGAGGACCTCCCACGTCGGGGACAGCACGCACGCGAGCGCGGCGACGAAGAAGACGACGGCGAGCGTGCGGATGGTGGGTCGCCGACCGTTGTGGTCGGAGATGCGACCCGTGGTGAACGCGCCGAGCGCCGCCCCGACGAGGATCGCCGACGTCACGAGCCCCTCGGTCGTGGGCGTGAGCCCGAGATCCGCGGTGAGCGAGTCGAGCGCGCCGTTGACGACGCCGGTGTCGTACCCGAAGAGCAGACCGCCGAAGGTCGCGACGACCGCGACGAAGCCGAGCCGTCGCGAGTACGGACCCGGTGTCAGCGGTGGCAGGGCTCGTCCGCCCGGTGCAGGTCGCCCCGTCGTGTCGGCTCCCCCGGCTGTCGTGCTCCGCGTCGCCACCATCGCTCCTCGTGATCCGCCCCGTCGGAGACCCGACGGTCGGGCCGTCGCTCGGAGGGGGAGGAATCGACGCTATCGAGCGGCGTCCGCGTGGTCGCTCAGCTGCTCCTGTCCGGTGGATCCGTCGGCGGGGACAGCCGGTGTGGAGGCCGTCTCCGCGGCGGCCCGCTCGGCCATGGCGGTCGTCAGGGTCGTCAGCACACGGGTCACGACGGCGTTGTCCTCGTCGGACAGCCGGTCGAAGACGTCGACGACGGACTCGTGGAACCGCTCGTACGCGGCGTCGATCTTGCGGGCGGCCTGCTCGCTCGGCTCGAGGACCTGCGCGCGCCGGTCGCTCGGGTGCGCCACCCGCCGGAGGTCGCCCTTGCGCTCGAGCTCGTCGACGATCTTGGTGACCGACGCGTTCGACACGTTGAGCATGACGACGAGGTCCTTGGGGCCCATGGCCCGCTCGTCACGCTGCGCCTGGAGCAGGTAGCGGATGGCGTGGAACTCGTTCTTCGTCAGGCCGCTCGCGACCCGGGCGCGCTCGATCTGTTGCTCCTCGGCGCTCTGCACGCCCAGGAGCGCGTCGACGGCCTGGCGAGCGGCCGCGCTCCGCGGCTCTCGTGCGTACAGGTGCCGCGCTTCGCGGCGGACGACGGTCAACGGCATCGGCGGATGTGGTCCTTCTGGTCGGTCGTTCCGGTGGCGTGGATGCTACGCGGTGGGTGCCGCGAAGAAGTCGGCGTAGCTCGGGCCGCTCGCGGCGCCCGATCCCCGCCCGGACAGCAGGCGCGGGTCCTCGACCCGACGCGAGACGTAGGCGTCGATGACGGCCGGGTCGGTCAGTCCGTAGCGTCGACCCGCGCCCGCGCGCATCGTGCCGGCGCCGGACCAGGCCTGGTACGTGCTGTGCATCAGCAGACACCCCGATCGGCGAGCAGCGGCCGCATGTCGATCGGCTGCGTCGGCGGGAACCGGTCGAGCGCAGCGCTCGACGGGTCGATGAAGGAGGTCCCGGAGACCCGGGGGTGGGGCTGCGCGATGCTCATCATGGTCTCGTTTCTGGCGGCGTCGCCGGGCGCGATCGGGGTGATGATGCCCGGGGGTCGGGCACGGCAAAAGAATGCCACATCGTGAACTACTCGCGCAACGAAACAGTAGGCGGCTTGCTCGTTCCGTTCGGAAAACGGACAGATCGTGAACCGGTGCGCGTCAGAGCACCCGCGCGAAACAGATCGAGCTCGGGTTGTCGGCGTAGCGGCCGAACGGCGCGATCCGGGAGAACCCGGATCGTTCGAGGAACCGGACGGTCTGCGTCGCCTGGGAGCCCGTCTCCATGACCAGGGCCGGGGCGCCCAGTTCGCGGCCGGCAGCGATCAGGTGCTCCAGGAGCGCATCGGCAACGCCGAGACTCCGCGCGTCGGACCGGACGTAGAGCTTCCGGACCTCGTACACGCCGTCCCGGACCGGGGTGAGACCGGCGCACCCGATGGGGACGCCCGCGCTGTCCCGGGCGAGCAGGTGCACGGGCACCTCGGCGCCCGTGAGCTCGGGACCGAGGTCCGGACCGGCGTTGACGCTGTTGAGCTCGATCCGCGCGGCGGCACGGAGGCGGATGGCGCTCTCGGCGTCGTACGGCTCGGGCGCGATGCTGAACGACCAGGGTTCGGGCTTGAGGTAGGGCACCGGGACTCGCCTCGTTCCATGCACACGGTTCGGATGTGTGCTCACGGTAGCGGGGACGGCACCGCCGGATCCGTCGGCACGCCCGGCGGGTCCGCGGGACCGTCCTGGTGCGGGCGCACGGAGGCGCGGCGGACGACGGGCCCGCCCTGGTCCGGGCGCACGGAGGCGCGGCGGACGACGGAGCCGCCCTGGTCCGGACGCGTCAGAACGGCACGCCGCACACGAGCACGACGTTCGCGAACGGCGTCGCCTCACCGGTGCGGACGAACAGCTTGGCGCCCGCGGACATCCGCTTCAGCGCCTCGTGGTCCACGTGCCGGACGCCGTCGAACCGTGCGGTGATCCACCCCTCGGCCTCGGTGCCCACGACCTCCTCCGCCGCGATGCAGTCCTGGAACACGGCGTCGCCGAGGAGCGCGTCGAGGACGTCCTCGAACCGCGGCACCCCGTGGACGACGGCCAGGTCGACGAGCGGGACGCCCGGCGGGATCGGCAGACCGCAGTCAGCGACGACGACGAGGTCCCCGTGTCCCAGGCGGCTCAGACCGGCGTTGAGCTCGGCGTTGAGGATGCCGGCGCGCTTCACGCGGTCACCTCCGGCAGGGTGTCGTCGAGCGTCGGGTACGACGGCTGCGTCCCGGCCCCCTGCACGGCGAACGCACCGACCCGCACCGCGTGCCGGACGCCGTCGAGCAGGGACTCCCCGGCCGCGAGGCTCGCGCTGAGGGCGCCGACGAACGCGTCGCCCGCGCCGGACGTGTCGACCGCGTCGACCCGGGGTGACGGCACCGCGGTGGTGCCGGTCGCCTCCGCGACGACCGCGCCGCGCGCGCCGAGGGTGATGACGACCGTGCGGATGCCCTGCGCGAGCAGCGCGACCGCGAGCGCCTCCTCGTCCGCCGGCACCGCGCCTCCCGGCACGAGTCGCGCGAGGACGAGGGCCGCCTCGTGCTCGTTCACGACGAGCGGATCGGCGAGACGGACGACCGCGGCGTCGATGTCGATGACGGGTGCGAGGTTGAGCACGACGCGACCACGGGCGTGACGGGCCGCGGCGGCGATCCCGGCGGCCGGGATCTCGCCCTGCATGACGACGACGGCCGCCTCGGCCACGACGGACGCGACGCGATCGACGGCCTCCGCGGTCATCGCGGCGTTGGCCCCCGGCACGACGACGATGGTGTTCTCCCCCGTCGCATCGACCGTGACCGTCGCGAGCCCGGTGGGCTGGTCGACGACGCCGACGTGCGCGACGTCCACCCCGCTCTCGGCCAGGAGGACCGTGGCGACCTCCGCGGATCCGTCATCGCCGACGAGCCCCACCATGACCGTGGCGGCGCCCCGACGGGCGGCCGCCACGGCCTGGTTCGCGCCCTTGCCGCCGGGCAGGAGGGTCATCGAGGTGGCGATCAGCGTCTCACCCGGGGACGGGTGCCGGTCGACGGTGACGACCTGGTCGACGTTGAGCGATCCGACGACGACCACGGTTCCGGCGGCCGTGCTCACTTGCTGAAGGTGTCGACGTTGCTCTTGGTGACCGACAGCACCGGGACCGACACGGTCTTCGTGGCCTTGCCGTCGATCGCCTTGAGCGCCTGGTCGATCGCGAGCGAGCCGAGCTTCGCCGGCTGCTGGGCGATGGTGCTGCTCAGCGTGCCGTCCTTGATCGCGGCGAGGCCGTCGTCCTCGCCGTCGAAGCTCGCGACCTCGACGCTCGAGCCCGCCTTCGACCCGAGTGCCTTGATCGCCCCGAGGGCCATCTCGTCGTTCTGCGCGAAGATGCCGACGATGTCGGGGTGGGCCTGCAGCAGGTTCGTGGTGACGTCGAGCGCGGTGGCGCGGTCGAAGTTCGCCGTCTGCTCGCCGACGACGTGGATGCCGGGGTACTGCTTGATGCCCTCGGTGAAGCCCTTGCCGCGGTCACGGGCGGCCGACGTGCCCGCCTGGCCCTCGAGGACGAGGATGTCGCCCTTCTTGCCGATCGCCTTGGCGAGGTCGTCCGCCGCCTGCTTGCCGCCGGCGACGTTGTCGCTCGCGATGAACGAGGCCACGTCCGCACCGTTGACCGTGCGGTCGACGGCGACGACGGGGATGTCCGCCTTGTTGAGCGCCTTGACCGACGGGCCGGCGGCGTCGGAGTCGACGGGGTTGACGATGATGGCCTTGGCGCTGCCGGAGGACGCGGTCTGCAGCTGGTTGGCCTGCTGTGCGGAGTCGTTCTGCGCGTCGACGACCTCGAGGTCGACACCCTTCTTCTTCGCTTCGGCCTTGGCGCCGTCGCGCACCTCGACGAAGAACGGATTGTTGAGGGTCGAGAGCGCGAGCACGACCTTCTGGTCGCCGCCGGAGCCGCCGCCGCCAAAGCGGCTGCAGCCCGAGGCGCCGAGCATGACGAGGGCGGCGACGGTGCCGACGGTGGCGACCTTCTGGAAGGAGGAGAACTGCATCGTTGGGGTCCTTGGTCTGTCTGTGGTGCTGGTGGGGGGATGAGGGAGTCGTACTGATGGGGGTCGGTGTGCCGGGAGGGTCGCCTCCCGACCGGCTGGCGGCCACCGGCCCGCCGGTGCCCGCCGGGGTGGTGCGCGGTCAGCTGCTGCGCGTCTTGCGGCGGAGCACGTCGACTCCGACGGCGAGCGCGATGACGAGGCCGATGACGACCTGCTGCCAGAACGAGCTGACGTTGAGCAGGTTGAGGCCGTTGCGGATCACGACGAGCACGAGCGCGCCGATGAAGGTGCCCGAGATCCGACCGACACCGCCCGCGAGCGAGGCGCCGCCGATCACGACCGAGGCGATCGCGTCGAGCTCGTACCCGCTGGCCGCCTGCGGCTGGGCGGAGTCGAGGCGCCCTGCGAGCAGCAGCCCGGCGAGCGCGGCGAACAGCCCGGACAGGCCGAACACGATGACGACGATGCGCTTGACCGGCAGACCCGACAGGCGCGCGGCCTCCGCGTTCCCGCCGACGGCGTACATCGAGCGGCCGAGGACGGTGCGGTTGAGGATGAACGAGGCGACGAGCGCCGCGAGGACGAGCACGATGATCGGCACGGGGACGGGCCCGATGTCGCCGCCGAGGAACGACACCTGCGGCGAGGTCGGCACGGGGTTGCCGTCGGAGATCACGAGGGTCAGGCCGCGGGCGACGCTGAGCATCGCGAGGGTGGCGATGAACGAGGGCAGCTTGCCGTAGGCGCCGGCGAGGCCGTTCACGACCCCGGCGAGCAGGCCGGCGACGAGGCCGCCGAGCAGGGCGAGCCAGCCCGGGAGGCCCGCGGTGCTGAAGAACCAGCCGGACACCATCGCGGACAGTGCGGCCACGGAGCCGACCGAGAGGTCGATCCCGCCGGCCACGATGACGAACGTGACGCCGAACGCGAGCACCGCGACGGTCGAGACCTGGATGCCGATGTTGATGATGTTGCGGCCGGTGAGGAAGTCCGGTGTCGCGATGAACAGGGCGATGCAGAGGACGACGAGGCCGACCAGCGCCCCGTTGTCGGCGAGGAACTTCTTGAAGGAGAAGGACCGCGCGGGGGCCTTCACGGTGGTCGTTGACATGCGACGGGTGCTTTCTGATGGGTACTGCGCTGTACGCGTGGGGGGAGGAGCGACCGTCCGCTCGGGGCGGTCGTGGCGGGGCGTGGTGGGGCCGTGCCCCGGGAGTCAGACGGTCTCGACGTCGCGGGCGGCGAGGTTCATGACGCGGTCCTCGGTCGCCTCGGCTCCGGGGATCTCGCCGGCGATGCGGCCGTCCCGCATGACGAGCACGCGGTCGCTCATGCCGAGCACCTCGGGTAGCTCGCTCGACACCATGACGACCGCGCCGCCCGCCGCCGTGATCGTGTTGATGAGCTCGTAGATCTCGACCTTCGCGCCGACGTCGACGCCGCGGGTGGGTTCATCGAGCAACAGCACGCTCGACCCGGCGAGGATCCACCGACCGAACACGGCCTTCTGCTGGTTCCCGCCGGACAGCGAGCCGATCGGCTGGCCGATGTCGTGCATCCGGATCCGCAGCCGGTTCGCGACCTCCTCGGCCCGGCGCTTCTGCCCGGCGAAGTCGACGAGGCCACCGCGCGCGGTGGAGGCGAGGGTCGCGTACCCGAGGTTGTCGTTGACGGACGCACCGAGGACGAGGCCCTGTGCCTTCCGGTCCTCGGGGACGTGTCCGATGCCCGCGCGGACCGCTGCCGCGACGCTCTTCTTCGGCAGCACCTGACCGCGGACGCGGACCGTTCCCGAGTCGTAGCCGTCGGCGCCCGCGATGGCACGGACGAGCTCGGTGCGCCCGGCGCCGACGAGACCCGCGACGCCGACGATCTCGCCGGCGCGCACGGAGAAGCTGACGTCCTCGAAGCGACCGGCCGAGGTCAGGTGCTCGACCTGGAGCACCTCGGACGCGGTGTCGACCACCGCGGTACCCGAGGGGTACTGCTCCTCGATGCTCCGGCCGACCATGAGCCCGACGAGTTCCTGCTCGGGCGTGGTGGCCGGCACCTCGGCGACGAAGTGTCCGTCCCGGAGCACGGCGACCGTGTCCCCGATCTCGGCGATCTCGTCGAGGTGGTGGCTGATGAACAGCATGCCGACGCCGCGGGCGCGGAGGTCCGCCACGACGCGGAAGAGCGCCTCGGTCTCGTGGCGGGTCAGCGCGGCGGTGGGTTCGTCGAGGATCAGGATCCGGGCCTCCTGGCTGAGCGCCTTCGCGATCTCGACCAGCTGCTGCCGCGCGATCCCCAGGCTCGACACCGGCGTCATGACGTCGACGTCGAGACCGATGGTGGCGAGCGCCGCCTCGGCCTGACGACGGAGTGCCTTCCGGTCGACCAGGCCGAACCGGGTCGGGATCCGGCCCATCATCACGTTCTCCGCGACGCTGAGCGACCCGACCAGGTTGAGCTCCTGGTGGATCGTGGCGATGCCGAGCTCCTCGGCCGCGGTCACGGACGGGATCGTGACCTCGCGGCCGTCGACGAGGATGCGACCGCCGTCGGGCTGGTGGATGCCGGACATCATCTTGATGAGCGTCGACTTGCCGGCGCCGTTCTCGCCGAGCAGCACCTGCACCTTCCCGGCGTGCACCTCGAGGGTGACGTCGGTGATGACCTGGACCGGTCCGAACGACTTGCTGACGCGATCGAGCGTCATGAGTGGCTGCGGGGACATGTCAGTTCCTCCCGGGACGGGACGGTTCGTTGGCGGAGCGCGACGATGCGGTCTGCCGATCGGTGGCGATGGGGTCGGCCGACGAGGCCCGGACGATGAGCTCGCTCGGCAGGCGGACGGAGGCGGGGTGGTTGCCGGCGATGACGTCGAGCAGGAGTTCGACGGCGACGCGGCCCATGTCCTCGACGCTGTGGGCGACGACGCTGAGCGCCGGTTCGAGCAGCGAGAACCACTCGATGTCGTCGAACGCGACGAGGGCGATGTCGACGCCGATGCGGAGGCCGAGCCGGTTCAGGATCGCGATCGCACCCACCGCCATGAGGCTGTCCGCGGCGAAGATCGCGGTGGGCGGTTCGTCGAGCGCGAGCAGCGCGCTCACCCCGGCCGACCCGGACGCGGCCTGGAAGTCACCGAACACGACGAGGTCCGGGTCGGCGCTCACCCCCGCCGGGGTGATCGCGTCCTGGTAGGCCTCGAACCGCTCGCGACCGGTCGAGACGCTCTGCGGGCCGGCGATGTAGCCGATGCGGGTGTGCCCGAGGGCGGCCAGGTGCTCGACCGTCTGGCGGATGCCCGTGCTGCTGTCCGTCGTGACGGTCGGCACGTCGATGCCGGGGACGACGCGGTCGACGAACACCGTCGGGATGCCCCGGTCGACCAGCTGCTGGACCGTCTCGGTGTCGTCACCCTGCGGCGCCACGATCACGCCGTCCACCCGCCGGGCGATGAGGGTGTCGAGGTACCGGTTCTGCTGCTCGGCACGCTCGTTCGCGTTGCCGAGCATGGTCACGTACCCGGTCTCGAGCGCGGCCTGCTCGACGGTGTGCGCGAGGTCCGCGAAGAACGGGTTCCGCACGTCCGAGACGAGGAGGCCGATGGTGTCCGTGCGGGTGGAGCGGAGCGCCCGGGCCTGCAGGTTCGGCCGGAAGTCGAGGTCGCGCGCGGCCTGTTCCACGAGCCGACGGGAGTCCTCGGACGTCGCCGGGTTGCCCGAGAGCACCCGCGACGCGGTCGCCGCCGAGACGCCGGCGCGCGCGGCGACGTCCTTGATGGTGACGGTGTTCATCGGTGAGCACTCCGTTGGGCGAGTCGTGGAATCGATTCCATGGGATCGATTCCACGACTGTACGGGGAGCGCCGCGGGGATGTCAAATGAGTCGGCGCGGATGGACCTCGACGCGCGCGACGGCCTGGCGCCCCGCCCCGTTCAGACCGGCCCGATCAGGCCCGGCCGGCCCCGCCCCGCCCCCGTGCCGCCCCGCCCCGCCCCCGTGCGGCCCAGCGCCGCCCGGGTCGGCCGGACCGGGCCGGGCCGGGCCGGGCCGCGCCGCGCCGCGCCGCGCCGCGCCGCGCCGCGCCGGAGCGTGATCGGCTACGGCACGAGCACGATCTTGCCGCGCGCGTGACCCTGCTCGAGCTCCGCGTAGGCGTCCTGCACCGCGTCGAGCGGGTACGTGGCGACGATCGGCACCGTGATCGTGCCGTCGGCGGCGTGGCCCGCGAGTTCGGCGAGGACCTCCTGGGACGCGGCGTCGACGCTCCCGTCGGTCTTCGCACCGACCTCGGCCGCGGCCTCGTACGCGATGATCGTCTCGATACGCGCCGCGGGGACCCCGAGCGCGATGCCCAGCCGCACGTACTCCGGCCCGTGCGTGTCGATGAGCGCGTCGATCCCGTTCGTGGCCGCCTGCCGCACCCGGTCCTCCAGGCCGTCCCCGTACGCCACCGGACGCGCGCCGACCGAGCGGAGCCACTCGTGGTTCGCGTCGGACGCGACGGCGATGACGTCGACGCCCTTCGCCACGAGGAGCTGCGTCACGATGCCGCCGACGCCACCCGCCGCGGACGAGACGACGACGGTCTCGCCCGGGCGGGGGTCGACGGCCCGCACGGCGGCGTACGCGGTCGTCGCGGCGACGTCGAGCGCGCCCGCGATCTCCCACGACAGGCGCCGCGGCTTGGCGACGAGCTGCCCCTCGGGGACGCTGACGAACTCGGCCTGACTCGACCGCTCCCACGACCACCCGAGGACCTCGTCCCCGACGGCCCACTGCGTGACGTCCTCGCCGATCGCCGCGACCACGCCCGCCAGGTCGGTGCCCTGTCCGGACGGGAACGTCGCCGGGAACTGCTCCGCCATCGCGCCCTGCCGGATCGCTGCCTCGCCGGGGTTCGTGCCCGCGGCGCGGACGCGGACGAGGACGCGGTCACCCGTGGCCTCGGGTACCGGGACCTCGTCGACCCGGAGGACCGAGCGGTCGCCGTACGCGTCGAAGCGCACCGCCCGCATGGTCGTGGGCAGGTCGGCGTCACGGGTCGTGGTGGGGGTGTGGGTGTCTGGCGTGGAGTCGGTCACGCGGGGGACGCTACCCCGCGCTCCCCCGCCGCTTCTCCGCTTCTCCGCGAGATCGCAGTCGTTGCCGTTCTGGGTGATGCCAGAACGACAACAGCTGCGATCTCGCAAGTGTCGCGGGTGCGGGGGCGGGGGCGGTCAGCGCCCGAGCGTCACCGCCCCGCTGACGTGCAGGTAGTCGAACGTGCTCGTGAACCCGGAGGCCCCGAGCGAGATGAGCCCGATCCGCGGGTGCGCCCCGAGATCGGCCGTCCACGTGCCGCCCTTGACGAAGTGCCGCCCGTCGACGCTCGTGTACGCGGTGTAGGCGCTCTTCCCCTCGACCGTGTGGTGCACGATCCGGAGCGTCGTCCAGTCGCCGACCGGACCGACCACCATGTTCCCGTAGTTCGGGGCGCCCGCCGGCTGCGGGGTGACCTCCTTGCCGAACTCGGTCTGCCGGGTGTCGTAGATCGAGTTGGACACGAGGCGGATGTAGTTGCCGTCGTCCCCGTACACGATGAGACCGCCCTGCGCGTAGTTCACGCCATCGCCGGTCGCGGGCGTGTCCACCGACACCTTCGTCTCGAGCACGTAGTCACCGGCCGGCGCGGGCTCCGTGAGCACCGAGGCGAGCGGCGTCGCCGGCGGGTGCAGGTCCGCGGCCTGCGTCTGCCAGCGGAACGCACCGCCGCTCACCGAGTACGTCGACGGGTCCGGCTGCCGCGTCCACGCGAGCGACGACGGGAGGCTCGTCCCGGCGAAGTCGGTCGAGGCCGCCCGGACGGGACGGCCGGGCACGGTGACCGGTGCGAGGGTCGGCCGGTAGGTGGGCCGCTCCCCCGGCTGCGCCACGGGCCCGGGCTCACGCTGATCGGACGGTCCGGCACCCCCGCGGACGGTCGGCCAGCCGTTCACCCAGTCGAGCGGGTCGATGAGCGCCGGTCGCTTCGTGTACGTCGGCTGGCCCGCGTAGTACGGGTCGTTCTGGTCGACCGCGTGGTAGATGATCCAGTCCTGCCCGGCGAAGTCCGTGACGACCGTGTTGTGCCCGGTGCCCACCCAGGGGTTGCCGTTCTGCGCGAGGAGGGGCGTGCCTCCAACCCGGGTGCTGAGGATCGAGACGCCGTCCTGGTCGAGGAACGGGCCGAGCGGACTGCGGGACCGCGCGACGAACACGCCGTACCCGGTGAGGGCACCGTTGCAGCAGTTCGTGGCGGAGCCCATGAAGTACCACCAGCCGTCGTGCTGGGTGATGTAGGTGCCCTCGTACCGGTTGTCGATCGCGATCGGCTGTTCGGTGGCGGGCAGTGACCGGAGGCCGTCAGCCGTGAGCTGCCGGACGTTGACGCCGCCGTAGTAACTGCCGAAGTACAGGTACGTCGCGCCGTTGGCGGTGATCACCTCGGGGTCGAACTCCCAGCGCTTCCCCTGACCGTTCGCGGCCTCCTGCGGGGCGACCACCGGGCCTCCTGAATCGGTCCACGGTCCGGTCGGGCTCGTGCTCGTCGCGACGCCGACGGCCGACCCGCCGCCGGTTGCCGCGGTCGCGGTCGGCGTGTCCGACGCGGTGTAGTACATGAAGTACGTGCCGGGACGCCCGTGGGCGCCCGCGCGGTATACCACATCGGGGGCCCAGATCCCGTTCGCCGCACCGACCCAGGCCGGCTTCGTCGTGAACGCGTCACCGACGTACGTCCAGTGCGTCAGGTCCGTGGAGCGGTAGGTCGGGACGGTGTGCTGTACGAGCGATCCGTCTCCGTTCGTCTCGGTCGCCGTGAGCGCGTCCGACGTGCAGTACAGGTACCAGTTCCGGTCGCGCCCGGCGCCGTGGATGGCGGTCGGGTCGGCGCAGCTCGCGGCCGTCTGGCCGTCCGGGAGGCGGAGGGCTATCGGGTTCTGGTAGCTCGCGGGCGTCGCCGGGCCGCGATGCGCGGGGACGGCGGCGGACCGCGGTGGGGCCGCGGCCGGTGCCGCCATGGCCGGGAGGGACAGGGCCGGGGCCCCGATGAGCGTTGCGGCCGCGATCACGGTCGCCAGGATTCGGCGCACGGTTGCTTCTCTCTCGTCGTTGAGGAGTGGTGGCGTTCACGCTACCCACGACCCCGCTCGCCGTCCACCGTCTCGGCGCGAGACGTTGGCGCAGGACTTGCACGGAAACCGCATGGTGTCCACCCCTGTTCGCGGGCCAGGATCGCCCCTATTGTTTGAGCATCACTCGCACGAATGCGGCGTCAGCTGACGACAGGGCGTCAGCGCCGCATCGGCCAGGGACCCGAGGAACGACATGAGCCGGTACGAGATGCAACCCGGGGTGGCACCCGCTCAGATCCGCTTCTTCCGCAAGGCGGCGACCATGCCGCGGCGACGGACGACCGGTACGACCGAGGACACCGTCCGGTACGAGGACTTCTTCCGCAACGGATCCCCGATGCGGCGGCGGAACGCGGCCTGAGGGCGCGCATCGGCGGGGCCGGGACGGTCACTCGCGGGGAGCGGGACGGTCACTCGCGCGGAGCGGGACGGTCACTCGCCGGGGAGCGACAGCTTCGATCCGCTGGGACCACGACCGGTGGGCCGACGCGGTGGTGCGACCTCCGGCAGCGGCGGCAGGGCCTCGGCGCGGCGTCGGGCGAGCTCCATGCGGCCGAGTCCGGTCACCGCGGCGATGAACGTCGAGGACTGGAGCAGCCCGAGACCGAGCGGTGTGAACAAGGAGAAGGCGAACCGCCCCTCGAGACCAACGGCGGCCACGCCGAGCCACACGAGTGCCCATGCGGCCGGGAGCCACAGTGTCCGGGCAGCGCTCAGGACGAGCCCGTCGCGCGCACGCTCGGCGGCGGCGATCACCAGGTCGCGGTCCTCCGGGGCCATCGCCGGTGGCCGCGGGGCGAACTGTCGGGCGATGCGTTCCTGGCGGCGCCAGTTGCCCGATGGGATGAACGCCCAGAGCGGTGGCGACGCGAGCGACAGTCGGTGGAACGCGGCGGCGCCCGAACCGAACGCGGCCGCGATGAGCACCAGGCCGACGACCACCAGCGGGGCCGGCGTCGTCGCCCAGTGCCAGACGATCTCGGTCAGCGAGGCTGCCGTCCCGACCGCCGTGGCCACGCTGCCGGCGATGATCGTGCGCCGTCGGCGGACCTCGACGCTCACGAGCTCGGGGTACCGCGCGCGGACGATCACCCATCCGGTGCGGAACGGAGCGTCGGCCATGCACACGATCCTGGCCTGCTCACTGATGTGACGTGCGGGCCGCATGCGGCGAGACCGGTATGACCGGTTGTACTCACCCCATGAAGACCGCGATCTCGGTTCCGGACAGCGACTTCGAACACTTCGAGCGCGTTGCAGCGCAACTTGATGACGCATGTCGCGGCAGGCATCCGGCTCGTCCTGGGCATCTGACCGCGACGACGACCCTGCGAGCGGATGGGCTGCCCGACGCTCAGCGCACTGGAGGTCCCCACCCGACCGCATCGAGCACCGCGGTGGCGACCCTCCCGCGGTCGTCGCCGTCGACCGACACCACGTGATCGTGGACGTCAGCACCGTCGAGGACCGCGTCGAGCTCCTCCGCGCGGTCGAGGTGCCAGTCGCGCTCCGCTCCGGGCCCGTGCCGCACGAGCAGTCGCCGTCGGAGTTCGCTGGCCGTCACCACCAGCCGACAGGTGACGATCGTCTCGGCGACGGCCTCCTCGAGCGCGCTCCGGTCCTCCACGGTCTCCGCGACGCCCGCGAGCACGAGCCGGTCGGCACCGGCGTCCCACGCGTTCCGCGCCACCGCCGCGAGGTTCCGCGCGAGGAGCGCTCCGTTGAACCGGTCGTCGGACGGTGCGGGCCACACACGACGGAGGGCGTCGAGATCCACCACCGCATGGGGCAGACCCCGCTCGCGGAGCAGTGCACCGATCGCGTCGGCCGTGGTCGTCTTGCCCGCGCCGACCGTGCCGTTGAGCAGCAGGACCCGCGGAAGGACCCGTCGCGCGGTCGAGCCCGGGGCGGTCATGGCGGCAGCTTACGGACGGGCGCGTCACCGCAGGAGCAGGATCGACCCGTGCAGAGATCGTTGAGCAGCTACGCGGCCATCGGTGACAGTTTCGCCGAGGGGATGGGTGACGAACGGCCGGACGGCACTCCTCGCGGGTGGGCGGACCTCGTCGCCCAAGGGATCGCGGCGGCGGCGGCCGGCCCGGTCACGTACGCCAACCTCGCCATCCGCGGCCGGCTGCTCGCACCCCTGCTCGACGAGCAGCTCGAGCCGGCCATCGCACTGCGTCCCGACCTGCTGAGCATCAGCGGCGGGAACAACGACCTCATCCGCGCCCGCGTCTCGGTTGCCGCGGTCACCGCCCGGCTCGAGGCCGCGATCGACCGTGCGGTGGCCTCCGGCGCCGAGGTCGTGTTCGTCACGGTGGCGAACATGACGCGGAACCTGCCGGCCGGGCGCCTCGTCGAGGGGCGCGGCAACCAGTTCGCGAGCGCGATCCGGCAGTGGGCCAGCAAGGACCACGTGACCGTGGTGGATAACTGGTCGGACGAGGAACTGATGGAGCCGCGCTACTGGTCACCGGACAAACTGCACCTCAACGCCCTCGGGCACCGGCGGGTGGCGGGCAACGTGCTGGCCGCACTGGAGGTTCCCCTCCCCCCGTTCCCGGAGGAGCTCCCGCCGGAGGTGGTGCGGCAGTCGCGCGCCGCCTACTGGCGCGAGCACGTGCTGCCCTGGATCGGCCGTCGTCTCACCGGCCGCTCGTCGGGCGACGGCCGGGAGCCCAAGCGGGCGACCCTCCAGCCGGTGGACCTCCCCTGGAGCTCCCGGACGCCGTGACGGAGCACGGCTGCGTCGGGCGGTCGCTCCAGATCGCACTCGTCGCCGTTGTGGAGGCGCCCAGAACGGCAACGAGTGCGATCTCGCGGAAGGGGAGGCCGGGCGCCGGGGCCGGGCGCCCGGGGCCGGGGGTCAGGCAACGAGTGCGATCTCGCGTACGTTCGGACTGGTTCCGGCCCTCCCGGTCGGACGGACCGCGGGCCGCCCGCGCAGGAGGAACACACCATGAAGGTCGTCGTCACTGGTTCCCGGGGCAAGGTCGGACGCCCCACCGTCCAGGCGTTCGTCGACGCGGGGCACGAGGTGCTCGGCGTCGACCTCGTCCGCCCGGTGTTCGACGCCGGGGTCGTCGTCCCCGGACGGTACGTGCAGGCCGACCTCACCGACGCGGGCTCCGCGTACGCCGTGGTCGCCGGTGCGGACGTCGTCGTGCACGTCGCCGCGATCCCGCAGCCGACCGGCAACCCGCCACACGTGGTGTTCCAGACGAACCTGATGTCGACGTTCAACCTGATCGAGGCCGCGGTGCAGTTCGGCGTCCGCCGGTTCGTCAACGTGTCGAGCGAGAGCATCGTGGGGAACTTCTTCCCCGAACGGCCGTTCCTGCCCGACTACCTGCCGGTCGACGAGGACCACCCGCAGTACCCGCAGGACCCGTACGCGCTGTCGAAGGCGTTCGGCGAGCAGCTCATGGACGCCGCGGTGCGTCGTTCCGACATCCGTGCGATCTCGATCCGGCCGAGCACCGTCCACAACGAGGACAACTACGAGTCGAACCTCGGTCCGCAGGTGCGCGAGCCGTCCCGGACGAGCGCGAACTTCGGCAGCTACATCGACGCCGAGGACCTGGCCGACGCCCTGGTGCTCGCGGCCGAGTCCGACCTGCCCGGGCACGAGGTGTTCTACATCGCTGCGGCCGACAACGCCGGGGGGCACGACTTCGCCGCCGTCGTGCGCGAGCACCACGGCGACGCGATCGAGCTCCGCGAACTCGACCGCGTCGACGCGTCGGGGATCTCGATCGAGAAGGCGCGGCGGCTCCTCGGCTGGAGCCCGAAGCGCTCGTGGCGCGACCACCTCGACGAGCAGGGGCACGCGCGAGCAATGCCGACGTCGCGACCCTGACCTCCCTCAGCGGTTCCGTCTGAGCGGAGACGGCACCGCGCGCGCTGCGGCAGGGCCGCGTGCTCGTCCGCGGTCACACCGCGCGCTTCCGGTGGAACACCCGGAGCGCGCGGTGCGAACGGACGAGAGCGGTTCGATCCCGCCGCCGTGGTCAGCGGGAGGCCGCGAACTCCGCCAACTCCTCCAGGTTCGCGACCTCGCACGTGCGGCGGCCCTCCTCGATGTCGTGGATCATCGCGACGATCCGGTCGAACACCGGCCCCTGGATGTCCTTGTGCACCTCGTCGACCTCGGTCTTGCGCTTGCGCACCATGAGGTCGCGGTAGATGCCGCTGCGGGCCTTGGCGCTCTTGCGGTTGAACGCGGCGAGCCGGTCGAGCGACCCGTCGAGGTCGTCGGGCACGAAACCGTCGAACGACTCGACGGGGACGGGTGCCTGGTCGATGGCCTCCTGCGCCACGGCCATCATGAGCGCCCGGTACGGCGGCAGCGACAGGGAGTCCGCGATCGTCAGGTCGGACACCGCGCCGGCCCAGAGCATCGCGCCGTAGGCCTCCTTGCCCCACAGGTAACCGAGCACGTTCTCGGTCGGCAGTGCGTACGGCAGGCTGTCCGCGAGCAGGCCGACCCGTGGCGTGATCGGTCCGCCGCCGATCTCGCCGATCCGGAACGTCGCGACGTTGCCCTGCAGGATGCGGCCCGGGCCGAGGTAGTCGGCACCGAAGTTGACGAAGCTCGACACGACCCGGTCCGCGCCGACGGCGGCCTGCAGGGTGTCGGCGGTCAGGCCGTTCTGCACGGTCAGGACGAACCCGTCGGAGGCGAGCCGTCCCTCCAGGAGCGCCGCGGCGGACGCCGTGTGCAGGCTCTTCACCGCGACGATCGCGTGCTCGATCGTGTCGGGCAGGTCGTCGGGTGCGACGGCCGGAACGTGCGCGGTGAACTCCTCGACCGGCCCCTCGATGTGCAGGCCGTCGTCGTTGATCGCGGCGACGTGTGCCGCGTCGGCGTCGCAGAGCAGGACGTCGTGTCCGGCGCGGTGCATCCGAGCCCCGATGGTGCCGCCGATCGCGCCGGCGCCGATGATGGTGACCTTCATGCTGCTGTCCTCTCTTGCCACTGCGTGACGACTCCGCCGAGCACGGTGAGCGGCACCGCGCCGTTCCCGAGCACCGTGTCGTGGAACCCGATCAGGTCGAACCGGTCCCCGAGCGCACCCTGCGCGGCTGCCCGGAGCCGGAGGATCTCGCGGCGTCCGATCATGTAGGCCAGGGCCTGCCCGGGCCAGGCGATGTAGCGGTCGACCTCGCTGCGGACGTGCTCCTCGGTGGCGGCGGTGTTCGCGAGCATGAACTGCACGGCCTGCTCCCGGGACCACCCGAGGTGGTGGATGCCCGTGTCGACGACGAGTCGGCAGGCCCGGAGCGCGCGCATCGAGAGCATCCCGAGGCGGGCGACGTCGTCCGAGTACAGCCCGAGTTCGTCGGCGAGCTCCTCGGAGTACAGGCCCCATCCCTCGTTGAAGCTGCACGCCTCGACGTCGAGGTAGCGGCGGTAACGGGGCACGTCGAGCTGCTGCGCCATCGCGAGCTGCATGTGGTGCCCGGGGACCGACTCGTGGAACGTCAGGGCCTCGTACTCGTAGCGGTAGCGCTGCTCGGGCTCGTCGGCGAGCAGGCAGAAGGCGCCGGGGCGGCTGCCGTCGACCGCCGGGGGCCGGTAGTAGCCGAGGGCGCTGCTGCCCGCGTCGATCGGGTTGATCGGCTCGAGGGTGCACGCGGTGATGTCGTACGCGGGGAAGGCCGCGGGGCGCGCGGCCTCCGCCCGGTCGAGCGCGGCCTGCGCGTACCCGATGATCTCGTCCGTGGTCCGGAACCGCAGCGCCGGGTCCGTGCGCAGTCGCGCGGCGATCTCGACCGGCTCGGTGAGCCCGAGCGCGCGCTGTCCGATCGTCGCCCACTGTTCCCGGAGCAGCTCGAGTTCGTCGAGGCCGATCCGGTGGATCTCGTCCGGCGTCAGGGCGGTCGTCGTGTGCCGGGCGACCGCGGCGGCGTAGCCCTCGGCCCCGCCGGGGATCGTCGAGATCCCGACGCGGTCGTCCGGCCGCGCGAGCGGGTGCAGCTCGACCCGGAGCCGTTCGGCGAGCGCCGACATCGCGGGGCGCACCCGCTCGTCGACGAGTGCCCGGGCGGCGTCGAACCACGGCGTCCCGCGCACGGCGGTGAGCAGGGCGTCGTCGTCGAGCGGGAGCGCGAGGTAGCCCTCGAGCTGCTCGATCGAGTGGCGCACGCCCATGGCGGTGGGCACGCGCCCGCGCGACGCCTCGAGCAGGTACCGGTCGGCGAGCGCGGCGAAGGTCCCGCCGAGGCCGCCGATCCGGGCCAGGTAGCGGTCCGCAGCGGCCTGGTCGGCGACGGTCATCGCGGGGACGGCCTGGAACACGAGGCCCTGCCGACTGACGTACCCCTTGGCGCTCGCGTTCGCCGCCCACAGGCTGTGCTCGGCGTCCTGCTGCGCACCACGGACGAGTGCGGTGAGCACGCCGTGGTCGACCCGGCCCGCGTCGTCGAGCCGGTCGACCGGGAGGCCCGCGGCGGCCTCCGCGATCGCCGCCAGGTCCGCGGCGGCACGCTCGCTCGCGTCCTCGCTCGGGTCACCGGGCAGGTGGTCGAACTCCGCGATTCCGAGGAGGGTCGCGTTGTAGGGGTCGTAGGTGTGCTCGGTGGCGAAGTACCGTTCGCCGAGGTCGGCGAGCTGCGCGTGGACGTCGGTGTCCGGTGGGGTGGTGGTCATGCTGTCCTCTCGGGAACGGGTGGCTCAGAAGAGCTGATGTCCGCCGTCGATGGACAGCGTCTGGCCGCTGACCCATCCGGCGTCGGGTGCGACGAAGAACGCGACCCCGCGGGCGATGTCCTCGGGGGTGCCGGTGCGGCGGACCGCGATCCGCTCGACGAGGGCGCGCTGCCCGTCGGGGCCGTAGGAGTCCCACTGCGCCTGGGTCGTCGGGTTCGACAGGACGAACCCGGGCGCGATGCAGTTGACGGTGATGCCGTGCGGGCCGAGCTCGTGCGCCATCTGTCGGGTGAACCCGATCTGCGCGGCCTTCGACGTCGTGTACGCCTGGATGCCGGTGAGGCTCACGCTGCGGCCGGCACCGGACGACACGATGACGATCCGCCCGTAGCCGGCGGGCTTCATGAGGCGGGCGGCGGCGCGGGTGCAGTTGCGGGCGGTCAGGACGTTCGCCGCCCAGACGGCGTCCCAGGCGGCGTCGGTGAGGTCCTCGATGGGTGTGTGGGTCTGGCCCACGACGCCGCCCGCGACGTTGACGAGCACGTCGCAGCGGTCGAGCGCGGCGAACCAGGCGTCGACCGCGGCGCTGTCGGCGAGGTCGAGGTCGTCGCGGTCGAGCCGGTGGACGACGGCGCCGGCGGCCTCGAGGTCGTCAGCCGTGCGCCGTCCGATGCCCTGCGCGGTCCCGGTGACCACGGCCACCTGGCCGGCGAGCGGTCCCGTGGCCGACGGCACGGGCTCCGGCGCCGGGGCGGGCGTGCCGTCCGGCCTCCGCGCGGCGGTACGCGCCGAGGCGGCCAGGGGCCACTGTCCGGTCGTGGTGGACAACTCGTCGCTCATCGTTCCTCCTCGAGTTCGATGGCGCCGAGGTTGCCGGCGCCGACGGCCCGGGGGCCGGTCGTCGGCTCCCCTCGGTGTGCGCGGGAGATCCGGACCGAGTCCTCCCACTCCTTCATGCGTGCGAGGCCGCGGCGACCGCTCGCGCGGAGCACGCCCTCGACGAGCGCCTCGATGAGCACGAGCAGCGGTGCCATCGAGTCGAACGGGATCCCGTCCACCGTGACCGGCAGCACGACGTCGGCGCTCTCGGCCGCCGGGGACAGCGTGGTGTCGGTGATGACGACGACCGTGGCGCCCTGCTCCTTCGCGGCGGCGGCGGCCTCCTGCGCGGCGAGTTCGTGGCGTCGGAAGTCGATGACGACGACGACCGCACCCCGGCGCAGCCGCAGGAAGCGCCCGACGTCGTGCCCGAGCGGCTCGGCGAGGAACGCGACGTCGGGCAGGATCTGGTCGAGCTGCGCGGCGAACACCATGCCGAAGTAGCGGCTGAAGTACCCCCCGATGACGGCCACGTGCTTCGGCCGCTCCCCGAGCACGGCGACGGCGCGGTCGAACTCGCTCGGCGGCACGCACGTCCGGAGCGCCTCGATGAGCCCGACCCGCTCGGCGATGGCCCGGGCGAAGGTCCCGCTGCCGCCGTCGTGGGCGATGCCCTCCTGGGTGCGCTGGACGGGGCTGCCCATGTGGTGGGCGACCTCGTCGCGGAGCTTCGCCTGGAACGCGGGGTACGTGCCGAACCCGAGCCGCGCGACGAGCCGGAGCACCGTCGGCGTGCTCGTGCCGGCGGAGCGCGCGAGGCTCGCCGCGCTGTCGAGTCCCGCACTCGGCCACGCGGCGAGCAGGGTGCGCGCCACCTTCTTCTCGGCGGGGCTGAGTTCGTCCATCCGGGCGAAGATCTCGTCGTTGATCGGCATGTCCCTCCTGGTGTGTCCGGTCCCGGGCCGACGGCCTCAGGTGCGGAGCACGAGCCGATCGCCGTCGTGGAACGCCGCGAACATCGTCGGCGAGTTGTGCGCCACGACGACCCGGCCGTCCGCGTCGACGGACACGAGGCCGCCGCTGGCGTGGCGCGCAGTGAGTTCCTCGTCGATCGTGGCACGGACCGCGTCGGGCAGGCTGGCCCCGCCGTAGCGCATGCGGGCGACGATGTCGTGGGACACGACTCCGCGGATGAACGCCTCACCCTCGCCGGTGCAGGACACCGCGGCCTGGCCGTTCCGCGCGTAGGTGCCGGCGCCGATGACGGGCGAGTCGCCGACGCGGCCGTCCTCCTGTGCCGACATGCCTCCGGTCGAGGTCGCCGCGGCGACCGTGCCCGAGGTGTCCCGGGCGACCGCACCGACCGTGCCGTGCCGCGGTGCGACGAGCCGGTCGGCGAGGATCCGGGCGAGCTGCTGCTGGCGCGCCTCGGTGATGAAGTACTCCTGCGCGGCCGTCTCGAGCCCCCAGCCGGCGACGAGGTCCTCGGAGGGGTCGACGATGAACAGGTGCGCGGACCGCTCCATGACGGCGCGGGCGAGCAGCACCGGATTCCGTGCGTGCCGGGAGGCCGCGACCGCGCCCGCCAGGCCGGTCGCGCCGTCCATGACGGACGCGTCGAGCTGTGCCTCGCCCTCGGCGGTGAGCGCTGCCCCGCGTCCGGCGTTGAACAGGGGATCGTCCTCGAGCTGCTCGACGGCCGCACACACGGCGTCGAGCGCGGGACCACCGGCGACCAGGACCGCCGACCCGGCCGCGTACGCGGCCGCGAGCCCGGCCTCGAACCGCTGCCGGTCCTCGTCGGCGAGTTCCGCGATCCGACCGCCCGCGCCGCCGTGCAGGGCGAGGGACCAGCCGCGCGTCGGCGCGATGTCCCAGATCCGGGTGCCCTGCGGGCGCGCGATGGCCTCCTCGTCGCGACGGCCCGCCTGCTCGGCTGCAGCCCCGGTCATCGGCCGCCCGCCTGCCGGGTGATGTAGTTGACGGCGACGAAGCGCGTGAACACCGACAGCAGGTCGCCGCCGCTGATCGCGATGGTGCGCTCGGACACCCGGTCGACGCCGCCGACCCAGGTGGCGACGTCCGCCATGTCGGACGTCAGCACGTCGAGCTCCAGCGTCGTGTCGGCCGGGAGGTCCGGGGCGCGCATGCCGCCCGCGGTCACCTTCGCGACGGCCGCGGTCGCGGCAGCCCGGATCCGTGCGCACGACACGGCGGGGTGCAGGGCGTCGGCGCTCGCGCGGGTGATCGACGTCTTCGTGACGACGTGCTCGGCGTCGGGAGCGAACGGCTCCGTCTCGGTCCAGGTGACCTCGTCGCCGGTGACGAGCGCGATCGGGACGTCGTGGTGCGCCGCGACGAGGGCGTTGATGCCGCTCTCGCCGACCCAGGCGCCGTTCACCCGGGCCCCGGTGAACACCTCGGGGTTGTACGTGTGGGACAGCGTGGACGGCGCGCCGGAGATGCTGCCGTGGTAGCCGACGAGGAACGCCGCGTCGACCGAGGCATCGAGCCCCTGCACCATGTACATCGGCTTGTGGCGGCCCGTGATCATCCGGACCACCTCGGGCTGCGCGATCGCCCGCGGGTCGAGGTTCGCCATGCGGCTGTGCGAGTCGTTGAGGAGCACCTCGGTGGCGCCGCCGGCGACCGCGCCCTCGATCGCGGCGTTCACCTCGGCCAGCAGGAGGTCGCATCCCAGGGCGTACCCGGGCGCACCGGGACGGCACTGGTCCCAGTCGACGATGCCGGCGACGCCCTCCATGTCGTACGAGATCCAGATCTTCATGCGGGCCTTCCTTCGTGGGGCGCGGTCGGCTGATGGGGCTCGGCCGGGTGGTGCGGTGCGGTGCGGTGCTGGGCGGGGTCGGCCGGGGTGGCGGTCTGGGGGCGGTCGACGGGATCGCCCTCGACGAGCGCGTCGGGGTCGAGCAGGACCTCGGGTTCCGTGAGTGCGGGGTCGTCGAGTTCGATCGCCGGTTCGCGGAGCGGGTCGACGTCGCCGAGCTCGGCCGACCGGATACAGGCGGCGACGTGCGCGGCGGACGTTGCGTCGCCTCCCGGCAGGCCGCCGGCGGACTTCGGACGTGCGCCGATGACGACCGGCACCGGCTCGAGCGCGGGGTCGACGGTGCGGCAGGCGTCGACCGCGTACGGGCAGCGGGGGTGGAACCGGCAGCCGCTCGGGACGTCGAACGGGCTGGGCGGGTCGCCCTGCAGCGCGAGGCGGCTCATGGCGTCCTCGGTGCCCATGCGCGGGATCGAGTCGATGAGCGCCCGCGTGTACGGGTGCCGGGGGTTCCGGAACAGCTCGGCGGTGTCGGCGACCTCGACGATGCGGCCGAGGTACATGACCGCGACGCGCTGGCTCAGGTGCTGCACGACCGCGAGGTTGTGGGCGACGAACAGGATGCTCAGGCCGAGTTCGCGCTGGAGGCGGGCGAACAGTTCGAGGATCGTCGCCTGCACCGACACGTCGAGCGCTGACACCGGCTCGTCGGCGATGAGCACGTCCGGCCGCACGGCGATGGCGCGGGCGATCGCGATGCGCTGCCGCTGGCCGCCCGAGAACTGGCTCGGGTAGGCGTCGAGCGCGTCCTCGTCCAGGCCGACGAGCCCGAGGACCCGGATGCTCTCGGCCCGCACCTCGTTCCGCGGCACGATGCGGTGCAGGAGCAGGAGCTCGCGGAGCATCGAGCCGACGCTCATCCGCGGGTTGAGCGACGAGTACGGGTCCTGGAACACCATCTGGATGCGGCGTGAGGCCTCGCGGTCGCGGTGGACCGGCAGCGGGGCACCGTCGGCGTCGACCCGACCCGTCGTCGCGGTGACGCTGCCGACGAGGATCTTGGCGAGCGTCGACTTGCCCGATCCGGACTCGCCGACGAGCGCGAGGACCTCGCCGCGCCGGAGGTCGAGGTCGATGCCGTCGAGGGCCTTGAGCGCCGGACGCTCGGTGCGTCGGACGCGGTCGACGACGGTCACGGGCAGGGCGTACCGCTTCGTGACGCCCGTGGCGCTGAGGACGGCGCCGGTGTCGGGCGCCGTGGGTGCGATCGTGGTCATGCGGGGACTCCCTCGAACACCTCGTGCGTGCGGATGCAGGCGGCGGTGCGGCCGGGCCCGACGTCCTCCTGCGGCGGCATGGCGGTCGTGCACGCCTCGACGACGAACGGGCAGCGCGGCGCGAACGGGCAGCCGGACGGCCGGGCGGCCAGGTTCGGCGGGAACCCGGGGATCGGCACGAGTGCTCGGTCGGGGTCGTCGAAGTCCGGCGCCGAGTCGAGCAGACCCTTCGTGTACGGGTGCCGCGGGTCGGCGAAGACGGCCTTGACCGGGCCCGTCTCCACCCGGTGGCCGGCGTACATCACCGCGACCCGGCTGCACGTCTGGTTGACGACGGCGAGGTCGTGCGTGACGAACGCGAGCGCGGCACCCGTGGCGTCGCAGAGCTCCTCGAGCAGCTGGAGCACCTGGTGCTGGACCGTCACGTCGAGCGCGGTGGTCGGCTCGTCGCAGAGCACGAGCTTCGGTGAGCACGACAGCGCCATCGCGATCATGACGCGCTGCCGGAGCCCGCCCGACAGCTCGTGCGGGTAGGCCGCGGCGCGGCGCTCGGGATCCGGGATGCCCGTCCGGCGCATCATCTCGACGGCCAGGTCGTGGGCTGCGGCGCGCGAGAGCCCGAGGTACCGACGCGGCCCCTCGGCGATCTGGTCGCCCACGCGGAGCACCGGGTTGAGCGCGGTCATCGGCTCCTGGAACACCATGGCGATCTCGGGGCCCATGAGGCGGCGCCGTTCCTTCGCGCCGAGGCCCGCGAGGTCCCGCCCCCGGTAGCGGATCGCACCCGAGAGGACCGTGACGCCCTTCGGCAGCAGCCCCGCGATCGCCCGGAGCGTCAGGGACTTGCCCGAGCCGGACTCGCCGACGATCCCGAACCGCTCGCCCTCGGCGATGCTGAACCCCAGGTCCTCGACGATCCGGACGTCGGGGCGCCCCCGACGTCGGATACCGATGGTGAGGCCCTCGACCTCGAGCAGCGGTGCGGTCGTCGTGGTGCTCGCGTTCGTCGCCGCGGTCGTGGCCGTCGTCGGCATGTCGTGTCGTCCCTCCATGTCAGCGCCTCCGGTCCGGGCTGAGCAGGTCGCTGATGCCGTCGCCGAGCCAGGACAGGCCGAGGCTCGTGACGACCACGACGAGCCCGGGGATCGTCGTCTGCTGCCACTGGGTCGTGATGAACTCCTGGCCGTCGACGATCATCGAGCCCCACTCGGCGGTCGGCGGTTCGATGCCGAGGCCGAGGTACCCGAGCGTGACGATCGCCATGATGTCCATGACGATGTCGCTCATCGCGTAGATGATCGCCTGCGTCATGACGTTCGGGGCGATGTGCCGGACGAGCAGCCGCACGTGGGACATGCCCCCGAGTCGGGCCGCGACGACGTAGTCCTGCTGCTTGGCCACCAGGACCTCGCCGCGGACGATCTTGGCGTAGGACACCCACGACACGGCGGCGATCGCCAGGTAGATGCTCGCCTCGCCCGCCCCGAGGACGAACACCAGCACGATGACCATGACGTAGAAGGGGAACGCGAAGAACACGTCGACGATGCGCATGAGGATCGTGTCGACGATGCCGCCCACGTACCCGGCGATCGCGCCGACGACGCTGCCGACGACGAACGGGATGAGCACCGCGAGGAACCCGACCCGCAGGTCGACCCGCGCGCCCCAGATGAGGCGGGACAGGACGTCGCGGCCGTACTTGTCGGTCCCGAGCCAGTGCGCCGAACTCGGCGACTCGAGCGCCGCCTCCAGGTGCTGCTTGACGGGGTCGTAGGGCGCGATGACGGGCGCGGCGACCGCCACCACCACGAGCAGCCCGACGATGACGATGCCCGCCATGAGCGAGCCGTTCCGGTACCAGGCCTTGAGCGAGCGTGTCCGGGAGGCGCGGCGCCGGTTCTTGAAGCCGACCAACGTCGCCGTGGGGGTGGTCATGCGGCGTTCCCTCCGGCCAGGTCGACCCGGGGGTCGAGCATCGTGTAGACGACGTCGGTCAGGATCCCGACCACGACGACGAAGATGGCGACGAAGAGCGTGACGCCCTGGATCGTCGGGAAGTCACGGGCGAAGATCGCGTTCACCATGAGCGACCCGAGGCCGGGGAGCGCGAACACCTTCTCGATGACGAGCGACCCGCCGACGAGGTACCCGAGGTTGACGCCGATGATCGACACCGTCGGGATCGCCGCGTTGCGGATCACGTGGTCGCGGAAGAGCGGGACCCCGTACGCGCCCTTCGACTTGGCGGTGCCGACGTACTCCGACTCGAGCACGCCGATCATCGACGATCGGAGGCTCCGGATGATCGTCGGCGACATCGCGATCGCGAGCGTCAGCGCGGGGAGGAACAGGGAGTACAGGTGACCGCCGGCGCCGTTGCCGTAGCCACCCACCGGGAACGCCTTGACGTCGACCGCGAGCAGCAGGATGAGCATGATGCCGACCCAGAACTGCGGCATGCCCTGCCCGAGCAGGGTGACCGCGCGGGCAGCGAGGTCACGGCCGCCGTTGGGCCGCGAGGCCGCCAACGACGCAAGCGGGATGCTGATCGCGAGCGCCATGAGGAGTGCGAGGCCGAGCAGCGAGAGCGTCACGGGCACGGCCTGCATGACGAGCTGCGTGACGGGGAGCTGGTAGGTGAGGCTCGTGCCGAGGTTCCCGTGCAGGATCTGCCCGAGGAACAGGAAGTACTGCTTCCACAGCGGCTGGTCGAGGCCGAGCTGCTGGGTCAGGGCGGCGACGCTCGCCTTCGTCGCGCGCTCGCCGAGGAGCGCGAGTGCGGCGTTCCCGGGCAGGAGGTGCGACAGGAAGAAGACGATGATCGTCACGCCGAACGCGACCGGGATCGCCTGGATGAGGCGTCCGGGGATGAAGCGCAGGCGGTGGAGCATGGGGTGCCTTCCGCAGGGGGCGGGTGTGGATGGGGGCCGGTGGGCCCCGACTGGGAGGGCCGGGTCGAGACGACCCGGCCCTCCCGCCGGTCAGTCCGTCAGGACTGCTTCTTGACGTTCTCGAGCTGGAAGTTCCCGAGGGGCGTCACGTGGAATCCGGACACCTTGTCCGAGATCCCGTAGACGTACGGCGAGTAGTACAGGTACGCGAGGAACGCGTCGTCGCCGGTCTGCTGCTGCAGCTGGGCGTACAGCGCCTTGCGCTTGCTCGACACGACCGACTGCTGGGCCTGGCTGTTGAGCTTGACCACCGCGGCGTTGTCGTAGTTCGTGAACGCCGAGTTCGAGCCACCGTTGGGGTCGACCGCGAACGAGGTCCACTCGTCGGGGTCCGGGATGTCCATCGTCCACGCGGACCACGCCATGTCGAAGTCGCCCGCGAGCCGAGCCTGCTTGTTCGCGGTCGGGTCGAGCTGCTTGATCTTCATGGTGATGCCGATCTTCTTGAGCTCGGACTGCATGATCTGCGCGATCGACGTCTCGTTCGGGTCACCGGAGCGGATGAGCAGCGTCGTCGTGAAGCCACTCGGCTGCGACGACTGCTTGAGTTCGGCCTTGGCCTTCTTCACGTTGTACGTCGGGCCGTGGGCGTTCTTGTCGTAGTACGGCGTCCCCGGGGAGAGCAGCGAGTTCGCGACCGACCCGTGCCCGAACAGGATCGCCTTGACCATGGCCTTGCGGTCGATGGCGTAGGCGATGGCGCGCCGGATGTGCACGTCGTCGAACGGCTTGCGCTTCTCGTTGAAGGCGATGTAGTCGATCTGCGTCGACTTGAACGTCTTGGCGGTCACGCCCGACGCGCTCGCGAGCGAGGACAGGCTCGACCAGTCCGGCGTGTCGTCGATGTCGATCTGACCGCCCTGGAGCTGCAGCTTCCGGGTGTTCGCGTCGGGGACCACCGTGAACACGATCTTGTTCAGGTGCGGCTTGCCCTTCTGCCAGTAGTGCGTGTTCTTGACGAGGGTCAGCGACTGGCCCTTCTTCCACGAGCTCCACTTGTACGGGCCGGTGCCGACCGGGTGCGTGTAGAACTCCGCCTTCGTCTCGCCGCCGTAGTTGTCGGGGACGATCGCGTTGCTGAACAGCGACAGGTCGGCGATGAGCGGGGCCCATGCGTGCTTGAGGTGGATGTCGATGGTCGCGTCGTCGACGGCCGTGACGTTGTCGATCGCGGCGTTGATGTACCCCCAGCCGCTCGAGCCCGTGGCGGTGTCCGCGTCGAGCGAGAACTTGACGTCCTTGGCCGTGACCGGGTCACCGTTCGAGAACTCGACGCCCTTGCGGAGGTGGATCGTGTAGTCGAGCTTGTCCGACGAGATCGAGTAGCTCTTGGCGAGCCACGGGGTGAGCTTCTTGCCGTTCGCGCTGACGTTGAACAGCGGCTCCATGATCTGCTGCTGCACGTGGATGGAGTTGTTGTCGAACGTGGTCGTGTTGTCCATCGAGATGATGTCGGCGGACCGGGCGATCGTCAGCGTGCCGCCCTTCGTGGTGGCTGCGGACGCGGTGGCGCCGCCGGTGCCGACGGCGACGACGACCGCCGCTGCGGCGGCGACGGCGGCGACCGCGACGCGGGTGCGTTGCTTCATGTGCCTCTTCACTTCCCCGACGTCGGACGACGCCGGTCTTCGGACTCGGGAGCGGTGCGGGGAGGACCGGTGCCGTCCGGAGGCGGCGCGATCCGTAGTGATGATTACAGTAAGGGCAGTTCTTTTCCGATTTGTTACGTTTGTAAGACGATGTCCGAGATGACCGCACCGCCGCAACCCGTCCTCGCGCTCCGCCCGTTCACGCCCGCCGACGCCGCCGTCGTCGTGACCTGGTTCACGACCCCGGAGCAGGCCTCCGCGTTCGCCGGGACGGGTGCGCCCTGGCCGTACACCGCGGCCGCGCTCCTCGCCTCGATCGACGATCCGAGTCGCCAGGCATGGACCGTCACCGCCGTCGAGGCCCCCGACGCCGTGCTCGGCCACGTCGAGACCGCGCTCGTCACCCCGACCACGGGGCGCCTGGCACGGATCGCCCTGGCACCCGGGCAGCGCGGCCGGGGCCTGTCGACCCCGATGCTCGAGCTCGCCCTCGACGCGGCCCGGTCGATCGGCATGGAGGAGGTCGCCCTGTTCGTCGTCCCGGGCAACGAACCCGCGCTGCGGGCCTACGCGCGCGTCGGCTTCCGCCCCACCGAGCGCGATCCGGAGCACCCGGAGTACCTGCGCCTGGCCCGCACCCTGGCTTCCTGACCGGTCCCCGCCCCCTCGTTCCGCGCCGGGCATGCTGGGACCATGCCGATCCTCCACAAGGACATGCAGGTGTGCATGTCGCTCGCCGGTCGCCCGAGCAACATCGGGACCCGCTTCCACAACTTCCTCTACGACGAGCTCGGCCTCGACTTCGTGTACAAGGCGTTCACGACCACCGATCTCGAGGGCGCGGTCCGCGGCATCCGCGCGCTCGGCATCCGCGGGTGCTCGGTGTCCATGCCGTACAAGGAGGCGATCATCCCGCTCGTCGACACGCTCGAACCGTCCGCGGCCGCGATCGACTCCGTCAACACCGTCGTCAACGACGACGGCGTGCTGACGGCGTCGAACACCGACTACGAGGCGGTCGCCGCCCTGCTCGCCGACCACGGCGTGGACCCCCGCTCCTCGGTCCTGCTCCGCGGGTCCGGTGGGATGGCGAAGGCGGTCGTCGCGGCGTTCCGCGGCAGGGGGTTCGACGACCTCACCGTCGTGGCACGGAACCGGGACACGGGCACCGCACTGGCGGAGCGGTACGGCTACCGATGGCTCGCCGACGGCGCCGGGGCCGGACACGCCGACGTCCTCGTGAACGTCACGCCGATCGGCATGCACGGCGACGCCGCCGACGAGCTCGCGTTCCCCGAGGAGCGCATCGCCCACGCGCACACGGTCGTCGACGTCGTGGCCTTCCCGGCGGAGACACCACTCGTCGCCGCCGCCCGTGTCGCCGGGAGGCACCTCATCACGGGCGCCGAGGTGATCGCGCTCCAGGCCGCCCGGCAGTTCGAGCGGTACACGGGCGTCGCCGTGACCGCGGACCAGGTGGCGCGCGCGTCGGCCTTCAGCCGCGCGGAGTGACCGCCGGCGGAGGCCCGTCCCAGCGGACGCGGGGCGACGCCACCGCGCGGTGCCGCGCGGAGTCCGCCACGCCCCGGCGCTGATCCGAGTTCACTCCGACTCCTCGATGAGTCCGCCGCGGCGCTCGAAACGGAGTTTCCCGCTGAGGACGTCCTCGGCGATCTCGCGCGTCGGTCGGCGTCGCGCGAAGGCGTGCCCCTGGAGGCGCAGGTAGGCGTCCTCCGCGGTGATGTCGAGCTGCGCCAGCACGACGCCCGTCGCCTGGTGGACCATCCGGCGTGAGGACGGCGCGCGGTCGAGCACCGCCCCGCCGACGCCGATCGACGCGATGGACCGCTGGAGGATCCGCCGGCCCACCGCGGTGGAGAGCAGGCTCGCCTGCTCGACCTGCTCCGGGTCGAGGGGGGTCGGCTCCGGCGCGTACAGGTCCACCGCACCGAGTCGGAGCGGTCCGAACATGACGGGGAACGCGAACAGCGCGCCGACGGCCTCGTGCCGGACTGCTTCGGTGAACGCTGGCCACGACCGCGAGGCGCGGTGTCGGATGTCGTCCTCGAGGACCGGCTGCGCACGCCGGATCGCCTCCCAGCAGGGGCCCTCGTGCAGGTCGAACTGGATCTCGTCGATCCGGGACGCCGTGATGTCCGACGCCGAGATGGTCTCGTTGCCGAACGGGACCCCGAAGGACGAGACGGAGCACCCTCGGACGGGGAGCAGCCGCACGAACGGGACGCTGAGGTCCGCGTCCCGTACACGCCCGGACCGGAGTGCGCTGAGGGTTCGCTCGAACTCGCCACTCATGCGGTCTCCTCCAGCGGGTCGCTCGCCTCGTGGTCGCCGTCGAGGTGCTCGTCGGGAGCCGCGCCGGCCCACGAGGGGAGCTCCGCCGACGGGTAGTCACCCTGCGGGTCGGGAACACGGACCATGGGGTTCACGGAACGTAACGTGATGCCCTCGACGTCGGAGGCCGCTCGGCGGAGCGCACCGCCGAGCACGAACGCGACCAGGTCGTCGACGCCGCCCGAGGGCCGGTAGCCCGGCCATGCGCGCTGACCCTGGTCGAGCTGTTCGTCGATGCTGGCGCGCATCACGTCGGCGTCGTCGATCTCGACCTCGCAGTCGAGCACGAGACGGAAATGGGGTCGGTCCTCACGCGCGACACCGGCCACGTCCACGGGAGCGGTACGACCGTCCATGTCCTCGCCGGACAGGAAGCGGAGCGTCGTGCTCGGCGCGATGCCGTACACCGAGCGGTACGCGGTCGCCATGCGGCCCACGTTGCTGAACCGCCAGCGCCGGGCGACCTCGGCGACGGTCAACCGCTGACCCGGCTCGGCGTTCCGGAGGTCACGGTGCACGCCCTCGAGCCGGACGCTGCGCAGGTACTCCATCGGCGACACGTCGACCTCGCGCTGGAACGCTGCCTGCAGGCCGCGCGGGGTCAGGACCGACGCTGCGGCGATGTCCTGCAGGCGGATGTGCGAGCGCGCGTTCTCGCGGATGAACCGGATCGCTGCACGGACCGGGCGCGACAGCACGACCGAACCGGATCCCGATCCGAGGTCCTCGCTGTTCGACCCCATCGTGCAACCGTATTGCGTGCGTCCGGTGCGGACACTCGGGTTGGCCGCCGCACTCAGGCCCCGGGCTCAGCGCCGGTCCGAAGCGCCCATCGGCCGACCGCCACGAGACCGAGCCGGCGCAGGGTCTCGATGTTCCGGAGGAACAGCATCGGCTGCATCACGAAGCCCGGTACGAGGGTGCCGGGACCCTTGCTCGGGTTCTCGCGGATCGTCACCTTGCACCCGCGGCGGTGCGGTTCGACGGTCAACTCGACCTGGGCCTCCCCGAGCGGCCAACCGCGCGCCTGGATGCGCATGCGGTACGGCGGATCCCACTCGAGCATGGACGTCGTGTCGTCGATGAGGAACGGCCAGGAGCCGAACGAGTGGTGGATCCGGGCACCCTCCGCCGGCCAGCTGCGGTCGAGCGCACGCATCCGGGAGGCCCCCACCACCCAGACCGGGAACAACCAGCCGTCGCGGAACACGTCGAACACGGCCTCCGGCGGGCATTCGAAGACTCGGACGTTGCGGGCCATGGGGACCTCCTTCTCAGGGCCGAGGGGACAGATCGACGTCCTCGGACAGGTGGAACGTGTGCCGCAGGGCGCTCCGTGCGGCGTGCCAGCCAGCCATGCCGTGGACGCCGGGACCGGGAGCGGCGGACTCGGAACACAGGTACACGCCGTCGGCCGGTGTGCGCCAGGGATCGGGCGACAGCGTGGGGCGCCGGACGAGTTGCCCGAAGGTGGCCGCACCCGCGGCGATGTCGCCGCCGACGTAGTTCGGGTTGTACTGCTCCATCTCGACCGCCGTCCGGCTGGAGCTGGCGATGATCGTGTCCCGGAACCCCGGGGCGAAGCGCTCGATCTGCCGGATGATGGCCTCGGTCTCGTCGTGCTGGGAACCCGCCGGCACGTGGGCGTAGGCCCAGAACACGTGCTTGCCCTCGGGCGCGCGACTCGGGTCGACCACCGTCGGTTCCGAGCCGAGCACGTACGGGTGGTCGTGGCGGCGGCCTTGGGACACCGCGCGCTCGGCGGCGGCGATCTCGGCGCGGGTTCCGCCGATGTGGACGGTGCCCGCCTTCCGGAGGCCGGGGTTCGTCCACGGCACGGGGTCGGACAGTGCGAAGTCGACCTTGGCGGCCGCGTTGCCGAACCGGAAGCGCCGCAGCGCTCGCTGGTAGGAGGACGGGAGGCGGGACCCGGCGATCCGACGCATGCCCTGCGCGCTCGTGTCGAACAGCACGGCGCGGGCGTCGGGGAGGTCCTCGATGCGCTGGACCTCGGTGTCGACCTCGATCGTCCCGCCATGCGCGACGAGGTCGGCCGCCAGCGCGTCCACGATCGCCTGGCTCCCCCCGATCGGCACCGGCCACCCCCTGGCGTGCGCGTAGACACCGAGCGACAACGCGGCCGCGGCCGTGGCGAGCGACGGCATCCGCTGGATCGAGTGCGAGGCGACGCCGGTGATCATCGCGGGCGCCACGATGTCCTGGAACCGGCGGTTCCACAGTGCGGTGCCCTGCTCGAGGGCACGCAGCCCGAAGCGCAGGACCGTCACCGGGTGGCGCGGCACGTGCAGCAGCGCGTTCGTCGCGAAGTCAGAGACCTCGTCGGCGTGACGCGCGAGCGGACCCATGAGGTCGCGGTACGCGCGGCCGTCGATCCCGAGTCCATCAGCCGTCCGGTCGATGTCCCGGTACGCGAGCCCGGCACGACCAGCGTCGAGGGGGTGTCCGAACTGGACCTCGGGCAGGCGGAGCTCGATCCGGTCCTCCATGCCGAATCGACGGAAGAACTCGGACTGGAGCGCCATCGGGTGCACGGCCGAGCAGACGTCGTGGAGGAACCCCGGCTCGGTGAGCTCCTTGGTCCGCGCACCCCCGCCGATCGTGTCGTTCCGCTCGTACACGGTGACGGCGAGTCCGGCGCGCGCGAGGGTCACGGCTGCGGCCAGCCCGTTCGGTCCGGCACCGACCACGACCGCATCGACCACGAGCGCTCCCTTCGTCTGGACCCCCACGCTACGGGTCCGGCTCGTCGCGCGCCCACAGCGACGTGACGTCGTGGATGGCGTCCCCCTCCACAGGTCGAACTGCGTCGACTCGACCCGCGTCGACTCGATGTCTGGTCGGCCGGCCCTGCCGGTCGCGGGCGGCACGGGAGCCATCGGTGTAGCGTCCCGGGAGCCGGACGGAACCGTCGGCGTCCCTCGAGGAAGGCAGAGCACCCCATGCGCATCGGCACCGCCATCGCACTGCTCGTGATCGGCGCGATCCTCGCGTTCGCCGTCAACGTGCAGGTCGCCTGGTTCAACCTGAGCATGATCGGTTACATCCTCATGGTGGCCGGCGTGATCCTGCTCGTGATCAGTCTGGTCGTCGGCCTGCGCGGATCGAGCTCGACCTCGACGACCCGCACCGGCTACGACGCCGACGGCAACCGCATCGAGCGCCGGGACGACTACCGCGCCTGACGCCGGGGCTCCGGAAGCGCGGCAGCGGTACGTCCTCGAACCGCGCCGCCGGATCGGCCCGGGCCCGGTCAGTCGGACGCGGGCGGGTGTCCGGGCCGGAGCGCGTCGATGTCCGCCGCCAGCTCCTGCAGGCGGTCCTCGAGCCCGACCTCGTAGTCGTCAGCAGGACCCGCCGCCCATCCGAGCCGCCCGACGACGGTCGAACCGATGTCGTCCCAGGCCCGCTGCCGCGCGCCGATGACGATGGCGTCCACGAAGGACGGATCCTCGCTGCTCGCCTCGAGCCGCTCCGCCAGCTCGGTGTAGGTCGCCTCGCGTGTGCGGAGTTTCAGGTCGTCCCCGCGCTTGTAGTCGTGTTGGTGGCGGGACCGCCCCCGCGCGTTCTGCGCGACCGCTCGGATCTCGCGCATCCGCTCGGCGTCCTCGCGCTGCTCCGCGGCGAACCGACGGAGTTCCTCGCGCGCGGCCTCGGCGACCACGCGGGCGTCGAACGACTCGTGTTGCTGCAGTGCGCTGAGGATGATGCGGTTCGCGACGGCGATGACGATCGCGGACCGGGCGATGAGCATGCCCTCGTCGACCGACCGGCGCAGCTCGTCGGGGTCGACCGGCCGTTCACGCACGTCCTCGTGCTTCGGTCGCTTCCCGAAGACCGCCACCATCGTCCTCCCGCCCCGTCGTGGTCGCCCGCGCGGAGCGACCGTCCTCGACGATACCGAGCCGCGGTCGGGAGGGCGCTCGACCGCGGCTGCTCGTCACTCGTACCGCAGGGCCTCGATGGGATTCTGCCGAGCAGCCCGACGGGCCGGCAACGTGCCCGCGAGGAACGCGATGAGCATCACGACGATGATGATCGTCGCGACCGAGCCGGGCGCGAACTGCAACAGGTGCAGGCCGGGGAGGTCCTTGAGCACCGTGCGGGCCAGGAGGTTCGAGATCCCGGTGCCGAGCAGGATCGCGACCCCCGCGCCGATCGCGCTGCCGAGGAACCCGATGAACACGGCCTCGAGGCTGAACAGCGTGTACACCCGACCGCCACCCATGCCCATGGCCTTCATGAGGCCGATCTCGCGGGTGCGCTCCTGCACGCTCATGAGCAGCGTGTTGATGATCCCGAACCCGGCGGCGATGAGCGCGATCACGGCGAAGGCGTTGAGGACGCCGACGATGCCGTTGATGACCGTCTCGAACTGCCCGAGCTGGTCGGCGATGGTCTGTCCCGTGTAGCCCGCCGCCGACAGGCGGGACTTGACCTTCGCGACATCGGCGCCCGACGCCACCGTCGCCGTGGCGGAGGCGTAGCCCGTCGAGACCGCGGTCGGCTTCGCGGTCTCCTGGGCGGTGCGGAGCGCCTCGGTCAACGCCGCGTTCGCACCCGCACCACCGCCGAAGAGCGACTCGTTCTGCACACCGACGACCGTCGCCCGGACCTGGTGCTCCTGCCCGAGGTAGTCGTCGATGCCGATCGTGACGGTCGTGCCGACCGCGTTGCGCGCGCTCCCCAGGCCGAGGGCCTTGAGGTCGTTCGTCGGGAGCAGGAGCTGACGCTCGGACGACGTCGACGACAGCTGGCGTCCTGCGGCGAGGTCGGCGTGGATCGCGTCCGCGTCGCCGGCGATGCTGACGACGTACTTGCCGTGGTCGCCGTACTCGATCCACTTCGGTGACAGCGCCACGGCCGGCTGCACCGACGCGATGCCCGTGGTCCGCCGGATCGCGCTGATGTCCGTCGGGCTGAGGTACGACACGGACGCCGGGCCGCGCTGCGAGGTCTGTCCCGACTCGGACGGGTCGTACTTGGCCGGCCCGTCGTCCGAGCTCGACGTCGTCGCGGCCTTGGTGACGGTGAGCGAGTCGGTGGTGCCGATCGACGCGACCTGTGTGTCGATGTAGGACGACACCCCCGTGCCGATCGCCGAGGTCAGGGTGATCGTGAACGCGCCGATGAAGATCGCGATCACCGTGAGGGTGGTGCGGAGCTTGGACCGGAACGTGTTCCCGATCGCGGTGCGCAGGAGGTCGACGAGGTTCACGCGGCGGCCTCCGTGGTGTCGACGATCAGACCGTCGCGGACGTTCACGCTGCGATCGCACCGCGCGGCGAGTTCGGGGTCGTGGGTGACGACGACGAGCGTGATCCCCCGTTCCCGCTGCAGTCCGAACAGCATGCCCTCGACGAGCTCGCCGGTCGTGGTGTCGAGGTTGCCCGTGGGCTCGTCCGCGAAGATCACCGCGGGTTCGTTGACCAGCGCGCGGGCGATGACGACCCGCTGCTTCTGCCCGCCCGACAGGTCGTTGGCGTCGTTCCGTGCCTTGTCGGCGAGACCCAGCGCGTCGAGCGCCTCCATCCCGCGGCGGCGGCGATCACGCGACGACACCCCGGCGATCGTCAGCGGCAGCACGACGTTGTCGAGGACGCTCGTCCGGGGTGTCAGGAAGAACTGCTGGAACACGAACCCGAAGGTGTCGTTGCGCGTCCGGTTCACCTGGCGCGCGGACAGGCGCGCCGCGTCCTGACCGTCGAGGAGCACCTGACCGCTCGTCGGCCGGTCGAGCAGGGCGAGCAGGTGCATGAGGGTCGACTTACCGGAGCCGCTCTTGCCGACGATCGCGAGGCTCTCGCCCCGGTCCACCGCGAGCGACACCCCCTTGAGCGCGTCGAAGCGGGCGTCACCGCGGCCGTAGGTGCGGGTGAGGCCGCGGGCCTCGAGCACGGGAGTGGGCATGCCGCAACGCTAGCGGCGCCCTGCCCGGCCCGGGTGCGAACCTGCTGGGTGCGATGTCAACGGCATGTGGACGCGCGCTGTCCTCCCCAGCGTCAGGCCGGGACCGCCTCGCGCGCTGCGGCCCGTGCCACGATCCGATCGGACTCGTGGACGGCGACCCGCTCGGCGGTCAACAGCAAGGAGGCGACATCGGTGGCAGTGCGTGACGGCGCGTCGTTCCAGCTCGTCAGGTCGCGGACGCGGCCCATCCGGACGTCGGGGGCGGGGCACCACATGACGGGGGCGCCCTCCTCGACGGCGAGCGCGTGCCAGACGAGGTCGAGCGCACGTTGGACCGGCTGCGAGTGGACGGCGTGCGGCCCGCCCGCGGCGTACACGACCGCGCCCACGAGGCACGCCCCGACGAGCGGTCGACCGGCGACGTCGAGCGCCGCGGCGCTCGACGCCTTGCGCGTGCGGCCCCGGTCGTCCAGGTACGCGAACCACGCATGCTGGATCCAGCCGTGGTCCACGACGTCACGAGCGTCGGACAACAGGTGCTCGAGCGACGCGAGTTCCGCGAGCTGGGCGGCCACGCGACGGCCCCGGGCGGCCGCACGCCGTTCGTGGTGTCGATCGACCCAACCGAAGAGTCCCGAGCGGCGAGGCGTGGTGGTCTCCCGGACAGGAGAGGCGTCGCTGTCGACGTCGTGCTGGACGCGGAACTCGAGGGTCATGACGGTCCCTCCGGATCGGTGGCACGGAACGGTGTGGGGTCACGGTAGTCCCGTTCTCCTCGGAGGGCGATACCCCCGTTTCCCGCGGTGGTCCGGCACGGCTCCGGGTCGGTCCGGCCCGGGCTCGCGAGGGTCCGGCACGGCGTCAGTCATCGAGCACGGCCTCGAGCGCACGGAGCCCTGCGGCCCGTTGGTCCGAGCCGTCGGGCGAGGCGGCGAGCGCGGTCGCGATCGACATCGCCCACCCGCGGGCGCGCGTCCACGTGTCGTCGTCGGGCGCGAGGGCAGCGCGGAATCGCTGCCGGGCCTCCCGGCCGAACGTGAGCCATGCCGTCGCGAGGTCGGTGGCCGGATCCCCTGCGGTCAGGTCACCGAAGTCCACCACCGCGACGAGCGCATGGTCGTCGACCACGATGTTGAACGGGTGCAGATCGCCGTGGAGCCAGAGCGCCGGCCCCTGCCAGGCGGGGGCGGCGGCGACCTGCGTCCACGAGCGCTCCAGGTCGGCGGTGCGTGGGATGCGTCCCGACCGCAGTCGTCGCGCCACCGCCGTCGTGCGTCCGCTGAGCGGGCCACCGCGCACTGGGTTGTGCGGCGCGTCCTCCGGCGCGGTGACGTGCAGGGCTCGGAGGAACGCGGCGAGCGTCTCCGGTGCGTCGCGGGGGAGGTCCGTCGATGCTCCAGCCGGGCGACCGGCGACCCACCGGGTGACCGTCCACGACCAGGGGAACACCGCGGACGGCCGACCGATGCGCACGGGCTCGGGCACGGCGACGACGTGTCGGACGCGCGCGGCGATGCCGGGGAGCCACCGCTGCTCGTGCTCGACGAGGTGCGCGGCGGCCTCGCGCCGCGGCACCCGGACGAGCAGCTCGTCGCCGAGCCGCAGCACGACGTTGTCCCAACCCTCGGCGAGGGGTCGCAGCGGCAGGCCGGCGAGATCGGGGTGCTGGTCGAGCAGGAGTCGTCGCACCAGTGCCTCGTCCACGTCGATCTCGGCGTCTGGCACGTGCACCGGACGATGCTAGCCGCGCTCCGGTTCCCGGGCATCGGGAGCACCGGCAGCACCGGCAGCACCGGCAGCACCCTGCGGGCACGGTCCCAGCGACCGTCCTGGCACGCCCGCTACGGTGCCCCGGGTGTACGAGGAATGGCGCCGTCCGAAGCAGTGGGCGCGTGCGGGCGGGCTGCTCGTCGTGCCGTACGCCGTCGTCGCATGGTTCACCCTCGCCGTGACGCCCGTCCCGCAGATCGCGTTCGGGCTCGCCGTCGTCGGGATCCTCGGGGTGGTCGCCGCCACGATCCGGGGCTTCCGGACGTACCGACGGGGTGCCGTCGCCCTGGTCGGCGTGCTGCTGCTGCTCGCCGGCCTGGCGCTGTTCGGCCTCGACCCGTTCCCCGCGCAGATCGCGGGTCTGAACGACTGGTGGCCGTCGGCGATCACGCAGCCGCAGACCGTGCTCAGCGGCTACTGGACGCTCGTGGCCCTCGGCGCGGTACTCACGGGCGCGGGCCTGCTCGTGTGGCTGCTCCTCACGGCGCTGCTGGGGACGCCCCGCCCGCGCCGCTGACCCGCGGCCACGCAGAACTGGTCGCCGCCGGACACGCGGGCGTCGCCGCCGCCACCGCCACCGCCACCGCCACGGATGACACCCACGGCACCGACGCCCGTCATCCGCCAGCGGTCAGGAACCGCGAGGGGCGGAAGTCCGCGAGCAACGGATGCGCGGCGTCGTGCACGACCTCCCAGGCCGTGAGTTCACCGAGCACGAGGCCGAGCGTGGCGCCACTGTGGGTGAAGAGCACGTGCAGGCCCGTGATGCCGTCGACGGCACCGGCCACCGGGTCGCCGTCGGCAGGGATCGGCTTGGGGCCCACCCCGACGCCAGCGACGGTGAGCACGGGATGCCCGGCCAGGACGGCGCGCGCCTCGGCCACCAACCCCGCGACGGTCGAGTCCCGCACGTCGTACCGGCCGTCATCGAGCACGCGGACCTCGCGCTCACTCCAGCCGGCGTCGAACACGAGGGAGCCGCCGGGTGCCGGGCGCACCGCGACCCGGGGTGTGTTGAGCACCCCGCGGAGCGGCGTCGCGACGGGTTCGCTCCGGACGAGGAGTGCGATCGGGGTCTGGTCGGGCATGGTGACGCCGAGCGTGGCGAGGTCCCGCGGCACGGAGGGACCGGTCGCGAGCACGACGGCGTCGGCCGGGAGGTGCTCTCCACTCGCCGTGGTGACGCCGGTCACCCGGCCGTCGCGGACGGTCGGGAGGCTCCGTCCGGCTCCGGTGCGCACCGTTCCGCCCGCGGCCACGACCTCGGCGAGCAGGTGGTCGACGAGGAGCGCGAGGTCGACCCACCCCTCGCCGGGGTTGAGGACGGCGCCTTCCGGATGCACGGCCGCCGGATCGACTCCGGGCACGTGCCGGGCGACGTCCTCGCGCGACATCCACACGGAGTCGTAACCGATGCGGAGCTCGTGCTCGTGACGCTCCCGGTACGACTCTCCGGGAGCGGCCCAGGTCAGGCCGCCGTCGAACCGCACGACGTCGTGGCGGTCCAGCCGCTGCTGGACGGTGCGGTAGCGGTCGATCCCGATCGTGCGCAGCCGGTGGTACGCGTCGCTCCGCGCTCCCGCCGAGTTGAGCCAGGACAGGGAGCGACCGGACGCGCCGGACGCGGGACCGGCCTCCGTGACGAGCGTGACGGCGGCGCCGAGGCGGACGAGGTGCGCGGCCGTCGAGGCGCCGAGCACCCCGCCGCCGACCACGACCACGGACGTGGCACGCATCACGGCATCCCGGGGAGCGACGGCGCGCTCACCGCAGCGCCCCTGCAGCGGTCCGGAGGTCGGCGACGAGCTCGTCGAACGCAGCGTGGCGGGCGTCCTCGTCGGGCATGCGGAGCAGGGCCGACGGATGGGTGGTCACGAGGAGGCGCGAGCCGTCGTCGAGTTCCTGGAGGCGTCCGCGCTCGCGTCCGATGGTCACGCTGCGGCCGAGCACGGATCGCGCCGCGGTCGCCCCGAGTGCGACGACGACCTCGGGGCGCACCACGCCGAGTTCGGCCTCGAGCCACGGGTGACACGCGACGACGTGCGCCACCGACGGCTTCTGGTGGATCCGGCGCTTCCCCCGCTGCTCGTGGTGGAAGTGCTTCACCGCGTTCGTGACGTACACGGTGCTCCGGTCGATCCCGGCGCGCTCGACCGCACTCGCGAGCAAGCGCCCGGCCGGCCCGACGAACGGTTCCCCCGCGCGGTCCTCCTGGTCGCCGGGCTGCTCCCCGACCAGCATGATCCGGGCGTCCGCACTCCCTGCGGAGAACACCACCTGTGTGCCCTCCCGATGGAGCTCACATCCGTGGCATGCGGGGGCGGCCGCACGGAGCGCGGTCAGGTCGGGGTGCTCGGGCACCCACTCCTGGGCGCCGGGACGTTCGACGTCGGTCATGGTCCGAGCCTGCACCCGCCGCGCACCGTGTCGGTCAGCCGACGAGCGCGTCGACGGCGGCGGTGAACGTCGCCGACGGGCGCATGACCGCGGCGGCGGCGTCCGGGTCGGGCCGGTAGTACCCGCCGAGGTCCGACGGTCGGCCCTGCACCGCGGCGAGCTCCGCCACGATCACGGACTCCTGGTCGCGGAGGGTCGCGGCGAGGGCGGTGAACGCCTCGGCGAGGGCGGGATCGTCGGTCTGCCGCGCGAGCTCGTCCGCCCAGTACGCCGCGAGGTAGAAGTGGCTGCCCCGGGTGTCGAGCTCGCCCACGACCTGTCCGGGCGATCGGTTCTCCTCGAGGAACCGGCCGGTGGCGCGGTCGAGCGTGTCCGCGAGGACCTGCGCGCGGGGCTCCTGGGCGACGGCTGCGAACTGCTCGAAGGCGACCGCGAGCGCCAGGAACTCGCCGAGGCTGTCCCAGCTCAGGAACCCCTCGGTCAGGAGCTGCTGCAGGAGCTTGGGGGCGGAGCCGCCGGCACCCGTCTCGAACAGGCCACCACCCGCGAGCAGGGGCACGACCGACAGCATCTTGGCGGAGGTGCCGACCTCGAGGATCGGGAACAGGTCCGTCAGGTAGTCGCGGAGCACGTTGCCGGTGACCGAGATCGTGTCCTCGCCGCGGCGGATGCGCTCGAGCGAGAACCGGGTGGCGTCGACCGGGGACATCACCTCGATCCGCAGCCCCTCGGTGTCGTGGTCGGCGAGGTACCGGTGGACGAGGTCGATGAGGACGCGGTCGTGCGCGCGGGTGTCGTCGAGCCAGAAGACCGCCGGGGCGCCGGTCGCTCGCGCGCGGGCGACGGCGAGACCGACCCAGTCACGGATCGCGGCGTCCTTCGTCTGGCAGGCCCGCCAGATGTCCCCGGCCCCGACCGGGTGTTCGAGCAGCGTCGCGCCCGAGCCGTCGAGGACCCGCACGACACCGTCGATCGGGATCCGGAACGTCTTGTCGTGGGACCCGTACTCCTCGGCCGCCATCGCCATGAGCCCGACGTTCGGCACCGACCCCATGATCGCGGGGTCGAGCGCGCCGTTCGTCTTGCAGTCCTCGATGGTCGCCGCGTAGACACCCGCGTAGCTCGAGTCGGGGATCACCGCGAGGGTGTCGTGGGGCTCGCCGTCCGGACCCCACATGTGGCCCGACGCACGGATCATCGCGGGCATCGAGGCGTCGACGATGACGTCGCTCGGCACGTGCAGGTTCGTGACGCCCTTGGCGCTGTCGACCATGGCGAGCGCCGGCCCCGCGGCGAGCGCGGCGTCGAACGCGGCGCGGATCTCCGCGCCGTCCGGCAGCTGCTCGAGCCCGGCGAACAGCGCCGCCAGGCCGTCGTCGGCGCGGAGGCCCGCGGCCGCGAACGCGTCGCCGTACCGGTCGAACACGTCGGCGAAGAACACCCGGACGACCTCGCCGAAGACGATGGGGTCCGAGACCTTCATCATGGTCGCCTTGAGGTGCACGGAGAACAGGACCCCTGCCTCCTGCGCTCGGGCCACCTGGTCGGCGAGGAACGCCCGGAGGTCCGCGACGTGCATGACCGTGGCGTCGACGACCTCGCCTGGGGTGACGCGCACGGCGTCCCGCAGGACCTGCTCGGAGCCGTCGTCCCCGGTGAACACGATGCGGAGGCTGTCGGCCGCGGGCACGACGACGCTCTGCTCGTTCGACCGGAAGTCCCCGCTGGACATCGTCGCGACCTCGGTGGCGGACTCGGGGCTCCAGGCTCCCATGCTGTGCGGGTGGTTGCGGGCGTACTGCTTGACGGACGCGGGTGCCCGGCGGTCGGAGTTCCCCTGGCGCAGCACGGGGTTCACGGCACTGCCCTTGACCTTGTCGTACCGGGCGCGGACGTCGCGCTCCTCGTCGGTCGTCGGTGCGTCCGGGTACTCCGGTAGGTCGTGGCCCTGCTCGCGGAGCTCGCGGATCGCGGCCTTGAGCTGTGGGACGGACGCCGAGATGTTCGGCAGCTTGACGATGTTCGCCTCGGGGCGGTCGGCCAGGGCCCCGAGCTCGGCGAGCGCGTCGGGCACCCGCTGCTCGGCGGTGAGACGCTCCGGGAACTGGGCGAGGATGCGTCCGGCGAGGGAGATGTCGCGGGTCGTGACGTCGATGCCCGCGACCCCGGCGAACGCCTGGACGACGGGCAGCAGCGACGCCGTCGCCATCCGCGGGGACTCGTCGGTCAGCGTGTAGATGATCTGGGCCATGCCGGCGTCGACTCCCTCGTTCGTGCCCGCCCTGTCGCGGTGTCTCGACATCAAGGTACCCCCGGTCCGGCGGCCGGGAGGCACGCCACCGGTCACCGACGTCGGCGACCGGAGCGGTGCCTCCCGGCCGCGGCGTCACCCCTTGATCGCGCCCGACGACAGGCCGGCGACGTAGAACCGCTGCAGCCCGATGTACAGGGCGATGCAGGGGATCATCGCGACGACGGCACCCGCGGCGAGCGAGCCGTAGTCGACCTGTCCGTACGCCCCGGTCTGCAGGTTGAGCAGCGCGACCGGCAGCGTGTACAGCGAGTCCTTGGTCAGGAACGTCAGTGCACCGAGGAACTCGGTCCACGAGACGAGGAACGTGTACAGCGCCGCGGTCGCCGCGCCGGGCATGAGGAGCGGCCGGAGCACCGACAGGATGAGCCGGGTCCGGGAGGCGCCGTCGACGAACGCCGAGTCCTCGAGCTCGGTGGGGATCGCCTCGAACGCGTTGCGCATCACGAACACGCCGAACGGCAGGTTCACCGTGACGTAGAAGAGCACGAGCCCGAACAGCGAGTTCGTGAGCTTCATGGCGTTGAGCTCGAGGTACAGCGGGGTGAGGATCGCCTGGAACGGCACCATCATCGTCAGCAGGATGAGGCCGAACACCCACTTGACGCCGGGGAACCGGAACCGCGCGAAGCCGTAGCCGGCGAGGGTCGCGATCACGGCCGTCAGGACCGACGCCGAGATCGCGACGACGAGCGAGTTCACGAGGCCCTGGAGCAGGTGCGACCCCGGCCCGAGGATCGTCCGGAAGTTCACCATCTCGAGGTGGAAGAAGGTCGACCACGTCGGCGGGGCCGTGATCACCGTCTCCGGTTGGAACGCCCGGAGGATCGCCCACAGCAGGGGGACCCCGAAGACCAGGGCGGACCCGACCCCGGCGATGACGTACAGCGTGCGCTTCACCCGGGTGTCGCGGGGGTGGGCGACGCTCCCCTGGTGGTGTCGACCGCCGCGGCGTCCGGGGACGACGTCCGGGGCGATCTCGGGTGCGAGGGCGAGGCCCGCGGCTCGGCTGGTGCTCGTCGTGCTCATGTCGTCGTCTCCTCAGTCGCGCTCGCGGAGCGCCCAGAACTGGAACGCGGTCACCGCACCCGTCACGACGACGAGCGCGATGGACTCCGCGGTCGCCGCGCCGAGCTGGAGGTTCACGAACCCGCGGTCGTAGATGTAGTTGACGATCGTGGTCGTCGCGGTGCCCGGCCCGCCCTGGGTCAGGATGAAGAACTGGTTGAACGCGAGCAGCGAGCCGATCACCGAGATGATGACGCTGAGCGCGAGCGTGGACCGGATCATCGGCATGGTGATGAGCCGCTCCTGCTGCCACCAGGACGCCCCCTCGAGGGCGGCCGACTCGTACACCTCGTCGGGGATGCCCTGCATGGCCGACATGATGAGCACCATCGTCAGCCCGGACACCGCCCAGACGACGAGCACGCAGATGAGCAACGTGGCGAGCGGCGCGTTGACGAGCCAGGCGGTCGTCCCGTCGGTGACGTGGAGCGCCCTGAGGACCAGGTTGACGGCGCCCGAGTTCGGCTGCGCCTCGAGGACGAGCATGAAGCTCAGGGTGGTCAGGCCCACGACGTACGGCAGGAAGAAGATCGTCCGGAGCACGGTGGACCCCTTGCGCCGCGCCCGGATGAGCACCGCGAGGAAGTACCCGAGCGCCAGGATCGGCACCGTCACGATCGCGGTGTACAGCAGCGTGTAGCCGATCGCGTGGACGAACGCCGGGTCCTGGAACAGGTTGGCGTAGTTCTCGAGCCCGATGAACCGGTAGGCGCCGATGAGCGGCCAGTTCGTCAACGAGATGTAGACCGCGAAGACGAGCGGGACGAGCACGAACACGCCGACGAACAGCATCGCGGGCGTGACGAGCGCGAGCCCGGCGGCCGGTGGATGGGTGAGCGAGTTCCGGGGACGGGGACTCCGTCGCTCCGTCCGCTGCGACACCGGGACCCGTCGGGTCCCTGTCAGTGACGACATCGTTGCACCTCTCTGTGCTGGTGACCGCGGCGCGGTCGGACGACCGCTGTACGGTCCTGGGTCGACCGCTCGGCGGTCACGGATGGTGTCGGCGTGCGGGGTCAGGCCTGGGCCTGGTCGAGGATCCGGTCGTACTCGGGCGCCGCGGCCCGCAGTGCCTGCTGCACCCCGGCGCCGAACACCGCGGTGCGGAACATCGTGAAGAACGGTGCCGAGGGCTGGTTCACGAGCAGGTTGTACGCCAGGGTCTGCGGCGCGTAGCCCTTGTCGAGGTTGTCGAGCGGGCGCGAGGCGAGCGGGAACTTCCGCCGGTACTCGGCGGTCGCCGCGTCCCCCCGGGTGGGGAAGTAGCCGCCGGTGGGCAGGTTCTGCTGCGGCTTGAGCGAGTTGGCGTACTGCATGAACGCCCACCCGCCGTTCGGGTTCGACGCACCGTTCGGGATGCACATGTTGTCACCGCCGTCGAAGAACGCGCGGCCACCGGTCGGCCCGGGGATGAGCGCGGTCGCCATCTTCTTCTGCATGCTCTTCGTCGAGGCGTTCCAGGTGCTGCCGTAGTTCGTCGGCATGATGCCCACGGTCCCCGCGCGGAAGTCCGCACCCCAGGTCGTGCCCGCGTCCGAGAACGCGTTGCGGGACATGAGGCCGTCCTTCCACAGCTGACGGTAGAACTCGAGCGTCTGTTCGAGCCCGTCGTTCCCGGTGATGTGGCCGTGCTGCTTGCCGACCGCGCCGAGCATCATGTCGGTGCCCGTCGCCCAGATGTGCGGCTGGACGACGAAGCCGAGGATGCCGGGGGAGTTCCCGGCGATCGACCACCCGTAGACGTCGTCGCCGAGTGCCCGGATCTTCTTCGCCGCGTCGAGGAGCCCGTCGAAGTCCTTCGTGCTCTCGGTCGGGTCGAGGCCGGCCCGGTCGAACAGCTCGGTGTTGAGGTACAGCATCGAGTTGTCCGCCAGGTACGGCAGGCCGTAGTACCTGCCGCCACGCTCGAGCAGGTGCAGGTGCCCGGTCGACAGCTGGTCGAAGTAGTCGAGCCCCTTGACCGCCGAGGTGAGGTCGGCGAACGCGTCGCGGAAGATGAACAGCATCGAGTTGATGTCGTCCACGTCGACCACGTCCGGCGGCTCGCCACCACGGATGGCGGTGGCGAGCTTCGTGACGTACTGCGCGTCGGGGACCGGCGTCAGGTCGACATGGAGGTCCGGGTGGTCACGGTTGAAGTCGGCGACCGTGGCCGTGAGCCCGGCCTGGGTGGCGGCACGGCACCACACCTGCACGGTGCCGGTCGCCTTGCCACCGAAGCCGGCGTCCGAGGAGCTGATCGCGGGGAGTGATCCGGAGCACCCGGCGAGCGCGAACGCCGCGCCGCCGAGCACCGACCCCGCCAGGAACGTCCTGCGGTCCATGGGTCACCGGGCCTGGGGGAGCCAGACGCGCATCGCGTCGACGCCGCGGTTGGCCCAGGCGTAGTACGGGATCGCGGTGATAGTGACGGCTTGGAGGGCCGGGGCCGGCTCCGCCACGGTGGTCGCGCCTCCACCGATCCGCCGGTACGGCCACGCGGCTTCGGCGTGCTCGGCCGGGGCCTGCCCCTGCAGGTGCAGGACGGTGATGCCGTCGAGGAGGTCGGCGCGGTACTCGGCGTCGATCGCGGCATCGACGTCGACGAGCACGTCGTCCACGCGGAACCCGTCCTGGTCGGCCTGCTCGACCGCGAACACGAGCGGACCGCGCTCGATCGCGACCTGCCCGCGGCTCGCGTCGATGCGGGCGTCGGCCTCGTAGAGGTGCACGGACATGTCGAACGTGACCGTGACCTCGTCGCCGACCGCGAACTCCCGGGTGACGCGGACCGGCTGACCGGCCTGCACGCCCTCGACCGCTTCGCCGCCGACCGTGACCGTCGTCGCGTCGGACCAGTCCGGCACGCGCAGGTCGAGGGACCACTCGCCCGTGCTCTCGGTCACCGTGACGGTCACCGTGCCGTCCCACGGGGAGGTGGTCTCGACGTGGACGGCACCGCGCTCCCCCGCGTAGTCGCCCGTGGCGTACTGGTGCAGCTGGAGGCCCTCACCGCTCTGGGTGGCGACGTAGCCGTCCAGGCTCGCGAACGTCCGCATGATGTTCGGCGGGCAGCACGCGCAGTCGAACCAGCCGCGGCGGCCGTGCGCCGGGGACCGGTTCTCGTCCTGGTGTGCCCGGTCGCGGAGCTGGAGCGGGTTGACGTAGAAGTACTCGGTCCCGGCGAGCGAGACCCCGGCGATGAACGCGTTGTACAGGAGGCGCTCGATGGCGTCCGCGTACACGGGCTTGCCGGTCGCGAGCAGCAGCCGCCACGCCCACTGGACACCGCCGATGGCCGCGCAGGTCTCGGAGTACCCGCGGTCGGTGGGGAGCTCGTACGGGTCGCCGAACGCCTCCATGTCCCAGCGGGACCCGAGGCCGCCCGTGATGTACGCCTTTGTCGCCATCATCGAGGCGAACTGCCGCTCGCTCGCCTCGATGAGCTCGGTGTCACCGGTCTCGATCGCGACGTCGACGGCACCCGACGCCAGGTACACGGCGCGGACCGCGTGGCCCTCGACCGTCTCGGCCTCGCGCACCGGCACCCGGTCCGAGAAGTACGTCGGCTCCTTGCCGTAGCGCTCGATGAGGCCGTGGCCGCGGGCGTCGACGAAGTAGTGGGCCAGGTCGAGGTACTCACGGCGGCCCGTCTCGCGGTAGAGCTCGACGAGGCCCATCTCGACGACCGGGTGGCCGTCGACGTCGTGGCGCTTGTCCTCGCCGAACGTGCGGACGAGGTGGTCGGCGAGCTTGATCGCGACGTGGAGCAGGGCGGTGTCACCGGTCGCCCGCGACTGCGCCACGGCGGCCTGGAACAGGTGGCCCGCGCAGTACATCTCGTGGCTCCACGGGAGGTCGTGGTAGCGACCCTGGTCGTGGTACCGGACCTGCTGGACCGAGTCGATGTAGCCGTCCTCCGCCTGTGCGCGGGCGACCAGGTCGGTCACCTGCCGCTGGAGCTCGAGGAGGTCGTCGGCGGGCTGCCGGCCGTACTCCCAGGCGACGGCCTCGAGCCACTTGTAGACGTCGGAGTCCATGAAGATCGGTCCGACGGCCTCGCCCTCCTCGACGCCAGCAGCGATGCGGAGGTTGCGGAAGTTCCCGGCGGTCTCGAGCTGCTCGTACCCGGAGCGGATCGCGTCGCGTCCGTTGCGGTCCTGGCGGAGGGCCCAGAAGCCCCCGGTGATCCGCGCGGCGTCGGGCGCGAGGGGGCGGAGCGCGACCCGGGCCTCCCCGGAGGGGCGGACGGGTTCGGCGGTCCGCGGCTGGCCGGCGGTGCCGACGGCGGACGGTGCGGTTGCGGTCATGGTGCGTGACTCCCCGATGTGGAGGGACAGGCGACGCCGACGTGGAGGGCGACGCTGCCCCGGGCAACTTCCCGGTGTCACCGCGGCGATCGTGCCTCGGCAAAACCAGAAAACGGTTTCTGCGGTCACAGTAGGACCGTTGTGCCGCGCTGCGCAAGCCTGTTTCCGTGAGGGTTCTATGATGACGAGGATCCGGTCGGGGCCGAGCGCTCCGACCGACCGGGGACCGGATGACCCCGGCGTGCGGACGGAGAGGACGACGCCGTGACGAGCGAGACGACCAGCCGCGCGAGCGGAGCCGGCACCGTGCGCATCACCGACGTGGCGGCGCTGGCCGGGGTGTCGATCGGGACGGCCTCGAAGGCGCTCAACGACACCGGTCAGCTCCGACAGGAGACCCGCGAGCGCGTGCGAGCCGCCGCCGCGAAACTCGGGTTCGTCGTCGACGCCCGCGGCCGTGCCCTGTCGTCGGGCCGGAGCTACACGGTCGGCATGATCACGACGGACTCGTTCGGCCGCTTCAGCATCCCGGTGATGCTCGGCGCCGAGGACGTCCTGAGCGCCGGGCAGATGGCCGTGCTCATGTGCGACACCCGGGACGACATCGTCCGCGAGAACCACTACGTGCGGTCCCTGTCGTCCCGCCGCGTCGACGGTGTCATCGTCACCGGACGGAGCGCCGAGGCCAGACCCCCGATCCGCGTCGACATGCCCGTCGTCTACGCGTTCACGCCCTCGACCAGTCCGGACGACGTCTCGATCACCCTCGACGACGCCGCGGGTGCGGCACTGCTCGCGGACCACCTCGTCGCGATCGGCCGCCGTCGCGTCGCGTACGTCACCGGCCCGCAGCACCACTCGGCGGCCCACCGGCGCGCGGAGTCCGCGCAGGCCCGGCTCGGGGACCGCCTCGTCGGGCAACCGCTCTACGGCGAGTGGTCCGAGCGCTGGGGCCGTCAGGCCGTCGACCTGCTCGTGCACGGTGGCGCCGACCTCGACGCGATCGCCTGCGGGAGCGACCAGATCGCCCGCGGCGTGTGCGACCGGCTCCGGGAACTCGGACGCTCGGTGCCGCACGACGTCGCGGTGACCGGCTTCGACGACTGGGACGTCATGGCTCTCGCGAGCCGCCCGCCCCTGACCACCGTCAACCTGCGGCTCGAGGAGCTCGGTCGGCAGGCCGGCCGCGCGCTCCTCGCGCTCATCGACGGTGACACACCGGAACGGCGGCTCGCCGTGCAGCCGACCCTGGTGATCCGCGAGTCGACCGTGGCGGCTGACCCCGTCGCTGCGGGCGATGACGGAGGTGAACCGGAGGCGGCAGGAGGCGCACCGCCCGTGGTCGCGTGCCCCCGGGCGGGCCGCGGTGCCGGTGGGATGACCGGGCCGACGCCCGGCACCACCGGAGGAACCATGCAGATCATCGCCCTCATGACCGTCAAGGACGAGGTCGACATCGTCGGCGACGTCCTCCGCGCCGCAGCCACGTGGGCCGACGCGATCCACGTCATGGACAACGGCAGCACGGACGGCACCTGGGAGGCCGTGCTCGCCCTGGCGGACGAGCTCGAGCCCGTCGTCGTGTGGGGGCGGTTCCTCGGCACCTACCGTGACTGGCTCCGGCAGTGGCTCTACACCGAGGCCGTGGCGCGCGCCGAGCCGGGCGACTGGTGGTGCCGGCTCGACGCCGACGAGTTCTACGTCGACGACCCGCGGACGTTCCTCCGTGCCGTCGAGCCCACCGCCGACCACGTGATGAGCGCGTCGTTCCAGCACTACCTGACCGAGGACGACCACGCGCGGCTCGTCCGCGACGGCGATGCCGGGGCGTCCTGGCGGGACGTCCGGTGGTTCACGTGCAACCACTCCGAGGTGCGGTTCGTCCGGCACACCCCCACCACGACCTGGCCCGCCGGATCGGAGTGGCCGCTCGACCTCCGACGACCGGCAGGCGCGCGGATCCGCCTGCACCACTACCAGTACCGGTCGCTGCACCAGGCCGGGCACCGGGCGATGGTCCGCTCGACGGGCGTGGACCCGGCGGCCTTCGGGCACGAACGAGAGGACGACGACGCCTGGTACCGGACCCGGGGCCTGACGCCGCCGGCGCGGACCGACCTGCGCGCCGCCCACGTGGTCCCCGTCGCGCAGCTGACGCTGTCGGAGGCGTTGCCCCCGCACGCCCGCCGGGCGCCTCGCGTGCGCGGTGGGCTCCGACGTCGCACCCTCCGCCTGCTGCTCCGCGGCTGGCTGTGGGCGTCTCGACCGGTCCTCCGGCGGATCGCCGCCGTGTGAGCGTCGTCAGGAGCCGTCCGGCACGAGCCGCGCCGCCACGACGACGTTGCGGGTCGCGGCGCTCCCGTCCGGGCTCGGCAGGCACGTGACGACGAGCAACCGCCCGGGCTCGTCGCTCCACAGTGCATCGGCGGCCAGTCCCGACTTCCGCACCGTACGCGAGGCCTCCACCCGGTACCGGTGGTCGCCCACACGGACCTCGTCACCGGCGCGCACGCGCACCGTGCCGTCCTGGCGGACGATCGCGTTGCCCGGCGCGCGACCCCCGCCACTGAGCGCGTGCATGACGAGCACGACCGTCCCTCGTTCGGCGTCCTCGACGGGCCTCCCCCGGTCCCGCACCCAGTAGGCGGACCGGAAGCCGGGAGGCACGACCACGCCGTCCACCGCGCTCACGGCGCCGACGGGCACGTCGAGGCCGACCGCGGGGACCCGGAGCCGCACGCCGATCGATGCCTCGGCCGACGCGGCCGGGAGCGGCGAGGCCCCGGGATCCGCGCGGACCGGCCGTCCGTCGAGGTCCCGCCCGCTGACCGACCCGGTCGAGGCCGGATCCGAGGCCGAGCTCGATGCGGACGGACCTGCGGCACCCGCGCCGGGTGACCCGAAGAGGGCCGCGAGGCACCCACCGGCCACGATGACGGATGCCGCCGGCAGGACGACGCGGAGGGGCAGGATCGTCCGCGGTCGAGGCGGGACCGGCGGTGGCGGCGGCGCGTCCGTGCCGGCGGTCATCCGCGGCGTCGAACGGCCGAGGTGGCGATGGTCACCGCGACGAGGACGGCAGCGAGACCCATGGCACCCGCCGCCGTGCCAGCCGTGCTCACCCGGTCCCGTCCGGGCTGACCCGCGACCGCGCCGCCCGTCTCGATGCGCGTGGCCGGCAGGGGTCGGGGGTCCGTGCCCTGGCCGGTGCCGGCACCCGACCCGCCGTCGCCGTCACCACCGCCGGAGCCCGTGGTCGTCCCGGTCCACCACGTCCGGTCGGAGGCGGTCGGCGCGAGCACCCCGACGAGTGGCGTCCGGTCGGTCCGGGCGGGCGTCCCCGTGGCCGACACCCCGCTCGCCGTCGTCCCCGCGGCGGCCCGGACGGTGCCGGTGCAGGCCACCGACGCCCCGGGTTCGAGCACGGGGACGGTGGCCGCCCCACCCGCGCAGGCCAGCCCCTGCCGGTCGACGTGTTCGTCCGTGACCCGGACGTCCGTCAGCACCGTGTTCCCGGTGTTCCGCACGACGGTCTCGCGCCGGAGTCGCTGCCCTTCGGGCACCCGCGGACCCGGGGCCGCGTCGACGTCCCGCCCCTCGGTGCGTGTCGTGACGTCGAGCGCCGGCCGAGCCCCGTCCACCGGGAGCTGCATGCCCCAGAACAGCCCCGAGTTCGGCGTCGTGCCGGGCTCCGCACCCGTCGCCGTGACCGTCAGGTGGTCCACCGGGGTCGTCGTGCGGAACGTCTGCGTCACGCCGGTGTGCCATGCCGGGCAGGTCGCCGTGACGTCGTACCGTCCGGCCGCGGTGTCCTCGGTGACCGCCCCCGGACCGCCCGCACCGGTGTCGGCCTCGTAGCGGAGCCACCGCCCCGTCGGCCCGGCGAACCGCACGGACTCGCGGTCAGCGCTCCCGCAGATGTCGACGTCGTGGACGAACAGCACCGTGCCGGTCGGCAGGGCACCGCCGCGCAGCGACGAGAAGTCGAGCGTCCAGGTCCAGGTGCCCGGGTTCGCGGCGCTGACCCAGAGGTCCGAGTGGACCGTCCCGGTCGGCGGCTGTTCCTCGCCGCCGTCGAACACGCCGCCGGACGCCGGGGTGTGGACCGCGCTCCACCCGTCGGGAGCGCCGTCGGTCGTCATCGTGAAGCGTCCGGTCGCCGCGCTCGGCAGCACCGCACGACTGTCCGCGGCGGGCTCCCGGAACGCGAACTCGGACACGGAGTGGCCCGACGGCATCGCACTGGTCGGTCGGTCGGGGACCGCGGCGCCGTCCTGCGCGAGTAGCCGAGCGCCGACCACGCCCTCGGCGGTCAGCACTGGCGGCGGGTCGTCGATCCCGACTGCGGGCGTCAGCGGCACGGGTGCCGCGGCGGCGACGTCCGGCACCGCGATCGCGGCCACCGCGCCCACGAGCAGCGCGGCGCCGACCGCGCTGCGTCGGCGTCCCCGGGTCCGTCGTCGTACCGTCCGGTGTCGTCGCTGTGCCTGGCGCCCCATCTGCCCTCCACGTCGTGGTGCCGGGACCACGTGCGCGCTCCCGGACCGGGGGCTCACCGCCCCGAGCGCCGGAACGGTACCGCGGCGCAGCGCGGGCGGTCGCATTCCCGGGATGTCGTACTCCGCCGCCGACGCGGGACCCGGAGTCAGGCCTCCACACCGGTGCGCCGCCGCGTGCTCGCCCACCGCACGGCGGGCGCTCCCCCACCCCACGACGGGCGCTCCCCCAGCGCCGAGCCGGACCGGCGTAGCATCCGCGGGGTGTTCCTCCTCCTCGGCTCCCGCACCACCCAGGCCGTCCTCAACCTCGTGGCGTTCGTGTGCGGGTACTGCGGCGTCCACGCCCAGCAGCGGGTGGTCAAGCGCTCGACGAAGCTGACGCTGTTCTTCGTGCCGCTGTTCCCGATCTCGACCTCGTACGTCAACGAGTGCACGAACTGCGGTGCCGTGACGCGGATCACGGCGGCCCAGGCGCGGCACTCCCTCACGTGGAGCGCGGAGCAGGCGCGCAGCGTCCGCTGACCGGCGCTGGGGACGGGCCCGGAGGCGCGGGAGGCAGCGCGCCAACGACAACTGCGCGGTCGTTCACGCGCGCAGTTCGTCGTCCACGCGCGCAGTTCCTCGTCCACGCGCGCGCGTCGTCGTCCACGCGCGCACTCCCGCGCGGGAGGCCCGTCACGCCCGGTCGTGCAGCGTGATCCGGTACCCGTCGGGGTCCTCGAACGTGAAGGTACGACCGAACGGGCCGTCGACGGGCGCGTCCACGATCCGGACGCCGGCGGCACTGAGCTCGTCGTGGATCGCCTGCGCATCGGGCGCGTGGAACCACAGCGCGACACCGACACCCGGCTCGGGCGCATCGGCGACGCCCGACCCGGGCACGCGCTCCCGCACCGCGAACGCGATCGGCGTGGTGGCGAAGACGACCGCGTGCGGCGGCCCGGGCTGTCGGGTCAGTCCGAGGTGCTGCTCGTAGAACTCCGCGGACCGTTCGAGGTCGCGGACCTGCAGCGAGATGAAGTCGGGGCCGGTGACGGACATGTGTTCTCCTCGTTCGATGTCAGGAAATTGACACCATAACGCTATGTCAGAATACTGACATGAGTCAAGCGGACGAGGGCATCGACCTCGACACGTCGGTGGGGTACCTGCTCAAGCAGGCGTCGAGCGCGCTGCACGCCGCGATGGACGCGGTCCTGCGGCCCCTCGGCATGAGCATCACGCACTACTCGTGCCTCGAACTGCTGGCCCAGCGGCCGGGCCTGTCGAACTCCGAGCTGGCGCGCGGGGCCTTCGTGTCGCGGCAGGCGATGCACGTCCTGCTGCAGGCACTCGAGCGCGACGGACACGTCTCCCGTCCCGCCGTCGCCCCCGCGGGACGGGTGCTCCCGACCGAGCTGACGCCGCTCGGCCGCGAGCGCCTGGCCGTGGCGAGCGCCGCCGTCCGCGCCGTCGAGCGCCGCATGTCCGCGGAGCTCACGGGACGGCAACCCCAGGAACTCGCGGCGCTGCTCCGGCGGTGCATCGCGGGCCTCCAGGGGTAGGCGGCGCACCGACCGGCGCGCCGCGACCACGGACTGGAGGCCCTCACCCGACCCGCAACGGACCGCGCCGACCGACGAGCCACACCGTCAGGGCGAACCCGGCCAGCACCGCGCCCGCGACGGTCACCCCGGTCCATCCCCAGTCGTCCCAGAGCAGCCCCGCGAGCGCCGACCCGATCGCCCCGCCGATGAAGTTCCCGGTCACGAACGCCGTGTTCAACCGGCTCCGGGCCTCGTGCGAGACGGCGAAGATCCGCGCCTGGTTGAGGATGTTCTGCCCCTGGATCGCGATGTCGAGCAGGACGATCGCCACCAGGACGAGCACGACGGACCGTCCCCCGAGCCCCGCGACGACGAACGCCACGAGCGCGAGGGCCCAGAGTGCGCCCGTCGCGGGGACGTTCCACCCCCGGTCGTGCAGGCGACCACCGCGCTGTGCCGCGACCGCGCCGGCCAGACCCGCGAGCCCGAACAGTCCGATGACGACCACGGGGTAGTGGAACGGTGGCCCGCTGAGCAGGAACGTCAGCGCGGTCCAGAACATCGTGAACGCCCCGAACCCCGTGGCGCTCAGCGCGAGCGTCCACCGGACGACGGGTTCGTGGACGACCACGAGGAACACGGACCGGATGAGCGCCGGGTACCGGATGCGCGCCTTCGGCTCGAGCGTCGGGATCGCCCGGTACAACAGGAACGCGAGCACCACGGCGGCGACCGCGGCGATGACGAAGATCGTCCGCCAGCCCGCGACCGCGGCGATGAGCCCGCTCAGGGTCCGGGACACCAGGATCCCGGTCAGGAGGCCCGACGCCACCGTCCCGACGACCCGCCCGCGGTGCTCGTCGGCCGCCAGGTCCCCGGCGAGCGGCGTGAGCACCTGCCCCGCCACCGTGGTCAGCCCGACCGCGGCGAGCGCCACGAGGAGTGCGGCCATGGACGGGGCGAGCGCACATGCGGCGAGGGCGACCGCGGACAGCACGAGCATGAGCGGGACGAGCTTCCGTCGGTCCACCACGTCGCCGAGGGGCACGACGAGCAGGATCCCGACGGCGTACCCGAGCTGGGTCACGGTCACGAGCCACCCGGCGGTCGAGGTCGACCCGTGCAGGTCCCCGGCGATGAAGTCGAGGAGCGGCTGCGCCCAGTACAGGTTGCCGACGGCGGCGCCGCCCGCGATCGCGAACAGGAGGGTGCGACCGGTCGTCATGCCGGTCCGGGAGGGCTGGGTCACCCCACCAGCCTGCCCCTCGCCGGCCGATCGGAGGACGCCCCGACACCACCCCTGTCGCGCGAACGGGGGACTGTCGGGGGACAGTTCACATGTGCGTACGATGTGCGTGCAGTCCGCACCACCGAGCGGGCCACACGGGGGGTTCCGGCGCACGAGCGTGCCCGGTCGACGTCAGTGGTCGTCGACCGGTGCCATCCCGAGCCGAGGGGCAGCCCGCATGCGCACCCGATCCCGCCACGCCCGTCGGCGCCCCCACCGCAGCACCTCCGGCGGTCGTGGCCCTCACCACCGACTCCCCCGGCTCGTCGCCGCGCTGCTCGTCGTCACGGCGCTCACCGCCGCCGGGACCGGGATCAGCACGGTCGCCCTCGCGGACCCCGGCGCACCGACGGGAGGCGTGACCTCCTCCCCGACGGCCGTCCCGACCGGGGTGCCCTCCGCCGACCCCGGCAGCGCCGGTGGTGGCACTGCCAGCGGCGGTCCCGCCGACGGTGGGCCGACCGACGCGCCGAACCCGACGACGGCGCCGACCGACGTCCCGACGACCACCCCGACGAGGACGCCCACGACGCCCACCGACGGCGCCACGCCCGGCCCGGGACCCGTCACGGACCCGTCCCCGACCCCCGCCGCCCCCACCGGCCTGACCGTCGACGGTCTCAGCGCACCGATGGACGTCGACCCGAGCGTGCCCGTCCGGTTCTCCTGGCAGCCGGCCGTGCTCGACCGTGCCGCCGCGGGCCTCCCGGCGGGCGCGCCCGACCAGCGGTCCTACCGCATCGTCGTCGCCGGCTCGAGCGCCGCCGCCGCAGCGGGGTTCGGCGACATCTGGGACAGCGGGGTGGTGACGTCCGGCGCGAGCCAGAACGTGTCCTACGCCGGACCGACCCTCACCGCGGGGAGCCGCTCGTGGTTCTCGGTGCAGGTCGTCGACGGCGCGGGCGCGACCTCGCCGTGGGCGACGCCGGCGACGTTCGGCACCGCGCTCGGCGGCGACTGGGGTGGAGCCCGGGCGATCTGGTCCGAGACCCCGTCGAACACCTGGTCGAACTACACCCTGTCCGGGCACTTCACGATCACGGCGAGCGCCGCGACGGTCCTCCTCCGCGGGACCGACGCGAGCGACTACTACCTCTGGCAGTTCCAGGCAGCGAGCGACCGCCTGGTCGCCGAGGTCCGGCGGGCGGGCGCCTACCGGGTGCTCGGCACGGTCGATCTGCATGCAGAGGGCGTCGACCTGGCGGTGGGCCGGGACACCGCGTTCACCGTGTCGCTCGGCGGCGACACGATCACGACGACCATCGGCGGCACGACCGTGGACACCCGGACCGACGGGACGTTCGCGAGCGGGTGGATCGGCGTGCAGACCGGCACCCACGAGTCGGCCACCTTCCGATCGCTCGCCGTCGCGGACCGCACGGGCGCGACCCTCTGGTCGCAGTCGTCGTCGAGCACCGTCGCCGACCTCGGCTGCGGGCGGGAGTCGCACGGCGTCCTCACCGTGTCGACCTCGCGCTCGTGCCTGTTCGACCCGTGGAGCAACTACACGTTCACCGAGACCTACGTCGCGACGGCGCAGCCGACCGGCGTCGTGTTCCGGGCGAAGGACGCGAAGAACGGCTACCTCTGGCAGTTCGACACCGCCACGTCGAGCCTCGTCCCGCAGGTGCAGGTGGCCGGCAAGTACAGCAAGCTCACGACGAAGAAGATCCCGCTCGGCACCAAGGTCACCTCCGGGCACGCGTACGCGATCAAGGTCCAGGTGTCCGGTTCGACCATCCGGACGTGGTTCGCCGGCCGACTGGTCGACACCCGCACCTCGCACACGGACACACGCGGCGTCATCGGCTACCGGAACGGCTCGAAGGAGAAGACGACGTTCTCGGGCCTGACCGTGACGAGCCCGGGCTCGAGCGTCCTGTACCGGAACACGTTCACGAGCAACGCCGACGTCCCCTGCGGCACGGTGTCCGGCGGCAAGGCGACGTTCCCGACCTCGGCGGCCTGCCTGATCCGCTCCGGTGCCGTGTCGGACTGGCTGTTCGCCCGCGACGAGGTGACGCTGCCGGCCCGGACGATCGCGTGGGCGACCCTCTCGGCGACCGCGACCTCCCCCGCGCCGTCCCGCCAGTACGTGTACAAGATCAGCGTCAACGGGAGCTTCGTCGGAGCCGGTCCGACCCAGTCGGTCGGCAAGGAGGTCCGCTACGACAGCTACGACGTGACGTCCCTGCTGCACGCGGGGGCGACCAACGCGATCGGGGCCCTGCTGTACACGACGTCGGACCACCGGTTCCTCGCGGAGCTCGTCGTGCACTACACCGACGGCACCGAGACCCGCGTCGGCACCGGTCCCACCTGGCGGGTGCGCACCGGCACGGGCGTGTTCCCCGCCGCCGGCTCGGTGGGTACGTCCTACTACGCAGCTCCCGTCGAGGACATCGACGCACGCCAGTACCCGTCGGGCTTCGACACCGTCGGGTTCGACGACCACGCGTGGACGCTCGCCCAGGCACGCAGCGCGTTCGCGACCAGCACGCTCACCCCGACGCCGACCGCGACGATGGTCCAGGAGGACGACGCCCCGACGACGATCACGCGGCTCGGCACCGGGCACTACCTGCTCGACTTCGGCCAGACGCGGATCGGCGGGCTCCGGCTCGCGATGACGAGCCCGGACACGCGGACGGTGGACATCCGCTACGGCGAGGTCCTCGCCAGCGGTGGTGGGTCCGTCCAGTACCAGACCACCGCCGGCAACAAGTGGGAGGACCGCTGGACCCTCAAGACCGGCTCCCAGACCCTGCGCTCCTGGGGGATCCGGGTGTTCCGGTACGTCGAGGTGTCGAACGTGCCGCAGGCGGTGACGGCGCACGACCTGCAGGCCGAGGTGCTCCGCTACCCGATCGACGCGACGGCCGCGACGTTCTCGTCGTCGTCGAGCAAGCTCGACGCGGTGTGGCAGCTGTCACGGAACACGATCATCGACGACACGCTGGACCTGTACGTCGACTCCTGGGAGCGCGAGCGTGGCGCGTACGAGGCCGACGCGTACATCGAGCAGACCGCGCAGGAGGCCCTGTCCGCGGACGGAGCGCTCGGCACCTACTCGGTGGACTACCTGCTCGCACACCCGACCTGGCCGACCGAGTGGCGCCTCTACGACGTCCTCGCCGTGCACGACGCTTGGGAGGCCAGCGGTGACACGACGCAGATCCGCGCCGACTACGCCGCGCTCCGCACCATCCCGCTGACCGGGTCGATCAGCCACGCGACGGGACTCGTCGACCACGCGGACGCCGACGACATCGTCGACTGGCCTGCCGGTGAGCGGGACGGCTACCAGCTGACCGACACCGACACGGTCGTGAACGCGCTGACCTACCGGGACCTCGTCGACCTCGCCGAGATGGCGGCCGCGATCGGGAAGACCGCGGACGCGGCGAACTACCGGACCCAGGCGGCGTCCCTCCGGACCGCGATCAACGCCCGACTCTGGGACGGCACGAATGGCGCGTACCGCGACGGCCTGACCACGGGGACGAACAAGCCGATCGCCCACGATGCGGTGCAGGCGACCGCGTTCGCCCTGGCGTTCGGCGTCGTCGATCCCGCGAACGTCCCGCGGGCGGCGTCGTACGTGACGGGGAAGGGCATGGCCTGCAGCGTCTACTGCGCCGCGTTCCTGCTCCCGGGTCTCTACTCGGCCGGCGCCGGATCGGCCGCGGACGCGCTGCTCACGGCGACGGACAAGACGAGCTGGATGAACATGGTGCGCGTCGGCGCGGGCTCGACGATGGAGGCGTGGGACAAGTCCCTCAAGGCCAACACGACCTACTCGCACCCGTGGGCCGCGTCGCCGGTCTCCGACGTCACGACCGGCCTGTTCGGCATCGTGCCCACCGCGCCCGGGTACGCGTCGTTCTCGGTGGCGCCGCAGCCCGGCGCCGTCGACCACGCCTCGGTCACCGAGCCCACGGTGCGCGGCACCATCGCCGCGGCCTACCAGCAACGGTCGGGAGGCGCGGTCGACCTGGCCCTGCGCGTCCCGTCCACGACGACCAGCGCGGTCACCCTGCCCGTCGGGGCGGGGTCCGGGACGACGGTCTGGGTCGACGGCGTCGCGACCACGGCGACCCGCTCGGGTTCCGCGCTCGTCGTGTCGGGGCTGCCGTCCGGCTGCCACCTGGTCTCGACCGTGTCCGCGACGAGCGCGGGGTCGGACGCGACCCTGGCCGGTCTCTGCTGACCCAGGCCCGCCGCGCTCCCCGGCCAGGCTCCCTCCGCCTGTTCTCGACATGACCGCTGTCGAACGACAACGGCGCCGTCGCCCTCGGACGCGTCACCGCCAGGACGGCACGGACCAGGACAGCGGCGGCAGGACACCGCTGGCTCCGGCCGTCGGCCGGGAGGCCCGGGACGGCCCCGCACCGCCCCTCCCGCCGTCAGATGGTCGGCGTGAGCGGCGGTGCCTCGTCGGTGAGGATCGTGAGGAGCGTCGCGATGCGTCCCTCCTGGACGGTGATGACGTCGATGCCGCGGGCCACCGGGGCATCGACGGGTCCGAACGCCCAGGCGAGCGCGCCAGCGGTGCCGCTGAGGTAGCGCGGGCCGTCCTCGGCGAACACGAACTCGGCGGGTGCTTCGTCAAGCAGTCCCGCGGCCTTGCCGAGCAGGGCGTCGCGACCGGTGACCGAGCCCTCGGGGTCGGTGAACACGACGTCGTCGGCGTAGGCGTCCTGGGCGGCGGCAGCGCGGGCGGACGCGTCGCGCTGGCCGAACACGGCGTGCAGGTTGGCGGTGAGCAGGTCGTCGACGCTGGCCATGGGGGTCCTCCGGTCGGTGATCGGTGTCCGGTCAGTCTGGCGCGGAACCGGGGTGCACGCACCTGGGAAGGCGCAGTGCCCGTCCCCCGGGACTTTGATCGATCGGGCTGGACCAACCGGCGGAAGGGCGCGCGGAACGGCACTGACGAGCAGGCCGCCGCCTTCCGGCACGGCTACGGGCTGATCGAGCTCGACGAGACCCGGCTCGTCCGGTACGCGTGCGTGCGGGCGCTCGAGGACCTCGTGGCGACCGCGCACGCCGCCGTGCTCGGGCCGGTCGAGTCCCGGGCGGAGGAGCTCCGGGTGTTCCGCGGGATCCTGTCGCCCGTCGGGTCGGCGTCGCTCGTGGAGCCGCGGCTGCGGGCGCTGCTCGGCTGATCACGGGCCGCCTGTACAGTTCGGGGTGCGAGTTGTACATTGTGCAGATGACCGTCGTGAGCGTTGCGGAAGTACGAAGCCACCTCTCCGAGATCATCGCCAGCACGCTCCACGACGATGTCGTGATCGAGCGTCGCGGCAAGCGTGCCGCCGTCCTCGTCAGTCCCGAACACTACGAACGGATGATGGAGGCCCTCGAGGATGCCGCGGACGTGGCTGCCTTCGACAGCGCCATGGCAGAAGAAGGACCGAACGTGCCCTGGGACGAGGTGAAGGCGGACCTGGGCTGGCAGTGAGCTACCGCGTCGAACTCCGTCCCGCCGCCGCTCGAGCGCTGAAGCGGATCGACCATCAGGACCGGTCCCGTATCCGCGGTGCGATCGCACTCCTCGGTCAGGATCCTCGCCCGCCGGGTGCGAAGGCGCTCCAGGGACGCGACGGCTTCCGCGTGCGCGTCGGTGACTACCGCATCATCTACACGATCGACGACGGTGTCCTGCTCGTGGTCGTCGTCACACTCGGGCATCGGCGCGACGTGTACCGCTGACCTCCCGCTCATGCAGGCGCAGATCCACGACCATCACCACGTACCGGTCGCGGTCCGGACGACGACGAGGCCAGCCCCGAGAGCGCGAGAACCGCCCCCAACGCGCACAGTGGAAACCACACTCCGGCACGCCCTCGCCGCCGCGCCCGGAGCCCGGGGCGTGCTCCGACGAGCACCGAGGCGATCCCGCCGAAGAAGGACAGCGGCATGCTGACGAGGAAACCCGAGTTCGAACACACGCCGTGGGGCCGACCCGTCCCACAGACCCCGGACCCGTAGAGATAGCGATTCCTGTCGAACACAGCATTGGTTGGACAAGAGCACCGCGACGACGTCAAGCGCGATGAGCGCCCACATCGCGATCACGTCGATCCGTGACGTCTCCCCTCGTCGCGGGCTCTGCCTGACACGCACCATCATGCGAGCTGTCTCGGCCATTCCTCCATCGAAGGAGTCGGGTTCGCCAACGTCGCCATCATCGACACCGGCGACACCCCGTCCGCGGGAGTCGACCCGAACCCCTCGATCTGCGGCGACTTCGACGTGCTCTCCGGCAACGCGTGATTCCCCACCACCCGGCCTCCGCTCACGCATCACCTCGCCGCAACCGCCGCCCGGCCCGCTCCTCGAGCCGCCGCGCCCCGAGCAGCTCCCCGAGCGCCGGCCCGAACCGCTCGAGCGCTGCACGCTGCACGTCCGCCGAGGCGTCGAGCACCGGCATCGCGACCCCGCCCTCGCGCCCGAGCCCCGCGACGATATCCAGCTCCTCGACGACCCGGTCGACGCCGAACGTCGTCATGTCGTCACCGTCGAGCAGGTGGTCGAGGTGCCGGTCCATGAACACGCTGCCCCCGGCGCTCGTGCGGAGCAGGGCGTGCAGGTGCTCGGGTTCGAGCCCCATCGCCTGCCCGACGAGCAGGGCCTCGGTCGCCGCCGAGGCGTGGGCGAACCACAGGGCGTTGGCGAGCAGCTTGACGACCTGCCCGTCCTCGGCCCGGTCACCAGCGTGCCGGGCGGTACCGCGGACGGTGAGGGCGTCGAGGAAGGGACGGGCGCGCTCGACCGCTGCGGGCCTCCCACTCGCGAACAGGGCGAGGGCTCCCGCCGTCGCGTCGTCGACGGACCCGCCCATGGGCGCGCCGACCACGTCGATGCCGCGCTCGCCCGCGTCGGCGGCGAGCACCCGCGTCATCCGCGGGTCACCGGACGTCAGGTCCAGCCACAGCGCACCGGCCGGGAGGCTCGGCAGCGCCTCCGCCATGACGGCACCGAGCTCGGCTGGTCCGGGGAGCACGGTGACGAGGACGTCCGCGCGGGTGAGGAGCTCGGCGAGCGTCGGTGCCCAGCGCGCCCCGGCTGCGAGGACGTCCGGCTCGCGGGCGGGGTCGATGTCGTGCGCGAGGACGGGCCCGAGCGCGACGAGGTGCGGCAGCAACGCCGAGCCCATCCGACCGATCCCGACGACCCCGAGCACCGGACCACTGTGGCACAGGGGGCGCGCGAACCGCTCTCACTGGCCGCGGTCGCCAGGGAAGGGCGCTCGCGAGAGGGCGTGCGCGGGAAGGGCGCGCGCAGACGACAAGTGCGCCGTCGCCAGACCCCGCACTTCGTCGTTGGCTCGCGCAGTTGCCGAAGTGACACAACGACCTCAGGTCCGGGACCGCGCCAGGAGCCACACGAAGTACGGCGTCCCGATCACGGCGGTCAGCAGCCCCGCCCCGATCTGCGCGGGAGCGATCACGGTCCGCCCGAGCAGGTCCGCCAGGCACACGAGCACCGCACCGAGCAGGACCGCGACCGGGACGACGCGGGCGTGCCGCCGACCGACCAGGGCCCGGGCCGCGTGCGGGGCGACGAGTCCGACGAACCCGATGGTGCCGACGGCGGCGACGGCGGTCGCGGTGAGCACGACGCTCGTCACGAGGAACAGCAACCGGGTCGCGGGCAACCGGAGCCCGAGCAGACGCGGGGTGTCCTCGTCGAGCGACACGAGGTCGAGCGCCCGGTGCCGCAGGCCGACCACCACGAGTCCGAGTGCGAGCGCGACGACGACCGGGACGACGTCGGGCATCGTCCGCCCGTAGGTCGAGCCGGACAGCCAGGTCAGGGCCTTCGTCGCGTTGAACGGGTCGGTCAGGGCGATGAGCAGCCCGATGAGCGCCGTGGTCGCCGCCGAGGCCCCGATACCGATGAGCACGAGCCGGTCCTGCCGGAAGCCCCCGCGCGCGGCGAGCCCGAACACGACCGCCGCGACCACCCCGGCCCCGGCGAGCGCCGCCCCCGCGACGCCCCACGACCCCGCGACGGGCACGGTGGTGAGCAGGAGGACCGCACCGAGCCCGGCACCTCCGGAGACGCCGAGGATCCCCGGTTCCGCCAGGGGGTTCCGCGTCACGGCCTGCACGGCGGTGCCGGCGAGCGCGAGGGCCGCCCCGGCGAGGAGCGCGGCGAGCACCCTCGGCACACGCGTGTCGAGCACGTACGACACGATCGGCCCGGCTCGCCCGGTGGCCCAGTTGACGACGTCGCCGAGGAGGAGCTTCGCGTCGCCGAGCAGCACCGCGGCGATGACGGTGCCGACGAGCACCGCGGCGAGCACGACGACGGTGAGCACGAACACGACCGTGCTCGGGATCCGGAGTCGGTCCCCCGCGGTCGTGGTGTCCCCGGCGGAGCGGGCGCGGAAGGCGAGGCCGACGAGGAACACCGCGCCGACGAACGTGGTGACGGTGCCGGTGGGGACCCCGACGGCGGCGTCCCCACCGACCACCGCGCGGAGCAGCACGTCCGACCCGAGGACGACGACCGCGCCGACGAGCCCGGCGAGCGGGAGCGCGACGACCGCCCGGGCGAGTCCGGGGACGCGTCGGGTCAGTGGACGGGCGAGCGCGGGCGCGCAGAGTCCGACGAACCCGATCGGACCCGCGAGCGTGACCGCCGCCGCGGCGAGCAGCACCGCGAGCACGACGCTGACGACGCGGGTCCGGCGGACGCCGACGCCGAGGCCCCGCGCAGCGTCGTCCCCGAGCCCGAGCACGTCGATGCGCCGTCCGACCACGAGCAGACCGAGGATGCCCACCGCGACGACGGGTGCCATCTGCGCGACACCGCCCATGCCGTTCTGCGCGATGCTCCCCTGGCTCCACTGGTACAGCCCCTCGGTCCGTTCGGGGAACAGCAGCACGAGGGTCGAGGTCACCGACCCGACGCCGAGCGCCAGCGCGCTCCCGGCCAGGACGAGCCGGACGGTGCCCGACCCGAGGCCGGAGAGCGCGAGCACGACGCCCGCCGCGACGAGCCCGCCGACGAACGCGACGCCCGAGGAGGCCAGGAGCGGCAGGTGCAGCCCCGTCACCCCGACGACGGTGAGCGCGACGTACGCGCCGGCGTCGACGGCGAGCGTGTCGGGTGCGGCGAGTGGATTCCGGCTGATGGCCTGGAGGGCCGACCCGGCCACGCCGAGCGCGGCACCCACCAGGATCCCCGCGACCGCACGCGGCAGGCGCGACGCGACCACGACGGACGCGTCGCCCTGGTCCGCACGACCGGTGACGGCCCTCCAGACCGCCGCCGGCCCGACGGCCGCGGAGCCCTGCGTGACGTCCACGACGGCGAGCGCGGCCACGAGGACCGCGCCGGCCAGGAGCACCGCGGTGACGGTGACCGGCCGCCGCGGCGCCAGGAGCGTCACTTCGTGAGCGCCGTCACGACGGCGTGCACGTACGCGGTCATGGAGGCCGGGCCGCCGAACAGCCAGATGCCGTCGTGGAGCCGGTGCACGTGACCCGCGGTGACGAACGGCAGGGCCTTCCAGACGGCGTTCGACCCGAGCGCGCTCGTGAACACGTCGCCGCCGTCCGCGTCGTTCGCGAGGTAGAGGAACTGCACGTCCGACGGGAGCTTCGTCAGCCCCTCGACGTCGGTGCTGCCCAGGCCGTAGCTCCCGTCGCCGGTGACGTCCCAGGCGTTGTGGAGCCCGAGCTCCTCGGTGACGTCGCCGATCAGGGAGCCGTCGGCGTAGGGCCGGATGGTGACCTGGTTCGAGACCTCGTAGCCGTCGGCGAACGCGACGTCGTCACCGGAGCGCCCCGCTCTCGTGATCGCCTCCTTGCCCGCGGCGACGGCGTCGTGGAACCGGTCCATGACCTTCGCCGCCTGCTGCTGCCGCCCGGTGGCCTTCGCGATCATGTCGAGGTCGGTCGTCATCTGCTCGATCTGGTGCGAGGCGTCGGCGGACCGCACGGCCACGACGGGCGCGATCGCCCGGAGCTGCTCCAGGGTCGCGGCCGACAGGTCCGTCGTGGCGACGATGAGGTCGGGCGCGAGGGACGCGATGGTGTCGGTGCTCGGCTCGCCGCGGGTACCGATGTCCTTCGGTGAGCCCGTCAGCGGCGCGGTGGTGTCCCAGTTCCCGTAGCCCTTCGGGTCCGCGACGCCGACCGGCTGCACGCCGAGCGCGACGAGGTCCTCGACGACGTTCCACTCGGTGCCGACGACCTTCGTGGCCGGTCCGTCGAGGTGGACCTTCGTGCCGGTCGCGTCGGTGATCGTGATCGCGCCCGCGGTGGACGAGGACGTGCGCGAGGTCGCCTCGGTGGTCCCGCATCCGGTCAGGACGACGGCGGCGGTGACGGCGAGGGCCGCGGCGGTGATGATGCGCTTCATGGAGTGGGGTGGAGCCTTCCGGATCGGTCGTGGTGTCGGCCGACGGCCCGGGTGCGGACGGTACCCGTTGCCGAGTCGACGTCCACCTCGATTCGGATGCCGTAGACGGCGCTGAGGGTGGTCGCGGTGAGGACGTCCGCCGGGGTGCCCGTGGCGACGACGCGGCCGTCGGCGAGCAGGACGACGTCGTCCGCCACGGCCGCGGCCTGGTCGAGGTCGTGCAGGACGATGCCGACGGCGATCCGGTGCTCGTCGGCGAGGTCGCGGACGAGGTCGAGCAGCTCCACCTGGTAGCGCAGGTCCAGGTACGTCGTCGGCTCGTCGAGCAGGAGGACCCCGGTTTCCTGCGCGAGGCAGCTCGCGAGCCACACACGCTGGAGTTGGCCACCCGAGAGCTGGTCGACGGGGCGCTCCGCCAGCTCGGCCACGCCGGTGACCGTCATGGCGTGCGCGACGGCGGCCGGGCCTCCCGGATCGCTGCGTGTCCACCGGGTCCGGTGCGGGTGCCGGCCGAACGCGACGACCTCGTGGACGCGGAGGCCCCCGGGGGTCGGGCGGCCCTGGGTCAGGAGCGCGACGCGGCGGGCGAACTGGGCCGGTGCCAGGGCGAGGGCGTCGACCTGGTCGGGGTCGCTCGCGTGGTCGTCGTGGTCGGCGCGGTCGGCGCGGTCGGCGCGGTCGGCGCGGTCGGCGCGGTCGGCGCGGTCGGCGCGGTCGGCGCGGTCGGCGCGGTCGGCGCGGTCGGCGCGGTCGGCGTGGTCGGGGCCGAGGGTGATGCTGCCCGTGCGGGCGTGCTGGAGCCGGGCGAGGGTGCGGAGCAGCGTCGACTTCCCGCTGCCGTTCGGGCCGACGAGCGCGGTGACACGACCCGGGCGGAGCCGCAGATCGGCCGCGTGCACGACGTCGACGCGGTCGTACGCCACGGTGATGCCGGTGGCGTCGAGCCCGGAGGGGGCGACGGATGAGCGTCGCACCGCACGCGCGGGTGAGGCCGCCTCGGTCCGGTCGTCGGTCACGTAGGTGAGGTTAGCCTAACCTCACCCCTCCTCCGCAAGGGCTCCGCGACACATGACGCGCATCGCCCTCGTGTTGCACCTCCGAACCGCGCGCCCCGACGACAACTGCGCTGTCGTCCACGCGCGCCCTTCGTCGTCCACGCGCGCACTCGCCGGTCCGCGCTCGCCGGTCCGCACGCCCGGCGTCACTGCGGGTAGGGCGTCTCCCCGCGCTCGAGCATCGCGACGAGCTTCGCCAGGCGGTTCGCCCGGGCCGTCGGACTCGGCGCCGTCGTGATCCGGTGCAGCACCGCGTACCGGTTCTGCCGGTTCAGCGTCGCGAAGCGCTCGGCCGCCGCGGGCGATGCCGCGAGCGCCGCCGTCAGGTCCTCCGGCTCGGCGATCGCCGCCGACCCGGCGTACGCGCTGGCCCATCGCCCGTCGGCCTGGGCACGGTCGACCTCCGCCTGGCCACGCGGTCGCATCCGCCCCTGCGCCGTCAGGGCCGCGACGAGCCCGATGTTCCGCTGCGACCACAGCGACGTCCGGCGCCGCGGCGTGAACCGCTGGAGGAACGTGGCGGCGTCGTTCCCCCGCTTCTGCCCGTCGATCCAGCCGCTGCACAGGGCCTCGTCGAGGGCCTGGTCGTACGTCAGCGAGGTCGGGTCGACCGTGCCCTTCTTCGCGAGCACGAGCCACACGCCGTCGGGGTCGTCCTCGTGTGCGTCGAGCCAGGCGCGCCACGCCGCGGCGTCGGCGACGACGAGCACCGCCGAGCCCGGTGCCGCCGGACCCGGTACCGCCGGACCCGGTGCCGCCGGACCCGGTGCCGCGCTCCCGCTCACCGGCGGAGGGCGATCCCGTGGGCGTCCCGCGCCGTGGTCGCGACACGGTAGATCGACGTCGTCGCCGCGATGAACAGCGTCGTGCCGTCGTCGCCCCCGAAGCAGAGGTTCGCGACGACCTCGGGGACGGGCACGGTCCCGATCCGGTCCCCCGAGGGTGCGACGACGATGACGCCCTGCGCGCTCGAGCTCCACACGTTCCCGTCCTCGTCGACGCGGATGCCGTCGGGGACGCCCTCGTCGACCGCGAACTGGGCGAAGACGCGGCCGTTGTTGCACCGGATGCCATCCACGACGTCGTACGCCCGGATCCACCGGTTCCCGACGTCCGAGCCCTCGGATGCGGACGAATCGGCGACGTAGAGCGTCGTCCCGTCGGGTGAGAACGCCAACCCGTTCGGCTCCTCCACGTCGAGCACGACCGGGCGGACCCGGCCGGTCGCGGGGTCGAACCGGAACACCGCGTGGTCCCCGTACTCCAGGTACCCGGCGTGGCCCTCACGCGACTGGGTGATCCCGTAGTCGGGGTCGGTGAACCAGATCGTGCCGTCGGGTGCGACGACCACGTCGTTCGGGGAGTTGAACCGGACACCGTCCCAGCTCGCCACGATCGGTTCGACGACGCCGTCGCGGTCCCGCTCGACGCGTCGCCGGCCGTGGGAGCACTGCACGACGCTGCCGTCCCGGTCGAGCGTCCGGCCGTTCGTGAACTCGACGCGGTCGGCGTACACGCTGGTGGTGCCGTCGTCGGCGTGCCACTGCATGATGCGGTCGCCGGGGATGTCGGACCAGCGGAGGGTCCGCGTCGCCGGGATCCACACGGGGCCCTCGGCCCAGGTGCTCCCCGTGGCGATGCGCTCGACGGCGCCGGGATCGGGGACGAGGTCGGTCAGCGGCACGGGTTCTCCTTCGAACGCACGGGCGCGACGCACCCGTCCGCTCCATGCTGGCGCATGTCGGGTCCGACGGTCAGGAGGCGAGGGCCCCGATCTCGGCGACGGTCGCGGCGATCCGGTCGGCGAAGTCCGGATCGGTGGTGCTGCCGCCCTGGTGGACGGCCTCGAGCAGCGCACCGAGCACGAGGGTCACCGCGAGTCGAGCGGTCCGTTCGGGCACGCGACCGGCGGCGATCGCGACGAGGTCCTTCCGCAGGTCCGCCATCCACTTGAGCACGGCCGGCATGAGCTCGGGCTGCTCGGTGATGAGGTCCTTCATGACGGCCTTCTCGTGCGGTGAGGCGCCGGTCTCGGCGACGACGTGCGCGACGAGAGCGCAGAGGTCGGACACGAGGGCGTCGGGTTCCCCAGCGGCGAACCGTGCCCGCTGGGCATCGTCGATCCGGAGGTCCGGCAGCCCGAGTGCGGCGGCGGACTTCGACGGGAAGTAGTTGAAGAACGTGCGGGTCGAGACACCGGCTTCGGCGCAGATCGCGTCGATCGTCACGCCATGGAGGCCGTGCTCGGCGGTCAGGCGGCGTGCGGCGTCCTGGATGTGCCCGCGGGTCTGCCGCTTCTTGCGGGCCCGGAGCGTGGATGACTCGGGGTCGACGCCCGCGATGTCGATCGCGGCCGTGTCGAGCGTGGCGCTGGTGTCCACGTCGTCTCCGTCCTGGTGGTCGTGGTCGTCCGGCAGCGGTCGCGCCGGATCGGTGCGGCGCCGCCCCCGTCCTGTCGGACGGCGACGGCGCCGCGGTCCTGCCCTACTTGGAGACCGGGATCGACCCGGTCGCGGGGGCGGTCAACGAGCCGGTGAGGTCGGCGGCGCGCACGGCCTCCACCTCGAGGTCGTCGGCCGTCTGGTCCTTGTCGGCCTGCTCCTGCAGTGCGGACCGCTGCCGCAGCGGCGGCACCTTGAAGAACCAGCTGAGGACGAACGCGAGCAGGATCACGCCGAGGCCGACCCAGTAGATCGACACGGCCGAGGCGTTGAAGCCGGTCATGAAGGGCTTGGTGAGCCGCGCGTCCGCGCCGTTGAGGTACGACGTGTCGCTCGTCTCGCTCGCGGAACTGCTCGAGCCCGACGTGCCCTTCCGCAACTGCTTCGCGATGGCCGGTGTGACCTCGTTCACGACGTGCTTCCGCTGACTGGCATCGCTGTAGTCGATCGTCAGCCGACCGTTCGACACCGAGGCGTGCGCCTGCTTCGCGGCAGCTGTCAGGGCCTGCTGCTCGGCGGCCGGTTCGGCGGCGGCGACCTGCTGCTGGATGACGGTCTGCGCGGCCGCTGCCGGGACGGTGCCGGCGGTGACCTGCTGCTGGACGGCGGCGGTCACCTGCTGGGTGACGGCCTTGTCCGCGGCGGCCTTGGCGGCGGTCGTGCCCTGGTCGAGCGCGTCCTGGAGCTTGCTCCCGATCGGGGTGACGATCGGGGTCCAGATCTGCTTCATCACGCCCTTGTTCTCCGACGCGTTCGCGACCGAGGGGGTCAGGGCGGCGTTCAGGCCACTCGACAGGTCCGTCTTGTCCGACATCGCGGTCACGATGTTCGTCGGCATGAGGGAGAACAGCACCGACAGGAGCACGGCCGTGCCGAGCGTTCCACCGATCTGCCGGAAGAACGTCGCCGAGCTCGTGGCGACACCCATGTCCCGGGGCTCGACCGAGTTCTGGCTGGCGAGCGTGATGGTCTGCATGAGCTGGCCGAGGCCGAGACCGATGAAGAACATGCCGATCATGAGGAACCAGAGCGGCTTGTCGATCGTCATGAACGTCAGGACGACGAAGCCGACGGCGGTGAACGCGGTGCCGGTGACCGGGAAGATCCGGTACCTGCCGGTGCGGGACACGATCTGGCCGGACACGATCGACGCGATCATGAGGCCACCGATCATCGGCAGCGTGGCGAAGCCGGACGCCGTCGGGGACAGCCCGGTGACGATCTGCAGGTACAACGGGATGGTCAGCATGGCGCCGAACATCGCGAACCCGACGAGGAAGCCCATGACGGTCGCCATCGAGAACACGCCCGAGCGGAACAGCTTGAGCGGGATGATCGCGTCGTCCTTCATGAGGGTCTCGACGACCAGGAACCCGACCAGTCCGGCGACGCCCACGGCGTAGCAGGTGATGGCGCCGGCGGAACCCCAGCCCCAGTCGCGGCCCTCCTCGGCGACGAGCAGGAGCGGCGCGAGGGTCACGATGACCGAGGTCGCACCCCACCAGTCGATGCGCGGCGTGCGCTTCTCGCCGGTCTTCGGCAGGTGCAGGAACGCGATGACCATGAGCAGCGCCGCGATGCCGATCGGGACGTTCACCAGGAACACCCAGCGCCAGCCCGTGATGAACAGGATCTGCGCGGCACCCGAGAACAGACCGCCGACGAGCGGGCCGATGACCGACGAGATGCCGAACACGGCCAGGAAGTACCCCTGGTACTTCGCGCGCTCACGGGGCGCGAGGATGTCGCCCATGATCGCGAGGGGCAGCGACATGAGCGCGCCCGCACCGATGCCCTGGAACGCGCGGAAGGCGGCGAGCATGAGCATCGAGGTCGAGAAGGACGACAGCAGCGACCCGACGACGAACACCGAGATGCCGAAGATGTACAGCGGGCGGCGCCCGAACAGGTCCGAGAGCTTGCCGTAGATCGGCGTGGTGATCGTCGAGGTGATGAGGTACGCGGTGGTCACCCACGCCTGCTCGTTGAGACCGTGCAGGTCGTCACCGATGGTGCGGATGGCGGTCCCGACGATCGTCTGGTCGAGGGACGAGAGGAACATGCCGGCCATGAGGCCGTAGATGACGAGCAGGATCTGGCGGTGGCTCATGATCGGCGAGCCCGATGCGGGCGCCGATCCTGGAGCACTGCGCCGGACCTGCGCGGGAGCGGAGGCGGTTGACATTGCGGTCCTTCGGATGGGTGTGGAGATGCGTGCGTCGCCTGCAGGGAGCCGACCTCGTCGGGGTGCCGACGGTGGCATACAACTTGCAGTGCATGCAACTTTACACCTGCCGCAGCTTTGCACAACCCGCAATAGTGCAAGCACTGCACCCCGCGTTCGCGGGCCGCGACGGACGGGAGGCGGGACCCGCGTGCTCGACGCAGGTCCCGCCTCCCGGGTTGGTGATGCGGGCGCCCCTCAGGCGCCAGCGGACGCGGTCAGGCGCGGTGCTCCGGGTGCTCGTGGTGGGCGACCGCCGGAGCGGCGTCCTCGACCACCGGCGCCGCGTGGTGGCCGTGCTCCGCGTGGGTGTCGTCCCCGCGGGAGGGCATGCCCCGCTCGAGCTTCGCACCCTCGACGTCGACGTCCGGCACGATCCGGTCGAGCCACTTCGGGAACCACCAGGCCGCGCGCCCGAGCAGGTGCATGGACGCCGGGATGAGCAGCAGGCGGACGATGAACGCGTCCACGAGCACCCCGAACGCCAGCCCGAACCCGATCGGTCGGATCGTCGAGGACTCCGAGAAGATGAAGCCGGAGAACACCGAGATCATGATGATCGCCGCCGCCGTGACGACCGCCCGGCCCGCGTGGACGCCCCGCTGCACCGCGATCTTCGCCGGGGCTCCGTGGGCGTAGGCCTCGCGCATGCCCGACACGAGGAACAACTGGTAGTCCATCGCGAGCCCGAACAGCACGCCCACCTCGATCACCGGCAGGAAGCTCAGGATCGGTGCCGGGTCGTGCACGCCGAACACCTGGCCGAGCCAGCCCCACTGGTAGATCGCGGTCAGGCCGCCGAACGCCGCCAGGAGCGAGAGCACGAAGCCGGCCGTCGCGGTGAGCGGCACGAGGAACGACCGGAACACGATGATGAGGATGATGAGCGAGAGTCCGACGACCACGACGAGGTAGAGCGGCAGGACGTCCGCGAGCTTCTCGGAGACGTCGATGTTCGCACTCGCGTTGCCGGCGACACCGAGGTGCACGTTCCCCCCGTCGGCCTTGACCGGCGACAGGTCGCGGAGGTCGTGCACGAGGTTCTCCGTGGACACGCTCGAGGGTCCGCCCGTGGGCTGCACCTGGAACGCGATGACGGTCCCGTCCGACGACGCCCCGATCGGTGCGACGGCGTGCACGTGACCCTGGTCGGCGATCTTCTGCCCGATCGCGACCTCCTGCCGGAGCAGGTCGTTGCCGGTCGCCTTGTGCGGCAGGTCGGCGACGACGAGGATCGGGCCGTTCTGACCGGCACCGAACTCGCGCTCGAGCACCTTGTACGCCTTGTACTGGCTTGAGTCGGTGGCCTCGGCGGCACCCGTCGGGAGCCCGAGGCGCATGTGCATGGCGGGCAGGGCGACGACCCCGAGCACCGCGACGCCGGCCACGAGGGTGACGATCGCGCGCCAGGTCGCCATGGGCTTGTTCGGGATCCGCACCGAGCCGGTGCGCCCGATCGCCGCGCGCTCCTTCCGACGGAGGATGCGGAAGCCGACGAGGCTCAGCATCGCGGGCGTGAAGCTGATCGCCACGAGGATCGCGACCGCCACCGCGACGGCGCCGACCGTGCCCATGAGCCCGAGGAACGGGATGCCCGTGATGTTGAGCGCGAGGAGCGCGACGATCACCGTCGACCCCGCGAACACGACCGCGTTGCCCGAGGTGCCGTTCGCCAGCCCGATCGACTGGTGCAGCTCCATGCCCTGCTTCAGCTGGGACCGGTGCCGGTTGAGGATGAACAGCGAGTAGTCGATGCCGACGGCCAGACCGAGCATCACCCCGAGCACCGGCGTCACCGAGATGAACTCGACGAGGCCCGAGAACGACATCGCACCGAGCGTGGCGACGCCCACCCCGAGGATCGCGCTGACGAGCGGCAGCGCGGCGCCGATGACCGTGCCGAGCATGACGAGCAGCACGATCGCGGCGATGACGATGCCGACGACCTCACCGGGGCCGAGGATGCTCGGAACGCCCTGCGCGATGTCGTTCGACGGGTAGACCCGCACGCCGTCGATGCCGGCGTGCTCCGACTTGTCGACGATCTTGTTCTTCAGTGTCTGCGGCACCGCGATCGTCGCCTTCTGGAACGACACCGTGCCCACCGCGGCACTGCCGTTCGACGACACGAAGCGGATGTTCTTCGACAGGTCGAGCAACTGCGAGCTCAGGTCGAGCTTCGTCTCGTTCTGCTGGAGCTTCTTCCGGTTCGCGTCGAGCTTCTGCTGGTTGGTCGCCAGCGTCGCCTTGCTCGCGTCGAGTTTCTGCTGGTTCGCGTCGATCTGCGCCTGGCCGGCCGTGAGCTGCGCCTGCACCGCCGCGAGCTGACCGGCCGCCTGGGCCTGCGCTTTCTGCTGGTCGAGCTGCTGCTGCGCGGCGTCGATCTGCTGCTGTCCCGCGGTGAGCTGCTGCTGGCCTGCGTCGATCTGCGCCTGCGCGGCGTCGAGCTGCTGCTTGCCCGTGACGATCTTCTGCTTGCCGTCCTGCACCTGCTGGCGCTGGTCCGCCAGTTCCTGCTGGGTGGTGAACGGGTTCGTGGTCGCCCGGACGCCCTTGTACCCGTCGATCGTCGACAGGAAGGACCTGATGCCGGACTTCTGGTCGGCCGTGAACGCGTCGCCGCTCGTCGTCTGGAAGACGATCGTGCCGCTGCCCCCGCTGGCCGACTTGAACTTCTTGGCGAGCTCGTCGGTCACCTTGCTCGTCGCGGTCCCCGGGATGGTGATCGAGGACGAGATCGTCCCGGCGAACAGGCTGTACCCGACCCCGGCGAGCGCCAGGATCACGATCCAGGCGACGACGACGGACCAGTGTCGGCGCGCGGCGAAGCGTCCGAGGCGGTAGAGGAGACCGGCCATGCTGGTGCCCCGTTCCTTTCTGTGCGGTGGTGGTGCTGCTGGGATCGGGGTACGCCGGTGGACCCCTCGTGGTCAGTGCTGGGGCATGTAGCCGCTGCGGACGCTGTCGATGAGTCGGCCGAGCAACGCGTCCCACTGTGCGCGGCCGTCGCCGTCAGTGCTCGCACCCGTGCGGAGGACCCAGTGCTTCGAGATCACGACGACGCCGTTCATGAGCGAGGTCACGAGGAGTTCGGCGTCGAGCGGGTCGGCCGACGGGTTGCGGCGACGGACCTCGTCGACGAGGACGGCGGTCGACCGGTCGAAGGCCTCGTCGATGAGCAGACGACCGCGGCGGTCCTCCTCGGGCGGCTCACCGAGCACGCGCACGATCGACGAGATCGCGGTCGGCAGGTCGGCGACGCGTAACCACTCGGCGATCTCGTCGAACATGGAGGCCCGGTCACCGTTGCCGACGGGCGTCGCGGTGGCCGTCGCCACGAAGTCGTCGAGGACGACGGTGAGCAGCTCGCCACAGAGCGCGAGGACGACCTCGTCGATCGACGAGAAGTGGTTGAACACCGTGCGGCGCGCGACGTCGGCTCGGGCGGCGAGCTCGTCGACGCTGAACCGGGGGCCGCCCCGTTCGGCGGTCAGGGCGCGAGCAGCGTCGAGGATCGCCGTCCGGTGTCGCGCCTTGAGCACGGCCCGTCGGTCGATGCTGGTCCCCGTGGTCACTCCGGAGACACTAGGTGCACCGATGCACGGAGTGCAACGACGTCCATCCGACACTCAGGTCCGTGACCCCGGGGTGAACCGCGTCACAGGCGAACCATCTGGTCTCGCTTACCCCCAGGGGGTACCCTATCATCATGATGATCCTGCAGGCGATCGGTGCCGCCCTGGCGGCGGCCGGGACGATGGCGTGGACGATCCTCTGGCCCCTCGTGCTCGGGTTCGCCCTGTCGGGTGTGATCCAGGCCGCGGTCAGGACCGAACGCATCACCCGGCTCATGCACGACGACTCCCCGCGTGCCATCGCGGTGGCGACGGGGTTCGGAGCACTGTCCTCCTCGTGCTCCTACGCGGCGGTCGCGCTCGCCCGGGCACTGTTCCGGAAGGGCGCGAGCCTCACCGCGGCGATCGCGTTCGAGGTGGCGTCGACGAACCTCGTCGTCGAGCTCGGCCTCGTCCTCGCGTTCGTCATGGGATGGCAGTTCACCCTCGCTGAGTTCATCGGCGGTCCCGTCATGATCGTGCTCGTCGCGCTCGGCTTCCGACTCTGGATGCGGGGTCGCATCGTCGACGCCGCACGGGAGCAGGCCGACCGGGGCCTCGCTGGCTCGATGGAGGGGCACGCGGCGATGGACATGTCGGTCGCCGGTGACCAGGGGTTCTGGCGACGCCTGTTCTCCCGACCGGGCATCACGTCCGTGTCCCAGTACTTCGTCATGGACTGGGCCGCCGTACTCCGGGACATCGTCATCGGGCTCCTCATCGCGGGGGCGTTCGAGGCCTGGGTCCCGAGGGCATGGCTGCAGGCGGTGTTCCTGCACGGTGACCCGACGGTCGCGTTCTTCCTCGACCCGCTCATCGGACCGGTCATCGCCATGGTCAGCTTCGTGTGCTCGGTCGGGAACGTCCCGCTCGCGGCGGTGCTCTGGAACGGCGGGATCAGCTTCGGCGGCGTCGTGAGCTTCGTCTTCGCCGACCTGCTCATCATCCCGATCATCGTGATCTACCGGAAGTACTACGGCTGGGCGGCCGCCCTCAGGATCACCGGCGTCCTCTACGGTGCCATGGTGCTCGCCGGGTACGTCGTCGAGCTCGTCTTCACGCCGCTCGGCCTCGTCCCCACCGGTCGGCACCTGGCGATCGCCGAGACCGGGATCACGTGGAACTACACCACCTGGTTGGACATCCTGTTCCTGGTCGTGGCGGCGGTCCTGCTCGTCGTGTTCGTCCGCAGCGGCTCGTGGTCGATGCTGCGAATGATGGGCGGCGGCCCGGACGACGGGGGCCACGCGCACGAGCACCACGAAGCGAACGAGCACGGGCACGGGCACGAGCACGAGCACGAGCACGACGAAGCGCACGCGCACCACGACGTGGGCGGGCACCACCCGCACCACTGACCGCCCGTCAGCGGTACAGCGTCTCGCGCGGGTACTCCCCGAAGGCCGCTGCGTACGCCCCCGAGAACCGGCCGAGGTGCACGAAGCCCCAACGGCGTGCGACGTCGCCGACGGACACGTCCTCGGGGTGCTGCTCGAGCAGTTCGGCCCGCACCCGCTCCAGGCGCACCTGCCGCAGGTACCGCGTGGGCGACGTGGCCAGGGCACGCTCGAACGCCTGCTGCAGGGAGCGGGAGCTCACGTTCGCCGCCGCGGCGACGTCCGTGAGCGTGATCGGCAGATGGGCGTTCGCGTGGATGAACTCGACCGCCGTGCGGACCCGCCGGTGGCGCGGGAGCAGCAGCTCGGGCGGCAGGGAGGTCGCCTCGTGCGGGAACGTCGACAGGAGCGACACCGCGGCGAGGCGGTTCACCTCGCTCCGCAGCAGGGCACTGGCGTCGGCGCTCGCGCCCACGGCGTTCACCGTCCGCACCGCCGCCGTCCACCGCTGGAGCGCGTGGTCCTCGAGTCGGCCACCGTGTCGGAACCGCAGGGGCCCGCCGTCGTGGCCCTCGACCTCCGCCGCGACCCGCTCGAGGTACCGGCCGTCGAGGTGGACGAGGTTCTGCTTGTAGTCGGCGAACGCGAACCGGTTCTGGCCACCGGTGGTGAACAGGACGGGCTGCCCGGGTTCGAGCGGCGTGAGGTCGCCGGTCCCCTCGAGGTCCATCGCGCCGGTCCCCGCGGTGATCCACGTGACCACGTACTCGCCCTGCACCTGGACGGTGCCTTCGACCGACCCCGTGAACCGATTCCCCCGCAGCGTGACGTCGTCGTCCCCGGCGATCGTGTAGCGGTACCCGAACTCGCGCTCGGTCGGCTCGATGTGGAACTGCCGTCCGTTGTACGCGGCCTCGTACATAGCACGGGCATCGTCGATGTCCTGCCCGGCGACCACTGAGCGTCGCACCACGTCCTCTGCCATCATCTAAGGATCGCAGCCGTGGCGCCCGGACGCCGGGGTTGACAGGGAACTGCGCGTCTGGGACACGCGGGCGCGCCCGGGCGCAGCCGGCCTGCGGCATCCTGAGGGCATGACCGACGGCTCCCCCACCCCCGCCGACGAGCACGACGGCCCCGAGCGAACGGCGGATGTCGCGACCGCTCGGCGCGCCGTCGTCCGCCAGGGCGTCTCGGTCGCCGTCGCGACCGGACTGTACGGCGTGAGCTTCGGCGCGCTGAGCGTGGCGAGCGGCCTCAGCGTCGTGCAGACCTGCCTGCTGTCGCTCCTCCTGTTCAGCGGCGGGTCGCAGTTCGCGCTCGTCGGGATCCTCGGCGGCGGCGGCACCGCGGGGGCGGCGATCGCGGCCGCCTCCCTGCTCGGCATCCGGAACGCGCTCTACGGGCTCCAACTCGGTCCGACGATGCTCCCCCGCGGGTGGCGTCGCATCGTGGTCCCCCAGCTCACGATCGACGAGTCCACGGCGGTCGCGGTCGCGCAGTCCTCGCGGCCGCTCCGTCGCCTGGGGTTCTGGGTGACCGGCCTCGGCGTGTACATCGGATGGAACGTCATGACGCTCGTCGGGGCCCTCGCGGGGTCCGCGCTCGGCGATCCGAAGCGCTACGGGCTCGACGCCGCCGCCTCGGCCGCGTTCATCGCACTCCTCTGGCCGCGGCTGCGGGCACGGCAACCGGTCGCCATCGCGATCGTCGCCGGGATCGTGACGACCGCACTCATCCCCGTGATCCCACAGGGCCTCCCGGTGCTCGCCGCCGCGTGCGTGGGCGCGGTGATCGCATGGTGGTGGCCCGACCGGTGGCGGCCCTCCCGGCCGGATGCGACCGGGGCCGCGTCGTGACCGCGTGGATCGCGGTCATCGTGGCGTCGGCGATCGCGTACGGGTTCAAGTTCTCCGGCTACACCGTCCCCCCGGCCGTGCTCGAGGAGCCCCGGGTCGCCCGCATCAGCGAGATGCTCCCGGCCGCCCTGCTCGCCTCGCTCGTCGTCCTGCAGACGTTCTCGACCGCGACGCACCTGGTGCTCGACGCGCGCGCGGCCGGGCTCGTCGTGGCGATCGTCGCGCTCGTGCTGCGGGCGCCGTTCATCGTCGTGGTCGCGCTGGCCGCCGTGACCGCCGCGGTACTGCGGGCGCTCGGCTGGTCCTGAAGCGGGGTCTGCTCGCGCCATGTGCTCACGCGGACGACAACGGGACGTGGGGGCGCATGCGCACTCGTCGTCGGCATGCGCAGGATCGACGGAGGGGCGCAGACCGGCCCCTTGCATCCTCCGATGGAGATCGCGAGCTGCGTCCCTCCGCCCGTCGAGGCCGGGCACCCGCGATTCCTACCGTCGGGATGTGGTCGAACCGCGGCCACCTGACCGACGGAGGCACCATGACCACCATCAGCGCACCGGGGACGGACCGCAGGAGCACGAGGCCCGCTCCGGGCGGGCTCCGCGGCGTCGTCGCCCGCAACCCTCTCCGCACGTTCGCCGTGCTCGCCCTCGGGACGAGCTGGCTGGCGTGGCTGCCGTACATCCTGTCGCCCCACGGCCTCGGGGTGTGGGACCTCCACTTCCCCGAGGTCCTCGGCACCGCGCAGCTGTCGGGTGTCCTGCCGGGCGCACTCCTCGGACCGGTCACCGCGGCGTTCGTCGTGACGGCCGCGGCGGACGGTCGCACGGGCCTCCGGGTGTGGGCCGGCCGGCTGTGGCGGTGGCGGGTCCGGTGGCAGTGGTACGTGACGGTGCTGCTCGGCGTTCCGGTGCTCATCGTCCTGTCGGGGCTGCCGTTCGCGGGCGGGGTCGTCCACGCACCGTCCGCGCTGGCGTTGGCGGCCTACGTGCCGGCGCTGCTCCTCCAGGTCGTGACGACCGGACTGGCGGAGGAACCGGGCTGGCGGGACTTCGCCCTGCCGCGCCTCCAGGGCCGGTTCGGCCCGATGCGGGCCGCGCTCGTGCTCGGGCCGCTCTGGGGGCTGTGGCACCTGCCGCTGTTCCTGACGGACTGGGGTGGATGGCCGACCGCGCACTGGACGCAACCGCTCGTGTTCGTGGGGTTCTGCATGGCGTTCACCGTCGTGATGTCGTGGGTGTTCAACCGGTCGGGTGAGAGCCTGCCGCTCGCGGTGCTCCTCCACGTCAGCGTCAACACCACGGCGTCGGTCCTGTGGAGCGACATGTTCCCGGGCATCGGTGCCGAGACGATGCTGCTCGCGCTGCTCATCACCTCGACGATCGGCGCGGTCGTCATCGTGGTCGCGACGCGGGGTCGGCTCGGCTACCGCGGTCCTGTCGCCGGCACGGCCGGGAGGCCCGGCACCGGCCCAGCGGAGGACCCCGCCTCCGCCGTCGTGGCCGGCACCGCACCCGCTGCTGCCCCGAGGCCCTCCGCGTCGCCACTCGTAGACTCGAGCGATGGTCACCGCTGAGGCCCGCCCGCGGGTGCGGCGGGTGGACGTCCTGGTCGCCGCGGCCGACGCGGTCGCGGTGATCGCGCTCCTGCTCGGCGCACCCGCGATGGCGGCGGGGGATCCGGACTCGGCCCAGATCCAGTTCGCCTCGCCCGCCGACCCGTCCTGGTGGGTCGTCGCCGCCGTGCTCACGGCCCAGGCGTGCGTGCTGCTGTGGGCGCGGAGCCGACCGCGGACGACGCTCGTGGCCGTCGCGGTGCTCGCAGCCGTCCTCGTGATGGTGGCCCCGTCCGTGCTGCACGGTCTGTCGACGCTCGCGGTGATGGTGGCGGTCCTGCTCGCGGTGCTCCGGCAGCCCGTCGCGCGGCTGTGGCCCGCCCTCGTCACAGCGGCGGTGGGCGTCGGGATCGAGGAAGCCGTCTCGCAGCTCACCGGCTACGGCGCGACACCGGTGCAGGCGATCACGCAGGGGTTGGGCCAGGCGGGAGCCGTGATCGGCCTGCCACTGCTCGTGACCCTGGTCGTCCGGTCGCGCCTGGACGTCCGCGCGGCGCGGGCGCGCGAGCGGGACGCGGTCGTCCGCGAGCGGGACGCGGTCGTCCGGGAGCAGGACGCCGTGCTCCGGGAGCGGGACGCGGTGGTCCGCGAGCAGGACGCGCGCGTCGAGGCGGCCGTGTCCCGGGAGCGAGCCGCCATGGCGCGGGAGCTCCACGACATTGCCGCGCACCACCTGTCCGGGATCGCGCTCATGGCCGCCGTGATCGACCGGCAGATCGACACCGACCCCGAGCGTGCCCACGCCGCCGTCCGCCAGGTGCGGGAGCAGAGCACGGCGGTGCTCGACGACCTCCGGCGGCTCGTCGGGCTGCTCCGCGACGACACCCTGGCCGAGCGGTCGGTCGAGACCCTGGCGGCGGTCCCGGACCTCGTCGCGCGGGCGCAGCGGCACGGCCGGGTCACGCTGCGGGTGCTGCGCGGCGAGCCCGAGGCCAGCCCGTCGGTCGGCTCGGACGTCGGTCCGCTCGCGCAGCTCGCGGCGTACCGGACCGTCCAGGAGGCCCTGGCGAACGCCGCCCTGCACGCCCCGGGTGCCGCCACCACCGTCGAGCTCGACGACCGCGAGCACACCCACGTCACCGTCGTCGTGCGGAACGGACCGGCACGCGAGGCCGCACCACGGTCCTCCTCGGGCGGTCACGGGCTCGTCGGCATGCGCGAACGAGCCGACCTCGTCGGCGCCGACCTGCGGTACGGTCCCACGGAGGACGGCGGGTGGGAGGTCCGCCTCGTCGTCCCGCGGGCGGCGAGCGGTCCTGACGCCCCGGCCGTCGGAGCGGAGGTGCCGTCGTGATCCGGGTCCTCATCGCGGACGACCAGCCCCTCGTCCGCGCCGGTCTGTCCGCGTTGCTCGACGCCGAACCCGACATCGCGGTCGTCGCCGTCGCGACGGACGGTGGCGAGGCACTCGCCCTCGCACGGTCGGAGCACCCGGACGTCGCGTGCCTCGACATCCGCATGCCCGTCGTGGACGGCATCGAGGTCGCACGGGCCCTGTGCGGTCCCGAGGCGGATCCCCCGATCCCGGTCCTCATGCTGACGACGTTCGATCTCGACGACTACGTGTTCGGCGCGCTCGAGGCCGGTGCGTCGGGCTTCCTGCTCAAGGACGCGGACCCCGACACCATCGTCGCCGCCGTCCGGCAGGTGGCCGCCGGCAACGGCACGCTCGACCAAGCACTCACCCGCCGGGTGCTGCGCGAGTTCGTCGAACGGCGCGCGCTCCAGCCCGTGACACGCGGGCGAGGGACGGAGCTGCTGACCGAGCGGGAGCGCGACGTGCTCATGCTCCTGGCGCAGGGCATGTCGAACGAGGAGATCGCGGCTGCGCTCGTCGTCGAGGTCTCGACGGTGAAGTCCCACTTGGCCCGGATGCTGCCGAAGCTCGGTGTGCGATCGCGGCTGCAGGCCGTCGTCTGGGCGTACCAGAACCGCGTCGTGACGGTGCCCGACGCGGAGCGGTGACCGGAGCAGGACGCACAGTGTGCGGCTGCCGGACCCAGGATCCACGAAGACGCGCGCGGGATCGAGGAGGTCGGACCGACTTCGCGCGGACGGCGGTCGCCGACGCCGGGGAACGCGTACCGTCCGGCCGAGAAGGGCACGTCACCCCTTCGAAAGGACACATCATGAACCACGCCCTGTGGGTCACCCTCGCCATCATCGGCATCATCCTGCTGCTGATCGGCGCGTTCGTCGCGACCCTGAAGTTCCTGATCACGGTCGGGATCATCGTCCTGGTCGTCGCCGCGATCCTGCTCGTCATCCGACTCGTGCGGAGCGGCGCGTCGCGGGTCTAGGCAGTCGGCCGGAGACCGGGCCCCGCCAGCTCCTCCACCGTCCCGCTCACCCGCATGCGACCCGTCGCGGGGACCTCGACGGTGATGCGTGAGGGGTGTCCGGTCTCCGCACCCTGCTCGACGGTGAGCACCGCCGGGACCGCCACGTGGCCGCCGTCCCGCAGGTAGGCACCGAGCGCGGCGGCAGCCGACCCCGTGGCCGGGTCCTCGCGGACACCGCCGCGCGGGAACGGGTGACGGCTCACGAACCGCGTGGCGTCGAGCCGGTGCACGACCGCGATCGTGCCGTCCCATCCCTCCCGGACCTGCAGGCGGAGCACCGCGTCGCCGTCGTGGTCGAGCCGGGCGAGGACGCCGTCGCGGACGGGCACGAGCGGGTGCGGGTTGCCCCCGGACAGGAACGCCGGTGGCAGCGCCGGGTCGAGGTCCGTCGACGACAGACGGAGCGCGTCGAGCAGCTCGCCGAGCACCGCGTCGGGGAGCGGTGCGACGGTCGTCGCGACGGCGGTGAGGGTCGCGCCGTCCGGACGGACCGCGACCGGCACGACGCCGGCGTTCGTGGTCAGGTCGACCACGCCCTCGGCGCCGTTCCGCGCCAGCGCCACGCCCGACGCGATGGTCGCGTGGCCGCAGAACGCGATCTCCGCCCGCGGCGTGAAGTAGCGGATCCGCGCCGAGCTGGGCGTCACGGCGGTGAGGAACGCGGTCTCACTGTGTCCGAGCTCGCCGGCGATCGCGAGCATGTCCGCGTCGGTCAACGTCTCGGCGTGCAGCACGACCCCCGCCGGATTGCCGGACCGCGGGTCGTCGCTCGTCGTCGTGAAGGCGCGGAACTGCAGCGTCCTGGGTGCGGTGCTCATGCCGTATGTCTACCGGGCCCGGCCAGCGGGGCGTGACAGGCACCCTGAAGTGCCTACTTCCGCTCTCTCACGGGCGCTCCTACCGTGGAATCGGGCCGGCTCGTCGCGCCCGTGCACTCCTCCGTCCGAAAGGCTCCCATGTCCCGCATCTCCGTCATCGGCGGCACCGGCTACGCAGGATCGGCGATCGTCGCCGAGGCTGCGTCCCGTGGTCACGAGGTCACCTCGCTCAGCCGTTCGCTCCCGACCGACCAGGTCCCCGGCGTCCGGTACGTGCAGGGCGACGCCTCGGACGAAGCCGTCCTCACCCCGGTCATCGAGGACGCCGACGTCGTCGTCGCCGCGCTCGCCCCGCGCGGCGACCTCACCGACACCTTCCGGGAGGTCAACCGCACCATCGCGCGACGGGCCGCGTCCGCCGGTGCTCGGCTGTTCGTGGTCGGCGGGTTCTCGTCGCTGCGTCCCGCGCCCGGGGCACCCCGGTACGTCGAGGACCTCAGCGCCGTCCCGGCCGAGCTGCACCACGAGGTCCAGAGCGGCGCAGCGCTCATCCTCGAGGACCTCCCCGCCGCGCCCGACGCGCTCGACTGGGTGTTCGTCAGCCCGCCCCTCCAGTTCGGCTCCTTCGCCCCCGGCGAGCGCACCGGCTCGTACCGGGTCGGCACCGACGTCGCGGTGGTCGCCGAGGGCGGAGCGATCTCCGCGCAGGACTACGCGATCGGCTTCGTCGACCAGATCGAGCGGACGGACCTGCACCGCACGCAGGTGAACCTCGCCAACTGACGCCGGCCACGCCTCCCGACCGATCCGTGATCAGGAACGCGTCGGGACGAGCGCGTCGATGGCTGCGCCGACGTACGGCGCGGTCGTCCGCGCGAACGTCGCGTCCATGTGGTGCCACCCGAAGTAGACGACCAGGCCGCCGATGACGGAATGGCAGGTCGCCCCGGTGCAGAACAACGACGTGAGGTCGACGGTCTTGACCTCGGGCATGGCCGCCGCGGCGACGAGCATCGGGTTGGCCGCCGGTGCCGGCTCGGCCTCGGCGAGCGGCGTGGAGCACGGATCGACATCCGAGATGTGCTGGGCGACGCACTGCGGGACGTCGATCTGCGCCGCGTTCGGTGTGTCCCGGATCGCGATCACGCCCTTGCCGGACGCGAGGAGCGGTCTCCACACGTTCTCGAAATCGGTCGCGGTGGCGGGCCTCCACGGCGCACCGGTCGACGCGTACGACTGCGTGAAGTCGGCGAAGACGACGGACTGGATCCGGGTGTTCGCCAGGATGTCGTGTTGGACCGAGACTCCCCATGCGGCGCAGCTGTCGACATCGGCCCGCACACCGTTGCCCGCCGCGGCGACGCCCGGCGCACCGAGCCCGGCGCAGAAGCTCTTCAGGTACGTGACGAACTCGATGCCGTGTGCCGCACCGTAGATGTCGAGTGGCTCGAGCAGCTGTCCCGCGTGCGAGTCGCCGACGAGCGCGACGATCCTCGTCGGGGCCGTCGTGTCCCCGATGCGACAGGTCATCACGGCCGTCTGCGTCAGACCCTGCTTGCACGGGTCGACGGTGGCGACGCCCTTCCCGATGTCCGTCGCGGCGAACGCCGGATCCGTCAGGGTGTTCGGGGTGAACGGATCCGGGCACGTCGACAGCGACTCGATCGCCCGGGCTCCCGCGCAGCTCTTGAGCTTCGCGAGCTCGGCCCGGGCCTCGGCCGCCTGCGCGGCGATGGAGTGGTTCGTCGCGATCGTCGCCACGCCCCCGCCACTCAGCACCAGGACCGTGACGGCGACGGTCGCGCCGATCGTGATGAGCGGACGTCGGTTGACCAGGACCTTCCACGTCCGTCCCGGATCCTCGACGAATCGCTTGGTGAGCACGGCCAGGAGCACCGCGACGACGATGACGGCGATCTTGGACTTGGTGCCGAGCGGGTGCTTGAGCTCGAGCGGCAGGATCGTCAGGAGCGGGAAGTGCCAGAGGTAGAGGGAGTACGAGATCGCGCCGAGCCACTGGACCGGACGGAGCCGAGCGACCTGGGTCGGGGACCACCAGATGTGCGGCGTCCCGGCCGCGATGACGAGCAGCGTGCCGACCACCGGCAGGAGCGCCGTGTAGCTCGGGAACGGCGTCGCGGGCGTGAACACGACGAGGGTGAGCGCGACGATGGCGATGCCGGTCCAGCTCATCGTCGCCGCGATGTGCCGACGGGGCTTCCGGCGATGTGCCGTGATGAACGCCAGGATCCCGCCGGCCCCGAACTCCCACGCCCGGGTGGTGGTCACGAAGTAGGCGGACGCCGGGCTGGCCGCCGTGTCGACGATGCAGTACACGAAGCTCGCGAGCGAGACCATCACGATGAGCAGGAAGAGGACCCGCTTGACCTGCAGGTTCCGCCGCCAGCGCCGGAGCGCGAGCACGCCGAGGATGATGAGCGGCCAGACGATGTAGAACTGCTCCTCCACCGACAGCGACCAGAAGTGCTGGACCGGGGACGCCGAGTTCCCGGCGGCGAGGTAGTCGACGCTGTTCGCCGACAACACCCAGTTCTGCACGTAGACGGCGGAGGCGCTGATCTCCTTGAGGTACTGGAGCCAGAGCACCTGCGGGACCCAGAGGATCGTGGCGACTCCCGTGGCGACGAGCACGAGCATGCTGGCCGGCAGCAGTCGTCGCGCCCGTCGGGCCCAGAAGGCGAGGACGTCCAGGCGGTTCGTCCGCTCGACCTCGCGGAGCACGTGTCCGATGATGAGGAACCCGGAGATCGCGAAGAAGACGTCGACCCCCACGTAGCCGCCGGGGAGGCGGTTCGGCCAGAGGTGGTAGAGGACGACCGAGGTGACCGCCACTGCTCGCAGCCCCTGGATCTCGGGGCGGAACCGCCCCTCGATCTGCTGCCGTACCCGCGTTCCGATGATGTTCCTTCTGCATCGCCGACGAAAAATCCTCGGAAATCCTATGCGACGCCTTCTCGGCGCTTCGTGTCGACAGCCCGGCGGGGACCGGCCCGGGGTCTGAGACTCCGTTCAGCGTTCTTCTGCGGAGACCGCGAACGCGGCCCCACCGTGTTGCACACCTCGCGTCCGGTCGAACACCGGGATCGCCGTGTTCGACAGGACGACCGGTGTTCGACGCCCACGACGACGTCACCACGAGCACGCCGTGCTGCCGCCGGGGCTCAGCGCGCGCCGTACGCCCGCATGAAGGCGTGCACTCCGTCGGCCATCGTCCTGCGGGTCGCGTCCGTGGACAGCTGATCCGGGAACCGGATGTTCATGGCCAGCAGGGTGGTCAGGGCGTTGAAGTGGTCGGCCGCCAGGAACGCGTCGTCCACGTCGAGCAGACCGACGTCCGCGAAGTGTGCGATCCGCTCGGCGAGCGCCGCTTCCGGTGCCGAGTTGAGGGGGTGGTGCGCGAGCTCGGGGAGGATCGCGCGGTTGTCACCGATGAGCTTGATGGTGCTCCCGTAGTCGGCAGAGCCGAGCATGGTCTCGCCGATCTGCACGGCGAACCCGACGAGCGCGCGTTCGAGCGCGGCCTGGTCGGCGATGGGAGCGTCGTCGGCCAGGTGGTCCGCGATGGCCTGCCGGAGCGTCTCGACGAGCGACTCCCCCGCAGCCACGACGACACCGAGGAGGAGCCCGCGTTTGTCGCCGTAGTAGTCGTACACGGTCCGCTTCGAGACGCTCGCGCGCGCGGCGACGGCGTCCATGCTCGTGCGCTCGACACCGTCCAGGACGAAGAGGTCCCGCGCTGCCGCGAGGATCGCGCTCCGTTTGTGCGCCTGCCCGGCACGGATGGTCTTCGACGTCGATTTCGATGTCGGGTCCTGAGGGGTCGCGGCAGCCACCAGGCCACATTACACCGACGGGTGTACTTCCTACACTGCACGGTGTAGTTTACGCCGCATGACCACTTCCCTCACGGCTCCGGCCGTTCCCGGCCCGGTCACGGACCGGCGGCTCACCCTGATCAGCCTCGTGCTCGTCCTCGGCGCCCTGACGACGCTGCTCGACACGACCATCGTCAACATCGCGCTCGACCATCTGCACCACACGTTCCACGAGTCGGTCGCCCGCACGCAGTGGGTCGCGACCGCGTACCTCCTGGCCTTCGTGTCGGTGATCCCGGTGTCCGGCTGGGTGTCCGAACGCCTCGGCGCCCGCACCGCATGGATCGTCGCGGTCGCCACCTTCATGGTCGGTTCCCTGCTCTGCGGACTCGCGTGGTCCCTCCCGTCACTCGTCGTGTTCCGGGTGCTGCAGGGCGTCGGGGGCGGTCTGGTGCTCCCGGTGACGATCACGATCCTGACCCGCGCCGCGGGCCGCGAGCGCATCGGCCGCGCCATCGCCACCATCGGGCTCATCGGGCAGCTCGCGCCGATCCTCGGGCCGATCATCGGCGGGTCCATCGTGCAATCCGTCAGCTGGCACTGGCTGTTCTTCGTCAACATCCCGATCTGCCTGGCCGCTCTCGTGCTCGGCCCGCTGTTCCTGCCGTCCGCACCCGCGCAGCGCGGGAGCCGGTTCGACGTGCTCGGGTTCGTGCTCCTCACCCCCGCGGTCGCGCTCATCGCGTACGGCGTCAGCCGGCTCACCGGGGACCACGGGTTCGCCGCGACCGACGTCTGGCTCCCGCTCGGAACGGGAGGCGCGCTCCTGGTCGGCTTCGTCGCCTCCGCACTCCGTAACCGGACCCATGCGCTCGTCGACGTCCGCGTCTTCGCACGTCGGAGCTTCGGCCTGTCGAGCGTCATCACGTTCGTCGGCGGCTTCTCGATGTACGCCCTGATGTTCCTCCTGCCGCTGTTCTACCAACAGGTCCGCGGCGCTTCCGTCCTGCACACCGGCCTGCTGCTCATCCCGCAGGGCCTCGGCACGATGCTCTTCATCGTGCTCAGCCGCCGACTCACGGCGAAGCTCGACGGCCGCCTGGTCGTCGGCGGTGGCGTGGTGCTCCTCATGCTCGGGATCGTCCCCTTCGCCCTCGCCGGCGTCGATGGTCACTCCGTCCTGCTGCTCGTCGCGCAGTTCGTCCAGGGAGTCGGGATGGGTGCCGCGTCCCTCCCGGTGATGACCCTGGCGTTCGCGAGCCTGAGCCACGACGAGACCCCGCGCGGCAGCGCCGCCTTCAGCATCGTGCAGCGCGTCGGGGCGCCCTTCGGCGTCACCGTGGTCGCGGTGGTCCTCGAGCACTTCCTGGCTTCCGCGGGGTCGCCGGCCGCCGCGGCCGGTGCCTTCGGGGCGACGTTCTGGTGGGTGCTCGGGCTCAGTGCGGTGCCGTTGGTGCTGGCTGCGTTCCTCCGGAGGGCGTCGCGCTGACCGTGGTGCACTCCGCAACCCCCTGTTCAGCGCGCTGGCGGTCGCGAAGCCGCTCGTGCGGATCGCGTGGACCAGCCGGCGGACGTCCGGGACGCTCCGGTCATGCTCAGGTCGGTCACGCGCGGGCTGCGGAGAGGGCGGCAACCGTCGAGGCGACCCAGTCCGTCTCCACGGCGATGCTCCTCGACGCGGCGTCCCCGGTGGAGTCATCCGCCGAGTCGGCCTGCCACGGGAGCCAGAACTCGATGACACGGTTGATGCCCCGGGCGTCGGGCTCGATCGCCGCCCGGATGCCGTCGTAGTCGAGCCGACCGGTGCCGAACGGGACGCCGGTGTACTGGAACCCGACCCAGCCCGGCGAACGGGTGAAGTCGAAGTCCTTCACGTGCCAGTTCGCCGTGTACGGAGCGCACCGGGCGGCGACGTCGGCCGGGTGCTCGAGGTTCGCGACGGTGTTCGCGGGATCGAGGCAGATCCGCAGGTTCGGCGACCCGATCGCGGCCACGGTCGTGACGAGCTCGACCGAGCTGACCCGTTCGTAGGTCTCGAGGGCGAGGGTGACCCCGGCCTCCTCGTACGCCGGCAGCGCGGCCCGTAAGCGCCGGTCGGTCTCGACGGCGTCCGGCTCGTCGTCGCCGGCACTCCACATCGACCGGACGAGCACCGCGTCGAGCCGCTGTGCGACGTGCAGGTACCGGGCGAGGTGCTCCGGGTCGGTCCCGCGCGTGCCGACCTCGAGCGTCAGCCCGAGCTCGTCCGCGAGCGAGCGGATCCCGGCGAGCCGCTCGTCCGACGCCGTGTCGAGCGGTGCGTGGTCGCAGATCTGGAACAGGTCGACACCGTCGTGCGTGGCGGCGTCGCGGAGTGCGTCGTCGAGGGACATCGGCGACGGCACCCGATCCGACATGCGCCAGAAGTACGCGTAGGTGGACAGGCCGAGCAGTGAGGTCATGGGGTCCGCTCCGAGACGCTGGTGGTGATGACTTCGTCGAGGATGGTCGCGATCGCCGCGGGGTCGTGGGCGAAGCGGCCGAGGAAGAGCCCGCCGATGCGGCCCTGCCCTCGGCTGAGCAGGCCCGGCCCGGCGCTGCCGCCGTAGATCGCACGCGAGCCGGCGAGCTCGGGACGCGACGCGAGGTACGCCTCGATCCCGGCGAGCACGGCGACGATGTGCTCGTCCGGGGCGGGCGCCGTGGCGCCGATCGCCCACACCGGCTCGTAGGCCACGATGACGGGTCCGGCCAGGTGGTCTGCGGTGGCGGTGGCGAGGAACCGGCCGAGCTGACCGGTCACCTCCGCGATCGCATCCTGCCTGGAGGCCCGCCCCACCTCGCCGACGCAGATCAGGGGGGTGAGGTGGTTGCGGAACGCGGCGTGCACCTTGCCGGCGATCTCGTCGTCCGTCTCGTGGAACAGGGAGCGGCGCTCGGCGTGCGCGATCTCGACGAGGTCGCAGCCGATCTCGGCGAGCTCGGCGCCGGACACCGCACCGGTGAACGCGCCCTGGTCGGCCCACGCCAGATCCTGCGCCCCGAGGTGGACGCGGGTGCCCTCGAGCAGGCCCTTGACGGGGACGAGCGAGGGGAACGTCGGGATGGCGAACAGGTCGACGGCCCCGGCGGTGACGGCGGGGTGGTCCCTGGCGATGTCCGCGACGGCGGACGCCCACGCCAGCGTCCGGGCGTGACCGAAGTACATCTTCAGCGACACACCGATCGTCAGCGCGGGTGCTGCCGCGGCGGTCAGCATCAGGCGTCCACCGACTCCGTGTCGATGCCCTCCGGCGCGCTGCCGTCGTACTGGCAGATCGCGGCGACCTTCTCGGCGGAGGCCGAGGAGGTGTCGAAGCTGTAGCCGAGCCACTCCCCCGCGAGTCGGCGGGCGAGCTCGACGCCGATGACGCGCTGGCCCATGCAGAGCACCTGGGCGTCGTTGGACAGGACCGAGCGCTCGACGCTGAAGGAGTCGTGAGCGGTCACGGCGCGGATGCCGGGGACCTTGTTCGCCGAGATCGCGACGCCGAGGCCGGTGCCGCAGATGAGGATGGCCCGGTCAGCCTCGCCGTTCGCGACCATGCGGGCCGCGTCGACCGCGATGTGCGGGTAGGCGGTGTGCCCCTCGGCATCGACGCCGACGTCCACGACGGACGCCACCCGGTCGTCGGCCTCCAGGTCCTTCTTGATGATCTCCTTGTAGTCGAACCCGGCGTCGTCGGAGCCGACGACGAGGCGGAACTGCTGCTCAGCCATGGTGACCTTCCTTCTGCTTCGTGGGGAGCTCCGCGAGGACCGCGGCGGTGATCAGGGCGAACGAGATCGCGCCGGCGTCGGGGGTGCCGACGGCGTGCTCGGCGTGGGTGCGGGCGCGACCCATCTTCGGGAGCAGCGCGGCGGTGCCGTCGGCGGCCTCCTGCGCGGCGGCGGACGCGGCGGTCCACGCGGTCACCAGGTCGTCGCCGGCGTCGACGCGTCCGGTGAGCACCGTGTCGAACGGCACGAGCGCGTCGACCATGGTCTTGTCGCCGACGACGGCGCCGAAGGCGAGGACCGCCTCGTTCGCCGCGTGCACCGCCGCAGCGACGCCGGCGGCCGACGGACGCGACTCGTCCCCGAGCACGCGACCCAGCGCCTCCAGGGCGGCACCCCAGATCGCACCGGAGGTCCCGCCGGCCTCGTCGGACCAGGCGTCCCCGGCGATCCGGAGGACGGATCCGGCGCCGGCACCGCGCGCGGCGGCGTCCTGCGCGGCCACGTGCGCGGCGTGTGAACCGCGCCGCATGCCGATGCCGTGGTCGCCGTCGCCGGCGACCGAGTCGATCTCGCCGAGCCGGACGGCGTGCTCGTCGATCGTCGCGCGGATCGCGGTGATCGCGTCCGCGACGACCGCGGCCGACATCTGTGACTCCTCGCTGCCGGGCGTGACCTGGACCTGCTCGCCGGCCTCGAGGAGTTCGTCGGACACGCGCTCCTGCGGCACCGCTCCGCCCTTCCGGTACGCGGGGCTGTCGGCCGGCGCCGCCCACAGCTGCTCGAGCTCCTCGTCCACCCAGAACAGCGTCAGCGACACCCCGGCCATGTCGAACGACGTGACCAGCTCGCCGACCTCGGGCTCCACGACGATCGCACCGACGTCCGTCAGCAGGCGCTGCACGGTGCCGTAGACGACGAACAGCTCCTCGTACTTCACCGAGCCGAGTCCGTTGAGGATGGGGACGACGCGGGCGCCGTCGACGGAGACACCGTCCGGGAGCTCCTGGAGCAGGCGGCCGACGAGCAGGTCGGCGAGCTCGGCGGCGGTGGGGACGTCGGCCTCGTCGATGCCCCGCTCACCGTGGATGCCCATCCCGATCGCCATCCGCCCCTCGGGGACCGTGAACAGCGGCTCGTCGGCGCCGGGCAGCGAGCAGCCGCTGAACGCGACGCCGAAACTCCGCGTCCGGTCGTTCGCCCGCTCCGCGATCGCTGCCACGTGGTCCAGCGAGTCGCCCCGCTCGGCGGCGGCACCGGCGACCTTGAACACGCACAGGTCCCCCGCGATGCCGCGACGCTTGTGCTGCTCGTCGGCCGACGCGGAGGCGATGTCGTCCGTCACGCGGACCGTGCGGACGTCGATGCCGGCCTCGGTCAGGGCGCGCGCCGCGGCATCGAAGTTGAGCGCGTCACCGGCGTAGTTGCCGTAGGACAGCAGCACCCCGCCGCGGTGGTGCGCCGCCGTCGCGACCGCGGTGACCTGCTGTGCCGACGGCGACGCGAACAGGTTGCCCATCGCCGCGCCGGCGGCGAGGCCGTGCCCGACGAGTCCGCCGAACGCCGGGTAGTGTCCCGAGCCGCCACCGATCACCAGGGCCACCGTGCCCTCAGGGCTGGTGGTCGCACGAGTGACCCCGCCGCGGACCTTCCGGACCCACTGCCGGTTCGCCCCGACGAATCCGTCGACCATCTCGTCCGCGAAGTCCGCCGGGTCGTTGAACAGGCGGGTCATGGTGTCGCTCCTTCGATCGGGTGGTGCGGCTGGCCGGTCACGGTCGCGCGACCGGCGTGGAGGTTGGAGGGGCCGTGCACCGGCACGCAGCGGGCAGGTCGTGGCGGCGAGGCCGAGGTCGACTCCGCTGTAGCGTCGTTGCATCGGGTTCGAGGAGAGGGGGCGTCGTGGCGCTGACGAGCCGTGACATCGCGCGGGCCGCGGGCGTGTCGCAGGCGACCGTGTCGCGGGTGCTCAACGGCAGCCCGAGCGTCTCGGACCAGACCCGTGAGCGCGTCCTCGGTGCCATGCGCGACGTCGGCTACGTGCCCAACGCGCAGGCCAAGGCGATGCGCACGGCGCGGGCGGGCGCGATCGGGATCGTCACCAGCGAGATCCAGAACCCGTACCTGCCGTACCTGCTCGACGAGTTGACGCGGGTCGCGCGCGAGATGAACGTCAACGTCGTGGTGTGGAACGACGACGATCCGGCGATGCCGCTCGCGACCGCCGGCGTCGGCGCCGGCACCGTCGACGGCGTGCTCTTCACCGCCGCGAAGCAGCAGACGCTCGGCATCGACCGCCTGGTGGAACGCGGCGTTCCGGTGCTGCTCTGCAACCGGGCCGACCTCGAGTCGACCGCCGACATCGTCATGACGGATCACTTCGGGACCGGCGTCCGTGCCGCGGAGTTCCTGCTCGAACGCGGTCGGTCGCACATCGCCGCGATCTTCGGCCCGTCGGACACGTTCGCGAGCCCGGCGCGTGAGGCCGGGTTCCGACAGGCGTTGCGGGCCGCCGGGGTGGAGATCCGGGCCGAGCAGACCACGAGGGGCACGACCACGTACGACACGGGGAACCGCGCGGCGCGCGAGTTGCTCGCGCACGGCGTTCCGGACGCGGTCTTCTGCTCCTCGGACATCATCGCGTACGGCGCGATGGACGCCCTCCGCGCGGCCGAGGTCGCCGTCCCCGAGCGGACGTGGGTGCTCGGCATCGACGGGCTCCCGATGTCCGCGTGGGGTGCGTTCGACCTCACGACCTTCGAACAGGACATCACGAGCATCGCGCGCGCGTCCGTGCAACGACTCCTCGACCGCATCGCCGGGGACACGTCGGAGCCGGTGCACACGCTGGTGCCCGCTCGGCTCGTCGAGCGCGGGTCGACCGGGGCCCGCTGACCGGGAGGCACGGTGTCCGCCCGGTCCGCCGGGTGTCGGCTGCGAGGGCGCGACGAGCGTGGGGTGCGCGCCGAGGTGTGGAGCACCCCGGTCGTGGGTCTCGGCCATGCGCTCTCCTCGGACTCGTCGGTCGTCGCGTCGGATCAGTGCGCCGTTGCGGCGACCGTCTCGGCTCCCCCGACGGTTGCCGCGCCGTCGACGGGCCCGTTCGGCAGGATGAGGACCTTGTTGGCGTCGCCGGTGAGGAGGTCGATCGCGGGGCCGAGGTCGCCGAGCGGGAACCGGTGGGTGATGAGCCACGAGATGTCCACGCCGCCACGGGTGAGGACCTCGACGAGGTCCTCCCAGGTGTCCCAGAGCCGGCGCCCGAACGTGCCGCGCAGGGTGATCCCGTTCTTGTTGATGTACTTGGCGATGTCGACCGGCACCGGGTTGCCGGGGTGTCCGATCGTGACGATCGTGCCCTCGCGGCGGACCGACTCGAAGATGGTCGGGTACGCCGCGGCGGCCGCGCTGACCTCGAAGGCGACGTCGACGCCGCTGCGGTGGGCGTAGTGCTCCTCGACGTACTCGACGACGGCGGGGCCCGGCTCGAACACGGTCGCGCCGAGCTTCTCGGCCCAGCCGCGTCGGTACGGGTTGGGTTCGACGGCGATCACCTCGGTGGCGCCGAGGTGCAGCGCGAACTGCACGATGAGCAGCCCGACCGGGCCGCAGCCGGACACCAACACCGAGTGCCCGGCGACATCGAGGTCCGCCCGCTGCAGCGCATGCCAGGCGACGCCGGCGGGCTCGAGGAGCGCACCGACCTCGAGCGGCATGCCCTCCGGCAGCGGGAAGCAGACGTTCTCCGGCACCGCGACGCGCTCGGCGAACGCGCCGTCGGCGTGCATCGCGATGATCTTCATGTTCAGGCAGTTGTGCCCGTTGCCGGTGCGGCACATGAAGCACTGCTCGCACGGGATGTGCGTCTCGAGCGCCACCCGGTCCCCCACCGCGAGTCGACTGACGTCGGAGCCCACCTCGATCACCGTGCCGGAGACCTCGTGCCCCAGGACGACCGGGAGGTCGAGGTTGAACGCCACCGCCGACGGTGTCCACTCGTACATCTCGCGGTCGGTGCCGCAGATCGACACCGCGCCGACGTGGAGCAGGACGTCACGGGGGCCGACCGTGGGCTCGGGGTGGTCCTCGACGAACTCGACGCCCGGCGCCGCGGTGGTCTTGACGATTGCCTTCATGGTGCTTGCTTCTTCCTTCGGTGGCTCAGGACTGGTTCGCGACGCGCGGGTCCACCACGGCGGTCGGCACGGCGGAGGTGACCTCCTCGACGTAGGCCCGCTCCTTCCGGCTCCACGTCTCACGGGTGAGGAGCACCGTGACGACGCCGACGACGCCGGCAGCGACGTAGAGGAGCGAGACGCCGCCCCAACCGATCGCTGCCGCGAGGGCGGTGGCGATGAACGGGATGAAGCCGGAGATCGCGGCGGCGAGCTGGTAGCCGATCGAGGCGCCCGAGGAGCGCGTGTCGGTGCTGAACAGCTCGCTGAACCAGGCGCCCTGGGTGCCGGCGAGCATGTCGTGGATGAGCGGCAGGCCGATGACGTAGACGAACACGATCAGGACCGGCACCTGCGAGTTGAGCATCAGGAACATCGGGAACCCGAACGCGATCGAGAGGATCGACCCGACCAGGTAGATCGGCTTCCGCCCGAACTTGTCGGTGAGGTCGCCCCAGAACAGGGAGGAGCCCACGCCGATCGCGGTCGCGATGCAGAGCCCGACGAGGCCGACCTCACGGAGGTCCGCGTCGAGACCGGAGATGTAGCTGAGGATGTAGGTGACGACGACGTAGAAGCCCGCGGACTCGACCAGGCGCAGGCCGATGACGCGGAGCAGGTTCCGCCAGTCGTCCTTGAGCACCTTGAGCAGCGGGTTCTTCGCGGTCTCGCCGCGGTCCTTGACGTCTTCGAACTCCGGGGACTCCGAGACCCTCGCCCGGATGATGAGGCCCGCGATGACGAGGACGGCGCTGGCGAGGAACGGCACCCGCCACGCCCACTCACCGCCGAGGTGCACGGAGAACAGGAAGACGATGTTCGCCAGGAACACCCCGGCCGGGTTCCCCGCGGTCGGGATCGCGGAGTAGCGGCCACGGTGTCGCCACGGCGCGTGTTCGTAGGCCATGAGGATGGCGCCGCCCCACTCGGCGCCGAACGCGACGCCCTGGATGACGCGCACCGCGACCAGGAGGATCGGGGCCAGGACGCCGACGGTCTGGTACGTCGGCAGCAGGCCGATCGCGAACGTCGCGAGTCCCATCACCAGCAACGCCGCGACGAGCACCGGCTTGCGGCCGATCTTGTCCCCGAGGTAGCCACCGATGATGCCGCCGAGCGGGCGCATCGCGAACCCGACGCCGAGCGTGGCGAACGAGAGCAGCGTCCCGACCAGCGGATCGGCGCCGGGGAAGAACGCGGTGCCGAAGTACAGCGCCGACGCGGTGCCGTACGCGAGGAAGTCGTAGTTCTCGACGCAGGTGCCGACCGCTGCGCCGATCGCGGCGGACTTCTTGTCCCGCGTTCCGTAGACGGCGCGCTGGCGCTGGACTTCAGTGAGGGCCATCGTCTTCTCCTTCGAAGAATGGGTACGTATTCACGCGGATGCTCCGAGCGACTGTATACGTAACCAAGCGGCGCCCGCAAGCCGGGACATCGCTCAGCGCAGAAGCACCACGACGTGTGCTCCTTGCGCCAGCGCTCCCCTGCGGAGCAGGATGCCGGAGGTACCGCGGTGCCGTGATGATCGTCGAAGCCCAGGCCGACTTGTCTGCCGACCGATCACCGGCACCGCGTCGGAGGCATCGTCCATGACGACTGCGCGCTCGCTCCTGTCCTCGGTCCTCGGACCGTTCCGGTCGACCGGTGCCCGGTACGGCCGTGTCCTCGACCACCCCGGGGCGCTGGCGTTCTTCCTCCCCGCGGCCGTTGCGCGTCTCGGCGTCGCGATGACCGGGCTCGGGCTGCTGTTCTCGATCCAGCACGCGTCGGGATCGTTCGCGGTCGCAGGCGCTTCCACGGCCGGTTTCTCGATCGCGGAGGCCGTGGCGGGTCCACAGGTCGCTCGCCTCGTGGACCGGTGGGGGCAGACGGTGACGGTCCCGGTGATCGTCGCCGCTCACGCTGCCGCGGTCGCTGCGGCCATCACCACCGCGGGGAGCGCACCGGTCCCGGTCACGCTCGCGGCCGTGATGGTCGCCGGGGCCGTGACGCCCCAGCCCGGAGCCCTGTCGGCGGCGCGGTGGTCGCACCTCCTGACGGATGGGCCGGCGCTCCGCGTCGCCTTCTCCCTCGAGGCGAACGTCAACGACGTCGTGTTCCTGTCCGGTCCGATCCTCGTCACCCTCGCCAGTACCTCCCTCGTCCCGTGGGCGGGTTCGGCCGCGGCCGCGACACTCGTCGCCCTCGGCGGCGGCACGCTGTCGCTGCAACCGCGCACCGCACCAGCGCCGCGTCGCGGTCGGGGACGCGGCCGGAACAGGACCCGGACCTCACTCCTCGCTCCGGACTTCCTCGCCGCACTCGGCGTCAACCTCGGGCTCGGGTGCTTCTTCGGCGCTGTTCCGCTCCTCGTCACCGCCGCGGCGAGCGCTCGCGGGATGCTGTCCCTCACCGGTCTCGTCCTCGCCGTCCCCAGCGCCGCGAGCATCATCGCGGGCCTCGTGTACGGGTCGATGCGGGCGACCCCGCGTCCCCAGGCGGCGCAGCTGGTCGCGACGCTCGTGCTCACGGTCGCCGTGCTCGTCGGCGTCGCCTGGCCCACGCTGCTCGGGCTGGCGATCATGCTGACCATCGGCGGAACAGCGATCGCCCCGCTACTCGCGTCGTCCTCCCAGATCGTGCAGGCGACGGTCGACGGATCAGCACTGACGCAGGGGTTCACCTGGATCAACTCCGCCTCCGCGATCGGCATCGCGATGAGCGCATCGCTCACCGGAGCGCTGATCACGCATGGTGGGGTTCGAGCCGCGACCATGCCGCTCGTGGTCCTCGTGCTGGCCGCGGTGGCGTCCGCCGCGCTGTCGTTCCGGTACGCCCGGACCCGGAGTGCGTCGGATCCGTCGGCATGATCGATCCGCCACCAGGCGGCGCCAGCTGGGCCATCGGCGCGCCGTCTGCCGTCCTCGCTGGTACGAGGAGCGATGCCGCGCCGGCGAAGACGGGTGCGTTCATCGCGGTGTGCGCCTGATGGACACACGGCTCTGCTGCCACCGGGCCTCCCGACCGGTGTCGGACCGCGCGTCGCCGATCCCCACCATGAGCGCCGGAGTGGAGGGCCGTCCAGCGCGGGTGGATCCGGGATCAGGGGTGATCTTCGTCACGGGTTGACTATGGGCGTGCCGACGACCGCTGAGATTCTCGACTTCGACGAGCCGCCCGTGCCGGCGGGAGCCAGCCCGTGGGTGGTCCCGCCGAAGGCCACCGTCATCAGTGTCGTCGACCCGGACCCTGAATGGCCGCAGCTCGCATCGACGGTGAGCAACCTGATCATCGATGCTCTCGACGTTCGCGCGCTCCGTGTCGAGCACGTCGGGTCCACGTCTGTTCCTGGGCTCGCGGCGAAACCGGTACTCGACCTGGACCTGACGGTCGCAGATCCCTCCGACGAACGTGTCTGGCTGCCGCGGTTGGAAGCAGCGGGCTTCGTCCTCACGGTGCGCGAGCCCTGGTGGCACGAGCATCGCCTCCTCCAGGGAGCCCCTGCAAGCAACCGGGCGGCAGCGCCGGTTCCCGGGATCCCCGTGAACCTGCACGTCTTCGGGCCGGACAGTCCGGAGCTGGTCAAGCACGTGGTGTTCCGGAACTGGCTCCGACACGACACCGCGGATCGCGAACGCTACGCGACCGTCAAGCGTCAGGCCGCACAGCAGCCAGCGCAACGCATGTCGGACTACAACGCCCGCAAGGCCGCAGTCATCCGAGAGATCTACGAGCGCGCCCTCGCGGCCGCCGGCTTCATCGAAGGCGACTAGAGAGACCTGGCCACGCTGGCAAGCGCTCTCACGGCGGTGCGCGGAAGCGGATGACGCGTCGTGATCACGCAGGACGCGCTCACCACTCGGACAGGCCACACCGGCGGAGCACCTCGTCCACGACGACATCGAGCGGCTGACTGGCATCGACGTGCACGCCATCGCGCGGCACGGTGCCGGTCGCATGGAGTGCGTGAACGAGGGCCCGCTCTTCCAGCCGGCCCGTCCCGGCCCATTCGTCATCGCCCCGCGCCTCCAGGCGTCGCTCGAGCGTTGCCCGATCGATCATCAGGACGAAGACGTCGTCGAAGACGTCGATGAACGATTCGACGTTGCGCGATCCTCCGCAGAAGAAGGTGACCGGATCTGACTGGTCCGCCGCGATCGAGCGGACCCTGTCTACCTGCCAGATGTGGTGGTGGTGAACGGCTGTCCCGGTCACACCATCGACAGGCGCCCCTGTCTTCGGGTCCCCCTGGTAGGCGAGTTCTCGATCGCCGTCGATCGCTGGGAAACCACGGCGACGCAGTTCGTGGCACACCGACGTCTTCCCTGTTCCGGAGACGCCTTCGACGAGGTAGTTCCGCTTCCCCACGAGGGCACGGTAGCCCTCGGCGATGGATCTCTGAAGCCCATCGGCTACTGGACACACCGGAGGGTGGCCGGATGCTCGTACAGGTGTCCGGAGCGCGTTGAGCCCCAGGGTGGAACGTGTCGGAAGGGCGTCGACGCCAGGCGTACGATTTCTTGAAGTCGAGACGATTTGTCTCGACAAGCCTGGTGATCACCACCTAGCTCACCCTCGTCACTGTCGACAGGAGACCTCCATGTCCGATTCCACCGCACCCGACAGCCACACGAACGTGGTTCCGCAGTCCACGCAGGCTTCCACCTGGACTGAGCAGATCACTCCGGGTCGTTTCTCCGGCCAGACCGTCATCGTCACCGGGGCCGCGTCCGGCATCGGTCGTGCCACGGCGTCACGCGTTGCACGCGAAGGCGGGCGGGTCGTGGCCGTCGACATCACCGCCGACCGCCTCTCAGATCTGCTTGCGGAACTGCCCGACGCCGACATCGTGCCGGTGGGTGGCGACATCACCTCGCAGGCAGACGTCGACGCGATCGTCGCAGCCGCCGGTGGCCAGATCGACGCTCTCGCCAACGTCGCCGGCATCGCCGACGACTTCTCCCCCATCGACGAGACGAGCGACGCCGTCTGGGAGCGCGTGATGGGCGTCAACGTCACCGGCACTTTCAAGCTCACCCGAGCCGTGCTGCCCGTCATGCTCGAAGCAGGCAGGGGCTCCGTCGTCAACATCATCAGCGGCGCCGCGCTCCTCGGTAGCGGTTCAGGAGCGGCCTACACCGCGTCCAAGCACGCGGTCCTGGGCCTGACCCGCTCCGCAGCGTTCATGTATGCGCAGCGAGGACTGCGTGTCAACGCTGTCGCTCCGGGCGCGGTCGCCACGAACATCGGCTCCTCCTCGAAGCTCTCGGAGAAGGGCCAGGAGCGGTTGGCGCCGTTCTTCGCACTGCTACCGAGCATCGCGGCGCCCGCCGAGCTCGCTGCCTCGATCACGTTCTTGCTCAGCAAGGACGGTGTGAACATCAACGGTGCCGTCCTCTCCAGCGACGGCGGCGTCTCCGTTCAGTAGTCCGCACCACGGCTGGCCGCGCCGGCCGGAGTCGTGATGCCGCGAGGATGGCTGTATGGCCAAGAGCACAGGACGACTCCGCAATGAAGAGACACGCTTGGCGATCCTCGACGCGACACGCTCGGAGCTGGCCAGCCGTGGATGGGACACGCTGTCGTTCGAGCGAATCGCCGCGGTAGCTGGCGTCGGCAAACAAACCCTGTATCGATGGTGGCCGACGAAAGCGGCGCTGGTTTCGGAGATGGTCACCGCGGGCGGCATCCTCCCGGTAGGTCCCGTTGCCGTCTCCGATGACGTCCACGCCGACGTCACTGCGTGGATGCTGGCCGTCGCGCGTGTTTACGACGACCCCGATGCAGCCGCCGTACTCCAGGCCATCATCGCGGCTGTTGCCGAAGATGCTGACCTCTCCGCGAACTACGACGAACGGATCACGACTGCCGCCCGCACGCGGCTCGCGGAACGACTGCGACTGGCGGTGGAGGCTGGTGCGCTCCCCCCGGACCTCAGGATCGACACGGTCACGCAGGTCTTCCTGGCGATGGTCCTATGGTGCCTCGTCACCCGCCGCCCGCTCGATGGGACCCTCGTCAAAGATCTCGTCGCGGCAACGTTGCCGGTGCCTCCCGACGGGTACGCACTCACTTAGCCTGAGCAATCTCTGGGAGCCGCCGGTTCAGAAGGCCAATCCCCCCACGCTGTGAGGAGAGCTCCGCCTTCGAGAGTCTTGTATGAAGGTCTTGGATCAGGCTACTGCGGCTCGTACTGCGCGCCACGGCTGAGCATCGTGTATCGGAGTCGGGGGCACAGTTGGTCCATGGCGAGCAACGAGAGCCGTATCGACGTCGAAGGTGAAGTGGCCTTCATCGAGTTGGCGCTGCGAGCACGGGGCCTACAGGTCGATGCAGACGCCATCGAGCGAGTCCGCCGGGTGCTGCAAGGAGCGCTCTCTCGAGACCAGGCGAGGTGAGAAATCGTCGCCAAGTACGGCCGGCCTGCGTCCCGATAGCCGACCAACTACCGAACGTCTTCCCGCGTTGCCCTGCGACGGGGTTTCTCGTCTGGCTACTTCACCCACGGTCGTTGACCGCGCACCGCTCGAGCAGCGGGTCTGCTGATATCGCGCTCAGCAAGGCGGTTCGGGATCCTGAACGTTCAGCTCTGGTGCGGAGCCTTTCTCGGCCAACGCACGATCTGCTTCCGCTGCAAGGTAGGCGGTGATGTCGATGGGCTGAGTCGGGGGGAGATGGATGTCTTCGGGGCGGACGGGGTGCTGCATCAGCTGTCACTTTCGTTCTACGAGTAGAGGACGAAGGGCCCCGGTGTGCTCACCAGGGCCCTTCGGAGTGTCAGCCGACGAGGACTCGTGGCTGGTCCTGCGCGGCGGGTGTCGCGGCGTCGTGCTTGTCGAGGGCGTGGCCTTCGACGTCGACGTCGGGGAGGACCTTGTCCAGCCACTTCGGGATCCACCAGGCGGAGCGGCCGAGGAGGGACAGCGCGGCTGGCATCAGGACCATGCGGACGATGAACGCGTCCGCGGCGACGCCGACGAGGAGCCCGAACGCGATCGAGGCGCCGATCGCGAACTCCCCGGTGGCGAACCCGCCGAAGACGACGATCATGATGCTCGCCGCAGCGACGAGGACGGGACCGGATCGGGAGAAGCCCTCGCGGATGGCCTGCTTGGGGTCACGGCCCTTGCGGTACATCTCCTGGATGCGGGAGACGAGGAACACCTGGTAGTCCATCGCGAGTCCGAAGAGCACTCCGACGAGCAGCAGCGGCAGGATGCTCAGCATCGGGTCGCCCTGCGGTGCTGGCAGGAAGTCCAGCCACCCCCACTGGAACACTGCGACGCTCGCCCCGAACGACGCGCCGACGGAGAGCAGGTATCCGAGGGTCGCGATCACGGGAATGAGCAGCGACCGGAACAGGACGATGAGCAGGATGATCGAGATGACGACGATGACGATGACGTACTTCACCAGCGCACGTGCGAGCTGGTCGTCGGAGTCGATGCCGATCGCGGTTTCACCGGTGACCTCGAGGTGCGTTCCGCTGATGGTGTCAGCGTCGTCGCGGATCTGGTGCACCAGGTCCTTGGTGGAGTCGTCGATCGGTCCCTCGGTCGGAATGACGGTGATACGTGCGTAGTCCCCGTCGGAACTGACCTGAGCGGGAACGACCTGCTGCACGCCGTCGAGACCGGTGAGTTCGTTCTCGATCGCGGCGGTCTTCGAGGTGATGTTGTCACCCTCAGCCAGGACGATCAGGGGGCTCTGGATGCCGCCGAACTCGTCGACGATGAGGTTGTAGGCGGTGCGTTCGGTGGACTCCGGGTCGGACCCGCCAGGGACGTTGGAGGCGGTCTTCATGCTGAGCATGGGGAGCGCGACGACGACCAGGACGAGGACGCCGCCCAGGAGAGACACGATCGGGCGCTTCACGACGAAGCTGCCCCACGAGCGGAGGACGCCGCGCTTCTGCGGGCCGTCGTCGGTGAAGAGTTCCCCGCGTTGCAGCGCTGCGCGCTGCTTCTTCGACAGCGCCTTGACGCCCATGAACCGCATCAGTGCCGGCAGCAGGGTGAGCGAGAGCAGGACGGCGACGGCGACCGCGAACGCTGCGGCGACACCCATCTCGGTGATGTAGCTGAGGTTCGCGACCATGAGCGCGACGAGCGCGACGACGACGGTCGTGCCAGCGAAGACCACAGCGGTGCCGGCCGTACCGGTTGCGCGAGCGATCGCGTCGTCGACCCTCCGACCGGAACGGAGCTCGGTCTTGAAGCGGGACAGGATGAACAGGCTGTAGTCGATACCGACTGCCAGGCCGAGCATGGTTGCGAGGATGATCGCGTTGTCACCGATCGGGGTGAGTGCGCCGTAGGCGAGGACACCGATGAGGCCGACACCGACGCCGAAGACAGCGACGAGGAGATTGATGCCCGCAGCGAGCAGCGATCCGAACGTGATCGCGAGGATGACGAACGCGATGATGACGCCGGCGCCTTCACTCGGGCTGGTGGCCGGGGCGCCGAGGGGCACGAGGTTCCCGCCGAGCTCGACACCGAGCCCCGGAGGGGCGTTCTCCTGCAGCTCGAGGGCTGCGTCGTAGTACTTCGTCTCCTGCTTCTTCGTCAGGTCGCCGTAGGTCATCGTGGCGACGGCCACCGTGCGGTCCTTGGAGATGTAGGGCTGTTCCGCGTTCAGTGGGTCGCTGACGGACTTGACGCCGTCGACCGTCCGAGCCTTCGCGAGGAACGACTCGAGCTGCTTCGCAGTCGTCGCGTCCGTGACGTTGCCGGACTTCGGTTGGAACACCAGCTGCAGGGACGCGGTGTCCGAGGCAGTCTTGGAAGGGAATTCCTTGTTCATCCGCTCCAACGCTTGGGAGGCCTTGGTGTCGGGGATGCTCGTGGTCGCGGCACCCTTGTCGATGCCGCTGCCGACGATGAAGATGCCGATCAGCACGGCCATGATCAGGAGCCACGCTCCGATCACCAGCCATCGGAACCGGGCGCTGAAGCGCCCGAGGTGGGACAGGAACGTGGACATGCGGTTTCCTTCGTCGTCGTGGTTGCGATGTGCGAACAACGTCAACGATCCCGATCCGAGCGCTTCGACACGGCCTCCTTTCGCACCGTTCGGGCTACTCCATTTGCAGTAGATCCCGCCCTTTCCTTGCACAACCAGTAGGCGCGACATCGGCGGGCCGACGCTCATTGAGCGGCGGCCGGTTCCGAAGGGTGGGGGTCAGATCAGGCGACGAAGCGGACCTCCCGCTCTGAGACACAGCACCGCTACCCGTCGAGGTCGCCAGCGGACGGTGCTGCGATTCTCGTGGTCATCGTCGTCCTTCCGAGCCAGTGTGTGCGCCAGCCCATCTGGGTGGAGTGATCGGGTCAGGAGTTGGTGACGGCGAGCTCGGGCACGAGGACTTCGTCGATCGAGGTCTGCCGCCATTCCCGGAGCAGGCGGTGGAACCGGACGGGCCCGGGGCTGTACCCGCCGCCCCCACGCTTCCGGGTGCCCTCGCCGTTGTAGTAACCGGGCGTGCACTCCGCCAGGAACGCCGCGTTGTCCACCTCCACCTCGTGGATCGTCGCCAACCACCGGTCTTCGGCTTCGACGGTGGGCTCGACCTGCCGTGCGCCATCGTCGCGAGCGTGCTCCAGGATCGCGGCGATGTGCGTGGCCTGCTCCTGCAGGATGTGCACGAAGTTCACAGAGTTCGCGTTCTGCAGCGCTCCGAGGTGGAAGAGGTTCGGGAAGCCGTGCGACACGAATCCGTGCAGTGTCCGGGGACCTCGTGCCCACGCTTCGAGCAGTTGCGTTCCGTCCCGGCCGTGCACCGGCAGTGTTCCGGAGATGACGCCCGAGACGCCGGTCTCGAACCCGGTGGCGAAAACGACGGCGTCGACCTCGTACTCCGTGTCGCCGACCACCACACCGGTCTCGGTCATGGCGGTGATTCCCCCGGTGTCGGCGGTGTCGACCAGGGTCACGTTCGGCCGGTTGAAGGCCTGCAGGTACTTGTCACTGAACGTCGGCCGCTTGCACATGTACCGGTACCAGGGCTTGAGGATCTCTGCGGTCGCCGGATCCGTGACGACGGCATCGACGCGTGCACGGATCTGGTCCATCTTGCGGGCGTCCGCGATCTCGATCAGCCGGTCGCGTTCCTCCGGGTCGAGCGTGTCCTCCGTCTGCCCGGTCAGCATCGTGCGTTGCAGCGCTGCGGTGGAGGTCCAGCCGTCCTGAATCAGGTCCACCTCGGTCTCTTCGCCGGAGACGACCGCGAGGAAGTTCTCCATGCGTTCCTGCTGCCATCCGGTCGGGAGGCCCGTGGTCCAGTCCGCGGGCAGATCGCGATTGTCGCGGACGTCCACACTCGACGGGGTCCGCTGGAAAACGGTGAGGTGCGCAGCGTCCTCGGCGACGAGGGGGATCACCTGGATGCCCGTCGCACCGGTCCCGACCACCGCGACGCGCTTGTCGGCAAGGCCGGTCATCCCCCCGGCCTGGTCACCACCGGTGTAGCCGTAGTCCCACCGACTCGTGTGGAACGTGTGTCCCCTGAAGTTCTCCATCCCGGGGATCGCGGGGAGCTTGGGCTGAGATAGCGACCCGGAGGAGACGATGACGTACCGTGCGCGCATCGTGTCGCCGCGGTCGGTCCGGACTGCCCAGTCCGCGGTGTCGTCGTCCCAGCGGAGGTCGGTGACCCGGGTGTGGAAGAGCACGTCGTCGTACAGGTCAAAGTGCCTCGCCATCGCCATCGCGTGCCGGCGGATCTCCTCGCCGGGCGCGTACCGGCGAGTGGGGACGGTTCCGACTTCCTCGAGCAGCGGCATGTACACCGAGGCTTCAATGTCGCAGTGGATACCCGGGTACCGGTTCCAGTACCAGGTACCGCCGAAGTCGCCGCCCTCCTCGGTCATGCGGATGTCCGTGAAGCCCGCCTGGCGCAGCCGCGCCCCGGTCAGGAGTCCGCCGAACCCGCCGCCCACGATGAGCACCTCGACGCGGTCGGTCTTCGCCGGACGATCCGAACGGCGCGTGTACGGGTCCGTCGCCCAGTACCCGTACGCGCCGCGCATGCCCTGGTACTGCCGGAGCCCGTCAGGACGGATGCGTCGGTCGCGTTCGACCCGGTACCGGGCGCGCAACGCCTCCAGGTCCGCTTCGCGCATGCTGCTGTCCGTGGCGATGTCCGTCATCGTGCTCCTTGAGATGGGCGGGGCGGCAACAGCTGTTGCCGCCCCAGCGAGTCAATCGCCGTACCCTTTTTAACTCAATCGCTTGATTTACACTCCCGGGAGATTTCCACCTACCGCGAAGGGGGTCCCCCGAAGGGTGGACCAGGCTCAGGATGGCGACTGCCCGGCAGCGCGCGGAGACGTCACCGCCTCGGCCATCCACAAGGACGACACGACGTCGATCAGAGAGTCCGCCACGGCGGACCAGTTCGCCCAGATGCGAGCACCGCCTCGCTCCAGCGCGCGTTCGTGTTCCGCGATCACCTGCGTCAGGAGGATTCGGCCCATCGTCATCCGCTCAACACGCACCGGCGCTGGGAGGTCCGGGAGGCAGCGCTGGATGCCATGCGCGATGCGCATGAGGCCCGGTGCTTCTCGAGCTTCGTCCATCGCGATGTCAGCCCAGGCGGGATCCGTCGCGACCTGCGCGCTGAACCGGCCGTACCAGGTCGGTGATCCCAGGGACTCGAGATGGGTGGTCGTCGGACGCACGAAACAGGCGATCCAGTCGCGGATGTCGTTCCGCCCCTCGACTCGCTGCAGTTCGGCAAGTCGGAGCGCGTTGATGGCGTGCTGGTGCCGGGCGAGGATCGCGCGGATGAGATCTGCTTTGCCTCCGAAGTGGTACCCGACCGCCGCGGTGTTCCCCTGCCCGGCGGCCTCTCCGATCTGCCGTCCTGACACGTGTGCGATGCCGTACTCACCGAAGAGCTGCTCGGCCGCCGTGAGGATCGCGTCCCGGGTTGCAGCCACACGTGACGCTCGGGTCCTCTGCTGGGCATCAGTCATGGTGCTGGGCATCAGTCATGGCGGCTCCTCCCGTTCCCAGGAGCCTAACGACCGTCCATGTTCCCGAAGGGCTTCCCGAACGGTCATTGCGTCCGCGTGCTGCGCGCGGCCGAGTCAGGCGAGAAGGCCGGCCTGGTAGGCGTACGCGACCAGTTGGGCCCGGTCACGGGCGCCGACCTTCGCCATCGCACGGCTCGCGTGGGTCTTCACCGTGAACGGTGAGACGAACAACTCCGCTGCGATGGTGTCATTGTCGTGCCCCGCCGCGATGCTGAGCACCACGTCGCGCTCGCGGGCGGTCAGAGCGAGGAACCGGTCGGCGAGGTCGGCGTCGATGACGCGGCCCGGGCTGTCGGTGACGTGCCCGATGAGCGCGGCAGAGGCTGCTGCGGACAGGGCACCTCCCCCGGCGATGACTTCCTGCAGACTGGCGATGAGCTCGGCTGGTCCGACGCCCTTGCCGAGGAACCCGTTCGCGCCGGCCCGGAGCGCGGCGAGGACGGTGTCGTCGTGCTCGAAAGTGGTCAGCACGACGATGCGGGTCTGCTCGGACGGGATCCGCTCCCGGATCCGTCGCGTCGTTTCGACGCCGTCGATCCCGGGCATGCGGACGTCCATGAGGATGAGATCGACGTCGTGATCGTTGAGGAAGGTGAGGGCGGCGAACCCGTCCGCTGCTTCACCGACGACGGTGAAGTCCGGGTGCGCGTCGATGATGGTGCGCAGTCCGAGCCGGATCATCTCTTGGTCATCGACCAACAGCACGTGTGTCACGAGCTGGCTCCTTCGTTCCATGGGATTCGTGCTGTGACGGTGAAGACATCCTCGTCGGTCCCAAGCTGCAGGGTTCCGCCGGCGGACTCAACGCGTTCGCGCATCCCGATGAGTCCATATCCGCTGCCGTGTGCGGTCGGCGGCGTGGACGCGACCGGGTTCGTGACGCTGATCACCACATCAGCCTCGTCCGTCAGCACCGTCAGCGCGGCCTCACCGGTGCCGTACCGGTGGGCGTTCGTCAACGCTTCTTGCGCCACGCGGAACACCGTCACCCCGACGGCCTCGTGCACCCGGCGAGCTTGGTCGGTGATTTGCGCGTCGATCGATAGGCCAGCGTCCTGGAACGAGGCGGCCAGCTCGTCGATCGTCGACAGGCCGGGTGTCGGTCGGTGCACGTCGTCGTGGTCGGCGTCGTCGCTGCGGAGCATCGCCAGCGTGCGTTGCGTGTCGCTGAGGATCGACCGCACGGCGGTGCGCGCCGCGACCAGCGATCGCTGGGTCGCGGCGTCGTCGCGGCCGGCGGTGACTTCGACCGCGCCGATGTGCATGCTCACGACGGCGACCTGGTGGCCGACGATGTCGTGCAGGTCGCGGGCGATGCGGACCCGCTCTTCGGCCACTCGCCGTTCGGCTTCGGCCTCCCGTGTCGCGATCGCGTCGCGGGTGCGCTGCTCGAGGGACTCCCAGTACTGTCGCTGCAGCCGAAGTGCCGCGCCCACGGCACCACCGGCGACGACGGCGACGATGACCGCGACGGCGTCGAGACCGACCGCGCGGCCCGCGGAGAGGAAGCTGGCGAGTCCGAAGATGACGGCCATCGCCAGCGCTGTGATCCCGATGCTGCGCGTTGGCGGCAAGCCGCGCAAGGTGAGTGCGAACAGGACGAACACCACGACGGTGCACTCGCCGATCGGCTCCCGCCCTCCGACGATCACCACGACGACGCCCGCCATCGTCAACGTGAGTCCGACCTGCGGTAGACGGGCGGCGACGAGCGCGCCGGCGAGGGTCACGAGTGCGCCGATGCCGGCGAGCAGACCGTCGCCGTTGGTGACGATGACGACCAGTTCCACGATCATGGCGGTCACGCTCACCCAGAGCGGGAGGCGCTCGAGCACGGGTTGCGTGCGCAGCCACAGCGGGCGCGGCGTCGCGGGCCCGCCGGGCGTCGGAACGGTCATCCCCTGAGTCTGGGGTAGGCCGGTGCCGGTCGTGTACTCCATCTGCATCAGGTTCCTCGGTTCTGGGGAACGACGCCGACGGGTGTCGCTGCGGTGATGCTGGTCGGCCATAGCCGCACCGATGGAAGGACACCTCATGACCACGCTTCTTCCCGCTCGCCCCGCCCGGACGGCGATGTTCATCTCGACGCCGGCGGAGCTCGACGACGAATCTGACCAGCGGGACCACACCTCTCGTTCTCGGACGATCGCACGGGTCCCGTTGCTGCCGGTGTGGGCGGCGATCGCTGCCACGAGCGCCGTGTTGCGGTTTGCCGGCTTCATGGTGCTGGCCGCTTCGATGCTCCTCCAAAGTGCAGCGTGGGGCATGATCTCCCGGTGACGGATCCACCGACGCTGCACGGCGTGCAACGCGGTTCAGCGGAGGTGTTCGAGTAGGTGCGCGGTGAACGCGGCCATGAGCGTGTCGAGGGTCGCTTTCGGCGTGGAGCTTGCGTAGTAGAAGTCGTGGTCGACGTCGTCGAACCGTCGGGTCTCGACCGCGCGCCGACGGCTACCGCTCGCGCGGTGAACTCCTCGATGGAGGGGCGCAGCGTGTCGTGCTCCGCGGTGACGACCAGGGTCGGTGGCAGTGCCCGGAGCTCGGCGTCGGAGAGGAAGCTGGGCGAGACGAGGGGATCTTTCCGGTCGGTGTCCTCCAGCGGGTAGGCCGTGTCGACCATCTCGAGCATCCCGGCGTTCACGAACGGCTTCTCGATCAGCAAGGTCGCTTCGGCGGGCGGGATCGACAGGTCCACGGCGGGCACGATGAGGGCGGCAGCGCGAACAGCGGGGCCGTGCTCGCGGGTGGTCTGCGTGAGGGTGCCGAGGGCGAGGTTCCCCCCGGCGCTGCTGCCAGTCACCGCGATCCGGGTGCCGTCCCATCCCATGGTGTCCCCAGAGCGGGCGACCCACCTGAGCACGTCGAAGCACTCCCCCAACGCCTGTGGGAACCGGGCTTTGGGAGCTGTGCTGTAGTCGACGTTGACGACGACTGTGCCGACTTCGCCCGCGATCCCTCGAGCGAGGTGGTTGTCCTGCAGCGGGTTCCCGATCACGAACCCACCACCGTGGGTGTTGATGACCACCGGCGGGGTGGCACTGTTGGCGGCGAGCGGGGCGTCCGCGGGAGGCCGTGTGATGTAGCAGCGGACTGACCCGTGACGGGTGGGGATGTGCACGATCTCGTTGTCCGGAACCGCTCGGGAGGTCAACTCCACCTTCGGCGCCCGGATGATTCGTGTGACGAGCGTTGACATCGCCCAGGTGCGGACGCGCATGCCGAGAGGGGCGGCCATGATGGTCTCTTTCTGTGGCGTGGCTACTGGTGCAGGCGTGCGGGTCGAGCGTGTTCGTCGGTGCCTTTCGCGGGCCGGGGATGGAGGGAGGAGCCGCCGCTGACGGCCCCTCCTTCTGTCCGGCTACTTGTCGCGACGGGTCCCGGCTCGAACGGTGTCCGAGCCTGAGGCGGCTGCGGCTGCAGCCGGCTGGCCGGCTGCAGCGGCGTCCTGTCGCGCCTTCTCGAGTTCGTCGGCTTCTGCGCCGCCGATCGCTTCGCCGCGGGCCACCATGCCGGCCGTGTCGGAGAGCTTGATCTGCGGCAGGAACAGCGCGAGGAGGAACGCGGCGGCGATGAACGGCAGCAGGTACCAGAACACCGGCGCGAGGGAGTCGGCGTACGCGTTCACGATGCCGTTCTGCACCGCCTCGGGGAGCTTCGCCACGGTCGCGGGGTCGATGCTGCCCGCCGAGGACGCCGCATCCGTCGCGGAACCGCCGGCGCCGCGGAACACGTCCGTCAGCGAGGTGGTCAAACGTGCGGTGAACAGTGCACCGAAGACGGCGGTGCCGAGGGAGGCGCCGACCTCGCGGAAGTAGTTGTTCGTCGAGGTGGCGGTGCCGACCTGCTCGGCGGGTACGGCGTTCTGTGCGACGAGGACCACGACCTGCATGATGAGGCCGAGGCCGGCGCCGAAGACGAACAGGTAGACGCAGATCAGCCAGATCGGGGTGTCCGCAGCCAGCTGCGTCAAGCACAGCATCGCGGCGGCGACGAGGATCGTGCCGACAATCGGGAACATCCGGTAGCGGCCGGTCTTCGTGATGAGGTTGCCGGATACGACGGAGGTGCCGATGAGGCCGACCATCATCGGGAGCATGAGGAGCCCCGAGACTGCGGCCGAGGTGCCGGACGCCATCTGCAGGAACGTGGGAACGAACCCGATGGCGGCGAACATGCCGATGCCGAGCACGAGGCCGATGCCGGTCGCGAGCAGGAAGGTACGGTTGCGGAAGAACGACATCGGGAGCACCGGGTCCTCGACGCGGGACTCGACGAGCACGAGGAGGGCCGCGGCGACGACGAGGCCGGCGAACCAGGCCCAGGTCTCGGGGGCGTCCCAGCCGTGGTCCTTGTTGCCGCCGAACTCGGAGAAGAACACCAGGCAGGTGGTGGCGGCGGACATGAGGAGCACGCCGAGGACGTCGATCTTCTTCTCGGCCTTCTTGGTCGGCAGGGTGAGTGCGAACCAGGCGATGAAGAACGCGGCGATCCCGACGGGGATGTTGATGTAGAAGGCCCAGTTCCAGGTGAGGTGGTCGACGAAGAACCCACCGAGCAGCGGGCCGCCGATCGCCGAGAGGCCGAAGATCGCACCGAGCGGGCCGAGGTACTTGCCGCGCTGCGACGCGGGCACGATGTCGGCAATGATCGCCTGCGACAGGATCATCAGACCGCCACCGCCGAGGCCCTGCACCGCACGCCACACGATCAGCTGCGTGAAGTCACCGGCGAACGCGCAGCCGGCCGATGCGATGGTGAACAGCGCGATGGCGATGAGGAACAGGTTCCGCCGACCCAGGACGTCGCCGAACTTGCCGTAGATCGGCATCACGATCGTGGAGGCCAGCAGGTAGCCCGTGGTCAGCCACGCCTGGTGCGCGACACCGCCGAGCTCGCCCACGATGGTGGGCATCGCCGTGGACACGATGGTCTGGTCGAGGCTCGACAGCAGCATGCCCGCGATGAGCGCCGAGAAGATGGTCCAGATGCGGCGCTGGGTGAGCAGGAGTGGCCCGTCGGACCGTCCTGCCCGTTTCGCGCTCTTGGTCGAGCTCATGGGGTGTGCTCCAGTTCGTTGATCGAGTGTGCCGCCGAGAGCGGCGCACTGCTGGCCGGGACAGCGGGGCTGTCCGAGTTCGCCATCGCTGTGACAAGGCGGAAGTTGGTGCGGAGGATGTCCTCGAAGGGCGGCCCGTCGTCATCGGCGAAGAACCGCCACGCGGTCGCTTTGAGCAGTGCGCCGATGATCTCGGCAACGAGCCGCCCGCGGTCGTCGGCCGGGTCTGTCCATCCGAATCGGGAGCGCAGGGCGTCGCCGACGAGGTTCATCTGCCGGTCGGTCGCGGTGACGAATCGCGCCACGAGGGAGGGCTCGCGTTCCAGGACGTCCCGCATGAGGGCTTCTTCGCCGCGGTCGAGGCCGACGACATGGAGATGTTCGATCGCCAGGGCGACCGCCGCTTCGAAGGGGGCGAGGTCGGGGTCGACCGCCGCTCCCGCAGCGAAGGTGGCAAGCAGGTCGTCTTCGACGCCGAGCTCGATCCCGAGCACGACGTCTTCCTTCGACGCGAAGTGGTTGAAGAACGTCCGGCGGGACACACCAACTTCTTCGCAGAGCTGCTCGATGGTGAACCCGTTCAGGCCGTCCGCGATCGTCCGGCGACGGGCCGTGGCGATCATGCGACGGCGAAGCAGTCGCGTCCGCTCAGATGTGTTCACACTCTGCAGCTTTGCACTTTGCGAGGCACAGTGCAACTGCTTGAAGTTGGAGTGCAGACTTCGCTGGCCGTGCGGCATGGATGCGACAACGCTCCGTGGTACGGACGGAAGTATCCGGCACCACGGAGCGTCGTGGATCCGCGGGTGGATCAGGCCGTGTGGAAGCGGCGGAAGGTCTCCTCGAGCGTCTCGGTCGGGTGACCGATCAGCGTGGAGAGGACCGTCGAGGGTCCGTCGAGCGCGCCGTCGGCGACGGCGGCGTCGAGGCCGACGAGGAACCCGATCGTGCCTTCGTCGAGACCTGCAGCGACGAGTGCCTCCTGGTGCTCCTCCGACGAGACGCCGGCGTACGCGACGTCGCGTCCGAGGACACGGCTGGCGGTGGCGGCGAACTCGGCGCCGTCCCAGGCGGTGTCGCCGGCGAGCTCGAGTGTCTCGCCGCGATGCGCGTCCGTTGCGGCGACGACGGCTGCCGCTTCGGCGTAGTCGGAGCGGGAGGCCGAGGCGATCCGGCCGGTGCCGCTGCTGGCGAGCCACTGGCTGGTCGCGGCGATCTGGGCGAACGCCTGCTCGTAGTTCTCGTTGTACCAGTTGTTCCGGAGCACGGTCGCGGTGACGGGTGAGGCCGCGAGGAGGTCCTCGGTGGCCTTGTGCTCGGGTGCGACGAACAGCGTCGACGTGTCGGCGTGGGGAGCGCTGGTGTAGACGATGTGCTGCACGCCGGCCTGTTCCGCGGCGCGGATGGCGTTGGTGTGCTGTGGGACACGCTGGCCCACCTCGCTGCCGGAGACGAGCACCAGGGTCTCGATGCCGTGGAACGCGGCCTGGAGGGCGTCCGGGTCGGTGTAGTCGGCGACTGCGGTGCGGACACCGTGGTCGAGGAACAGTGTCGAGAGGCGGTCGGCGTTGCGGCCGACCGCGACGACGTCATCGGCAGCGAGGCCGCGGGCGAGGAGGTGCTCGACGATCAGGCGGCCGAGTTGACCGGTCGCGCCAGTGACGGCGATCGTCACTTGATGACCCCGAGACCGTCGGTCCATCCGATCTGCTCGGAGACGGCCAGGCCCATCTGGAGGTAGCCGATGCCCTCGAGCTCGTGGGCGCGGGCGAGGGGGCCGGCGTCGTACGCGTCGAGGCCACCGGCGGTGATCGCTTCGCGGAGGGCGGCCTTCGCGTCGGCGTCGTCGCCGGCGATGAGGACGGCGGTCTTCTTGCCGCCGACGCTCTTCGCGGCAAGCGCGGAGGCGAAGTTGGTGTTGAACGCCTTGACGACGCGGGACTCGGGCAGGCGGGCGGCGAGGTCCGCGGCGCCGCTGCCGGCGTCGAAGGCGACGGGCTGGAAGGTGGCGAAGTCGACGGTGTTGGTGATGTCGACGACGGTCTTGCCGCCGAGGGCGGCCTTGTACTTGTCGGCGATCTCGGGGAGGGCCGCGTACGGGACGGCGAGGACGACGATGTCGCCGGCGAAGGAGGTGGGCTCGTCGGAGTGCTTGATGGACTCGACGGTGGCGCCGCCGTCGGAGAAGACGGAGGCGATCGCGGTGCCCATGTTGCCGGTGCCGAGGATGCTGATGCTGGTCATGATGTGTGCTCCTGTTTCAGAGGTGGTGCGGTTGGAGAGGGTGAGTTCAGAGGGCGATGAAGCCGAGGATCGCGCTGACGATCGAGAGGATCATCAGGACGATCGGCGCCGCCGGAGATTCCTTGCGGCGCAGGTGCACGACCACGGCGCCGAGCATGAGGACCGCGAGGAGGATCGCAGCGATCGGGGTGAGGATCGGCGCGATACCGAGCAGCAGCGGCAGGATCAGACCGATCGCGCCGAGAACCTCGGCGAGGCCGATGAGCTTGACGTGGCTGCTGGCGAAGTCGGCCGCCCAGCCCATCCCGCTGCTGGCGAGGGCCTCGGTCGGGCGTGCCAGCTTCATCAGGCCGGCTCCGAGGAACGCGAGCGCCAGGAGGCCATTGATGATCCAGAGTGCGATGAGCATGATCTTCCTTGTGCTTGAACGTTGAAGTAACGAAAGCGACAGTACACACCGTTTTGTTGAACGGTCAAGTTTTTTCTGCGACGATGTGCGCATGGACGAACCGCGCTGGCTCAACAAGACCGAGGCGGCAGCCTGGATGGATCTCCTTGCGATCATCGAGCTGCTGCCTTCGGCCCTCGACGCTCAGCTCAAGCGTGACTTCGGGATGACCCGCTTCGAGTACAACGTTCTCTCGATGCTGAGCGAGTCGCCCGATGACAGCGCCCCGATGAGCAGCCTCGCCTTCCTCACCAACGGCTCACTCTCCCGTCTGTCGCACGCGGTGACGAAGCTCGAGAAGCGTGGGTGGGTGCGTCGAGTGCCGTCCGAGACGGACAAGCGCTCTCTCGTAGCCACCCTGACCGCCGAGGGTCGAGCGCTCATCGAGCGAGCGGCACCGCATCACGTCGAGGAGGCTCGGCGGGCGTTCTTCGACGCCATCCCGCCCGAGCGGGTCGGTGATCTTGCAGCGATCCTGCGGCCGATCGCCGCGAACCTCCTGACACCGGACGCCGACTGCGGGCCGGCGGCGCGCGCCGCCGCTGCGCCGGGGGCTCACGACTGACCTACGACTCCACAGGCCGCCCACTCCACAGACCCCCGACCGCTCGGACTGGCACCCGTCAGTCCGTTGCTCCGCCGTGCCCGCTCATCCGATGCGGCCGCCCCTCTCAGAACGGAAGTCCCATGAGCACGATCGACACGACCACCCGCCGCCCGAGCAGGGTTCGCGGAGTTCTCATCGCGACGGTCCTCGCCGCCGTCATCGGCAGTATCGCCAACGCGATCATCGCCGTGAGCGCCCTGGCGGCCGGTGCTGACACGGCAGTACAGGGCCTGACGGCGCCGGCGTACGTCACCTTCACCGTCGTCGGCGTCCTGGTCGGTGCGATCGGGTGGGCGCTCATCAGCCGCACGCGATCGGCTGGACGGGTGCTCGCGATTCTCGTCCCGGTCGTGCTCGTGCTCTCCCTCATCCCCGACGTGCTCCTCGCCGTCAGTGGTGACTCCGCGATGATGACCGCGGGCGTGGCGCTCGGCATCATGCACCTCGTGACGACGGCGGTTGCGGTGCCGCTCTACCGCACGTTCCTCCCGATCGCGCGCTGACATCTCTTTCCGCTCGCCAGCCGATGCGACGCCTTCGTCGCTCGGCTGGCGGGCGTCCTGTATCCAGGCCCGCTACTGCTGCCACGGGCCATCACGAATGATCTGCAGCAGATGGTTGACTGTTCAACAAAACGGCGTACAGTGGTCTTCGTTGCTTGATCTTTCAAGTAACTCCGGGTTCGGGCAGCAGCAGCGCGGCCCGGACCCACGCCGACGTCGAACTCTGCAGGAGCAGCAATGAATCCCCTCGACACTTCTTCGGACCCGCGCCCCGCCCCGAACGCGGCCGCGCCTGGCACCCCGGACCGTGAGGTCGCCGAGTTCGGCGCCGTGCACCTCGAGGTCACCGACCTCGGCCGTTCCACCGCGTTCTGGACCGATGTCATCGGTCTCGTCCTGCGGTCCGAGTCCCAGGACGAGGTCGAGCTCGGTACGAAGGCGCGGACGCTCGTCACCCTGCACCCGGGCGCTCAGACCGGGTTCCTGCAGGGCCACAGCGGGCTCTACCACCTCGCCGTGCACCCGCCGACAGAAGCGGACTTCGCACGGATCCTGCTCCGCCTCATCCGGGTCGGCTGGCAGATCTCGCCGACCGACCACATCATGTCGAAGGCGATCTACCTCCTCGACCCGGACGGCATCACCGTCGAGATCACCCTCGAGACGCCGGAACGTCTCCTCGAGTTCCGCATGGACGACAACGGGCCGTCCGTGATCCGCCAGGACGGCACTCGCTCCAGCGGTCGTGAACCGCTCGACGTCCGCGCCGTCCTCGCCGCACTGCCCGATGACGACACCACCCTTCCCGTGCCGGAGGGCACGAAGATCGGCCATGTTCACCTGTACGTCGGTGACCTCGAAGCCGCATACGACTTCTACCGCACGTTCGGGTTCAACCAGGCCGTGTGGGCACCCCGCTTCCACATGGGCGACCTCGGTGCTGGCGGCGCGTTCAACCACCGCATCGCAGTGAACACCTGGCAAGGCGTCGGCGCACCGCAATCACCCGCAGGGACCGCCCGCATGCGCGCCTTCACCCTCCGCCTCGACACCCACGAGCGCCTCGACCACGTCCTCGGAACCGTCGACGGACCCATCGAGGAATCCGACGCCGGCTTCCTCGTCCGAGACCCGAGCCTGAACACGCTGCTGCTCTCCGCCAACTGACCACCGCCCGCAGCCCGGGCATCACACGACCTCACCCACAAGCTCGTGAGTGACCGCTCCCAGCCGAAGGACAAGACCATGAGTACCACCGACGACAACAAGACCATCGCCCGCACCTTCTACGACGCCTACAACGGCGGCGACCTGCAGGGCGCGTTCGACACCTACATCTCCCAGGGGCTCGTCAACCACACCAACGGCGGCGCGATGAACAGGGACATGTGGATGGGTTCCGACCTCGCCGCGAAGACCGCGGTCCCCGACCAGACCATGACGATCCTCGGCCAGGCCGCCGACGGCGACACCGTCTACACCCACTGGGTCCTCGAAGGCACCTTCAGCAACGGCGACCTGTTCGGCATCCCCGCCAACGGCAACGCGACCCGCCTCGAAGCCGTCGCCGTCGATGTCATCCGCGACGGCCAGATCGTCGAGCACAATGCCATCGGCGACATGTCCGCCTTCATGAGCCAGCTCACCGCTCAGTGAGCAGCGTCCACGAGCTGATGCAATAGCCGAGTGACTCGACAGCCGGCGAAAGCGGAATGATCGCTGGCGGGACCGCACCGGATGAGCCGGGGTCGCGCGCAGCTCCCCCGGCTCATCCGGTCACCTTCGACTCCGCCAGCTGTTTCAGTAGCCAATCCGGCTGCGGGCAGCGGCGTCGTCACTTGTCGTAGACGGCCGCCGACGGAAGGCCCCGCTCGGCCCGCGCTCGATCGACTATGCCCTGAATCACCGCTGTTTTTGCAGAGTTGTAGGACGCGCTCTGCCCGCGCGCCGCGGCGGCGGCAGCAATCTTCGCGGACTCGTAGTACGCCGCGTCGGCAGGATGCGACAGCAGCCAGTCGCGCAAGATGCGCTGGTTGTTCTCTTCCCACTCAACAGCTGGAAAGAAGTGGGCGATGTGGGTGCGTTGCCCCTCGCGTTCGAACAGCATCACGAGGTGCGAGCGAACCCCGCTGCCGATATGCCATCCGCTAGCTTCCAGGCGGTCCCGGTGAGCGTCGAAGTCGCCGCGGTCACGGATCCGAACAGCAAGGTCGATGATCGGCTTCGCCCTCAGGCCCGGAATGGACGTCGACCCGATGTGTTCGACTAGCCAGTCGGCGTTGCCCAGCCGCTTCAACTCGGCAGCGGCAGCCTCGAACTGCTCGGGCCAGCGACGATCATACGGAACCAGCACGATTCGCACTGTAGAGGGTTGTCCGGTAGTGGATCCGTGGGTTCAGCTGGTCGTTGCAACACCACCGTGATTCGGAGTGTTGCAGATGGGATCGAGGCTGGAACAGCGTGCCCGTGAGGCACGATTTTGGGAGCTACTCGGACAAGGCCTGAGCAGGCCGGCTGTTTGCGATGCTGTCGGAGTGCATCCACGTCAGGGATACCGATGGTTCAAAGCTGCTCACGGGAAGAACCCGTTCGAGCGAGTGCCCCGCTCCGGGAGGTACCGATGCACGTGTCCCACGAGACGATCTACCAATCCCTGTTCGTCCAGGGCCGCGGGCACCTTCGCGCTGACCTGCACAAACACCTCCGCACCGGCCGCGCCATCCGCCGACACCGCGGCGAGCCCCGACGCGCGTCGTGGTCGAAGATCCGGGACATGGTCCTGATCAGTGAACGTCCCGCCGAGGTCGACGACCGCGCCGTTCCCGGGCACTGGGAAGGCGATCTGATCGTCGGGATCAACGCCAGGAGCGCGATCGGCACCCTGGTCGAACGCACGACCCGGTACGTGATGCTGCTGCACCTGCCTGACGGGCACAGCGCCGACGCCGTCCGCGATGCGATGATCCCCACCATCCAGACCCTGCCCGAGCATCTCCGCCGTTCGTTGACATGGGATCAGGGCACGGAGCTTGCCCGGCACAAAGACATCACGCTCGCCACCGACATCGCGATCTACTTCTGCGACCCGCACACGCCCTGGCAGGGCGGCTCGAACGAGAACACCAACGGCCTGCTCCGGCAGTACTTCCCGAAGTCCACTGACCTCACCGTCCACAGCCCGGAACGGCTCCTCGAAGTCGCCACGGAGCTCAACGGACGACCCCGCAAGACCCTTGGCCACCGCACCCCAGCAGAAGCATTCGAAGGGCTACTCTCGGACCCGAAACAACCACCCGTTGCGACGACCCCGTGAAACCGCCGGTCGTTCATCGGACGCTGAGCACCGCTACGCCGACGGCGCCAGTCGTCTCGCTTGCGGACGGCTTACCGGGCGCCAATTACGCGTTAACGCTTCCGACGGTCTTCCCGCCTCAGCACCACTGAGAACGCGGCCACGAAGATGACCCAGCAGGCGACTTGCACCACTTGGCCGACTGACGGTTCACCCACCAGACGCAGAACCGCAAAGAGCAAAGCGAATGCCCCGAAGATGATCGCGACGATGAACCACCTGCGCGTCTTGCGCCAGGCCCGCTGATTCGGTGTCCCTTCGGGCCTACTCACGGCGGCACCATCATGTCGGCAGCGTACCCGCAGCTCCTGTCCCGCAGTGGATCGGCTCCCGGGCTTGGCAAGTGCCTTCCGTAGGATGCGTCTGTGGGTGTGGGTGGGGAGAAGTATCGGGCGTGGGCGCAAGTCGAAGCGCATGGCATCTCCGATCTGTACTTCGACTGGGCGACTGGGATCGCGGCCGATGAGCACATCGTGAAGCTGGTCGAGGAGCTGCCCACGACGAAGCGGCAACCGAACCTTGTCTTCGCTTCGGCCCGGATGGCGGGTGTTCCTCTCGTGCCCTACAAGGAGGCAAGGAGTGAGTTCATCGCCAGGTGGGATGCGATCCGCGGGATTGCACTCACCCACGCGACGCAGACGAACGAAGTCCGCCGGTGTGCCGTGCTCTTGCCTGAGTTGGCGAAGATTCCTGCGCCGATCGCCTTGCTCGAAGTTGGAGCGTCTGCGGGATTGTGCCTGTACCCGGACAAGTACGCCTACCGCTTCATCACCGAACGCGGAGTGGACGAACTGGCACCTGCAAGCGGCAGCGCTGTTGCGCTCGAGACCGAGCTACGAGGGCGTCCAACCCCGACGCGCCTCCCGAAAATCGTCTGGCGTGCCGGCATTGACCTGAACCCTCTCGACATCGCAGACCCGGTGTCACTGGAATGGCTAGAAACACTCGTGTGGCCCGAGCATGACGAGCGACGCCGGGACCTGCACGCGGCGGCATCCGTCGTTGCGGCACACCGGCCGCTACTGGTGGCAGGTGACCTAAATGAAGCGTTCGAGGAGCTCGCCGCGCAGGCACCAGCTGACGCGACGTTGGTCGTCTTCCACAGCGCCGTGCTCGTGTACCTGAGCCCGGACGCGCGCGAGTCGTTCGTTGGCAAAGTCCGCGCGAGCGGTGCTGTGTGGATCAGTAACGAAGGCAAGTCGGTACTCCCGGAGATTGCGACGCAGCTACCGGCAGACACCGAGAACGGCACCGTCCTGGCAGTCAACGGCACACCCGTCGCCATCGTCGGCCCACACGGACAGTTCTTCCACGCTCTCGCCGACTCCTGATCGGACGACAGCGCGGCGTGCCCGGCGAGGGATCCTCCACCGGCCATCGGCGGTGGTACGGGCGAGAGCGCTGCGGTGGATGTGCGGCGTCGCTCAGCGAGGTGCGGATTCTGACACCGAGGCTGCGAGGAGCGAGCCCAGACCCAGCACGGCAGCAGCTACCCGGGCCCGGTGCGCCATAGCCCAGCGGTTCCGCACACCTTCCCATCCCTCCGGCGGGTTCTCGGACGACCACGTCAGCAATCGGGCGTTGATGGGCAGCTCGACGGCGACGGTGATGGCCAGAGCGGTCAGCTGGCCGGTGAACCCGACAACGGTCAGGCGGGAGGCGCGCGAGGATCCCTGCCGGCGTCGCACGACGGCCATGGCCAGGTTGGCCGCTACGGCAGCCGGGAGCAGTGGCCCCATCACTGGCCGGAGATTGCGCACGGTCGCCTGCTGCACCTCGATGTACGTGCGAGGCGAGAAGCTCCCAGTCGCGGGTCCGAGACTGGTCAGGGTGCCGAAGAACACGCCCGTCGAGAGGGTGGCGGTGAACAGGCTGGCGAAGTGAACGACTGGACCGAGGCGCATGAGTCATTGTCTTCGATAGCAGGCGGGAAGAACAGCGGCTCACGCTCCGGTCGGTGCATCGCTTCCGACTGGATGTTCCGCTTCAAGACGGCGTGCCCGCCGAAGCACAAGGCCCCTGTGGACGTTCGAGCACTGGCAGAGAAGTACGGGTACGAAATACCGGCGACTCATCGCGGGTTCGTCCGATCGCCAATCCCCTACCGGATGCGTGAGCGGTGGGCGGGCGGCCGAGGCAGCACCGCGGTGAGTACACCTCCGACCAGAAGGACCAGACCAAGGCCGGCGATGAGGAACTCGCCGAAGACTTCTGGAGCATCGAAAACAGCATGCTCGTCGAACCAGGTCCCGAGGATTGCGCCGTCGACGGAGTCGACGACCATGATGACCAGTCCCAGGAAAGCCGTAACCCAAGCCCACAACCGCTGCATGCACCCGAGCATGGCCGGTGGAACCGCCGCGCTGCTGAACGCGCGTCGACGACCAGCCAACGCGTCGACGAGAGCAGCTTCGGTTCTCAGTCGGTGAGAAGCGACCTCGACCGTCTCGCTCCAAGATCGACTACTGAGACGGGTCAGCTTGACTCCCGAGCTCGTCCTATGCTCTGCATCGGTGCCTCGCCTCGGCCGGTCGCCCGGGTCGTCCGGGCAGCGCGCGCCCCTCGTCAGCGGAAGTCTTGTACGTGGTCCTGTGCCCAGGTCTCGATGGTCAGCGGTGGCCTGCCGAGCAGGCTCTCGACTGCGTCCGCTGCGAGCCCGGCGGGGAGCATGGGCATGTTGCCCTGTGCTTCGATCACGCGGTCGACGACGAACGGCGGCAGCTGTGTCAGGAGCTCGGTGCGGTAGGTGTCGGTGTCGATCTCGACGAGGTCGACCGCCTCGTCGAGCGCGTGCGCGATCACCGCGACCTGCTGACGCACGGTCGACGGGCCCGGGCCGAGGACGGCGTGGGCCTTGCCGCGCTGGGTGTCGTCGAGCAGGGACGCGGCCGCGACCTCGGCGATGTCTCGTTCGTGCACGGGAGAGGACACCGCGTTGGGGAACGCCGTGCGCAGCTCTCTGCGCGTGCGGATGCTCTGCCAGCGCAGCATGTTCGACGCGTAGTAGCCGGGTCGTACGAAGGTCCAGTCCAGGCCCGACTCCTGCACGGCCTTCTCGACTGCGCGGTGCTGCTCGGCGATGGGGTCGGATCCCGTGCTCGCGGAGATCACCGAGGCTGAGGAGAGCACCACCACGTGCTCCACCCCGGCGTCCCGAGCGGCGGCAGCGAAGTCGGCCGCGGTCTCCGGGCGGGCGTAGAGAAAGACCTTGTCGACGCCGTCGAGGGCATGCGGGAAGGTCTCCGGCGCATCGAGATCGAGGGAGACAACCTCTCCCTCGTCCGAGAACTGGCCGGGACGCGGGGAGCGGCTTGACGCCCGCACCGCCGCACCTGCGGCGATCAGGGTCGTGAGCACCGCCCCTCCGACGTTTCCGCTGGCACCGGTCACAAGGATCACCAACGTTCCTTCCCCTTTCGGTACTGTTGCTGTGTCAACAGTATTCAAGGAGATGTTGAAGTGTCAACAGACAGTCCGAGTGAGCTGTGGCAGCTGTGGAAGCGGAGCCACGAGGCGCTCCGATCCGCGATCGTTGCGGACGTCATCGCTCACTCCGAGCTCACCGAGCCTGAGTTCTCGGTGCTGATCCACCTCCACGACGCGGGCGGCAGCCTGCGGCAGAACGCCTTGGGGCAGGCGCTCGCGTGGGACCGGACCCGGCTGTCCCACTTGGTCTCCCGCATGGAAACCAGGGGGACTGTGGCACGCCGGAAGCTCACCAATGGCGTCGACATCGAGCTCACCCCGACAGGGCGCAGACACTACGAGGAGGCCCGCCCCCATCTCGACACTGCAGTCCAAGAGCACCTCCTCGACCGGCTCGACGAAGAAGACACTGCCGCCCTCACTCGCGTCCTGCGGCACCTCAGCGGAGCACGGAGACCGCCCCTCGGCCCGAAACGGCGCGTCCCGGACACTCGCACAGTTCCTTGACCTCGCCACCCCCGCCAACAAGGCTGTCAGTCAATGCCTGACCGCGCCGCCCCGACCTCCTGAGTACAGCGACGTACCTGTTCTCGAGGCGGCAGGGACACTGGGACGCGTTGCACACGCCCGCACGCTACCCCCATTCAGAGGCCGCTATGCGGCATCAAGTGCGAGACGCTGACACTCCATCGACGTCGACCGCGTCGACTCGCCCCCGACCGACGTGCGGCCGCCCGAACCGAGTGAACAGCTCCGCCACTGAGGTCGGTGACCTCGGGCGCTCGACGTCGGATCCCCTACGAGCCAGCCGGCTGGCCGTGAGCGACGGCGCCGCATGCGGCGCGAAGCCGGGGTCGCGGCATCGAGCCACTCGTGGGGCACGGCGGTATCGCCAGAGGGGAGACCAGTTCTGGCGAGCGACCCTTCGTCGATGCTCTTGGGGTCGGGTGGCTAGAGAAGGCTCGTGAGCACGCCACCGTCGGCCCGGACGGCGGCGCCGTTCGTCGCGGACGCCATGGGGCTCGCGAGGTACGTCACGAGCGCCGCGATCTCGGCCGGCGCGATGAACCGTTCGAGGAGGGTGGTCCGGTTCTCGCCGATGATCGCCCGTTGCACCGTCTCGACGGGGAGTGACCGGGCCGCCGCGATCGCGTCGACCGTGGACGCGACGCCGTCCGAGTACGTGGGCCCGCCGAGCACGGTGTTGACCGTGACGGCGGTGCCGCGCGTCCGCTTGGCGAGGCCGTTGCCGAGGGCGATCATCGCCGCTTTCGTCACGCCGTAGTGCACCATGTCCGCCGGCACGTTGACGCCGGACTCGCTGCCGATGAAGACGATGCGGCCCCAGCCCCGTTCCAGCATCCCGCCCAGGAGGTGTCGCGACAGTCGGACACCGCTCATCACGTTGACAGCGAAGTACCGATCCCAGTCCTCGTCGGTGACGGACTCGAAGTCGGCGAGGCCGAACAGCCCGACGTTGTTGACCAGGACGTCCACGCGGTCGAGCGCCTCGAGTAGTCGAGCGATGTCGCCGGGATCGGCGAAGTCGGCGGCGATCCCGGAGAGGTCGGAGCTGGGGCGCTCTCGCCTCAGGCGTTCGACGGCGTCGGCGACGTGGGCACGGTCTCGGCCGTTCAGGATCACCCGTGCGCCTTCGGCGGCGAGTGCGGAGGCGATCGCGTACCCGATGCCCTGCGTCGATCCACTGATGAACGCCGTCTTGTCCTGGAGTTGCAGGTCCACGATTCCTCCTCGATCCTCTCGCGCCGCACGACGCATTGACTTGCTCAGGCAAGCACCGTAGGACGGATCACTTGCCTGAGCAAGTCAATGCACGCTACGCTGGCGGCATGGCGCGGCCGAGGATCACCGGCGAGCAACTCGAGGTCTGGGCGGCCGTGGCGACGCTGCTCGAACGGCTGCCGGCTGCCCTCGACGCGCAGCTGCAGCGGGACAGCGGGCTCACCCACTTCGAGCACGGAGTGCTCACCGCACTCGACACCGCTCCAGACCAGACGCTGCGGATGAGCACGCTCGCCGGGTACGCGAGTTCGACACTCTCACGGCTGTCCCGAGCGGTCACTCGACTCGAGCGGAAGGGATGGGTTCGCCGTGTCGTCGACCCGACGGACGGTCGGTTCACGCTCGCGGTGTTGACCGGCGACGGACGCGAGAAGGTCGCGGAATCGACCCCCGCACACCAGGCCCTGGTCCGACGGTTGGTTCTCGACACGATCAGCCCCGAGCAGGCGCACCAGCTCGGCGTCATCGCGCGGAGCATCGCCGACGCGATCGACACCGCGCCGGCGTGGCGGCCTCCGCAGGCGAGCGACACATGAACCCGCATTCCCCGCTGACGCTCGAACTGCTGACCTACGCCGCGGACGGGTCGAATCGCATCATGCACCGCGTCCGCTGAGCGTCCACCGGTCGCGATCCGCGGACTCGATCCGCAGCCGTACGTGGCTGCTGTCGGGCAGCGCGCGGCCCCAACGCAAAGAGCACTCATGCAGCCACGGCGGCGAGCAGCGGAGGCCAAGACGTGAAGACCGTGACAGCTGCGAGGACGGTCACGACGAACAACGCAACGGTCACCGGTCCGAGTATCCAGCCAGCCCGGAGCCGGTGTGTCCGCGCACTCCTTGTCCTCGCCGGAGATTCCGGCAGGGGATCGCCTACCGGGCGTTGCTGTTACCGTCTCGAGTGTGCGGGTGGTGTGTTCGTTCGTCGGGGGCTCAGGGCATCTGGTGCCGCAACTTCCCCTGCATCGGTCTCTCGCTGAGGCCGGACACGAACTCACCCTCGTGGGTCGCGCGTCCGCTGCCTCCGTTGCCCCAACGGGCTTGTACCGTACGGCCGCTCTTCGGCCCGACCGACGAAGCGACCCGTCTGGTGAGATCACCCCGCTCGTTCCACTCGATGTCGAACACGAACTCGCGGTCGTCGAGCGGCACTTCGCTGGATCGGCGGCTCTCAAGTCGGCGGGCGCAGTGAGGGACTTCTTGCCCGGGGCGGACCTCTTGGTGTGTGACGAGCTGGACTTCGGGGCGATCGGAGCCGCGCAGCACGCCGGCGTCCCGTCCGTCGTCGTCTCCGTGATCGCCTCCGGCGCGCTCGTCCGCCCCACGAGGCTCACGCATGCTCTCGGACAGTTGGGTGAGGCCCTGGGCCTGTCGGTGCCGGTCCGATCGCGCGGCGATTTGTTCGTTGTTCCGTTCGCCCGGCCAATGCGCGATCCGCTATTCCCGACACCTGACGACGCGCTCTGGATGCGCCCAGACGCCGGCCCTCCGCCCGCCCCGGACGGATCGATCGTCGCGACGCTCGGAACAGAGTTCAACACCGAATCGGGCGACTTGTTCCACCGCATCCTCGCCGCGCTCGCCCGCTTCAACACGCCATCGGTGCTCGCAGTGGGGAACGACGTCGATCCCGCGCGGTTCGGCCGGCAGCCAGCTCACGTGCAAGTGCGACGGTTCGTCGATTTCGACGCGCTTCTCCCCCGGGCGAGCGTTGTTGTGCACCACGGTGGGAGCGGGTTGTTCCTCCGTTCGGTTCTCAGCGGCACACCGCAGGTCGTCCTTCCAATGGGGGCGGACCAGCCGTTCAATGCTCGCCGAGTCGACGATCTCGGCCTGGGCGCCACACTTGACCCCACGACCGTCGACTCCTCGGACATTTTCGAGGCGATCACAGCCGTTCTCGCCAACGATCAAGCTCTCGAATCGACGGCCGCGTTGCGCCGCTCCACCCTCAATCTTCCGGCCCCCGCCGACGTCATCGCCCACATCAGCTCATCCGTGCTCTAACGCCCAGCGGTCCTCCACCCGGGGTGCTATCGGCCCCTGGCAGTGTCTGCGCCGGTGCAGCCCGTCCGAAAGCCGATCCGCAACTGGGACGACGAGGGTAGCTGCGTCCGTGGAGACCGTGAGCCCGGAAAGGTCGCTCGCGGGCGCTCGTCCGCACAGCGCCCGTTCGATACCCTCGCCGCATGGCTGAGAAGCGCCCAGCGCCAGACGCGAGCCCCCGCTTTTGGTACTCCTCGGCGGTGCTCGGACTTGCGAGTGCCATCGGTTCAGCGTTGCTCGTCGGGTACGCGCGTTTGCCTACTCTGGCCGGGTCGGCGCTTGGATCAGGAGGGCTCATGCTGGCCGTTATTGGTGGAGGTATCGGCGTTACGAAGTCTCGTCGGCGTTGACTCCGCCGCGGCCTTAGGTCGAGCGGCCCATCTTCGGATTCATACACGCTGCCCCTGCGTGGCGGTCTCTGGGTAGATGAAGCGTCCGGTAGCCGATCGACTACCGGACGGGGAGAGGGTGCTTCCGATGCTGTCCCTCGGGGGATCCTGAGCAAACCCCGGGGCTATCCCTCACTCGTGTCGAAGGCAAAGGCGTGGGCTGTCGGGCTGGTAGGGGCAGTGCTGGTCGTCGGCGGTGTCGTGCTGCGGTTAATAGTCGACGGCAGGCTTACACAGATCCCTCTAGTCATCGCGGTGTTCGGCGGTTTGTACCTGATCAGCGTTGCCGTGCGCCCGGCGAGAAAAGCCCGATAGGCGATCGACGGTCGGACGCACTGGGAGTGGTATCGCTGAGGGCATGCGGGGACCAACACTGAGGTTGACTGCTCAGTGTGACGCGCGCCTGGCCCCTCTCGCATCGCCGTCACCTGGTCATCGCCGAAGGTCGTCAGGAGGTACCCGATGCCAGCGACATCGGCGTGTGATCGAGCGCCTGAGCCTGCCCGCTTCCGTTTCGGCGCGCGACGGGAACGTGCTCGTACGCCGGGGCATCGCTCGCTGACCTCCGTCCGCTACTAGCCGATCGTGGAGTGGTACCCCGAGGCGATGATCCGTCCGCCGTCGACGGTCAGCACGGCGCTTGAGTGCTCGCTGCCGTCGGCGTCGTCCTTACCCGGGGCCGGACCGCTCCAGGCGATGTGAACCGTGCTGCCGAGCGCCTGGACGGAGCTCATCGAGACGATGTTATGCGACAGTTGCTCGGGCGGGAAGACCCCGACGAGTCGCAGCGCGGATCCGTCCTGCGTCCAAACCCCGACGACCTCAGGCCACGGCGCGCCGCCCGCGCTGCAGGCGATCGCCGCGGCGACGTTGGAGGACCCGGCGCCCTGGAACGCCCCCGTCGCGCTCAGTGCATTCTCGGAGCGGGCCCCGCCGCCAACCAGCCAGGCGGACCGCACGTATCCGGCACTGAGCGGTCCGGGCAGCGCGCCGTTCACCAAGCGCCCCGCGGCGTGCTTGCACAGCGCGGGCACCGGCGCGGAGAGCAGCTCCTGGCGGAGGGTGGCACTCGAGGGTGCGGTCTGCGCCGCCGTCCCTACTGCTGCCGTTGCCGCTGCCGAGGCTGACGGTGTCGCAGAGGTGGGCACCGGTGCCGCCGGTGTCGTGATCGCTGACGGCGTGCTTGTCGCTTGGTGCGTCTGCAGGTGCGACGCGCTCGTCGCCGTGTCCGCGTGCGCGGTGCTCGTGGAGCACCCCGCCAGCCCGAGTGTGGTGGCGATCGCGATCACCGCCAGTGTGGTCCCCCCAGCGGCACGCCGGCCAATACCGTGGCGTGCGCGTTCTGCGTCCATCATTTTCCGTTCTCTTTGACCTGACCACGTGTCAGGTTCATCGCGGACGGTAGTCGCAGTGCGGTTCGTCGTTGGTCTCGGCATCGTCACAGTTTCCTGCTCGTCCGCTGAGTCGTACTCTCCGTCCTCACAGCAGCGAATGGCTGACGCTCCGCCACGGGTTTCGACGCTATCCGACCGTGCACTGAAGAGTGGCCATCGGCCCGGCAGCGTGGTGTGAACTTGAGCCGCGTCGATGGCCGCCGGCGCTGCTCGATGCTTCACGGCTGCGGGACCAGGTGCGTACCGCTCATCGCTTGTTCGAGCAGCAGGACACGACCGTTACGCACTTCTTGCTCTCCATCGATCGGCACGACCGGTGCGACGGGGACGTCCAACGAGTGGAGCGCTGACTGCATCCGCGCCACGACGAGCACAGTCGTCGCAGTCGCCAGCAGCCCGACTGTCACCAACATGAGGAACGTCTCGAACGCGACGTGGGTTAGATGTTCTCGCGACGATCTACGGCCGAACCGCGCGACGGGTAAGAGCAAGTTGGATGCTCGGTTGTCGAGCGCTTTGTCCGCCGAGCTGACCAGATCAACGAGGAGCGCGGGCTTCACGGCGGGCAGGGCATCCCGTTGGAGGAGTGGACGACCACGAATCGGATCGCGAACGAACGTGCGGGTGCGCTCCTTGCTGCCGATCCCCACGTCGTGGTCGATGACACCGGATCGCCGCGGTTCATCCGCGACGAGTGGCGCGCGACCGCATCAGCGGCAGGGGCACCCTTCGTGCTCGTGTGGGTGCAGGTCAGTCCGGAGTTGCAGCGTCAACGGGTCCTAGGTCCTAGCCAACAGAGCAAAGCAGGCGCGGCCCGATGTCACGGACGCGGTGCTCGAAGAAGACGGCGCGAGCTTCGAGGCACCGGTCGAGGAAGACCCGTTAGTCATCGACGCGACTTCTACGACCGAGCCATGGGCCGAGATTATGACGGCCCACCGTCGTCGGCATGGACGCCTGAGCGTCCGGGCCGCGCACAATCATGCAGAACGGGCCGCCAGCACCACGCTGGCGGCCCGTTCATTCACGCGCGGTTCAGAAGATGCGAACCTGCTTGATGTCGACGTACTGCCCGAAAACGACACCCCCGCCGGGGCCCTGCTTGGCGGCCGTGATCGTGCCGAGGATGGGCGCTCCGTCAACCGTGTACTTCACCTGCGAGGTCCAGTTCCCGCTGCTGTAGCTCGTGCGGCTGGTGATGTTTGTGTTGACGGTGCCGGCGTTGATATAGCCGTAGGGAGGGTTGCCTGGGATGCACACCGACGTGGTGCTGCAGCCGGGTCCAAGTTGCTTGATCAGGGTGTGGAACGGCGGTGTCTTGATCGTGCGAAGGACCTCACCCGTCACTGGGTTGACGACCTGGACGGACGTGTCGCCGGCCGCCTGGAGGTCGGCGATCGCTGCGTCGACCTGCGCCTCAGGAACTGCCTGCCCGACCTCTGCCGATGATGAGGGCGTTGCGGTGGTTGCCGCCATGGCTGTCGATGGCAGAGCTACGCCACCAGCGACAAGCATCGTTGCTGCGCCAGCCGTGATGAATGCCTTGTTTCTACGAGCGAACATATTGCCCCCCTTTGGATATTCGCCCCCGGAAGTTCCGAAAGTAATTCGCACGCTACCCACGCCGTGAGCAGGCCGCTAGTCAGCAAGTTGGGGGACCTGAGGATTCGGGTGGCTGTCAGGCGCAAGCCATAGCCTCCAAGCAGGGACCGAGAGGAGCTGCCATGACCACCATCCAGCGAACGATGCTCGCGCTGTCGATCAGCGGCGTCGCAGCGATCGCCGGCATCGCGGGCAGTGCGATGACGACCGCGCCCGCTGCTTCGGCTGCGGAGCAGGCGGAGCAGTCCCCGTCCGCGGTCACTCAGGGCATCCAGCAGCTGCGCGAGCTCGGCGTGAGAAACATCAGCGTGGTCGATGCCTCGACCGGTCAGGTTGTTTCCCGAGAAACCTCGTCAGAATTCGTCTACCCCGGCCCGTAATCGTCTCGGCAGCCCGTACGCGAACGTGAGTTTCTACCCGACCGGGTTCGTTGCCGCCTAGCGCCCGGCGTCCGTTAACCGATCGGTCTCCGGACGCTGCGACATATGCGGGGCGGAGTCTAAAAGTCGTCGTCTCGTTCCGCGCGAAGAGCTCGCCGGCCCGCGATTCGCTGGACAAGCTTTTTCAGGAACACGAGCTCAATCGCCACCGTGATCGCCAGGCAGAAGAGTGCGAAGGCGATGCGCGCCGGATCGAAGCCTTTACTGAGCGCGATGATGGGGAGACCGATCATCAGTGCGGCACCCCCGATGACGTTCCACCATGACTCGATGAGTCCGGCTGGCGCCCGGTTCGTCAGTTCCGGGCGGTCCGACGGATCCGTTCGATCCCACCATGAGGTCATGGTTGCAAGCTACCCGGTGTCCATTGGCGGCTAGAGGACTCAGTCTCGGTAGCCGATCGTCAATCGAACGGCGCTGAGCTGCTACTGCCTCCTACAGCTCTCGCAGCGACACGAGCGAGCGCAGTCGCAGCGCTCGACGAAGCGGGGTCCGCTCGAGCCCGTCGACCACGACGGCGGCACCGATCCAAGTCGCTCCGGCCATCTCCACGAGGGCGTGCGCGGCTTCCGCCTGCGCTCCCGTCGCTATCCAATCGTCGACGAAGAGCACGCGGTCTCCGGACTGCAACAACGAGCGTCGAACTCCGAGTCGCAAGGAGCGGTCTCGGTAGTCCGGGCCGGTCGAGACCTCCCATCAGGGATCACTGTCCGCGGCACGGCTCGGGTCCTTCCGGACCTCAGCGAGGCCGACGCCGAGGTGCACTGCGACGAGCGCTCCGAGGATGGCCCCGCGCGGCTGGATCCCCATGATCACCGAGGGCTGAGCGTCATCGAAGAGAGAAGCAAGGCCTGGACCAAGAGAACTCATTACGTGCGGATCACGCCACCAGGCGGTCAGGTCGGCGTAGGAGTTGTAGTCCGTCCGGTCACCGCGCCACCGGAATGAGGTCTGTAGCCGTCGTTTCAAGTCGGCGTCCGCGGTCACGACGCCATTCTCTCAGGGCGCCAGCTTTGCGATCGTGACGGACCGATGAGGGATGGCCTTCCGAGCGGCAGCGGGTGCGTGCTGACTATCGGTCTGCGAGAGTGACCATATGTTGTACCCACCCGAGCAGCGCGTACTCCGAGCCGCTCTACGGCAAGCGGAACTCCTCGGCTCCGATCCCAACCACACAGTTGCCGCCGCGGCGATGGACACAACCGGCCGCATCTTCACCGGAGTCAACGTGCACCACTTCACCGGAGGACCTTGCGCGGAACTCGTGGTCCTCGGGCAGGCTGCCGCGGCCGCCGCAGGTCCGCTTACTGCCATCGTTGCGGTCGGTGACCAGAACCGCGGAGTGATAGCGCCGTGCGGTCGCTGTCGGCAGGTGCTCCTCGATCAGCACCCCGACTGCTTCGTGATCGTCTCGACGTCGGATGGTCCCGACACTGCGACAGTACGAGCGTTACTGCCCTACGCCTACAACTCTCCTGACGCCCGCCCCGAGCGCTTCATCCGCTTCAACGCGAGGTATTACGAGACGGTCGCTGACGGCCGCAAGACGGCAACCACGGGGTTCAATGACCCGTGCGGGACGGGACGAGCTTGGCTGCTCTTCGAGTTTGACGAGACCTACAAGCGGTTACCCGCTGAGGTCGATCTCATCGAGACCAAGAGGTTCGATGAGCTCACCGACGCTGACGCTCGAGCTGAGAACGCTGCCACTGCTGCAGACCTCCAAGAAGGCTTGCGGAGCCACTATCCGTCCCTGGCCGCCGACTCGAGCGTCGACGTCGTCCACTTCAGGCTTACCACCGCCCGGTAGACCATCCTCTGACAACCTCCTTCGAACATACTTCCACTCCGGCCGACCGCTCTGATGCCCGGAAACGAGACGTTCCCCGGCTGTTGCCCCATCCCACCGCTTGACGAACCCGCGTTTCGCGCACGTTCGCTCGCACCACCAACGGCGAGGAGCCTGCTTCCTGAGCATCTGGCGGCACCTGTCCTTTAATAGAGCGTTCGTAAGCTGAGTGCATGAACATCTGGACCACCTTCGTCGTGGAGTGACTACCGAACCTCGCGAGCGCTGCAACCGCGATCGGCGGAGTTGGAATCCTGCTCGCCATCCTCCCGCTCCTTCAAGGGAGGAAGCAGCGTCTCCGCGATGCCGAGCAGTGGTACGTCGAGCGCTACTGGGCGATTCAGGACCGGATCGAGGTCGGCGACCTAGACGGTCGGCTCAAGAAGATGCCGACCGAGAAGGACATCTACGACGAACTGCGGCTTTGCGAAGACGAACTCGACCTGCGCAGGAACGGTTTCCTGACCAATCCCACCTGGAGGATCTGGAGCGGCTCGATTCGAGCGGTCAAGAAGGACCCAGCGAAGACACGGGTCCTGGAACGCGCTGAGGAGATGACCCTGCTGCGTGAGTACCTCAAGACCGAGAGTGACCCGATCGAGGTTGGCTGGCTGACAGCCCTCGTGCGCGGACTTTACTAGCCCCCTTGCGCGCGACTGTTCTATCTGAATTGCATTCCTGCTCCGCGATCCACTGCGCAAAATACCTCCAACGGAACCCGGTCGAAACGAAGGGCACCCCAGCCCTCATCCTGGTTCCACCACACCAAGGTTCCGGACACCTGATCCATAACGCAGAGGCTGACGGGGCGATCGATTCGCCGAACAGGGGTCGCGTCGCACTGCCCAAGTTCGAGTGCCTGAAAGCCGATCGATCAGCGGACGGTGGGGAGATCGACCGAGCGTGCCGTTAGCGCCCTGATCGACCTGCTCGGCTCGAAACGATCAACACCGCGAACGCCACAACAATGATCACTGCGCCGAGGATCTTCGTCGGCACTCCCGGGGGCAGTGCAAAGAGTCCAACCCCGCAAGCCGCGAGCACGATGAGCAGTGTGAGAGTCGAGGGGCGGATGTGCATGCGTCTGTCTACCATCGGCGCCCACGCTCGCGCAGTCTCGGTAGCCGATTGTCTGCTGAGACGAGTGGCGTCGTGGCTAGGCTCCAGAAATGTTTTGCGGGCTGAAGCGGTTCTGAATCGCCCCGGGTTTAGTGGAGGGCGAGTTGTCCCGGCGACGACTGTCGTCGGGTGTTGATCTCACGGTAGTACTCGTTCTCTTTCTCGACGGGGGTGATGTATCCGATCGAGGAGTGCAGTCGGTTCTCGTTGAACCAGTGCACCCAGGACAGTGTCGCCAACTCGAGGTCGTCGGCGCCGCGGAACGGGCCGTCGATCTTCACGCACTCGTTCTTGTAGAGCCCGACGACGGTCTCCGCGAGGGCGTTGTCATACGAATCGCCCACGGTCCCGATCGATGCGACCGCGCCAACCTCGGCGAGACGATCCGAGTAGCGCAGCGCCGTGTACTGCGACCCGGCATCCGAATGTTGCACGACGCCCGTGATGTCCTCGCCGGCGCGATCGCGGACCCACAGCGCCATCTCGAGCGCGTCGAGCGGCAGGTCGGTCGGCATCCGGTTCATCGTCCGCCACCCCACGATCCGGCGGGAGAACACGTCCGTGACGAATGCGGTGAACGCCATACCGGACCATGTCGGCACGTAGGTGAAGTCAACGACCCAGAGTTCGTTCGGTCGGTCCGCGCGGAAACAGCGCTGCACGTGATCCGGCGGCCGCACCGCACGTTCGTCCGGTTTCGTCGTGACGAACTGCTTGCCCCGCCGAACACCATGCAGTCCTTGCTTGCGCATCAGGCGCTCCACGGTGCAGCGGGCGACGGTGATGCCCTCGCGGCGCAGCAGCCGCCAAATCTTCCGCGCGCCACTGATGCCACGGCCAAGGTCCCGGTCCCAGAACACCCGCTCGATCTCCGCCAGCAGCGCCTCGTCCGCGATAGACCGGGCAGAGCGGGCCCGGGTCTTGAACGCGTAGTAGCCGGACGGGGCGATCATGACGCCGTGCTCGGTGAGCACGCGACAGATCGGCTCGACCCCGAACCGGTTCCGGTGTTCGTCGATGAACTGGGTCACCACGGCAGTCGCGGGTCGAGCTCCCGCGCAAAGAACGAGGACGCCGCCAACAGAATCTCGTTCGCGCGCTTGAGTTCCCGGTTCTCCGCCTCGAGGACTTTGATCCGCGCCGCGTCGGTGCTCGTGGTCCCGGGACGCTCACCGGCATCGATCGCGGCCTGCTTGCACCAGCCACGCAACGTGTCCGGGTTAACCCCGGTACGCGACCCGACCCGGATCACCGCCGCGTTCAACGACAACGACGGGTCTTCCTTCTGCACCTCTTGCACGAGCCGCATCGCACGCTCCCGCAGTTCCTGCGGATACTTCCTCGGTGCTGGCATGATCCGATCCTCTCGGGGAATCAGACCCTCCACCAGACCCGGGGCGGAACACTGCGCTGACCCCACGCGCCCGCCTTCGCCTCGCCAGGCTGATCGTCGAGGGCAGATTGTCCGCGACCACGGCAGCGAAGATGTTCATGGTCTCACCCGTCACAGCCCGGAAATGGGCTGCCCGGTACCGGACGGAAGGACCCGCCGGAATGACGGACCGATCCAGCCGCCCGCACCGGATGCCGGCGAAGACGTCGCCGGAACTGGTGAAACAGATCGTGAAAGCACGGTGGCGGCGTCGCCTCGGGCCGGTGCAGATCGCCGGCGAGCTCGGCCTGCCCGCATCGACGGTGCACGCAGTGCTGGTGCGGTGCCGCATCAACCGGCTCTCCCACATCGACCGGGTCACCGGTGAGCCGATCCGCCGCTACGAGCACGACAAGCCCGGCTCGATGATCCACGTGGACGTGACGAAGTTCGGCAACATCCCTGATGGCGGCGGCTGGCGGTTCGTCGGGAAACAGCAAGGCGACCGGAACCGGGCAGCGACACCAGGCAAGCCCCGCTCGGCAACCCGTGATCCGCTGATGGGTCGAGCATGCGTGCACACCGTCATCGACGATCACTCCCGCGTCGCTTATGCCGAGATCCACGCCGACGAAAAGGCCGCCACCGCGATCGGTGTCCTGCAACGTGCTGTTGCGTGGTTCGCCGCGCGCGGCGTCACCATCGAGCGAGTGCTCTCCGACAACGGCTCCGCCTACAAGTCCCACGCCTGGACGAACGCATGCACGGCGCTCGGAATCACACCGAAGAAGACCCGCCCCTACCGGCCGCAGACGAACGGGAAGATCGAGCGATTCCACCGCACCCTCGGCGAGGGGTGGGCCTACGCCCGCTTCTACGGATCAGAAACCTAACGGCGCCAAGCCCTGCCGGGCTGGCTCCACTTCTACAATCACCACAGGACCCACTCCGCCATCGGCGCCCCACCCATCAGCAGACTCAACAACCTGCCTGGACATCACAGCTAACGAGACGGCTCACTCGCATCTGTCAGAAGCCAGTTGGCGACGTCGCATTGGTCGGTGTCGTTGCTTCCCGTCGCGAGAACGCGTCCGTCGGCGCACAGCGCGAGCGTGTGCAGCGAGCCGGCTGCGACCTGGACAACATCGCGCCAAGCACCGACATCGCACTGGCCGTGCGAGTTGTCGCCGGCAGCAAGCACGCGCCCGTCGGCCGTTACGCCGACGGTGTGTTGGCTGCCCGCCGAGATCGAGACCACGTCTCTCCATCGAGCAAGGTCGTCGACACCGGCTGTACGGTCACCCACGCCGAGGACCGTTCCGTGCTCAGTCAAGGCGACCGTGTGCAGATACCCCGCGGAAACGGCCTGAACTTCCGACCACCCGGTGACGTCGCACTGGCCTCGGCGGTTGTTGCCGACGGCGAGGACTGTGCCGTCTCTCCTGAGTCCGATCGAGTGCCAGTCACCCGCTGCGACCCCGAGAAGGTCTGTCCAAGATTCGACGTTGCACGCTCCTTCGTTCGGTCGGCCCGCGGCTCGGGCGGTGCCGTCCGTGAGTACCGCGAGGGTTCGCCGCCAGCCTGCGGCGATCGCGGTGACCTCCATCCAAGAGCCGACCTCGCACTGCCCGTCCCCGTTCCACCCAACCGCAAGGAGCGCACCATCCGCGGTGAGCGCCACCGTGTGAGAACGTCCCGTGTTCGGTGCCGTGTGGACATTCCCGACCGCGACGGCGACGACGTGCTCCCACGCCTGTACCTGGCACTCCTCGGCGCGCGCATCGCCGGCGGCCACCAACGTCCCGTCCGCGCGGACTCCGACCGAATGACGCCGACCGGCAGCGACGATCGCGGACATGGTGTCGTTGATCTCTGCAGGCATAGACCTCATCATGGCCGCGGCCCCAGAACGTCCGACAGCCGATCGTCTACCGGACGAGGCTTCCTTGCAACGAACGTGGAGCCTCGTACCCGACCGAGGTCGCAGCATCGCTGACGATGTCGTCCTCGCGCTCGCTGCCAGCCCCGTCTCACATAGGTGGTCCGCGACCTCTCTCAGTCAAGGCACGTTATGCGGACGCCTCGCGCGAGCGGAGCGGCCCTCGCGTCGCGTCGTGGACCGGAACGTCTCACCGTGAACCGTTCGGCGACAAGTTGAACGCGGAGGAGACACGTTGCGTGCGGGGCGACAAGTTCCCCTACTGCGGCATGTCCACGAACCGCGAGAACATCCCGTGGAACGCCACCGTGATCGTGTCCGTCGGCCCGTTGCGGTGCTTCGCGACGATGAAGTCCGCCTCGCCCTGCCGCGGGTTGTCCTTCTCGTAGGCGGACTCGCGGTGCAGCAGGATGACCATGTCGGCGTCCTGCTCGATCGAGCCCGACTCGCGCAGGTCCGAGATCTGGGGCTTCTTGTCCGCGCGCTGCTCGGGGCCACGGTTGAGCTGCGAGAGCGCGATGACCGGGACCTGGAGCTCCTTGGCCATGAGCTTGAGCGCGCGAGAGAACTCCGAGACCTCTTGCTGGCGGCTCTCGACCCGCTTGCCGCTCGTCATGAGCTGCAGGTAGTCGATGACGACGAGCTTGAGGTCGTGCTGCTGCTTGAGCCGCCGGCACTTGGCTCGGATCTCGACGAGCGTCATGTTGGGGGAGTCGTCGATGAAGAACGGGGCGTCGTTGATCCGACCGCGGGTCTGGGCGATGGTCGTCCAGTCGCGGGCGTCGACGGTGCCCTTGCGCATGTTCTGCAGCGGCACGCTCGACTCGGCGGACAGCAGGCGCATGGCGATCTCGGAGCGGCCCATCTCGAGCGAGAAGAACGCCGCGGTCTGGTTGTGCTTGACGGCGGCGGCGCGAGCGAGGTCGAGGGCGAGCGTCGACTTGCCGAGCGCCGGGCGCGCCGCGACGATGATGAGCTGGCCGGGGTGGAACCCGTTCGTCAGGGCGTCGAGCCCGGCGAACCCGGTCGGCACGCCGGTCATCTGCCCGTCGCGGCCCTTGGCGGCCTCGATCTCGTCGATGGCGGAGCCGATGGCCTCGGTGAGCGGCACGTAGTCCTCGGTCTGCACGCCACCCGCGACGTTGTAGACCTCGGCCTGGGCGTTGTTGACGAGGTCGGTGACCTCACCCTCGGACGCGTAGCCCATCTGCACGATGCGCGTGCCGGCCTCGACCAGGCGACGGAGCACGGCCTTCTCGGCGACGATCGCGGCGTAGTAGCCCGCGTTGGCCGCCGTGGGCACGAGCGAGGTCAGGGAGTGCAGGTACTCGGCGCCACCGGCCCGGGACAGCATGGCCGTCTTGGTGAGCTCGTCGGTCACCGCGATGACGTCGGTCGGCTCACCGTGCGAGTACAGCGACAGGATCGCGTCGAAGATGACCTCGTGCTTGGGGATGTAGAAGTCCACGCCCCGCGCGGTCTCGATCACGTCGGCGACGGCGTCCTTCGACAGCAGCATGCCGCCGATGGTCGACTGCTCGGCCAGCAGATCGTGGGGCGGCGTCCGCTCCATGCCCCGTTCGGCCATGTCCGGTGGTGCACCGAGATGCGCGATCGACACGCAGACTCCTCACTGTCCTGGTCGGCCTGTCCGGGCCGTTCGAGCATGATCCGGGAGGCCCGTCCCACCATTGGTACCGCCACCCCCCGACACCACCCTCGCGGCTCGAGCGCGACGGTCGTTCCGGTCCCGTGACGACCCGTTCCATGCCCCCTGCCCGAGTCGCTCCCGCAGGCTAGGGGAGCGAAGTTATCCCCAGCAAGAGGTCCTGTGGATAACTTTGTGGATGACACGGGGAACACGCCGGAAAGCGGTGGGGACAACTGTGGAAACTCCTGTGGAGGAGCGGGGACAGGGGCGAAATAAACCGCTTCTGACCGGGCTTTTCCGGTTGCACACCGTGTGTGCACAACGTTGTTTAGAGTGCCGGTTGAAGGTTCCCGACTTGACGTCCTGCCTGTGCATAGAACCTGGACAGGGCGGCCTGATGTGGAGTACCACGTCCCACGCTCCCAGCCCCACCACATGCGCACTTGTCCCCCGGAACGGTCCCCGGGTCAACAGCGCGACGGGTGTCGCTGGGCGCGCGCCGGAACCACGCGGAGTTGCTGTCCGCAACCAGGAGGACACGCGTACCCCACCGGCCTCGCCCCGGTCCCGGCCGGCGGGACGGACCGCCACCGCGCCTCCCGACAGGGGGCCCGAATCGACAGGACCGTTGTCGTCCGACAGCAGTCGGGTCGTCGCATGCAACCGCATCTCGTGCGTGTGCATCCGACGACCGCCGATCCGATGTCGGACGACCGCCGGACTGTCGAAGAGCAGCGAAGCCGGACGAGGCTGCGGGGACGACGAAGGGCGGGCCTCCCGACTGGGAGACCCGCCCTCGGCGGTCGGACCGGCAGCGCCGGCCCGGACGGAACTACTTGGCGGCGACGACCTTCAGCGCGATGGTCGCGACGATGTCCTCGCGGAGCCGGACCGTGGCCTCGTGCTCGCCGACGGACTTGATCGACCCGGGGACCTCGATCTTGCGCTTGTCGAGCGAGCCGATGCCCTGCGCCTGCACGGCGTCGGCGACGTCGCCCGGGCGGACCGAGCCGAACAGGCGGCCGTCCTTGCCGGCCTTGACGGTCAGCGTGACGACGGCGTTCTGCAGCTTGAGCTTGAGGTCCTGGGCCTCTTCGATCGTGGCCAGCTCGCGCGCGGCGCGGGCGGCCTGGATCGACTCGACCTGCTTCTGACCACCACGCGACCACGCGACGGCGAAGCCCTGCGGGATCAGGTAGTTGCGGGCGTAGCCGTTCTTGACGTCGACGACGTCACCGGCGGAACCGAGGCCGGAGACCTCGTGGGTGAGGATGAGCTTCGACATGGGTGATCCTCCGATCAGCGGCCGGAGCCGGCGTAGGGGAGGAGCGCCATCTCGCGGGCGTTCTTCACGGCACGGGCGATGAGGCGCTGCTCCTGGACGGAGACGCCGGTGATACGGCGGGCACGGATCTTGCCGCGCTCGGAGATGAACTTGCGCAGGGTCGCGACGTCCTTGTAGTCGATGACGCCGACCTTGATCGACTTCGCGGGGGCGGCGTTCTTGCCGCCCTTGCCTCCGCGAGGCTTGCGGCGGTCGCCGCTGCTCTTTCCAGCCATTGGGGGATTCCTTCTAGTTCTGTTTCCGGATCAGCGGGGGAGCCGACTGATCAGAACGGGGTTTCGTCGTCGTAGGTGCCGCCCGGGGTGTTCCACACGTCCGACGAGGACGTGTTGCCACCCTGGTTGCCCTGCGGGGACCACGGTTCGTCGGACTGCGCGCCACCGTTGTAGCCGCCGCCGCCGCCACCGTTGCCGCCACCGACCTGGCCGCGGCCACCGCCGCCACCACCACCGGAGGCGCGGGTGACCTGGGCGGTCGCGTAGCGGAGCGAGGGGCCGATCTCGTCGACCTCGAGCTCGATGCTCGTGCGCTGCTGGCCTTCGCGGTCCTGGTAGGAGCGCTGACGCAGACGACCCTGCGCGATGACGCGCGAGCCCTTGGTCAGCGATCCCGCGACGTGCTCGGCGAACTCACGCCAGACACTCGCACGGAGGAACAGCGCGTCGCCGTCCTTCCACTCGTTCGCCTGACGGTCGAACGTGCGCGGTGTCGACGCGATGGTGAAGTTCGCCACCGCGAGGCCGTTCTGCGTGTACCGCAGCTCGGGATCGCTGGTGAGGTTGCCCACCACCGTGATGACGGTCTCGCCGGCCACGGGCTACTCGGCGCTCTTCGTGGCGGCCGCGGCCTTGCGGGCGGCGCGCTCGTCGGAGAGCTTCTTGGCGGCGGCGACCTGGGCGATCGCCTCCTCGGCGCGGAGGACCTTGGTGCGGAGCACGGCCTCGGAGAGACCGAGCTGGCGGTCGAGTTCCTTGGCGGCGTCGGCGTTCGCCGTCATGTTGACGACGGCGTAGATGCCCTCGGACTTCTTGTTGATCTCGTACGCGAGACGACGACGGCCCCAGACGTCCACGTTGTCGACGGTGCCACCGTCGTTGCGGATGACTGCGAGGAACCGGTCGAGCGACGGAGCGACCGTGCGCTCGTCGATCTCGGGGTCGAGGATGACCATCAGTTCGTACTGGTGCATGCGGAACCCACCTCCCTTGGTCTAGAACGGCTCCGGTCTTTCCGGAGCAGGAGGGTTGATGCATGTGTGCGACCACCACGAAGGCGGTGGGCACAACCTGACAAGACTAGCCGACGGCCGGGAGGCCCGGCAAGCGTTCTCCCCAGCCCGAACGCCCGCACCGTGGTCGGGTGGTGCGGATCAGCCCCGCTCGGCCCACCAGGCGCGCAGGCGACGCTCCGCCTCGTCGGGTCCGAGGGGCCCCTCGTCCATGCGGGCCTCGAGCAGGAACCGGTAGGCCTCGCCGACCTCGCGCCCGGGGCGGATGCCGAGGATCCGCATGATGTCGTCGCCCGTCAGGTCGGGACGCATGGCGTCGAGTTCCTCCCGGTCGCGCAGGGCGGCGATCCGGTCCTCCAGGTCGTCGTACGCGAACCCGAGCCGGTCGGCCTTGCGGCGGTTGCGCGTCGTGACGTCCGAGCGGGTGAGCTCGTGGAGCCGCTCGAGCTGGTCGCCGGCGTCGCGGACGTAGCGGCGCACGGCCGAGTCCGTCCACGCGCCGTCCGTGTAGCCGAAGAACCGCAGGTGCAGCTCGATGAGCTTCGTGACGGCGGCGACGGTCTCGTTGTCGAACCGCAGCGCGCGGAGCCGCTTGCGGGCGAGCTTGGCACCGACGAGGTCGTGGTGGTGGAAGCTCACGACGCCGCCGGGCTCCAGGCGGCGGGTGGCGGGCTTGCCGATGTCGTGGAGCAATGCGGCGACGCGGAGGACGATGTCGGGCGCGTCGCCGGCGTGCCGTTCGTGCTCGTAGCCGATCGCCTGCGTGAGCACGGTGAGCGAGTGCTCGTAGACGTCCTTGTGGTGGTGGTGCTCGTCGATCTCGAGCTGCATCGCCGGGAGTTCCGGCAGCACCCGCTCGGCGATGCCCGTGTCGACGAGGAGGCGCAGCCCGGGCACGGGGTCGTCCGTGGCGAGCAGCTTGACGAACTCGTCGCGCACGCGCTCGGCGGAGACGATCGCGATCGAGCCGGCGAGCTCGGTCATCGCGGCGCGGACGTCGTCGCTCACGGTGAACCCGAGCTGGCCCGTGAACCGTGCCGCACGCATCATGCGGAGCGGGTCGTCGCGGAAGGACACGACGGCGCTCTGCGGGGTGCGCAGGCGACCGGCGAGCAGGTCCTCGACGCCGTCGGCCACGTCGACGAGCTCGCGCTGGGGGAGTCGCAGGGCCATCGCGTTGACGGTGAAGTCCCGGCGGACCAGGTCCTCGGTGATGGCCGATCCGAACTCGACCTCGGGCTTCCGGGTCTCGCCGTCGTACACGTCGCTGCGGTACGTCGTGATCTCGACCTGCTCGCCACGCACGCGGGCCGCGATGGTGCCGAACTGTCGCCCGACGTCCCAGGTCGCGCTCGCGATCGGTTCCACGATCCGGAGGATCTCGTCGGGCCGGGCGTCCGTCGTGAAGTCGAGGTCGGTCACGGGCCGGCCGAGGAAGGCGTCGCGGACGGGACCGCCGACGAGCGCGAGTTCGTGGCCGGCCTCGGCGAAGGCGGCGGCCAGGGTGGCGACGGGTGCGGACTCGGCGAGGTGACCGAGGCGTTCCACGGCGTGTGCGACGGAGGGCATGACCCGTCGATCATCCCAGAACCCGGCCGTGCCGTGCCTCCTCGGCTGCGTCTCCGGCTGGGCCTCCTACACTCGTCCGAGGCCCGGACGGTCCCGGGCGCCTCTTCCATGCACATCCTCCGAACGCCACTCGCCGCCGCGGTGACCGCGCTGGTCGCCCTCGGCGTCGTCGGCGCGCCCGGAGTCGCGGAGGCGGCGAGCAGCAGCCATGCAGCGGCCAGCAGCGGCCACGCCGCGTCGGCCACGAGCAGTGCACGCGCGGTCGCGACCCCCGGTCCCACCGGCACGAACGCCAGCACCGCGACGCCCGCGCCCACCCACCCCGCGCAGAAGAACGCAGCGGCGCCCACCACGGCGACCACGGCCTCCCTGTCGGTGGCGGCGACGGACCAGGGCGTGCTCAAGACGGACCAGGACCTCACCCTGACGGTCACCGTGACGAACGGCACCGACACGGACCTCGCGGCGACCACCGCGGACGTCTCCCTGTCGCGGAGCGTGACCGGGGACCGGTCCGACCTCGAGGACTGGCTCGAGGACACCAGCTCAGACGGTTACCTCGGCTCCTACCTGACGAGTTTCGACGTCCCGGTGGTCCCCGCGCACCACACGGTCACGATGACCGACATCACGATCCCGTCGGCCACGGTCGGCCTCGACGGCTACTCGTTCGGCGCGCGCCGCCTCGCGGTCTCGTACGCGTCGGGCTCGGTCGACGTCGTCGGCCGCTCGGCCATCACCTGGTACCCGTCGCTGACGCAGCAGCCCACGGACGTCTCCGTCGTGATGCCGATCACCGTGCCCGCGACGACGTCGACCACGCTGTCGGCGTCGGAGCTCGCCGCGGACACCGCCGTCGACGGCACGCTCACGGCGCAGCTCGACGCCGCCATCGACCACAACGTCGCGATCGGCATCGACCCGCGGATCATCGTCTCGATCCGGCTCCTGGGCCAGGACGCCCCCGAGTCCGCGATGACCTGGCTCGACCGTCTGACCGCCGCCCGGAACGAGACGTTCGCGCTCCCCTACGCCGACGCCGACCTGACGGGCCTCCGGCAGGCGGGAGCGCCGGGCGTCTTCACGCCGATCTCGTTCGACCAGGACGTCGACCCACGGCACTTCCCCGGTGCGGTCACGCCGACGCCGACCGCCACCGCGACCGGGACGACGGACGGTGCGAGCGGCGCCGGCGCGGCCGCCGCGAGCGCGGCGCCGACCGCCGGTGCAGGCCCGTCCACGTCGGCCGGTGGAGGCACGGGGACGAGCGCCGGCGCCGGAACCAGCACCGGGGGTGAGACCGGAACGGCGGCCGGAACCGGAACGACCGCCGGCACCGACGCAACCCCGGCGCCCGGCACGGGTCAGCCGGGAGGCGAGCCCACACCCGCCGCGCCCACGCTGCCGACGATGCAGACCCTGCTCGACTTCCCGTACACGCTGCCCTCGATCGCCTGGCCGGACGAGGACACCGTCACCTCGGACGACCTCCCGGTACTCGCCAAGGGGGGTTACCAGCACACCATCGTCGCGAACGGGAACACCACGGCCGGCGCGGACACCACGGTCGCCGCCTCCGCCAAGGCCGGGACCGCCGACCTCCTCGTGTCCGACGAACGGCTGAGCGCGCTCCTCGACGACGCCGCGGACGCACCCGATCAGGCGTCGTGGCAGAGCGCGATGGCGGCGCTCACCGCCACCCTCGCGACGACGACGCGCCAGGCGAGCACCTCCGCCCCGATCCTCCTGACGTTCGACCGTTCATGGCCGACCGACCCGACCCGCATGTCCGACACGCTCGACGCGCTCGAGTCGATGCCGTGGGTCTCGCCCACGGACCTCTCGACGACCATCGGCACCGCGCCGACGAGCGTCTCGGTGAGCAACCACGCCGAGCCCGACGACCGCCTCGCGCAGCTCCGCCAGCTCGTCCAGTCCGAGAGTGCCGTCACCGCGTTCTCGACCGCCCTGACCACCCCCACCGACCTCACGGCGCCGACCCGGCTCCACACGCTCGCCCTCGCCTCGACCGCGTGGACGACCGACCTCGCGGGACTGCAGCGTGCCGTGGCCGTCCGGGTGAAACGCGCGAACGCCGTCGTCGACTCCGTCGGGATCGTCGACTCGAGCTCCATCACCCTGCTCGGCGACCGGTCGTCCCTGCCGATCTCCGTCCGCAACAAGTCCGAGTTCCCCGTGACCGTCTACCTGACGGTCACGCCGTCGAACTCGTTCCTCCGGGTCGAGAAGAACGCGCTCCAGGTCACCGTCCAGCCCGAGTCGCAGTCGCGCATCACATTCCCCGTGCAGTCCGTCGCGAACGGCAAGGTGCAGCTCCAGCTCACGTTGACGAGCTCCACCGGGACGCGCGTCGCGCAGCCGAGCGCGGTCGAGATCAACGTGCAGGCCCAGTGGGAGACCATCATCACCGGCCTCGCCGGAGCCGCGGTCGTGGTGATCTTCGGCCTCGGGATCCTGCGCAACATCCGCCGACGCCTCCGTCGCCGGTCCGGTGGCGCGCCTCCTGAGGACGACGACGACCCCAACCGTCCGCTCGACGACCAGCCGGTGGCCGCGTCGGCCCCGGCCCCCGCGGCCACCGCATCCACGGCCGTCGCCACACCCGCCGCCGTCGCCGCTGCACGCCCGACGGGCGCACGAGAACGGAACGACGTGACCGACGACCTCCAGACCGCTCGGCCGGGAGGCACGGCTCCACTCGCCGGGACCCCCATCGGTGCCGCGGCACCCACCGCCGGCACCCCGGGCACGACGGACGCGGCCGTCGGGGCGGGCGCGGTCGCGGCAGCGGGCGCGATCGACGGTGCGGCTCCGACCGGCGGCGCGACCCCGACCGGCGGCGCGGCTCCGACCGGCGGCGCTGCCCCGACCGCCCCGGCGGAACGCGGCCTCGGCCGGGCCAGCGCCCTGCTCGCGATCGGCACGATGGTGTCGCGCGTCCTCGGGTTCGCCAAGACGTTCGTCCTCGCGGCCGCGATCGGCCAGTCCGGCAGCGCCGCCGCCAACGCCTTCGCCGTCTCGAACCAGCTGCCGAACAACATCTACGCGCTCATCGCGGGCGGCCTGCTCAGCGCGGTCCTCATCCCGCAGATCGTCCGCTCGATGAAGCAGCACGCCGACGGCGGTCAGGCGTACATCAACCGGATCGTCACGCTCGGCGGCATCGTGTTCCTCGGCGTCACCGTCGTCGCCACCGCGATCGCGCCCCTGCTCGTCCACCTGTACAGCCAGTCCGCGGGCAGCGGCGGCAAGGGCTTCGCGGACGACACCACCGCACTGGCGGTCGCGTTCGCGTTCTGGTGCCTGCCGCAGATCCTCTTCTACGCGCTGTACTCGCTGCTCGGCGAGGTCCTCAACGCCCGCCAGGTGTTCGGGCCCTTCACGTGGGCGCCGCTCCTCAACAACGTCATCGCGATCGCCGGGCTCGTCGTGTTCATCGCCCTCTTCGGCACGCGCGGGCTCAACAGCGACGCAGGCGACTGGACGCCGACGAAGATCGCCGTGCTCGCGGGGAGCGCCACTCTGGGCGTCGCGGTGCAGGCGGCGTTCCTGCTGCTCTTCTGGCGTCGTGCCGGCCTGGGGTTCCGTCCCGACTTCCGGTGGCGCGGGGTGGGCCTCAAGGCGACGGGCACCGCGGCCGGCTGGCTGTTCCTCATGATCCTCGTGACGCAGCTCGCGGGCATCGTGCAGTCGCGGGTGGCGTCCCTCGGCACGGGCGCGGGCAACGCGACGCTGCAGAACTCGTGGCTGCTGTTCATGCTGCCGCACTCGATCATCACCGTGTCGATCGCCACCGCCTACTTCACCCGGATGAGCCACGACGCGGAACGGGGTGACATCGCCGCGGTCCGCCGGAACCTGTCGCAGTCGCTCCGGATCGTCGGTCTGTTCACCGTGTTCGCGTCGGTCGCCCTCATCGTCCTGGCGTTCCCGTTCGCCCGGATCTACGAGCACGCCTTCACGGACGTCCGGTCGATGGCCTTCGTGCTCGTCGCCTACATGCCCGGCCTGGTGCTGTTCAGCATGTTGTTCATCATCCAGCGGGTGTTCTGGGCCCTCCACGACCACCGCACGCCGTTCTTCATGCAGCTCGTGCAGTCCGGGCTGTTCGTCATCGGCGCGCTCGCCGTCGCGGCCCTGCCCGGCTCGGCCATCGGCGTCGGCGTCGCGATCACCACCACGCTCGCCGGCAGCGCCCAGACCGTCGTCGCGCTCGTCATCGTCCGCCGACGCCTCGCCGGCATCGAGGGCGGCGCCGTGACGCGCTCGCACGTGCAGTTCGTCGTCGCCGCGATCGTCGCCGGGGCCGCCGGGGTCGCCGTCGCCGCGTTCTTCGGGGCGTTCCGAGCCGGCGGGTTCGCGATGACGGACGTCACGAGTGCGCTCATCACCCTCGCGCTCACCGCGGCCGCCATGGTGGTCGTGTACGTGGCCGTGCTCGTCCTCACGCGCAACGGCGAGATCCGAAGCGCGGTGGGCCTCCTCCGGGCCCGTCTCGGACGCTGAACGCGGGCCGAGCGGCGGAATGCGCCGCCGGTACCATGTGTTGATCCGATCGGACCGGGAGGCACCGGTCCGGTCCTCCAGGACGTTCACGACGAAAGGGCACCAGGCATGCGCCAGCTCATCATCATCGGCTCCGGTCCCGCCGCGCTGACGGCCGCGATCTACAGCGCGCGCGCCGAGCTGAAGCCCCTCGTGGTCGCGTCCAGCGTCGAGACCGGCGGCGAGCTCACCAAGACCACCGAGGTCGAGAACTTCCCCGGCTTCCCGGAGGGCATCCAAGGCCCCGACCTCATGATGAAGATGCAGGAGCAGGCCGAGAAGTTCGGCGCGGAGATCCTGTACGACGACGCCGTGTCCGTCGACCTCACGGGCGACGTCAAGAAGGTCACCGTCGGTGGCGGCCAGACCTACGAGTCGCTCGCCGTGATCTACGCGACCGGCTCCGCCTACCGCAACCTGGGCCTCCCGGACGAGCAGCGCCTGTCGGGCCACGGCGTGTCGTGGTGCGCGACCTGCGACGGCTTCTTCTTCCGCCAGAAGAACATCGCCGTCGTCGGCGGTGGCGACTCCGCGATGGAGGAAGCCACGTTCCTCACCCGCTTCGCCGACACGGTGACGGTGATCCACCGCAAGGACGTCCTGCGCGCGTCGAAGATCATGCAGGACCGCGCGTTCAACGACCCGAAGATCGCGTTCGCGTGGAACAAGGAGGTCGTCGCCATCCACGGTGAGACCTCGGTCGAGGGCGTCACGCTCCGCGACACCACCACCGGCGAGGAGTCGCAGCTGCCCCTCGACGGTCTGTTCATCGCGATCGGCAACGACCCGCGTACGCACCTCATCCACGGCCAGGTCGACCTCGCCCCCGAGGGCACCATCGCCGTCGACGGACGCTCGTCGCGCACGAACCTGTCCGGCGTCTTCGCGGCCGGTGACGTCATCGACCCGACCTACCGGCAGGCGATCACCGCGGCCGGTTCCGGCACGGTGGCGGCCCTCGACGCCGAGAAGTTCCTCGCCGACCTCGAGCCCGAGCTCGCCGCCCTGGCGGACGGTCCGGTCCCGGTCGAGCCCGTCACGATCTCGCCGGTCGAGCCGGCCACGGTCGGGAGCTGAGCGGTCGCGCCCGGCCGCGCCGTGCCTCCCGTCCAACGGAATAGCGACACGGACGTCGATGTTGTCCACAACGACCAACCGAAGGAAGCAGGAACCATGTCCAACGCCAAGGCAGTGACCGACGCGTCGTTCTCGAGCGACGTGCTGCAGTCCGACAAGACGATCCTCGTCGACTTCTGGGCCGAGTGGTGCGGGCCGTGTCGTGCGGTCTCCCCGATCCTCGACCAGATCGCGTCGGAGCACAGCGACAAGATCGAGATCGTCAAGCTCAACGTGGACGAGAACCCCCAGTCCGCCATGCAGTACCAGATCACCTCGATCCCCGCGATGAAGGTCTTCCGTGGCGGTGAGGTCGTCAAGACCGTGATCGGTGCGAAGCCGAAGCCGGCGCTCGAGGCCGACCTGGCCGAGTTCCTGGTCTGACACCAGCCCCGACGGCTCCTGAAGCCCCGTCTCCCGATCCGGGAGGCGGGGCTTCCGTCATCCACGCGGAGCCACGCGTCCGGAACTGGCCTGCGCGGGGACCGACGGGCGTGCACGGGCATGCCGTATCGTGGCCGGAACGCCGTCCGTCGGCGTCGGCGTCGTCGTCCGCGATCGGCGCCCGAGTGATCGGAGACCATGCGATGACCGACCGGGGAACCAGCCTCGACCCGTGGTACGACTCCTACGCCCAGCGCACCGCAGGGCTGAGCGCATCCGAGGTCCGAGCACTGTTCGCCGTCGCATCCCGCCCCGAGGTCGTCTCCCTGGCCGGCGGCATGCCGTTCGTGTCCGCGCTCCCCCGCGAGCTCGTCACCGGGTCCATCGACCGGGTCATGGAGCACGACGCTGCCATGGCGCTGCAGTACGGCGGCGGCCAGGGTCTCCGGACCCTCCGTGAGCACATCGTCGACATCATGGCGCTCGAGGGCGTCCGTGCGAGCGCCGAGGACGTCGTCGTCACCACGGGTTCCCAGCACGCCCTCGACCTCGTCACGCGGCTGTTCATCGATCCGGGCGACGTCGTCCTGGCGGAGTCGCCGTCGTACGTCGGTGCGATCGGTGTGTTCCGCTCGTACCAGGCCGAGACCGTGCACGTGGCCATGGACGACCAGGGCCTGGTCCCCGAGGCCCTGCGCGAGACCATCGCCCGCCTCAGGGCCGCCGGCAAGCGCATGAAGTTCCTGTACACCATCCCGAACTTCCACAACCCCGCGGGCGTCACGATGAGCCGCGAACGCCGCATCGAGATCCTCGACATCTGCCGGTCGAACCAGATCCTCGTGCTCGAGGACAACCCCTACGGTCTCCTCTGGTTCGACGAGCCGGCGCCGCAGGCCATCCGCTCGATCGACGAGGACGGCGTCGTGTACCTCGGCTCCTTCTCGAAGACCCTCGCCCCGGGATTCCGCGTCGGCTGGGCCCTCGCGCCGCACGCCATCCGCGAGAAGCTCGTGCTCGCGAACGAATCCGCTGTGCTCGCACCGAACTCGTTCGGACAGTACGTCGTGAACGCGTACCTCGATGCCGCGGACTGGAAGGCCCAGATCACCACCTTCCGCGGTCTCTACGCGGAGCGCCGCGACGCCATGCTCGCCGCCCTCGCCGAGTTCCTCCCCGACCTGCGGTGGACCACGCCGAACGGCGGGTTCTTCGTGTGGCTCACGCTGCCGGACCAGCTCGACTCCAAGGCGATGCTGCCCCGCGCGGTCAAGGAACTCGTCGCCTACACGCCGGGTACCGCGTTCTTCGCGGACGGCCGCGGGGGCGGACACATGCGTCTCTCCTTCTGCTACCCCACACCGGAGCAGATCCGCACCGGCGTGAAGCGGCTCGCGACCGTCGTGAACGATGAACTCGAGCTCATCGAGACCTTCGGCACCGCCGCCCGGCCGGCGCCGATCACCGACCCCGCCCAGACGGTCTCCGCACCGCCGCCGAACATGTCCTGACCCGCGTCGCCGTCTCGGCCGACCGCTCCTGACCAGGGATTCATCACGCCGCGCGCCGCGCGGCCGCACTCGAGGAACGCATCATGGTGGAGTTCGCCCGTCGTCACGTCGTCGTCGTCGCGGGGGGCATCTCGCACGAGCGGGACATCTCGCTCCGTTCCGGACGACGCGTGGCCGACTCGCTCATCGGCTACGGCTGGCAGGTCGATCTCCGGGACGCCGACGCGACGCTGCTGCCCGCGCTGCGCGAACTTCAGCCCGACGTCGTCTGGCCCGCGCTCCACGGCGCCAGCGGTGAGGACGGCGCGCTCCGCGGCATCCTCGAGGCACTCGACGTGCCGTTCGTCGGTTCGCGCGCCACCTCGGCTCGCCTCGCGTGGGACAAACCGACCGCATCCGCACTCGCCGCTCGGGCGGGCGTTCGCACGCCGCGATCGGTCACCCTGTCGCACGACGTCTTCCGCGAACTCGGCGCCGTCAGCGTGCTCGCGGCCATCGCGGACGAGCACCCGATCCCCCTCGTGGTCAAGCCCGCCCGCGGTGGCAGCGCGCAGGGCGTCACCCTGGTCCACGACACGGCCGATCTGCCGCGAGCGATGGTCACGGCGTACACCTACTGCGACGACGTCATCGTCGAGCAGCTCATCACCGGGACCGAGATCGCCGTCGGGGTGGTCGACACCGGTGATGGCCCGGTGCCCCTCGCTCCCGTCGAGATCGTCCCGCGATCGGGCGTGTACGGGTACGAGGCGCGGTACAACGCTGGTGAGACGACCTTCTACACCCCGGCGCGCTTGTCGGCCGCAGCCGCAGCGGCGGCGGCCGAGGCAGCAGTCGCCGCACACGTCGCGCTCGGCCTCCGGCACATCTCGCGCGTCGACATGATCGTCGACGCGGTTGAGACACCGTGGTTCCTCGAGGTGAACGTCCTTCCCGGACTCACCGAGACGTCGCTCGTGCCGCAGGCCCTCTTGGCCTCCGGTCATGACCTCGGGTGGGTCTATGCCGAACTCGCCGAGCAGGCCATCCGCGACCATCGCCGGTAGCGGTCGTCTGTCCCACGGGGGATCAGCCCGGTCCCGAGCAGCGCGGGCCGGTCCCGGGCAGCGCAGTGCACGCGCGTTCCACGTGAAACATTCGGCTGCTCCAGGCGCAGCTGGAGACGACTCGGTTCTGTGGCATGGCGAGGGTGAACGCGACGGCCGGAGTTGGCCACCGGTCGTCCTGATCGGCGTGCGGTCGGGCCCCGCAGTTGTCCCCGCAGGAGCAAGCTGATCGGCGTACCGGGCGCACAGCGGCAGCACGATCTGCGTGGCGGCCGAACAACAGCAGACCGAGGACGCCGGGACACGACTGTGCGATCGTGCGCTGCGGTGGCCCGGCTCCGCGTCCACCGAGCGTAGCCTGTTCGCCGCCCGGGTGCCGAGGACGGCCCACCTGGGCGACGAGGCGCGCCGAGGCGCACCGATCACGATCCGCACACCCGGCCTCGCGACGGCCGCGTACGCCCGCGGTGGCTGCGAGGATCACCCATCGTGGTCCCCTCACGCGCCGCCCGGATGGCTGCCCGGATCGCCGCCCATCCGACGCCTCGCGCTCCGCCTCACGCGTCACCCGACTCGCCGCCCACCTGACGGCCCAACCGCCGCCCGTCTCGCTGCCACTCTGGCGGACCCGATCAACGTCCCGGCGCGATCCCCCGCGCTCATCCGAGCGCGAGCCACCAGCGCCGCGGTCAACCTCTTGCAGCGATCTCCGGCCTGCCGTCCGTCGTCGTCGAGACACCGCGGCCAAGCCGCTCGTCGTGCCGTGGCGTTGCCATCTGCGGGGGGGACCCGACTCCCAGTGCTCGTAGTTCCATCCCCGCGACGGCCGTCAAGTCATCCTCCGTTTGCATCGCGTCACGCTTTGTTCGCGGTCCGCGCGCAACGCCGCGGCGTCACGCGCACCGGCTGCGGCGCGACCAGCAGGAGGGCGGCCCTTGTTTCACGTGGAACGTGCTCGCCACGCCAGTCTCTCGACTCCCACCGTCGCACGACCATCAGCGCACGCGTTGCCACACCGGATCGGTCGCACCAGCGGCTCGACTGGTCCAAGGACGGCGTGCGCAGAATGCACGATCAGGGCGCGAGCCACGCATCGAGCTGATCGTGATCAGCGCCGCAGACGCCCTTCGGACGCCACCGGCCGACGCGCCTCACGATGTTCCACGTGAAACGTCAGGACGCCGCGTCGGCGACTGCCTCGTTCCGCAGGTCCTCGAGGATCCGATTGAGATCCTCGATCGTTGCGAAGTCGATGCTCAGCGTGCCCTTGCGCGACCCCAGCTGGATCTTCACGCGCGTGTTGAGGCGGTCACCGAGGCGTTCCGCGAGGTCGTTGAGATGAGCTTGCCGCTTGGACGGCTCCGTCCGCGGCCGCACCGAGGGCGTCTTGGCCGAGAGTGCCGCTGCGGCTGCCTCAGCGGCCCGGACAGACAGGTCCTCGTTCACGATCTTCTCGGCGAGGTACTCCATCGCCTCGGCGTCGGGCGCCGAGAGGATCGCGCGAGCATGGCCAGCGCTCAGGACACCGGCTGCGACGCGCCGCTGCACCGGTGACGGCAGTCGGAGCAGGCGGATGGTGTTCGTGATCTGTGGCCGCGAACGCCCGATACGTGCGGCGAGCTGCTCCTGCGTGATCCCGAAGTCCGCCAGGAGCTGCTGGTAGGCCGATGCCTCCTCGAGCGGGTTGAGGTTCGCACGGTGCAGGTTCTCGAGGAGCGCGTCGCGCAGCATCGCGTCATCAGGCGTCTCCTTGATGATCGCCGGGATGGTGCCGAGGCCGAGCTCCTTCGTGGCCCGCAGCCGTCGCTCACCCATGATGAGCTCGTACCGCGGCTCGGTTCCGGCCGCGCCCGCGATGGGACGAACGACGATCGGTTGCAGGACGCCGATCTCGCGGATCGAGTGGACCAGCTCCTGGAGCTCTTCCTCGCGGAACTCCGAGCGTGGCTGCTGGGCGTTCGGCACGATGTCCAGGGGGTTGAGATTGGCCAGGCGAGCGCCGGGCACGGCAACCAGCTCATCGGCGGTCTGGCCGACGCTGTTCGGCGACGCTCCGTCGGCAAGGATCGCAGCGACGGCATCCGTCGCGGTCGTCGCGGGGTCCCTGGTCGCAGCACTCGTGTTCGTGGGGAAGAAGACGTCGACCGGACGCTCCTGTTGCTCGGGGCTCGTCGGGATGAGCGCGCCGATGCCCCTGCCGAGTCCGGTCCGCTTCGGTGCCATCAGTGCTTCGCTCCTCGTGCTGCGATCTCTGCGGCCGCCTCGAAGTACGAGAGCGACCCTGGTGAATTCGTGTCATAGCTGACGACGCTCTGCCCGTAGCTCGGAGCCTCACTGATGCGCACGGACCGGGGGATCAGCGTGGCGAGGACTTGGTCGCCGAAGTGCTCACGGACCTCGGTCGCGACCTGGTTCGCCAGATTGGTCCGGCCGTCGTACATGGTCAGCAGGATCGTTGACACCCGCAACGCCGGGTTGAGATGCCGCTCGATCAGCTCGATGTTCCGGAGCAGCTGGCTCAGCCCCTCGAGCGCGTAGTACTCACACTGGATCGGGATGAGCACCTCACGGGCCGCCACGAACGCGTTGATCGTCAGCAGACCCAGCGACGGCGGGCAGTCGATGAACACGTAGTGGAACGGCTCGTCGACGCCGTCGAGGAACTGCTGCAGCGCGGTCCGGAGGCGCTGTTCACGCGCCACGAGGGACACCAGCTCGATCTCTGCGCCCGCCAGGTGAATGGTCGCCGGCACGCAGAACAGATTCTCCGACTCCGGGCTCTGCTGCATGGTGCCGGCGAGTGGCGCTTCATCCACGATCACGTCGTAGATGCTGGCGACCTCCGCGCGGTGGTCCACGCCAAGCGCCGTCGAGGCATTCCCCTGCGGGTCGAGGTCGATGACGAGCACGCGAGCGCCGCCACGGGCCAGCGCGGCCGCGAGATTGACCGTCGTTGTCGTCTTGCCGACGCCGCCCTTCTGGTTCGACACGGTGAACACGCGCGTCTCCTCGGGCAACGGGAACTGCTGCGTCGCGAGCGCGCGTCGCCGCCGATTGAGGTCGGCGATCTCGCGCGCGAGTGGCGTGGTCGCGTCGAAGTCAGTAGATGAACTCACGAATGCACTTCCCCGCCTCGATGTTCCACGTGAAACGTTGGTGCGGCTGCGGCGAGCAGTCGTCCGATGCTCGACCAGACACTCCGCACGGGAACGTCAATCAACTGTAGCCCGGAAGACCCGGGTCCTTTCCTCCACCACGCCCGCACCGAGCTCGATGACATCGACGCCCGTCAGGCGCTTCCGAAGAATCACCTTCCGTGCCGCATCGACTTCGGCATCGACCCGGGCCCCCTTCATGAGCAGCAACTGGCCGCCCGAGCGGACGAGTGGAACGGTGATCGGGATAAGTTTGCTCAGGGCGCTGACCGCGCGGGCCGTCACCTGATCGAGCACGAGGTCATCCGCGACGTCCTCGGCTCGGGCGCGCAGCACCCGCACGTTCTGCAGCCCAAGCCGGTCCGCTTCACCACGCAACCACTCGACGCGCCGCTCCATCGGCTCGATGAGGGTCATCTCGACGTCAGGCCGCATGATGGCGAGCACGAGGCCCGGCAGTCCCGCACCCGATCCGACGTCACCCACCTTCGCTCCCTCGAGGAGCAGCGGTCCGACCACACCCGAGTTGAGGATATGTCGCTTCCAGAGCCGTGGGAGTTCCAGGGGTCCGATCAACCCGAGCTCCTCGCCACGTCGCGCGAGTTCCTGCGTGAAGGACCGGACCTGCTCGAGGTGGTCGCCGAACACCGCCGCGGCAGCGTCGGGCTCTGGCTCGACCGGCAACCTCTCGGTCAAGGCGATCTCCACGTCGCCCTCACCAGACGCGGAACGCTCGTCCGTGCTGTCAACCACGTCAGCGCGTGACGACCGTGTGCCGGTCGCGGCCCTCGCCCTCGGACTCCGAGTGGAAGCCGCGCTCGGCCACGAGATCGTGCACGAGCTTGCGCTCGTACGACGACATCGGCGGGAGCGCCGCGCTCGGGGACCCGGCCTCGATCCGCTCGATCGCCGTGTCCACGAGCCGACCGAGCTCCGAAGCCCGAGCATCGCGCGAGCCACCGACGTCGAGGATCAGACGGCTGAATTCGCCGGTCTCGGCCTGTACGGCGATCCTGGTGAGTTCCTGCAGCGCCGACACCGTGTCGGGCTTCGAGAGCACCCGCAGCGCGCCACCCTGATCGGTCACCGAGAGGTAGACGCGGCCGCCGCGCTCCTCGATCTCGATGTCACCGTCGAGATCGCAGATGTCGAGCAGTTCCTCGATGTAGTCGGCAGCGATGTCGCCCTCATCACGGACCTCGTCGTCGACGCCCTCCACGTCGTCGACCGGTGCCTCGGTGGTCGGCTCGTCGGACACGGGCGCGTCCTCGGTCAGCAGCTCGTCGTCGGTCACGACTTCTTCCCGTTCTTCTTGGCGCGGTTCTTGCCCACCGGCTGCTGCCGCTGGGTCGTCGGGCGAGGACGCTCGATCTCGGTCACGCGGATGTCGTTCACGGCGGCGAGAGCGCCACCGGCGGTCGCGCCACGTCGCTGCGCTTTCCGGGCGAGCCGGGCTTCACGGGCGAGCGCCGCCTCGGACCCCGGCGTCGGCATGCGCCGGATCACGACGTACTGCTGCCCCATCGTCCAGACGTTCGAGGCGAGCCAGTAGAACATGACGCCGAGCGGGAAGCTCAGACCCGAGAACACGAACACGAGCGGGAGGACGTAGAGCATCATCCGCTGCTGCCGGTACATCGGGCTCGCCTTGGTCTCCGGCGACATGTTCTTGGCCACGATCTGCAGCTGCGTGACGAACTGCGAGACGGTCATGATGATGACCATCGCGGCGGCGATGAGGCGGACCTCCCAGCCCGTGGCGCTGAGGAACGTCTCGTGCAGGGGAGCGCCGAACAGCTTCGCGACACCGAACGAATGGGCCAGTGGCGTGGTCAGCAGGCCGATACCGGTCTTGTCGATCTGAGCGGTGTGGAGCGTCGAGTACAGGCTCAGGAACACCGGCATCTGGATGATGAGCGGCAGGCAGGAGCTCAGCGGGTTCGTCCCGGTCTCCTTGTACAGCGCCATCGTCTCGCGGGACATGGCCTCACGCGAGAACTGGTCCTTCTTGCCCTTGTACTTGTCCTGGATCTTCTTGAGCTGCGGCGCGACCTCGAGCATCCGCCGCTGGCTCTTGATCTGCCGGACGAAGATCGGGATCAGCGCCGCCCGCACCACGAGGGTCAGACCGATGATCGAGATCACCCAGGTGATCCCGGCGTTCGGGTCCATGCCGATGGCCGCGAACAACGAATGGAAACCGACGAGGATCGCGGAGACCACCCATTTGAGTGGCCAGAGGATCGTGTTTTCGAGGAACTCCATGAGAAGCGGTCACGCCTTTCGGGGGTGCGGTGTCAACCGGCGACGCCGGGAGGTCGGGGCGGCCTGCGGGGCCGAACGGTGGGTGCCGTCCACGGGGCGGGTCTCCAGGACGGGGGTGCCGTCGAGCCGGCGGGTGCCGAGCGCGCGGGTGTCGCCGGCTGGGCGGGGGAGCACGAACCCGAAGCGGGTCACGGGATAGGGCGCGGTCCGAGCCCGGACGTCGTCGATGCCACCGGCCGCCCACGGATTGCACCGGGCGATACGCCAGGCGCCCATGCTGGAGCCGACGACGACGCCGTACTGCTGGATGGCCTCGAGTGCGTACCGCGAGCACGACGGGTGGTACCGGCAGACCTCGCCGTACAGCGGGGAGACGACCGCGCGGTACGCGCGCAGCACCACCACGCACACGTTGCGCGGGAGCAACGCGACGGCCGACAGTGCTCGTCTCATGCCTTGTTCACACCCTTGCTCTGGCTCGTGCTCCGACTGAAGCACTGCCTGACATCTGCGATGAGGGTAGGCCAGCCGGCCTGCGCGGCGGCTGGCAGTGCGCGGACGACCACATCGAGCCCGGAAGGGTGATCGACGACGAGTTCGTGGGCGATGGCCTTGAGCCTGCGGCGGACGAGGTTCCGGGTCACCGCGTTCCCCACCGCCTTCGAGACGATGAACCCGAACCGGGTGGGATCGGCATCGGCACGGACGACCACCGATACGACGGCGTGCGCCGTGGCGCTCCTGCGACCACGACGCACGACGGATCGGTAGTCGTCACCTCGGACGATCCGGTTGGCTCGGGCCAACAACCCCGGGGGTTAGGCCGAGAGCTCGGTGCGGCCCTTGCTGCGGCGGGCGGCCAGGATGGAACGGCCGGCGCGGGTCCGCATACGAGCGCGGAAGCCGTGCTTCTTGGCGCGGCGGCGGTTGTTCGGCTGGAAGGTGCGCTTGCTCATGATCTCGTCTCCACACGGACGCTCGCGGCGGTCCGGTCACGTTGGGTCCGTTGACGCGATGGGAACGGACGCTCTGGGCGCGACCGATTGGCCGCAGTCAACCGTTCAACGGTACGTGAGGAGGGGCCGTGGGTCAAACGAACGGGACCAACCGCTCATTCTCCACATTGGGGACAACTCCGGTTGCGTCCGACGCGCCGCGAGCAATTACAGTGGGTTGATCCAGGGGCGCGCGGCCCGTGATCACCCGGCGGGACCGGGCACGAGCACGATCCGCGACTCGTGGAGAACACTGTGGACAACCCTGTGTACGGCCGAGTGGTCCGCCCACGACTCGCGGGCGACCTCGGCGCTGTGCGGGAGCCGGCCGGAGCGACCGTCGGTCCACGTCGACCGACCAGAGGAGACGAGCGCGCC